>PBCF01000006.1 GCA_002716945.1 Gammaproteobacteria bacterium | reverse complement strand
TAGGTGTAGGAATTGTTTTATTTTCAATTTATTTTGTAATCAAAGAATAGTATCTACCTTTTGATACTTATTTATAAAAACCATTATTAAACGTAGTAATAATACCAATAGAAAGAAAGATACGATTAAGAATACTAACAGTTTTGGACCTTCAGTTATTGGTATAATACAAGTTGCTATATCATCACAAACACCAAAAAAATTACCACCATTTGAAAGGTCATAAATCAAAAATAATGGAAATCCTAAAATCAAAATAATAGAAACCAGTATTAAAAAAACTATCACTCTTAATAAAAACATATTTTTTTTATTTTAATATAGTTACATAAATGAAAGTAAAATTAATAAGTTATTCAACACCAGCAGAAGATATTTCTAGAGAAGGTATTGACGATGCTCAAGAATTAGTAGCATTTTGCGCACGAGTTTCTAATCCTTCAAATCAATTAAATACTGAAACTAGTGAAAAACTTATTAAATATTTAATCAAAAATGCTCATTGGTCTCCACTTGAAATGGTTAATGCTTGCCTCGAGATTGAAACAACAAGAGATATTGCTAGACAAATATTAAGACATAGATCATTTAGTTTTCAAGAATTTAGTCAAAGATACGCAAATCCAGTAAAAGACTTAGAATTTGTAACTAGAGAAGCAAGATTACAAGATCCAAAAAATAGACAAAATTCAATTGAAACGAAAGATTCAGAAATTATTAACAGATGGAATGAAAAACAAGAAGAAGTAATTGATTTAGCAGTTAATGCCTATAACTGGGCAATAGAATCTGGAATTGCTAAAGAACAAGCAAGATCTGTATTACCAGAAGGAAATACAGTTAGTAGGCTTTATATGAACGGAACTCTAAGAAGCTGGATTCATTATATCCAATTGAGAGCGGCTAATGGTACACAGAAAGAACACATGGAGATTGCTAAAGCTTGTGCTGAAGTAATTAATACTATCTTTCCAATGGGTAAAAATTTAAATTAACTATCCAACTTATATCTAAATATTAAATAATCATTTGCAATTTCATATTCAGATTCTGCAATAATCATGTAATCTTGATAATCTTCTTCAGCTTGTTTAATAAAGGCCAACCTCTCTTCTCCACCAATTGGAGGCATGCCTCTACTTTTTACTGCTTCAGCTCTTTTTTTATATCTTTCTTGAAATTCACTAACATTAAATGCCATACTTAAATTCTAATTAGTTGGAAAGTAAAGTATTTATTTCATTGCGTAATTTTGTAGTTTTCTTAATCTTTATTGACTTTAGTTCTAATAATTTTGATCCCTCAGATGAGTTAACTTCCAGCTCTACTTTTGAATTACCTGGATGCTTTTGTAATAATTCTTTTAACAATACTAAATTATTTTTATCTAAATCATTTTCAGATACAGTTATTCTTAAAGGGCTTGAATCTAAATCATTAATCATTTTGGAAGGATCTATTATCTCTATATCTCTGGCTCTTATAATATTTTCAGATCCGCCTACATACGTACCAGTTACTTTAATGTAAGCTTCACCGTCAAATGATGCATTGTATTTTTCTACTAATTTATTAAACAATAACACTCCAACGGAGCCTGTTGTTTCTTGTAGGTCTAGTTGAATCCAAGGATTACCTCTTCTTGAAACTCTCTTTTGAACATTAGATACTAATCCAGAAATAACTACATTAACCTCTTCATCTTCTGGATAATCTAATAATTCTATTATTGAATGGGACGAATCAGATCTTAAAACTTCACCATACCCTGAAAGAGGGTCTTCACTTACAAAAAATCCTAACATTTCCCTTTCTCTATTTAATAATTCTTTTTTATCCCATTCAATATTTTTAATTTTGGTTTTATTTTGGATATTTTCGTCAACATCAAACAAAGATGCTTGAGAATTTTTACTATTTTTTGTTAAGTTCTTTGCGTCTTCAATTAGATCAATAATAGATTCAAAAATACCTCTTCTGGGATATCCAAATTTATCAAAGGCACCTCCTTGTATCATCGCCTCAACACCACGCTTATTAAGTGACCTAGAATCTATCCTTGAAAGAAATTCTTCTATTGATTCAAAATTTCCTTTTTTTCTTTCTTCGATTATTTTTTCTGCAGTTACATCTCCTACATTTCTTATAGCTGATAATCCAAATATAATTTCATTATTATTAACAGAAAAATCTTCCAAGCTTTCATTTATATCAGGGGTAGATACTTTTACACCTAATTCTCTAGATTCAGATAAAAATACAGCTGTTCTTTCTTTGTCTCTTTTTACAGCAGTTAAACAGGCAGCTATATATTCAGCTGGATAATTAGCTTTTAAATAAGCTGTTTGATAAGCAAGAAGTGCATAAGGTACTGAATGACTTTTATTGAATCCATAACCAGCAAAATATGCAATTTGGTCAAATAACTCTATTGCAAACTGTTCGGAATATCCTTTTTTTATAGCACCATTAGTAAATTTAATTCTCTGTTTCTCCATAACTTTTGGTATCTTTTTGCCCATAGCTTTTCTTAAATCATCTGCTTCATCTAGCTCAAAACCAGCAACTTTTTGAGCTATCTGCATAACTTGTTCTTGATACAAAATAACTCCATAAGTTTCTGATAAAATTTCCTCAAGGTCTTTATGAAGATACTCTATATCTTTTTTACCAGTAGCTCTATCTGTAAATTCATTGTGCATTCCAGCACCAAGTGGACCTGGTCTTATTAAGGCAACTAAAGCTACGATATCTTCAAATTTTTTAGGCCTAAGGTTCCTAGATGTAGATTGAGCTACCCTACTTTCCAATTGAAACACACCAGTCATTTTGCCTTGAGAAAACAAATCAAATGTTTTTTTATCATCTAATGGAATGTTGTCTATATCTAATTTTGAATTACCAATTAATTCAAGAGTTCTATCTATTATTGAAAGATTTCTTAAACCAAGAAAATCCATTTTTAATAAACCCAATTGCTCAACTGTATGCATCTCATACTGAGTAACAAGCTCAGCTTCTTTACCTTTTTGCTGAACTGGTAAAAAGCTTGTCAATGTATCCGGAGAAATTACCACAGCAGCAGCATGGATACCATCTTGTCTTCTTAGTCCTTCTAAACCGAGTCCTATATCTATAATTTTTTTTACTTCTTCGTCATTTTTATATTGGTTTCTCAATTCTGAAGAAGCGGAATAAAATTCTTTACTGTAACCACTTTTGTTGTCTTCATCAAGCTTCAAACACTCAGAAATTGTTGCTGTATTACCAAGTATCATTGGAGGCATTAATTTAGCAACTTTGTCACCTGAAGAAAATGGTAGCCCTAATACCCTTGCAGCATCCCTAATTGCCTGTTTAGCTTTAATAGTTGCAAAAGTTATTATATGTGCAACTTTATCATTTCCATATTTGTCAATTACATATTGGATAACATCATTTCTGTATCTTTCGTCAAAATCCATATCTATATCTGGTAATTCTTTCCTGCCTTTATTTAAAAATCTCTCAAATAGCAAACCATATTTTATAGGCTCTATGCCGGTTATTCCTAAACAATAAGAGACTATTGATCCAGCAGCAGATCCACGACCAGCACCTGTTCTAATATTTTTATTTTTCGCATATTTCATTAAGTCACCAACTATTAAAAAATATGAAGGAAATCCCATTGAATTAATAACTTCTAATTCGTAATCTATTCTTTCCTTGATCTCATTAGTAATTTTTGGATATAGTTCTTTTGCTCCTTCTTGAACTTTTTCATATAGAAATTCCTCAATTGATTTATTTTTTTCTGGAACTGGAAAGTCAGGTAAGTAATACTTGGGGGAATCAAAACTGTAATCTATTTTTTCAGCAATTTTAATAGTATTATCACAAGCATCTGGATATTTATTTTGCGGAAATAACTTTCTCATTTCTTCTGATGATTTAACATAATATCCTGAACCATCAAAACTAAATCTATTTTCATCATCCAAGGTTGCATTAGTTTGAACACATAATAAAGCATCATGTGCTGATGAGTCTTCAGGATTTACATAATGAGAATCATTTGTTGCTACTAATGGTGCACCAATCTCATGGGATATTTTAATTAAATCAGGTAAAATAATTTTTTGTTGTTCTATCCCGTGATTATGTAATTCAATGTAAAATTTTTCTTCTCCAAATATAGACTGATAAAATTTTGCTTTTTCTAAAGCTTTATCAAAACTCCTTTCGGTAGGACTATTGCCTTCTTCGGTAGAGCCGTCTGGAGCTAAATATTGTGCAATCTCACCTCCAAGACATCCAGATAAAGCAATAATTCCGTCACTATATTTTTGCAATAATTCATAGTCAATTCTTGGTTTATAGTAATAACCTTCAGTAAAAGCTCGACTTGCCATTTCAACAAGGTTCCAATAACCTTTTGTATTTTCTGCTAATAAAGTAAGGTGGTAACGTTTATTACTATATCTATCTGGTCTATCAAATCTTGAATCATTTATTATGTAAGCTTCATAACCGATAATCGGAATTAACTTTTTTTTCTTTGCTAAATTATAAAACTCTAAAGCACCATAAAGATTACCATGATCAGTTATTGCTGCACCAGGTTGTTTAAGTTCTTTTACTCTATCTAAGTAAGTTTCAATTTTAGCTGCACCATCAAGCATCGAATACTCAGTGTGAGCATGTAGATGTACAAAAGATTTACTCATAGATGTATTTTAAATCTATTTTAAAAAATTTACACTTCCAGAACTCTATTAAAAAATAATGGTGGATCAACTTTAAAACTATATTCTTCTTCAAAAATAGAGAATTCTAATGATGAAGAATGAAGACAAATTTCATAAGGTTTTAAAAATTCCAAAGGGTTGGCTCCATAAAGGGTGTCGTTAACAACTGGAGTTTTCAGGTACTCCATGTGTGCCCTTATTTGATGATTTCGACCTGTGATTAAATTTATCGAAATTTGACTATAATCTTTTGTTTTTAATATTGTCTTAAATTCTGTGATTGAGTCCCTACCGCTCTTATCGACTGTTCTCTTATTTCTATTCTCTATAGACCTTTTTAGTGGTAGGTCAATAATGCCAGTCTCTGTATTGGTGTGTCCTTCAATTATTGACATATATGTTTTTTTTATAGTTCTTTTCTTGAATTGTTCACTGAGAGCTTTGAATGTTAACTCGTTAAGGGGACACAAAATAATTCCTGATGTTACTTTGTCCAACCTATGAACTATCCCTTCCCTAAAAGGCACTCCCCATTCTTTAACTGAAGGGTGTAATTTAATTAATTCGTCCCTTAGTGTATTCTCAGAAGAATTCTTAGTAGGATGTGTCAGCAAACCATTAGGTTTATTAAAAATTATAAAATTTTTATTCTCATATAAAATACTAAGATTATTTATTTTGAAACTCCGAAATAATAAGAAGAAAAATTCCAATACTAATGAAAGAATCAGCAATATTAAAACTAGGGATGAATAATAATTCAATAAAATCAGTTACTTTACCATTATTAGAAATAATTAAGTTATATCCTCTTTCTCCTAGATTCCCAAAAGCACCTCCAAGAATTAGAATTAAGGAATAATATTCCAACGAACCGTTATCTACTTTATTAAACTGAAAAATTAACCAGATTAAAACACCTAAGGAAATAATAAAAGTTATGGTTGTTTTATCACTTAAAAGGCCGAAAGCAATTCCAGTATTGTATGTTAAATCGATTGTTAAGAAATCATTAATAATTTCAGTCTCTTGAATATTGTTAACCCTGACTAAGTATTTGAAATAATTATCGATTAAAGCTAAAAAAATTGATATAAAAATAGGTTTTGTAATACTTCTAAGACTCAATTAATACTGCACAATCTTTACAGTTCGTCGAATAAGGTAATGCTTCTAACCTTGTAACAGGTATGGGTTCTTCACAACTTTCACAATTACCATACTTCTTCTTCTTTATTAAAACTAAAGCGTGATCAATTTGATTTAACAAATGTTTAGTATTCTCATCCAAAGTCAATTCTTTTTCAAGTTCAAATGCCATTGAGCCACCGTCAGCAGAGGTTGGATCTGGACTCCTTTCAGCAGAAGCTTCGGATAGTCTAATTCTTTCTCGCTCTTCTTGGTGTCTTTCTAAAATATCACGTAGTTGTTTTTGCTCGTCTATAAGCCTTTTTTTAAATTTATTTATTGTTGACTGTGCTAATTTTCTTTTCATTTATTTCTTTAATTATTTAATGAAAGTATCTTACTAAATTTATGAATAAATCAAATATAAAATAAATTATTTAATTCTTAACTAAAAGAGTGTATTTCTCAATAAAGTATTTAAAATCTTAAAGATATGTTCAAAAGAGTAGATAATAATATTGATTTAGCTAACAACGAAGAAAAAATAGCTAAATATTGGGACAAAATTGGTGCTTTTCAAAATTCACTAAATAACAGAAAAGATGGGAAAATATTTAGATTTTATGATGGACCACCCTTTCCGACTGGAAGTCCACATTATGGTAATTTACTAGCAGGAGTAATTAAAGATATTGTACCTCGTTATTGGACCATGAGAGGTTTCTATGTAGAAAGAAGATTTGGCTGGGATGTTCATGGTTTACCTATTGAAATGGAGGTTCAAAAAGAATTAGGTCTTGAAGATCCTCAAGAAATAGATGATTATGGAATTGCTAATTTCAATGAAGCTTGCAGAAAACAAGTCCAAACAAATACTGAAAATTGGGAAAGAATTACAAGAAAAATTGGTAGATGGGTAGATTTTGAAAATGATTACAAAACTATGGATCCGGATTTTATGGAAAGTGTCTGGTGGGTGTTCAAAGAATTATGGAAAAATAAATTAATCTATAAAGACTACAAGGTTTTGCCGTATTCTTGGGCTGCTTCTACCCCTCTCTCGAATTTTGAAGCAAATATGGACTATAGGGAAATTGAAGACCCTTCTATTTTTTTTACACTAAAAGCAAGTGTTGATTATAAAAAAATTAAAGAAAATGATGAGTTTCTTGTTTGGACAACCACTCCCTGGTGTATACCAGGAAATCTTGCTATAGCGATAGGCAATGAAATTATCTATTCTAGAATTTTGTTAAATAATACTTTTTATTGGATAGCTAAGGAAAGGCTTGAAGAGCTAAAAGATTATAAGTATGAAATAATTGATGAATCTTTAGGTTCTGATTTAGTTGGAGCAGAATATATACCAGCTTACGATGAGTTTAATGAAGAATATAGCAATGGAGCTTTTAGATTAATTCATAGTGATGATACAAATACAGAATCGGGATCAGGTTTAGTTTCACAAGCTCCAGCTTACGGAGAAAGTGATTTTTATTCACTTAAAAATGCTGGGATAGATGCAATCGTAGATCCCGTAACTATGTCGGGCAAATTTGATTCAAGTGTTAAGGGACTTGAAGATAAATATGTTAAGGACGCTGATGAATTAATTATTAAACAACTAGATGATAGAGGTTTGTTATTTAGTAAAACAGTAGAAACTCACTCTTATCCATTTTGCTGGAGAACAGGACAACCTCTTATATATAAAGCAATTCCTACATGGTTTGTAAATGTTGAAAAAATTAGAGAAAGAATGGTTGAACTAAATAATGAGACACACTGGGTACCAGGTTTTATAGGTGATAAACGTTTTTCTAATTGGTTATCTAATGCAAGAGACTGGGCTATTAGTAGAAACAGATACTGGGGAAGCTGTATACCGATATGGATTAATAAAGATGATCCGGAAGATTTAATTTGCATTGGATCTATAGAAGAGCTTCAGTCATTATCAGGTAAAAAAGTAACTGATTTACATAAACATTATCTTGATGATATTGAAATAGAAGTAGACGGAAAAAAATATAAAAGAACACCTGAAGTATTAGATTGTTGGTTTGAATCAGGCTCGATGCCTTATGGGCAACAACACTACCCTTTTGAAAATAAAGATACATTTATGGAGGGATTTCCTGCTGATTTTATAGCTGAGGGTTTAGATCAAACAAGAGGTTGGTTTTATACTTTAACAATTCTTTCAGTTGCTTTATTTGATTCAGTAGCTTTTAAAAACTGTATAACAACAGGAATGATACTTGCTGAAGATGGTAGGAAAATGAGTAAAAGCTTAAAGAATTATCCTGATCCAGAAGACTTACTAGATAATTATGGAGGTGATAGTTTAAGAGCCTATTTAATAAATTCACCAGTTGTAAGAGGAGAACCTTTAAAATTTTCAGAAGAGGGAGTTAAATTAGTAACCAGAAATGTCATCCTACCTTTATGGAATAGTTTTTCTTTTTTTTCAAACTATGCGAATGCAGATGAAATAACTATAGAAGAACTAAATACAGCATCACCACTTAGTGAAAGACCTATTATGGACCAGTGGATTGTTTCATCACTACAGTCTTTAATCAAAACAGTTAACGAAAAGATGGAAAATTATTATTTATATGAAGTTATTCCTCCACTTATGAACTTCATAGATGAACTAACTAACTGGTACGTAAGATCTAATAGAAAAAGGTTCTGGAAAGAAAAAGGTAAAGATGATATAGACAAAATTAACGCTTTTAAGACTCTTCATGAAGTTTTATTTGAATTTTCTAAGACTATGGCTCCAGTTTTACCCTTTATCTGTGAAGAAATCTATCAAGGTTTGACAGATAGGGAAAAAGGAAGTATTCATTATGAAAATTATCCAATATCAAACTCAGATTTTATTAATTTGAATTTAGAAAATGAAATGGAAATTGCAAAAAATATAATTAGATCTGTTAGGAACATACGACTAAAAGTCGATATACCAAATAAACAACCCTTAAATAGGTTGACAATAATTACAAATGATTCAGAAAAATCTAAACAAATAAGTAAAATGGAAGAAATAATTCTAAATGAATTGAATATAAAAAATCTAGAATTTGATGATAATTTTGAAAATTGGGTGAAATATGAATGTAAACCAAATTTCTCTACTTTAGGACCTAAATTAGGTGAGAATATAAATAAATTTAAAATTTATTTATCAAATTTAAATCAACAGGAAATTAAAGAACTAATAACTAGTAAAAAATTAAAATTCAATAAAGAAGACATCGACATTTCTGATATTGATATAAGACTAATTAAAAATGAGAATCGTGATAATCAAGATATAGTTCAAGACTTCAGTGTTTATTTAGATACCGATTTGAATGATGATTTGTTAAAAGAAAGAATTTCTAGAGAACTTGTTTCAATTGTACAAAAACAAAGAAAAGAAATGGGTTTTGATATAACAGATAGAATTTCACTAAGTATTAAGTCTGATGACAAAATTATTTTAAATTCTGTTCAAGAATTTAAAGATTATATTGCTAATGAGACTTTAACAACAAATTTTAAAATAATAGATAAAAAGGCTTCGAATAAAATATTAAATTATTTTGTAGATACCGAAATTGAAATTTCTTAACAAAAGAGTCTACTTAAAAATGGCAAAACTAAATAATTTAATCCTAGTATAAGCACTATTGGTGAAAGATCTAGACCAGCCATACCTATTCTTAAAGTAGGGATAGTATTTCTAATAGGTGCTAAAAGTTGATCAAAAATACTATCTAGTAATCTTTTGAGTTGCCCAATAGGATGGTCCCTCGAAACCTGTATCCAACTAAGTATAATCCAAAGAAAAAGAGCATAACTAAAAAATCTATAGGACAATCCTAATAAACTACACATTTATTTTATACAGCCCTAAATCTTGCAATCTTTCTCTTTCGTTTGAAGGCAAGGATGAGTTTGATGGGAGTATCAAAAATACACCATCTCTATTTATAGATCTAATGGTTGAATTACTAACAAATGCCATACCAGTTACAAAGTCAAGAATTCGTCTTCTTTCTGTTTGATCTTCAATATCTCTAATGTCCATAGCAACTATATATTCTTCTTTTATAGCAATGCCAAGATTGTGTATTTCGGAAAATGTTTTTAAAACTTTTATTTCTACCTCATCTTTAGGTTCATGTACTTTAACATCACCTGAATATTCTTCACTTGTGAATCTATTTTCACTAGATGGCCTAACAGTTGAAACAGATTCGTCTGAATAAGGCTCTATTGAGTTTGGTTGTTTCAACCCTATTGAAATAAGAAATTTTTCTAACATTAACTAAAGATTTTACTACCTATACGAACTATTGTAGCACCATAATCTAGAGCTATTTCATAATCATCTGACATTCCCATAGATAACTCTCCAAAATAGTTTTTATAATTACTTTTAAGTTTTTCATTTATTTTTTGCATGTAAGAAAAAGAATTCTTTGGATCATTTTCCAAACTTGGTATACACATTATTCCTACAGGAAAATAATTAAAATCTTCAAAAATGTTAAAAAAAGAATCTACTTCTTCTGGATCAATTCCTTTTTTATTAGGATCATTATCTATATTTATTTGAACAAATACTTTTTGATTAGAGTAATGTTTATTAATTATTTCTACTTCTTTCTTTCTTGATAATGTATGGATTGAAATACAATTATTCATAATTTCAGTAATTTTTCTTGATTGCAAAGGTGCAATAAAATGAAAGCTTGCATCCTGAAATTTATCCTTATTTTCTATCAATTGCTCTAATCTATTTTCACCGAATTCTTTAAAACCTAAATCATATATTTTTTTAATATCTTCAAATTTTCTATCTTTTATTACCGGAAGTAGTTGTGCGTTGTATTTTTCTACCAAATTATTTATTTTATTTAACGCTTTTATATCCATAAAAAGCTCCGTTGTCTATTTTGAGTTTTATTTCTTCTGTATGAATTATATTTTTGATTTTCTATAGTGCATATATTAGAAACTTCTATTTCTAATTTATTTTCTTGACAAAAGTCTTTAATTTCTTTACTAAGATCTAAATAAATTTTATTTTCAATTCTTAAGCAATGCTTGCTAAATTTAGTTTCTAAGTCTTCTTTAACTTCATAACAACATTTTTGAGCATGAGGTCCAATTGAAACTTTCAATTTTTGTAAATTAAAACTTGAAATAGTTTTATAAAATATATTATTCTCTAATCCTTTCCAGCCTATATGGATTATTCCTATTTTTTCATCATCGCAAATTAAAACTGGCATACAATCAGCAGTTAAAACAACTAAGGCTAAACTTCTTTTTTTAGTAATCAATGCGTCGGCTTTATATTTACCAGGCTTATCAACCTCTATAAAAATATCACTATGAGATTGATCCATAAAACACATGTCTAAAAAATCATTATTAAAAGATTTTTCGGTATTTAATGCTTCTTCGAATTGTCCGTTAGGAATTAGTTGGGATTGAATCATCCTCTGATGAAATCAGGGAGACCATCACCTCCATCAGTTTCACCGACATCTGTGATACTTCTTCTGTTCGGTCTAGGTCCAAATCCTGCAGCTACAACTGTAACTTCGACAGCATCTCCTAAGCTTTCATCTACAAGGTGTCCGAAAATAATTTCTGCATTGTCATCAGCTCTTTCAGTTATAACTCTTGCTGCTTCGTTAACTTCTTGCAATTTAAGATTCTCGGAACCAGCTATAGTTATAAGTACTCCTTCAGCTCCATCCATATTTGCTTCTAGCAATGGTGAAGAAATAGCTGCATGTGCTGCATTAGGAGCCCTTTGTTCACCTGTAGATTTCCCTATTCCAAGTACAGCATTACCTGCGTCTTTGAGAATTGTTCTAACATCAGCAAAATCAACATTAATTACGCCAGGATTAGTAATAAGACCTGTTATACCTCGTACACCATTTGCTAAAATCTCGTCTGACTTTAGATATGCTTCATTAATTTTTATATCCTTATCGCTTATTTGTAAAAGCCTATCATTAGGTATAACAATTAAAGTATCGACAACATCTCTTAATGCTTGAATTCCTTCCTCGGCTTGAACTGATCTTCTTCTACCCTCAAAACCAAAAGGTCTAGTTACTACACCTACTGTAAGAGCTCCCAGTTCATGAGCAACGCTAGCAAGTATCGGTGAGGCACCCGTCCCAGTTCCTCCTCCTTCACCAGCTGCTATAAAAACCATGTCAGAACCTTTTAATGCTTCAGTAATTAACTCTTCTGAATCCACTGCTGCCTGTCTTCCTATTTCAGGATTGGCACCGGCCCCTAATCCACGGGTAGATTGTCTTCCAAGGTCTAGCTTCATATCGGCTTTAGATCCTAATAGGCTTTGTGCGTCTGTATTACAAGCAACAAAATCTACACCTTTAATTCCCATTTTAATCATTCTATTTACAGCGTTGGTTCCTCCTCCACCAACTCCGACAACTTTGATTACTGCAGAATAATTTCTAGGTCGCATATTTAAATTAACTCCCTTTTCCTTTTTCTTTTTTACCATAAAATATCCTTATTTTTAAACAAAGAATATCATTATTTATTCTATTAAACAATAATTTTTATATTTTTTTTCTATACCTATACTTTAGGTTTAGATTATTTACAATTTCTAACACCTTTTAAATTCTTACCATCTTCTGTATACACGATGGTTATATCGCCATCACAGGCCGTTTCTGATATGTAATACCCCACTAAAGTGCCTTTTCTAGCAAGATCAACGGGACTACCAAGATCTATTGATGTCTCAAAATGGCTCACTTCTATTTCTTTACCATCATGTATAAGAGATACGTTAGATAAGTTTATTGGATATTTTTTAAGTGTTAATACAAATGTTACTATCTCCTCAAAAAATCCTGCCTCAACAGGACCATTTGTAATGGAAAGCCGCATAAGGTCTAAATTTCTATTACTTGGCTTTCTGTACAAATTCTTATAAAGAATAAAAGATTGCGGTGGTTTTTGCCTAGCATCGTTTATAAATGCTAACTCCTCAGAAAGAGTTACGTCTATCTCTAATGTCGTGGGCATCTTACGAAATAGAACTATCTTTTCAACTGTAGGGTTGTCCATATAAAATTCTTCAGAAAATTCATCGCTTACTAGCCAAATTGAGGTGCCTATAAGTTTGTTAAGAGAGCTAAAGTCTAAGCCATGTTCTTCATTGTATAATATCTCTGAAATCCTATAGGTTGATGAAAAAACATATGAAAAAGAAGCTAGCAAGAGGAACAAGATAACACCAGAAAACACTAGGTATGTTCTAAAAGTTTGCCTCTCTATTTGTCCATAATCCATAATTATTCAAAATTACCAACAAATAGTATCTCTTTTTCTAGTGAAATACCGTACTTTGCATCTACTTTTTCTTTTACATAGCTAACAAGGTTGTAGAGGGATTTTGCTTTTGACCCTTTTGGTGCAATAAAAAAATTTGCATGTTTTTCACTAACTTTAACCCCGTCAACTGAGTATCCTTTTAATCCAGCTTTGTCAATTAACTCCCCTGCTGAGTAGTTAATTCCGTTCTTAAAAACACTTCCTGCATTATAAATCCCAGCCGGCTGTGTTTTTTTTCTGTAACCAATATAACTTTTTAGATTTTTATTTATTTTTTTTGGATCCCCAGGAGTTGCTTTTAGATTGACTGATATGACGATTTTGTTTTTAAGATTTTCAGAATTTCTATATGAAAATTCCAATTCTCCTTTAGTGAATCTCTCAAATTTGCATGTTTCTAAATTATATGTTTCTACCGATTTAATTATGTCAGAAAATTCATTTTCGTATGCTCCAGCATTCATTTTTACAGCTCCGCCTACTGAACCTGGTATACCAATTAAAAATTCAGCATTTTCAAGGCTGTATTTCTTATAGAAACGTGCAAGATTAGGCAAGTAATATCCTGATTCAACTTTTATCTCATCTATTTCGGAATCATACTGTATATCATTTAAATTAGGGCGTATAACCGTTCCTTCATATCCTTTATCTGAAAAAGCTATATTAGAACCTTTACCAAGGATAAATATTTTCTTAAAATTAGTTAAGCTTTCTATGCGATTTAAGTCATCTTGAGTATTAAGCTCATAGAAATTATCACAATATCCACCAAATTTATAAGTAGTGACGGTTGACAATTTTATTCTATTATTCATCAAAATATTTTATTATTTCTGGACCAAGCAATGTTATGTCTCCTGCTCCAATAGTCAGTATTGTATCGTTTTTATTTACCCTGTTGGATAAAAAACTTGGAACCATTCTCATAGACTTTAAATATTTGATATTACTATCTTCGAAGTTTTTACTACTTACGCCTGGTATAACCATTTCTCCAGCAGGATAAATATCAATTACTATCGATAAATCAGGTATTTTTAATACATTTTTAAATTCTTCAAAATTGTTTTTTGTCCTTGAATATCTATGAGGTTGAAATATTACAAAAAGTTTCCCTGTAGTGTACTCTTTAAGTGCATTTATGGTTGCTTTTATTTCTGTTGGATGATGTCCGTAATCATCATAAATATTTACACCTAACACTGAACCTAAATATTCAATTCTTCTTTTAACTCCTGGAAATGTCTCAATAGCTTTTAAGGAGTCATCTATAGTAATTCCGTTTAAATTTGCAAGACAAATAGCTCCAACAATATTTGATATGAAATGAGAGCCAATTAATTTTGTAGTAATTTCATATTCAGTATTGTTAAAAATGAATTTGTTTGGATAAATTATTTTAAAAGTTGTTTCTTCTTTAGAAGAGTAAGTAAAACAATCTTGAGTAGTTTTTAATTTTATTAAATTTTCATCGTCATAATTTAAAACTATATTATTTTCAACTTTGTTTATAACATTTTCAAAAGCTTGTTTTAGGTTTTTAAAAGATTTAAAGTAATCTAAGTGATCTTCGTCTATATTTGTTACAAGTAAATCCTTGATCTGAATATTTTCAAAAGTATTATATGCTTCATCAGTTTCAAGAATTAAAGGTTGTTCAAAACTACCAAAATAACCTCCAATCCCACTGTATAAAGTAGATCCACCAAATATATAAGAAACATCAATATTGTTATAATGAAAAATATGAGCTAGTAAGGCTGTAGTTGAAGTTTTACCGTGGGTTCCTGTTATTCCGATGATCTTATGATCTTTTGATAATTCAGTAAGGAACTGGGGCCTTGAAATTACATTTTCTTTGTTTTTATATATATTTAAATAGCTATCATCTAAATTTATTGCTGATGAGTAAATATAAAGTATTTCTTTGGAGTAATTTAAATTATCTTTCTCAAACTCTATTTTTACTCCGTCTTGTTCAAGTTGATTTGTTACAAATGATTTTCTTTGGTCGTAGCCTTTAACTTTGTAACCTTTTTGTACTAAATATTTTGCAATAGAGCTCATACCAGCTCCACCTACCCCAAGTACATATATATCTTTATAATTCCTCATTAATTTCTTTCAATATCATATCTGTAATCTTTTTATTTCCACTTTCTATAATATTTTCTTTGAAGTAAAGATTTCTCCAATTGTCTAAATTATTAAGTATTTTTTTTAATATTATATCTAGTTCATTATATGAATTAACTATTACAGCAAGACCGATTTTTTCAAGATATTGAGCATTTAAGAACTGGTGTGAAGATGTTGTTCCATGTTTGTATGGTATCAAAATTTGCGGAATACCTAAGTAAGCTGCTTCTAATGATCCGCCTCCAGATCTTGATATCTGAAGATGTATATCTGAATAATATGTATTCATATCATTAATGAAGCCATGTTGTATATAATTAGGATCATCTATTTTGTTAAATTCCTTACCTTTACCTGTAATATGGAGAATATTGATTTCATTCATATAATTTTTTTTATAAAATTCATAAAATAAATTATTAACTTCTTCTGAGCCTTGACTTCCACCTTGAATTCCTAATGTAAATTTACTTGTATTTAAATTTTTATTTTTTAACAAATTTTTATTAATTATTGGTCCAACATGTAGGAGTCTTTTTTTATATAAATTTTTTGTACCAGGGTACGAGGTGAATACAACTCCAGGAAAGATAGAAGCTATTTTATTGCCTAGTCCTGCATGTATATTTTGTTCTTGAATGAATAACTTCATTTTCATTTTATAGGAAAGTAAAGAAGCAATAGGAGCAATATAAGAACCTGTTGTAAGCAAAATACTTACTTTTTCTTTTATCAATATTTTTCTTGCTTTATGTATTGTTTTAATAAATTTATAAAAATTAAATACGTAGCCTAATAAACCATAATTTGATCTATAAACATCTAGGACAAAAACTTTTACTTTAGTATCTGCAAGGTACTCTATTCCTCTTTTATCAGTTATAAATATAAACCTATCAATTGGGACCCCGTCATCAATTAACTCATTTACAATATTTTTTGCTGGTATAACATGCCCTCCACTTCCTACTGAAAATATAGCAATTTTTTTCATAACTCTTCTTCTGAAATTTCAATATGTGAAATAGTAAATGCTATAAACATAGCAACCATAGCAGATCCTCCATATGCAATAAATGGTAAGACAATTCCTGTAATTGGCAAAAGACCTACTAGTCCTCCTAAATTAAATATTGTTTGTACAAGAATCCAAGTACCGACACCAGACAAAAATATTTTTTTAAATTCTGATCTACTGGTTATAGCTAATCCATAAAATGAAACTATGAGGAGGAAAAACATTATCAATAAAATAAGTAAACCAAAAAAACCATACTCTTCACCAATTATTGAAGCAATAAAATCTGAGTGTGAATTTGGAAGCATCCCCCATCTTGCTCTAGAGGTCCCAGGGCCTAAGCCAAATAAACCTCCTGAACTTATAGCTATTCTGCTTTGATTTAATTGGAAACAGTCGCCAAGTAAATCTTCACCTCTATCACATTTGCCATCCCACCAAGTTATTATACGATTCAATCTATAAGTTCCAGAAGCAGCAAGTAAGTAGAGAGGCAATGGTGAGAATAATACAACTCCAATGGGGTACCTTAATTTAATATCAGAAAATAATATCTGCGCAAGCATGATGGAAAAGATAGTCACTGTTGTCCCATAATCAGGCTCTAAATAAATAAACATGCAACAGAGAATTGGTAAAGTAAGTGCTCTTTTTAAATAATAAAGATTTGTATTTTCAGTTTTAATGTTTGAAAGTTGATATGCAATCCAAAAAATGATTATTGGTTTAGCAAATTCACTTGGTTGAAGATTGATAACTCCTAAATCTATCCATCTTCTACTTCCGCCAACAACAATTCCATATGTGAGTACAAAAAACAAGGCTGCAGTTATTACAACAATTGAAATATTTGCAAATTTATTATAAATTGTGAAAGATAATTTTTTACCTAAATTATAAATAATAATTCCAATAATTATTGATCCTATATGCCTTTTAATAAAATGAAAATTATCATCAAATTGATTCAAACCTTGTACGGATGAAGCTGATATGTTTAATAAAATACCAAAAGTTACAAGAAACCAAACACAAAAATAATTAATTTTCTTAAATAACGAATTACTCAATTTAACCATTAATTTCCTCTTTAATATCTAATACAATATTTTTAAAGAATCTTCCTCTTTCTTCATAATTTTTAAAATCATTAAAACTTGCACCACCGCATGAAAATAAAACTGTGTCACCTGGATTAATAATTTTCAATAAATTTTCTTTTAAATTAAAAATTGAATCTAATTTAATAATCTCAATATCTAAATTGCAAAAATTAACATCCATATCTTTTGGGATTAGTATTGTTTTAACACCATCATATATTTTCAAATCTTTAGTAGAAATATTCTTAGTTAATCCATGCATTATTAAAATTCCGTTTTTAATATTTTTTGTTGCCATTGATACAGAATTAAAATTTGTAGATTTTGAGTCATTAATAAAAAGAATATCATTAAATTCATCAACTTTTTCAAATCTGTGTTCATCTGTTTTTGAATTTAATAAAAATTCATATGCTGTGCTTTTATGAAAATTAAGACTTTCAATAACTTTTAAAAACATTTCTGAAGTATTTTCATAAAAAGGTAGTTTGGAAAGATCATATTCTTTATGAAAATTATTATTATCACTACTATTTAAGAAATTTTCTACTACATTTTCTTCATTGATAAATTCTTTTATTCTTTTTTTTGTATTTACATATTCATCAAAATCTGAATGCCAATCTAAATGATCTTCGTAAATGTTTAATATAACACCCATAAAAAGATCTAATTTATTTATGTAATGAAGCTGAAAACTTGAAAGTTCCAATACAATATAATCAAATTCTTTATCAACTATTTCTAATGGAGATTTACCAATATTTCCAACACCTATAGATTTAGATCCTTGGGCATTCAAGAACCCAGATAATAAATTTACAAAAGTAGTTTTACCATTTGTTCCTGTAATACCAATTATTTTACCTTTATAAATATTGTTAAATATATCAATATCTGTGATTACAGGTTTATCAATTGATTTAATTTGTTCTAGTAAAGAATTACTTGGTTTAACTCCTGGTGAAATGATTACTTCATCTATTTCTGAAATCATAGAAGATTCAAAAACAAGATCACTAGGTACATTTAATTCTTTATTTTCATCATATATAAGATAACTTATATTAGATTTTTGAAAATACTCTTCTACTGATTTACCTGTAACACCATATCCAAAAATTAATTTTTTCACTTAATTACCAAACAAGACCCAATCACCATAGAAAAGACCTAACCCTATTACAATAAATATTCCGTTAATTATCCAAAACCTAACAATAATTGTAGTTTCTGCCCAATTGCTCATCTCAAAATGATGATGTATAGGTGTCATTTTAAAAACTCTTTTACCTCTGTATTTAAATGAAAAAACTTGAATAATTACAGACATTGCTTCCAGAATATATAAAAAACAGAAAAACAATATTAAAGTATCTGCTCCAATAGCAAAAAGTACTAAGGGAAACATTGCTCCAATAAATTGTGAGCCTATGTCACCCATAATAATTTTTGCAGGATTAGTATTCCACCATAAAAATCCTAGGCATGAACCAGCAATTGAGGATACCAGAACAGCAAGTTCAGAAGAAACAAATGCAGTATTCATAAAACTTGAATAATACTCAGGATGTCTAAAAATCCAAAAAGATATTATTAATATACCTCCAAAAGAAACTGTTGCACTACCTGCTACTAAACCATCTAATCCGTCAGTTAAATTAACAGAGTTAGTAATTCCTACAATCAAAAAAATTATTAAAATCCATTTAATGTATCCAACATCAAAACCGAAACCACTGAATAAATAAAAGGTTGAAGAATAATCAAGGCTAAAAAAGTAATAACTTGCAATGCAACCAACTATCGACTGAAGTAATAACTTATTTCGTGCTTTTAAACCTAAGTTCCTATTCTTTTTAACTTTTAAAAAATCATCTATAAATCCAACAAAACCCATGAGTGTTCCAATTATTAAAAGTGAGAATATTTCCGAACTAATTGAATTAAGTTCAACTTTAAAACCCTTCCCAATAGTCCAGAAATTTATATGGGATAATATAAAACCTATATAAGTTCCCAATATTATAAAAACTCCACCCATAGTTGGAGTTCCTCTTTTATGGTCATGAAAATTTAACTCTTCTTGTATTGGTTGGCCTATATTTTTGCTTTTAAAATAACTCACTCCAATAGAAGTAGAAAATATTACAAATAAAAAACTAATACCTCCTGCAACTATTACTGCAATCATTTAATTTCCTCTATGATCTCTTTCACTACTTGTTGATCGCTAAATTGAATTGTATTGTTTTTAAATTCTTGAATTTTTTCATGCCCTTTCCCTAGTATTAATAATACAGAATCATTCTTAAGATTTTCTATTCCTTTTCTTATTGCTTCTTTACGATTTAACACTACTTCTACGTCTTTATTTAAATTAACACCCTCTAATAAGTCTTTCACAATATCTTCTTCATTTTCGTCTCTTGGATTGTCATTAGTTATTATTATTTTGTCAGCATCATTTACTGCATTTCCCATCAACAATCTTTTACCTTTATCTCTATTTCCACCTGCGCCAAATATTACGGTTATGTTTTTGTACTTATCTTTTGTATAAGCAATAGATTGCTTTATAGATTCAGGAGTGTGTGCATAATCAATAATTATATCACTTGTATCTAGATTATATACTTCATACCTACCATGAGGATTGTATATTTTATTTGATGCTTCTAGCAAATCATCTATTTTATAATCACCTGAAAAGTAGGCCATCGATAATGCAAGTAAATAGTTCATGTAAGCAAGTGGGCCTCCCAGAGGTACTGAAATATCATATTTTGTTCCTTCAAGGGAAAAATCTACTTCAAAAGAATTCTTTTGTGTTGTAACTTTTTCTATATAAAGATTATTTGTACTGTTCGTACCGATACTAAATGAAGGAAGTTTAGATATAGACTTTACTTTATTCCCCCATTCAGATTCGACATAAACAAACCTTTCAGATAAGTCCTCTGTAAAGAGTTTTAATTTTGATTTAAAATAATTATCAATATTTTTGTGATAATCAAAATGATCTTGAGAAAGGTTAGTAAACCCAGAAACTTTGAAAAGAATACCTTGTAACCTATCTTGGTCTAAAGCATGTGATGATACTTCAATTACAACATCCATAATATCTCTATATTCTTTTTTATTTAATAGTTGTAAAATATTAAATAATTTTGGAGTAGTTAAATGCTCTTCATTTGTGATATTTTTAAATAATTGTTCTTCTGTGGTCCCTATGAATATAGATTCATTCCTTATTAATTGATTTAAATAAAAACCTGTTGTCGTCTTACCATTAGTTCCTGTAATGCCAAAATAGTTTTTTGTTTGAAAGTCTTGACAAATCTTAAGTAATAAATTTTTAAAAGTTTTATTATAATTTTCAACTTTAATTATTTTCTTATCAACAAGAGTACAATTTTTACTTGTAATTATATTTTTTACATTTTTATTAATTGCATCTAGTATTAATTCATTTAAACGTTCTTCTGAATCATTATTTATTATTAAGATAGAATTTTCTTTAATGTCAAGAGTACTGTTAACTAATTTACCATAATCAAAATCTTTATTAAAAATATTTTTTACTTCTCCAATCATTTTTTAATCACCCCTCTGGAATAAAATAACTAATGATATTTTTAAATATTGGAGCTGCTGTTGATCCTCCAGTTACATATTCGGAAGATGGAGATATGTTAGCACCCCAGAGTAAGATAGAGCCTACTATGGGCCCCTCTCTTGTTTCTACAAATCCTGTAAAAGAAGTGTTAAACCTGTTATCTGAGTATCCTATTCCTTCCAAGTGTGTCCTGCTTGTACCTGTTTTTCCCCCAATTACATAACCTTCTGTTCTTAATGATTTACCAGTACCATTATTGCCCTCTACTACATTAATAAGTAATTTTTTAAGTCTGTTAGACATATCTTCACTAATAACAGGATTGTTGTTAATCTCTACTTTATCTTTTTGAATTAAACTTAATTTAACATCATGCCCACCATTTGCAATTATGCTATAAGCACGAACCATTTGATATTGAGAAACATTTATTGAATAACCTATCGAAATAGAGCTTAAACAAGTAAGGCATTCTTTATACTCCATGAAGCTTCCTCTAGTTTCTCCAGTTAGTTCAACTCCTGTCTTTTCTCCGAAACCAAACTTTTTCAGATATCTTTCAATATCTTGTATTTTTGTATTTTCTGTAACTTTTATTGTTCCAACATTAGATGATCTTTCTATTATCTCTTTAACAGATATTTCATAAGGATCATGGTTTAGGAAATCTTTGAAACAACCATTCAATCCCTTATAAAGCTTTTGACAAGAATTTTTTATAATTTCTATTTCATCTTCAACTAAGATAATATCATCCTCCTTGAGAGAACCTTCATCAAGCAAAGATCCTATAGTGAATATCTTTAAAGCTGAACCAGGTTCATATGAAGCTCTTGCACTAATTAGATTTATGTCAAAATAATTATTATCAAAACTTGATTTTTCTGCTGAAATAATAATTTGCCCAGTTTTTGCATTTGCAAATACAACTGAACATTTATAAGAACCTGTTTCTATAATTGCTTCTTGGCATAGTTGCTCAGCAATATATTGCAATTCTGAATCAATTGATAAAATTAGATCCTCGCCATGTACAGGGTCAATAGTTTTAATATCACCTTGAGGAATAACGTCTCCATTTGGAGCAGCTTCATATCTCAATTCTCCGTTTATACCTTTTAATCTATTATCAAAAAATAGTTCTAATCCTTCAATCCCATTCCCGTCTGGATCAACTTGTCCAATTAATTTATTCATAGAAGGAGAATAAATTATCCTTCTATGAGACGACTCAATATTTATCCCCTCATAATTCCATTTTTTGATTTTTTCTCCAACTTCAAAATCAACATTTCTTTTTAGATAAAAATAATTTAAACTAGTATTTATTTTTTCTATAATCTCATTACTTTTCATATTTAATAAAGGTGACAATAAATCTGAAATTTCTTTACTGTTTTTAATTTCTTTTGGAGTTATTCCAATATTAAAAGCACTTATGTTATCCACGATTACAATAAAATTTCTATCGAGAATCGATCCTCTGCTTGCTTCAATTATTTCTGTTTTTTCTCTATAAGAAAAAGCTTGATTCCTGTAATATTCTGAATCTGAGAACTGTAGTTTATAAACCTCTTGTATAAATAAATAAAAACTAGCTGTAGTAAATATAAGAATACTTAAAAAAATACTTATAAGTTTTGCTTTTTTGTAATTTTTAATCATTTACTGAAACCTAATATTGAAATCTTTTCAGTGCTTATTTCATTAAATTTATAAGGTACTTCCAACTCATTTATTTTTTGAGAAACATTTAATCTAATGTACGAATTTAATTTAGATAATTCTTCAATATTACTTATAGAAAATGTTTCACTATGATTAATAGTCAAAAATGCTTTTTCTCTGTTTAAAATTAAAATTTCTGTATTTAAGTCTGTAATTGAATTAGATAACTCATTTATTTTTATATTTAGAAATAAAGGAACAGAGACTAATAAAAAGACTCCGATATACATGAGTGTGAATATTGTATTTCTTTTCATATCTTTATCGCATATCTCATAATCGCTGATTTAGATCTAGAATTAATTTCCTTTTCTTTATCTGTAGGTACAAATTTTCTCTTCTTAGGAATTTTGTATTCTTGTCTTGTATTACATTTACAAATTGGAACAATAGGTTCGCATATACAATCAATAGATATTTCTTTAATAAAATTTTTAACTATTTTATCTTCAAGAGAATGGTAGGAAATACAAACTATCACCCCATCTTTAGAAATTAAATTTTTTATAGATTCTAGAGAAGTTTTAATCTCATCTAATTCATTATTTACTTCAATTCTTAATGCTTGAAATATTCTTCTTATTGTTTTTTTTGTATATATAGGATTTTGTTTTGGTAGAGCATCTTTTATAACTTCAACTAAATTTTGCGAACCAGATATCGGTCTTGAGTTAACTATTGCTTTTCCAATTTTTTTTGAAAACTTGTCTTGACTATAAAGCTTTAGAATAGCAATTAAGTTATCCTCAGAATAATCATTCACTACTTCAGTGGCAGTTAAATCTTGTAGCTGATCCATTCTCATGTCTAGATCACTATCTTTTTGAAATGAAAAACCTCTACTTGATTTATCTATTTGATGTGATGAGACACCAAAATCATAAAAAATACCACTTATTGGAATTAACTCATTATCTTTTAAGAACTTACTAATTTGTGAAAATTTTAAATGATATACTTTATCATCATTATGTGAGTTATTAATTGATTCAAGATCTCTATCGAAACCTATAAAATTTAAATGTTCATATTGTTCATTTAGTCGATAGTGAGATCCATATCCATATGTTGCGTCTATAAAGTAGCCAGCGGGAACGTTCTTAAGTATTGAAGAAAATTCTTCTATCATTACCCCTTTATGAGGTAGATACTCAGCCCTGTTTGCATTCATACCCAGCTCTCTAGTACTGGCACCAATTGGAAAGTTGGGCGGAGTAAGGGTATTCCAATTTA
>PBCF01000005.1 GCA_002716945.1 Gammaproteobacteria bacterium | reverse complement strand
TCAATGCGCTTGTAGCTCAAAGGATAGAGCGCAGCCCTGCGAAGGCTGAGGTTGGTGGTTCGATTCCACTCAAGCGCGCCACATTATTTGCAAATAATCGAGTAAATATTTAGGGTTAACTCATATTATATAAATCGATCGGGAGGGAATTTATGAATATAAGTAATAAAACTCTATCTAGTTGGTTACTGATTTTGGGCGCTATTCTGACTTTGGTAATTTGGGTAGGATTAGAGCCAGCGATAGTTGGAGATTACACTAGTCCACAAGAATTTTTGGGGATGATGGGCGAGGCAGGAGATGTAGGAGCATTGTTGGGCTTATTAGGTGGGGTGTTTTTTCTTGCTCAAATAGTAGGAACAGTAATGTTTGCGCGCCAACTTAGTGAAGGAGACTCTGGAGCTGCATTCGGAAATATTGCAGCTATTCTCGGGATAGTGCTTGGTGCTGCTATTATTGGCACAAATGACTTAGGTCTTTCAGCTCTTGCAGCTGGATCTGCAGGTGATGCGGCTAGTGCAATGGTGGGGGCTCAAGTGTCATATTACAGTGGAGCTTCTTTTGGAATGCTCTTTGGGCTTACATACCTTTGTTTAAGTTTACCTATGATTGCTCAAGCAAGTGATATGTTTCAAAAAGTATTGGGTTACTTACTAGGATTACTAACTCTAGTAATGATTATCTCAACGTTAGCAGGTGTAGACTTAGGTACTAGCGTTATTGGGATAATAGTATGGCTTGGCTTGGTTCTTGTTTTAGTTTTAACTGGTGTCGCTAATTTAAGGTCATCAGAATAAGTTTATTAAAATTAACTTAGATTTTAGAAGGCATTCATTAATGAATGCCTTCTTTTTTTGTCAAAATATCTAAATAATGAAGTACAATTAGATTATGGCTAAAATAGATTTAAATTTGCAGTTTTTATTTAACGAATATGAAATTCTAGACAGATATAAGAAGTCTCATGAATTAGGTTTTAAATTTGTTGAATTGCAACATCCATATTCTTTAGATTTAAATTTATTATCATCTTTAATTACTGACTTAGATATGCTTCAGGTCCTTATTAATATTGATGTAAATAATAATGAAACAGGCAAAATGAATCTGGCTATTGACCCTAGAGGAATAGATAAATTTAAATTAAGTGTTGATAATTCTTTAATGTACTGTGCTGAGTTGGGTGTAAAGGTAATTAACTGTACCCCTGGCCCCTCGATTGATGATTTGGAAAGGTCAGTGCAATATCAAACTCTTATAGAAAATCTTTCATATGCCGCACCTTTGTTTAAACAATCTGGCACCAAGTTGCTTATTGAGCCAATAAATACTTTTGATCAGCCAGGCTTTTTCATATCAAATTCTACTGATGGTGCAAAAGTTGTCTCAGATGTTTCTGATGATAACTTTGGACTCCAGTACGACGTTTATCATATGCAGTTAATGGAAGGTAATATCATGAATAATATCAAGAAGCATATAGATATTATTGGTCACTTTCAAATCGCAGATGTTCCAGGAAGACTGGAGCCTGGAAAGGGAGAAATTGGTTATTCAAATATATTTAATTTCATTGATGATTTGGGGTATGAAGGGTTTATTGGAGCTGAATACAAGCCTGAAAAAACTACCGAGGAAGGCTTAGAATGGATAAAACAATATGCTGGATTGGAAATTGCTTAAAAAATATTTATCCATATTAATTTTGGCAGTAATTTTATTTTCTTGCTCGGAAGATATTAAGTCTGAGCCTGAAATATACATTACCCCTCAACATGAGATTCCAAACTATGAAAACACAGAATGGATTAATTCTGACCCAATTTCTATTGGTGGCCAAGTGGGCGAAGGCAAGATTGTTTTGGTAGATTTTTGGACTTATACCTGTGTTAATTGCATAAGAACCTTTCCTTTTATTAATGAGTGGAATAGTAAGTACAAGGATGATGGCTTAGTAATAATTGGCGTTCACACTCCTGAGTTTGAGTTTGAGAAAAAAATCAAGAATATAAAAAAATCAGTTGAAGAAAATAATTTAGATTATCCAATAGTTCTAGATAATGATTTTGACATTTGGAACGAGTTCAATAACAGATATTGGCCAGCAAAATATTTATTTAATTCTGAAGGCCAGGTTGTGTACGCTCATTTTGGAGAGGGTGGGTATATTGAAGCTGAAAAAGAAATCCGAAAACTTTTAGAAGAAAAAAATAAAGATCTATCAAATAAGGAATTAGGAAAGATTGAGAACCAAGAAATAGACGAATCTGTTTTCGGTGGCTTTTATGCTGAAAATTCTGGAATGAATGATAAGAACGCAGATGGTGAGAGGCCATTTTATAGAATGACTAGAGAGTTATATATGGGAAGTGAGAGAAATCTTTCTTACGGAGGTGTTTATTGTGGAAATATTGATTATTATGACAACATAGGAAGCCCCCATAACTATATTGATGACTATGAATATTCTCATAATAAATTTTATTTAAGTGGAAATTGGAATAATGATTTTGAGAGTGTAATTTCTGGAAGTAATTCTCCTTCTGAAAACGAATATTTATCTTTTAAATTTAGATCTAAGAGTGTTAATGGTGTTTTCTCAAGCGACAATGAATCTAAACTTTTTGTTAAATTAGATGGAAAATTTTTGGAAGAGAATGAAGCTGGGTTGGATATCAGTTTTGATAACAAAGGGAGGAGTTATATAAATATTAACGAGCCTAAAATGTACTCCCTTCTAATTCTTCCAGAATATACAGAGAAAGTGATCACTTTACTTCCGCAAGATAAAGGAATATCTGTTTTTGCTTTCACATTTGGTTCTTATGAGGAAGGATTTTAATGAAAATATATATATTATTAATATCATTCGTTTCATTATTTTTATTCTCATGCTCAACCCATGAAAATGTACAGATTTTTATAGCGACAGAAGATCTTCAGTTAGGTACAAATAGGTTTTCTGTTGCTTTTGCAGATACTAATGGATTAGTAAATGAAGAGTCTCTAGAAGTTTCATTTAGCGGAGCAGGAGGGTACCCAAAATTTAAGAAAGAACTAATATTTGTTCCCTTTCCAGACTATTACGATGCAGGATTAAATAACGGTTTATATACTGAAATAATTGAGTTTGAAAAAAGCGGAGGATGGAAAATCAGTTTGGGTGATGGAGATGCAAGTTTTTCTGTGAAAGAGATTTCTGAATCCCTAAGAGTAGGTGATAGAGCGCCGGCATCAAATAACCTAACTATTGATGATACATCTATCGAAAATCTTTCAACTGGGACTCCGCTAAATGATTCATTTTATAAGAACAAAGTTAGTGAACTTTTAAAAGTGAATGAATTATTCATTGTATCTTTCATGAGCCCAGCTTTTTGTATAGATCCTACTTGTGGACCTCAAATAGATACTCTCTATGAGTTAGGTGATAAATATAGATCTTTGCCGATAGTTCATATTGAAACTTATTTGAATCCTGTTGAGTTGAAAAATGATTTTGATAAGAAAAAGATTAATCCAGTTATTAGAGAATGGGGCGTCGATGAAGGTCAGTGGTTATATGTAGTATCAAAATCAGGTATGATCATTGCTAAATTTCAAGGTTATGCTTCACTTGAACAGATCGAGGAATATATTAATTAGTTAACTTGCTATAGTAATATTTTTAACAATAGTTATAATTAGAGTTTGCAAATTAAGGGCGATTAGCTCAGTTGGTAGAGCATCTCGTTTACACCGAGAGGGTCGGGGGTTCGAGTCCCTCATCGCCCACCAATTTAATATTTAATAGGTATAAATTCATTAATATTGCTTCCAGGGCTCCACAATTGAATATTTTCTTTATCCTCAATATTTAATTTGAAGCACTCCCTAAAAAGAGTGGATATTATATTAATATTTGATTTAATTAATTGGTCTTCTTTAATACATTTATCGGGAGAATAAATGAAGTTTATTGTTGAAAATAATTCTTCATATGCTTCTTTCGGCATATTTTTGTTTTCATTGAAATTGTAGGTTGTATAATTATGAATCCCATGATCAGAATGAATTATAATTATAGAGTTGCTGGAATTAGATAAGATTTTGTCTACAGATTCTAAAACAGTTTTATTAACATATTTCAGTTGTTCTATAAAACGCAACTTATCTTCTGAGTCCCAACTATCACTTAAATCTTCAGCAAATTCATTGTAGGGATTTGATACTAAATTTTTTGACCCATCTTCATTAAAAATGAAAGGGGGGTGCGGAGGTCTGCTGTAAAAATAAACCCAAGTTGGTTTATTATTTTTTGATAAATTAACTAATTCATTTATATTCTCATTAAAATATTTTTGATCTTTGTTTTTAAGTAAATTATTTGAAATAAGAAAATAATCGTCAACGGCTCTTATTATGTTTGTTTTAAAAAAAATTCTTGAAAAGTCTCCTAAAAAATAACCATAAAACCCTTTAATATTATCCGTTGATATCTCATGTATTTCATATCCTATATTCTTTGCATAAAATGCTTCCACAGACTTACTGAATGAGTAGTGAGTTTCGCCCATATAATTAATTTGCTCCGGCGTTGAATTATAAAAATGAGTCATATTTATTGTTGATGGAATTGAGTACATTGTCGAAATATAGTTCGACTTCATATTTTCTTTCCTAAACCCCATAGATTTAAGTTCATTTATAAAATTACTGTTATCAAACCCAAATCTTTTATTTAATATGTCTTCAGTTGGATACATATCTAAAACAATGTGATAAACATCCGGTATATCTTTATATTTTTGGCCTAAGTTAATATCTATATTATTTACTAGCGGATTAGATTTTCTTAGATCAGAATTTATAATCGTAAAGGTGTTGATAATTAATAAGGTTGAAAAAGTAATTAAAAATATTTTATGAAAATTTTCTAATCTCCAATCCTTTTTAACTAATTGAAAAATCATCAATATTAAAAGAGTAAAAATTAACGGTATTAAAAATCTATGTCTTGATAATTCACTTATGAAAGTAATTTCATTCAAAAGGTCATATAAATATCCATATGAATAAAATATAAACAACAAGACTAAAGAATAAAATGAAGCTTTTGAAACATTTTTAAAGATAAAAATAGAAGTAAAAAAAACGGAGTATGAAAAAATACTAACAATTAAAAATAATGATATTACTTCAAAAAAATCAATTCCCTCTCCTAGATTATTTGCGTAAAGAAAAAGTATGAAAAAAGATCCTAAAATTAAAGGATTCAGCAGAGGAATTAACTTTATTATCTTCATTTATTTACCTGGCTTTTCGATTTATTGTTGTTTATATAATTAGTAATTATAAAACTTTTTTAAATCACCACTTTTATTTAGATTCTCATAAGAAATTATATCCTTCTCAGTATCAATTTCAAGCCAACCACCTTCTACTAAAGAAGCATTTACTCTAATATTTTTATTAATTAATAATTGCAAAAAATCAGTCATAAATAAATTTTTATATTCATTGGGATTTGTTCTAATAAAATCAAGATAGATTTCTCTAACTTCTTTTAAATAGTCTTTTTTAAATTTAATTAAGCCCATATACTGACCCTGAATATCATCATACGAATTTGTCTTTTTTCCAAGCTCTAATATATTTAAATCACTATCAAATTTCATAGTTTCCGCATCATCAAGTGGATTATCAAATCTTTCATCCCAAAGATTCTTCCAATTAAGATCAACTGCTACTGATACAGGAGATTTAGATTTAATTAATTTTTTTAAATTATTTTTTTCATAAACAATGTCACCATAAGAAACTATTAAATCGCTTTTATTTGATTCAAATAATTCGCTTGCTTTAAACATAGAAAAAACCATATTAGTTTCTTTGTAATCTTCATTATGAAAACTGTTTATCTTAAATTTTTTTAAATGATTTGACTTGAAACCAGTAACTATATTTATTTCGGTAATTTTATTTGAATTAAAGACCTCAATTTGACTTTGAAGTATTGATTTACCAAAAAGCTCCACAAGGCATTTTGGTTTATTTTTCGACGCTTTACCTAATCTCTTACCTTGTCCAGCAGCTAATATTAAAGCTCTCATGAATTGAATACCCTTTTGATAAGTTTTATGTCATTATCTTCAAAAGGGTTATTTCTTTCAGGGTGCCACATGATGCCCATTAAATTATTTTCTTTATCTGAAAATGCTTCTACGTTTCCTTCTTGGTCTGTAGCAAGTATTTCAAAGTTATTAGGTACATCTTTATTGTTGATGCCATAATTATGAAAGCTATTAACTAATTTCGGAAATGAAAAATCAGAAAAATTATTAATTTTATGTGATGATGCAACATGACCATTAACTTTTCGAATTTTTCCACCAAAAAAATTATTCAAAAATTGCATTCCTCTACAAATACCTAAAATTGGTATGCTTTTTTTTATGCAATAGGTTACTAATGAATTTTCAAATTCATCTCTTCTTTTTTGGCCATCATTATAATCTTTATCATGTTCATTTAGAAATTCACCGCCACTTAGAATTACTCCATTAAGTTTGAAGTTATCAATTGAATTGTTAATAAACAATTTTGAGTTGTTAGGTAAAAGAATCTGAATTATCCCAATTTCTGAGAAAAGCTCTGACCATTTTTGATCAAGTTGGTCTCTATATTCTCCAAACTCTTTTATGTAGTGAACTCTTTGTGTGATCCCAATTTTTATCATTATGCTTCTCTTATTATTTTATTTGTGCAATTAAGCTCCAAATTTTTGTATGTTTTCAATTTTTCGAATAATGCTTCACCCACTCCAATAGCAGAAGGTATACCAATTTCAGCAGACCTTATAGCCATATGTGAATTTGCTCCACCATATTTAGTTATAATTCCTCCAATTTTATGCCCAAACAGCCAGTCATATCCAGGGTCTGCATTTTCAATAAGTATGATTTTATCAATAATGTCTTTGTATGAATCTAAATTATATGTGATTTCAGAAATTATTCTTTTATCAGTTATAAAATTTGGTTGGGTGTCGTTATATTCAAAGAAATAAAAATTATTTTGATGGTCAATCAGATCAGGAAGTTGAGTTAACTTGGTGTAAGTAAATTTAAGCCTATTCTCGTTAATTGTATTTTCTAAAAATTCTATATCTTTATCTTTTTCATATCTCAGTATGTCTTTAAATTCAATATATTTAATATCATCAAGTGATATGTTTTTAGAAATACACCATTTTTCAAGAATATCAAGTGCTAAACTTATATTTTTTGTAAATTCAAATTTAACTCTCTCTCTTTCTTGGATGGATCTTTTGAGGTAGCTTTCAAAAGCTTCAAAACCAATTTTTTCATCTAATTCATTTATAACTTTTTTTATACCTTTTTTTTCGCTAGAAGAGAATTTAAATAATTTAGACTCCTTTTGTTCTTTTAGGGATGAAGACAAGTATTTTTGAGGATTTTTCCAGTATGGTTCTGCAGTTATCTCATAAGTCCCTGGTCTCAGGTGTCCATATTTTTTAACAATATTTGTAATGCTTACTTGATCCAAATTTAATTTAATCAAATCTTCTTCTAATTCTGTAGCAACTGTCTTAATTGACTGTAAAAATTCATCAAGTCTTTTTTTTGAAATTAATCCTATTTTTAAAAAGCAATTTAAAAATATTGTAGATATAAATCCATTTCTAGCAGCATGAGCAAATGGCAAAGTTCCATACTCTTTGCAGGTATTAATTAGCTGTATAACTTTCTCTAATTCAGAATTTTTTGAATCTTTAATTTTATTTCTTAAATTTTCAAGCTGATAAATTTTTTCTATAAATTTATCAAATTTCAAGATTGCATTAGATGTAATCTTTTTTAATTCAATTTCTAATTCTTTTATTTCTTCGAGATTGATTCCATATTTCGATAATCGTTTTTTGGCTTCAGACTTAAAATTAGGCACCCAGGAGGTAAATGCAATTTCAAATTCAATCTTGTCAAATAGTTCTTTATTTTCAGAAAGTATTTTTAAATATGCACTTACTATTTTTTTTGAAGTTTTTTCTTTTATTTTATTTGGTATAAATGAGCTAAAACTAAGGTTGCAATCAACATAAGGTTGCCCAACCAAAGAACTCAAAAGAGGGGAATTAGAAAGTGATTTATAACCAAATTCTTTACGTTGTTGTGCCCAAATTTCATCAGTAATTACTTCTCTGTAAAGGCTGAATGCTAAAGGGTATGGCTTTGTTCCCAATATTTCAGCTGGATTCCAGTCGGGCATATTTGAGTAAATCAAATTATTATTAAATTTTTTTATTGACAGGTTATTTTTGGTTGTATAATTTTCAATATTACTTAATTGAATTTCCTTGAAATTATCAAAGTTATACTCATATTCGGAATGATCAACAACTATTGGTCTTACTTGAAAAATATGTATAACTTTTTCTTTATCTATGGCGAATTCAATATCAAGTTTGTCGTATATTAATAACGACTCAATTTCTTGAATTGATTCTATTAAGGGATAGATTTCTTTATGTATTTCTTTATGTATTCCTTTATTTTCTTCAAAATTTAATTTATTAACAATAATATTCCTATCCTTTTTTGATCTTCCTGATGTTATCGAGTCTGTTTTTCCAGTGTCGTCAAAATTAATTTTGTAATATGGAGCTCCAGTATCAAGGTCACAAGTAAAAACAACTCCAGATATTTCAACATTTTCTATGAATTCTTGAATCAAGACCTGATCACCTTTTTTATTTGATGTTCTGTGGGCATTATAGGAATCTATAACCTCTTGAACTTTGTTGGTAATTAAATCTCTCTTTTCTACGTCTATGTTTATGAATGATTTAAATAACCCTGCTGAAGATTTTTTCCATGAATCCTCCTCTGCTGAGCTACTTCTAATAACAATTTTTTTACTTGGAAATTTTTTTTGAATGTTATCAATTATTATTTCTTTTTCATCCTTCCACTCTTCAACATCAAAAAAATAATTTTTACCAATCCTGCACTTTTTTACCATTGGGTATAACCTATTTAATGATTCTGCTTTAGTTCCTAAAATGAATCTAACCAAATCATTTGGAGAGTTTAGTTCTGCCCAATTACCCTTCACATCAAAAAAATCTACATTATAATTTTGTTTCTCTAAATATTTAATTAAATCTATTAATGAATTGCCTTGAATATTTTCTTTAGAACCAACTATCTTTTTAAAGACATTTTTTTTTAATTTAATCAGGCCTGTAAATTCGGCTAAATTAGATTTATTCTTATCCTTAAAATCTATTTTTTCTGCAATACTTATGTCATGTTCTGATCTGTTTTCATATCTACTCTTCCACAAACTATCAATACTTATAGAAACTTCTGATTTTGAACGGGAAAATTCTTCTAAAAATTCTTTACTGAATAATGTGTCTGAATAAGTTGCTATCACATCTTTTCCTTCATAAGGCAATTTTAATAGTGAGTCTAATATTCCACTTTCTTCCCACTCTTTATTATGAATTAAATTTAGAGAAGGAAAATTATTCTTTACTTGATCAATTTCGTATCCCCCTACAAAGTGGATTTTATTTAAATTTTTGATCTCTTTAAAATGACTTAGTTGCCATTCCAGTACATTATTTCTTAAATTAATTTGCTTTAAGGCAGAAGGAATATTACCTGAGGAGGGTGGGCCAGCTCCCAAAATTGCAATATCTATTTTATTTAAATTAGATTCTTGTTGCATTTAACTAAATTAATTCTTCAATTTGATCGCAAATTACCTTAACTGACTTGCCAATATTGTAGAAATTTTTTGAAATAAATTTATTATTTTCAATTACTTTTTTTGAGGCCAAAATAATTTTTTTATCAAAATTCTGCTTATCCAATTTATTTATTTCTTCAATATTTATTATTTCTCCTATTTCTTCACGCATGGTTATTTCTATTGGCTTTTCAGTAAGGTTAGTATAATTTTTATTATTTACTTTGGGCGGAGTATTTACAAATAATATAGGTTTATTATTAACAATATAGTACTCAAATGCTATCCCTGACCAGTCGGTTATCAAAAATTTTGAATTGCTAATTGATTCTGTTGAATCAGGATTTAAATCCAGCTTAAAATTATCCATATTTTTATAATTTTTTATTATATTATTCAAATTTTTTTTATCATTTTTAAAACTCATGCTGTGAGGACGCAGAGTAACTTTAAAATTCAAATTAATTAATTTAGAAACCAGTTCATTTAAACATGTATTAACAATTGAATTTTTACCCCACGAAGAAGCGATAAGGATTTCATCATTGTTGCCCATTTTCTTGCTATCTATCAATTCATCGAAATTGCAATAACCGGACTCAAATAATTTTTTCTCTTTTAGTGAATACTTCTTTTCTCTTTCCCTTGTTTCTTTGATGTGATATGGGCCTACACAAAAAATCCCATCAAAATTATCAAATGCATTTTCTTCGTATATCATGTGAGTGCTCATAGGAGAATGATGGATATAAAAATACTTTGAATTCTTTTCTCTTTTTAACTGCATAGATTGTAGGCTTGGTGTGCTCATGATCATTGTATTTATTGAAAGTTTTCTAAATAGATAAGTTCTAGCTGATTTATCTCCTATATAAATTTTTTTGATATTTTCTTTATTTTTTATTTGTAAATTATCTTCTTTTGAAGATGACAGAAAAGTAACTTTTATATTCCTATAGTCCACAAGTTCCTTAATTAATGGAGATAAGTGCTTTGTTATCCACGGACCTTCAGAATAGAATGCTAATTTTTTCCAGTCATTTGAAAGATTAATCGAATAATTTACGTTCTTCCAAGTTTCAAAAAAATCATTAAGCATGATTAATAATATTTATTAATGGGCTGTTTTTATATATAAAAATATTATTTTTATTCACTGTCATTAGATTTGCCAGACATTTTTTTTGACCTATTAAATAAGTTTGAAATGAAATTCATGAATTTTCCATAATATGCAATCAGGGTTATAAATCCTGCTACAAATCCTCCAATAATCATCTGGATTACAAAGGAGATATAGCTAAAATCAAGATATTCTTCATTGGCAATGTTGTTTTCTTCAATGATTCCATCAAAAGATATTGCATAAATCTGATTAATGTTGAAGTGTGTAAAAAATAATAGAGAAAAGAATGTTAAAATTAATTTAGTATACATATATTGTTATTATATATTTTATTAAAAATTGTTCCAGTAAAAAACTAATTTAATTAATCTCTAAATTCAATCTCTTTTTGTAATTCGGATGATGAAATTCCATTGGTGTAAGGAACATCTATTACTTTCCCTCCCCAAACTCGCATTACTTCTATTAGTTTTTTTCTTGATTCAGATTGAACATTATTTATCCAATCATCTCCGTGAAGGAAATATTCAAATTGATATTTTTTTGCAACTGATGCAAAATCTAAATCATTTAATGGAATTACTTGGGAAACAGATTTTAATTCTTGTATCACCTTTAATCTATTTTCATATTTGATTAGCGGTTTCCTTTTGTAATCCTCCATGGCTTCATCAGTCATCAATCCAATAACAACATTTCCATATTTTTTTGCTTCATTAATGATATTTATATGACCATGATGCAATGGGTCAGCGCACATTGAAGCAACTGCTACAGGTCTATTCTTTTTATCATTTAAATAATCATTTATGTTCATAATATGAGTTTAAAATTACTAGTTATTTCTTCAGGAGTGTGAGCAACTCTTGAAATTTCTTCATTACTTTCAATCCCAACATGAATTCTATAAAAAGATAATTCTTTTTTATCAAAACTTATCTTATTAATATCAAAATTTATAATTTCATCAACAAATTTGTAACCCGATGATTTTGCGATGTTACATAAATCTATTTTGTTTGAAATTGAATTTTGACTACCTGTCGATTCGTAAGAAAAATTATCTAAGATAATGTGAACTATATTTGAAGTATTGTAAAAACCAATACATGCTGCCGCTCCCAAATTCATAAGAAAGCTTCCGTCACCATCTAGAATTATTATTTTTTTATCAGGATTAGATTTAGCTATACCCAAACCAAAAGAAGAAGCAAGGCCCATTGAGCCAATCATATAAAAATTTTCTTGCCTGTCATCATGAGAAAAAACCTCCCTTGATATCATTCCTGTTGTGGATAACACTAAATGATCTGAAGTTGTTTTTTTCATTATCATTTTAATTACTTCGCTTCTTGAAATCATTTAAACAACAACACCTTTTTTTATTATTATTGATCTCAATTTTTTCTCTTTAGAGTATAAATCTAATTGGTAAATTAATTTTTTTTCAATTCCTTCTTGGGCTTCATGCTCATCTTCAAAGCATTCAAATGGAATGCCCAACATTTCAAAATATTCAGTGGTCTTCTCGCCCATAACCCAGTGCTCAGGGGCATCATTTGGTTTGCCTCCGTACCCCCTCCAGCCAACAATAATTAGAGCAGGAATTTTATAAATTAGATTGAAAGAAGTTAAAGGATTGATTATATTTCCTATTCCGGAATTTTGAATAATAATACAACTGTTCTTATTGGAAACTGAAAATCCTGAGGCTATTCCTAAAGCAGTATCCTCTCTGTTTGCTCTAAAATAATTTATATCAGGATCGTCATCGATTAAATTATATAGATTTCCAAAAGTTGAATCTGGTACACCCGAAATATTATTAAAAGAATGAGATTTTAAAATTTGGACAAATGAATGTGCCTTAATACTCAATTTTCTAACTCCTTTTCTGCTAATTTAAAATCATTTTCTGTATGAAGCTCTATCCAGCCTCCATCAAATTCATTGCAAAAAACTTTGAATTCTTTTTTCATCATGTAATTAAGTAAATCTATAAATAAGTTATATTTAGTATCGTCTTTAATTTCTTCATAACATGATTTAAGATTTATAATTCCTTCTTTAGAGAAGAAAGCTAACCCAAAAAACTCAGATTGAGATTCTTCTAAATTTAGATCTTTGCCTAACTTTTTAACTTCGAAAGTATCTGTCATTTTTAATTTCCTTTTTGAAAAGTTATTGTCAGGATTTTTATAAGCTACAAGCTCTAACTTTTTATCTATATCGTGCTTGTGGTATTTATATGATGAATCTGCAGCAATGACAATATCATTTTCACCTAAAACTAATTCAGAAATAATTTTGTCATTAAAAAGTATGTCGCCATAAGTTAAAATAACTGGACCGTCAATATTTTTGAGTCCTGACATAATAGAATCTAATAACTGATTTAAACTGTTATTGTCGGTTTCAATTATATTAATATCTTTTTCTAAAATAGAATCAAATTCATTATGGTTGTTTACGGTGACTGTTAAATTTTCAATACCAGACCTTCTAAATGTTTCCACTTGATGTTGAATAAGTGGTTTTCCAGAAATATTATTTAATGACCTATTTATATTTCCTATTTTATGATCACCTGCACAAGCAATTAAAGCTGAAATGTTAGGTGACTTTTCTTTGTCCCTTTCAATAATTTTGTCATAACCAACTGCTGAAAAAATTTCTTTTACAGAGGAAATATTAGAATCTGATTCATAGCTCCTTCTTGAATTTGAAATGAGAGTGGCAGTATCCATCATAGATTTATATGCAGCTCTTAATAAATGATTTGCATGAATAATTATATCAACCCCAGATTTTATTAATTCGTCGTCGCTTATATTGTTGTAAGTCGTTGGAACTGCAATTAAGTAAGGCCTCCTGCCTAATTTTTTACACAATGCTTCAAATTTAGGAATAAATTCTAAAACCTCACTTGGCTCTTTGAGTTTAGAATGTATCATAATTCCATCAACCCCAGCATTTATATATTTTTCAGTCCTCATCATAGTTTCATTCATCCCTAAGCCAGCTATTAGGCTTTCAAGTCTAGCAATAATTAAAAAGTCTTTGGTAGTCTTTGTTTTCATGCCAACTTCTAATTTTTTTGAAAATATATTTGGATCTTCCATGCCTGCTCCAACGGTTCCCCCAAAACTATTTCTCTTAGGAAAAATTTTGTCTTCTACAATAACAGCTGAAACTCCTTGGTTTTCCAGCCTTTTAATCAGGAATCTAAAATTATCTTCATCTCCACCTGTGTCCCCGTCAACGATCATAGGCTTTGTAGTTACATTAAGTATCTCATCAATGGTATGGATTCTACTTTCGTTTCCAACTATAGATGCATCTGGAAGACCTTTGCTTGCAGAATCGGTTAGACTACTTTCCCATATAAAATCAAAATCTAATTTTTCAGTTACTAAACCACTTAGTCCACTATGTGCTTCTAGCCCAATTGCGTGGCCTTTTTTCTTAATAATGTCTACAAGAGATGATATTCTTTCGCCAGGTAATTTTCTTGATTCAAAAGTCATAATTTAATTCGCATTTTTACTATTTATTAAAGTATAACCTAATCCCTATTTAGTGTAAGTGACTAATATTTATAAAAATTCAGTGAATTTTTAAGTATTTCTTCAACATCGTTTAATGTTGCAGTAGCTGGATTATTTGAAGCTCTGGAACTTAATGTAAGAGGCAATATTTTTTCAATATTTTTTTCAATTTTTTCAACAAAAGGTTTTATAGCATCTTTGTAATTTAAGTTTTCAAGCATTGAGGATATTTTTTTAACGAGAATTTCAGAACTTTTAACATTAACTGCTTGAAAAGTATTCTTTAAAGATCCCTCCTTTTTAAATGAATTAAACTTTATTACTTCTATTAAAGTTAATGCACATGCTACGCCATGTGGAACATTTAAAATTGAGGTTAATGGGTAAGAAATTGAATGACATAAAGTAGTGTTTGAAATTGAAATTGAAACTCCACTTAAAAAACTAGCAAACAACATATCCTGCCTTGATTTAATGTCTGACGGATTAGAAATTACATTATTTAAATTTTTATTTAAATATTCAAACCCCAGCGAAGCTGCAGACAATGATTTTTTATTAGCTTTTTTACTCCATGTTGATTCTAAAATCTGGCACAGTGAATCAAGCCCAGTGGAAATTGTTATTTCTTCAGGTAAGCTTATTGAAATTTCAGGATCTAAAATTATTTCTCGATCAATTTTGTTGGCTAATATCGAATATTTACTACCATTTTTTTTATCCCAAATTGTTGAAAAAGGAGTTATTTCAGCGCCAGTTCCAGCTGTAGAAGGAATACATATTATTTTTGATTTTTCAGAGATTTTATTTTCACTTGATTTTTCAATAGCTTCATCTGATGACTTAATATTATTTCCCATCATTAAAGAAAGTATTTTTGCTGTATCAATAACACTTCCTCCCCCTAAAGCAATGAAAGTTAATTCATTAGTTTTGCTTATGATTTTGGATATTTCATAAAAATAATTATCAATTAATTTTAATGAAGGTTCTTCGTTTATCACTAAAATATATCTAGAAGGAATATCAGAAATAAATCTTTTACAACTTTTGCTTGTAATAATAATAAAATCATTATTGGATTCGAGTAAACTTTTTTTTGCATCGTTCCATTTACCTAGCCCAAATTTTAAAGTTGCTCCTGAATCTATAAACCCGCTGAGATCTTTTTTCATGTTTCTAATTTATACTTCTTCTTCTTCTGCTCTTTCAACTAAAGCCTTCATATACCCTATTGCAAATGCAGTTGGAATTCTATTTGCCACGCCATACTTTTCTTCTTTGTGATGCCAATGAGGATCTGTTGAGTTTCGGTCTGCAAGTGATCCCATTGTTGGATTATGATCAGGTATGAT
>PBCF01000002.1 GCA_002716945.1 Gammaproteobacteria bacterium | reverse complement strand
TCAAAGCTTTTGGTAAAGCTTTAAGAATGGCTGTGGAAATTGATAATAGACAAAAAGACAAAATTCCATCGACTAAAGATACATTGTAATGGCAGAAGTTGTAATCATTGATTATGGCATGGGTAATATCCATAGTGTTTATAAAGCAGTTAAAAATGTTTTAGATAAAAATTCAAATGTTAAAGTCTCAACATCCTTTAAAGATATAAAAAATTCGAGTCATATCATACTACCAGGACAAGGCGCTGTAGGCAGTTGTATGAATAATATTTCTCAAGTATTTGACCTTGATGAATTTAAAAATCACATAACTAAAAAACCTTTCTTAGGAATATGTATGGGTTTACAAGCAGTTATGAGTTTCAGTGAAGAAGATGAAGGAGTTCAGTGCCTTGATGTTATTACTGGCAAAGTTACTGGATTTAAAAGTTTAGGAAAAAATCTAAAGATACCTCATATGGGTTGGAATAAAGTTGAACATACATCTAATCATAATATTTGGCAAGATATAGAAAATCATAGTTATTTCTATTTTGTGCATAGTTATTATGTTGAGCCTGAAGATCCTAAGGTAGTTTTAGGAACAACAAACTATGGCAAAAAATTTACATCAATTATTCAAAAAAATAGTATGATTGCTTCGCAGTTTCACCCAGAAAAAAGCTCTAAGAATGGTCTGCAATTTCTCAAAAATTTTTTAAATTGGGAAGGAGATATTGAATAATGATAAAAATATTTCCAGCTATTGATATAAAAAATAAAAAATGCGTCAGACTTTCTAAAGGTGATTATTCTCAAGTTATAGAATATTCAGACAACCCGTTAGAGATTGCACAAAGATGGGTAGATCAAGGATGTAAAAATTTACATATAATTGACTTGGATGGTGCCAGCTCAGGCACCCCTTCAAATTTTGAAGTTATAAATTCAATAAGAAAAAAATTTACTGATCTATTTATTCAAGTAGGTGGAGGAATAAGAAATGAATCTACTTTGAGACAATATTTTACTGCTGGAATAGATAGAGTTATAATTGGTACAAAATCTATCTCAGATCCTGATTTCATACCGAATTTATCAGATGATAACAAATCAAAAATAATTATAGATATAGCAATTAAGAATAACGCAATAGCATCTAAAGGTTGGAAGGAGACAAACAATAATAATATTAAAGATTTTGTTGAATTCTTGGAACTTAATAAAATATCTGAAATAGTTTATACGGATATTAATAAAGATGGGATGCTAGAAGGTATCAATTTTGATTGCATTCAAAAATTTATTAAAAATACATCAATTTCAACAATTGCATCTGGCGGAATAACGACAATCGATGACATACATGAACTTGTGAAGTTAGATAAAGATGGTCTGTCTGGCATTGTTATTGGTAAAGCTTTGTATGAAAATAAAATCAATCTAAAAGAGGCGTTAGAAATAAATGGATGTAGCTAAAAGAATTATTCCTTGTTTGGATATTGACCAAGGAAGAGTCGTGAAAGGTACTAAATTTAAAGAAATAAAAGACGCAGGTGATCCGGTAGAAATTGCCAAAAGATATGATTATGAAAATGCAGATGAAATAACATTTTTAGATATAACAGCAACACACGAAAAAAGAAAAGCAATAATAGATACGGTTGAAAAAGTTGCTGAAGAAGTTTTTATTCCACTGACAGTAGGAGGAGGTGTTTCATCTTTTGTGGATGTACATAATTTATTGAATGCAGGAGCTGATAAAGTAACCATAAATTCTGCTGCCGTAGAAAATCCAAATTTAATTAATGAAATCACAAACAAAACTGGGCGACAATGTATAGTTGCGGCTATAGATGTAAAAAAAAATAACCAAACACAAACATGGGAAGTTTTCACTCATGGAGGTAGAAAAAATACTGGTAATGATGCTTTTAAATGGGCAAAAGATGTTGAGAAAAGAGGAGCAGGTGAGATATTGTTAACAAGTATGGATCGAGATGGAACAAAACAAGGATTTGATATAGAACTACTTAATCTCATTTCTTCAAATGTTAATATTCCTGTTATTGCATCTGGTGGTGCTGGATCCTTAGATCACCTCAAAGATGCTATTATTTTGGGTAAAGCTGATGCAGTCTTAGCTGCCAGCATTTTTCATTATTCAATTTTTACTATCAAGGAAGTTAAAGATTATCTAAAAACTCATGGAGTTTTAGTGCGTGAATAATATTAATTATGTTACTCTATGAGAATGGAACATATTAAAAATGACAACAACATTTTATATGAACTTGATGTTGTAATAAATAAAAGAAAAGATGCTCAACCAGATACATCCTATGTTGCGTCATTGTTTGCAAAGGGTGATAAATATATTGGAGAAAAAATTTTAGAGGAAACTAATGAATTAATTGAAGCTGTTAATTCGAAAGAAAAAAAAGATATCATTCATGAGACAGCAGATATATGGTTTCATTCCATTGTTATGTTATCTAATAATAATTTATCAACTCAAGACGTTTTACATGAGCTACGTGGGAGATTTGGAATTTCTGGTCATGATGAAAAGAAATTAAGAAATAAATGAGGAAAAAAGATGCTTAGTGGTATATCACCTTGGTCAATATTATTAATTCTGATAATTATCGTTGTTTTATTTGGAACAAAAAAACTAAGAAATGTTGGTTCTGATTTAGGTGCAGCGATTAAGAGTTTTAAAAAATCTTCTAAAGAAGAGTCTGAAGATAATATAATAGACAGCAAATCTTCATCAAAAGATAAAAAATAAACTATATGTTTGATATAGGGTTTTGGGAATTATTTGTTATTTTTCTACTCGTACTTTTCGTACTAGGGCCGGAGAGATTACCTCTAATTGCTTCTAATTTAGGTAAATGGTTTGGAAAAATACAAAGATATTTTATTAATCTGAAAGACTCTATTGATGATGAAGTTGAACAATCTGATGTTAATAAGATAATATCGGATCAAAAATCACATATGTCTAGAATGGAAGAAGAAATAAAAAAACAAACAAAAAAAATCAAAGAGTAATGAATTCTATTGAAGAAAAAAATAGTTCTTTTAAATCAGTAATTCCACATCTACAAGAATTAAAAAATAGAATATCAAAATGTCTATTATTTATTCTGATAATATTTTTAGTACTTTTCCCATTTGCCGATGAAATTTATAATATAATTGCCGAACCACTTATAACAAAATTACCACAAGATAGTAATATGATTGCTATTGACGTTGCATCACCATTTTTTATTCCATTTAAATTAGTTCTATTCCTATCTATTTTTATTACAATACCTTATCTTTTATATCATATGTGGAGGTTTATTGCTCCGGGTCTATATGACCATGAGAAAAAGTTGGTTCTTCCAATCTTGATTTCCAGTAGTTTGTTATTTTATTTAGGTGCAGCTTTCGCATACTTCATTGTTTTTCCTTTAATCTTTGCATTTTTTATAAGTATTGCTCCTGAAGGTATTGCAGTTATGACTGATATTGGACGATATTTAGACTTTGTTGTAACGTTATTTTTTGCCTTTGGTTTTGCATTTGAAGTGCCAATTATCACGATTATTTTAGTTATGACAAACGCTACTACTAAGGAAAATCTCATAAAAAAAAGACCATATGTAATTGTAGGTGCATTTATCATTGGAATGTTACTCACACCTCCCGATGTTATATCTCAGATTTTGCTTGCAGTACCAATATGGATTTTATATGAATTGGGTATCTTCTTTTCTACATTTGTAAGTTCATCAAAAAAGGTAGCAATTACAGAAGAACTTGTAGATGATATATCTAATACATCAAACAAAAATATGGATAAAGACAAGGATAAATAATGAGTGATAGGAATATTTGGTTCGTTAGACATGCACAATCTGTATATAATAAACAAAAACTATTCACAGGTTGGCACGATCCTGAATTAACATCCAAAGGAATAAATGCTGCTAATGATTTATCAGAAAGTTTTAAAACAACCACGTTTAATTATATTTATAGTTCACCATTAAAAAGAGCAGCAGAAACAGCAAAAATAATTGCAAAAAATTTTAAAATAATTTTTGATGAAAGATTGAAAGAAAGAAGTTATGGTGATTGGTCTGGTAGAAGTAAGGACGAAATTAGAAATGAAGTAGGTGAAGAAGAATTTTTTTTAGCAAGAAGAGGTTGGGAAAGAAGACCTCCAAATGGTGAGAGTTTAAAAGACGTGAGTATTAGATTAAAGGATTTTATATCAGAACTACCAACTTCAGGTAAAATTTTAATTGTTTCTCATGGAAATACCATTAGAGCAGCATCAGTTCTTTTTGGTGTCAATACAGAGATAAATGTATCATCGTATGAAATAAAAGTTGGAACACATCTAAAAGTTTTATAATTAAGCCGAGGTTCAACCCGGCTTAATATAGGAGGACTAGTTTTAGTATATTATAATATATTAATAGAGATGTAAATATGGATGACATAACTTTATTATTCAAGCCAGGATTAACACCAAAAGAAATGTTAGAAGCTGGAGTCTTTGGTGGGCATTATTTTAAAGGTGATATTTCAGAGTACCCCAAAAATTGGTTTAAAAAAGCCAAAATCAATGATGATTATTTTGATGTAAATTTAAATTATTTTAAGGTTAAAGCAGGACTTTCAATGGAAGAATGGATGGCTAAAGGTTGGATATTTCCAGAAGACCCATTAGGATGGTTTCAATGGTATTGTCGTTATACTATTGGTAGAAGAAATTCAAAGATGGATAAAATACAAATACAGAGATGGAAAAATTTTGGTCCACGACACATAGGTGGGATAAAAAAAAATTGTAGAAAAAATGATTTAGAATGCAGGAGAAAACAAAGACAAGCTTTATTACAATGGGCGTATGATCCATTTATTTAGTTTTGTCCAGAAGAGTTAATAGAAATAAAAATGAAATATATATTAATTATAGGCGCAAAAAATATTCTAGCTAAAGAGATAGCAAAGGTTTATGCAATGAATGGGTATAATATATATTTATGTGGTAGAAAAATAAATGAAATTGAACAATTTGCAAAGATACTCCAATCAGAATACAAGATAATTACAGAATTAAGAGAACTTGATATAGAGAAATTTGATACACACCAATCTTTTTATTCTTCTCTAGACCCCAAACCTTTTGGATTTATTAATGTCACTGGCTTTTATCCAGATCAAAAAAATGCCGAAAAATCGCAAGATGATGTTAGTAAATCAATAAATATTAATTATTCAGGCCCTGTATCTTTGCTTAATATTGTCGCAAATGATTTAGAAATTAGGAGAGAGGGATTTATTGTGGGGATAAGTTCAGTATCTGGAGAAAGAGGCAGAATGAAGAATTATATATATGGAAGTGCCAAATCTGCGTTTACCACATACTTGAGTGGTTTGAGAAACAGACTCTCAAAATCTAATACACATGTTTTAACGGTTATACCTGGATATATAAATACAAACAAAAATATAGAGAGACCAAAATTACTTACTGCAAGGCCAGCAGATGTGGCAAAAGATATTTTTAATGCACAAAAAAGCAATAAAAATATAATTTATACTAAGTGGGTTTGGCGATATATTATGTTGGTTATTAGAATCATACCTGAATTTATTTTCAAAAAATTAAATATATAATTTAGTAATGGATAAAAGCGGTTATAAAAGAAAAGATGCTAGGAAAAGTAATATTGCAAGAGGCATTCTAGCGCTAATATTATTATTCCCTCTTATTTGGTTAATAATTTTGATTATTAAAAATCTTGTTTAAAGTAATTAATGCCATGGTAAGTATTTTATTGATCACCTTCTTTAACAAAAACACCATCAATCATTTTACCTTTCCTATTCTTAATATCGTCATAAGCTACTGATAGACATTCTTTTATTGTTAGATTATTTCTTACCATAATATTAATCAAGACAACCATCATATCGCCAATATCATCACGAATATCTTTACCTTTGCATAAGCTATCAGACAATTCCCCTGCTTCTTGCATAAGCTTTAAGTATTGGTCTTTATCAGTACTGCCTTCAATGAGGTTTCGATCATGGTGCCATTGTGCAATTAACAACTCATAGTTGTTATCATCATTTTTATTATTCATAAATTAATTATAACAATATTCAAAGTAAGATGAATAAAATACTTCCCATAATATTAGTAAACTTTTTTTCTCATTCTGATATATAATAAATATATGGGTGAGGTAATTTTTGCTTTAACTATTGTTGGGATTGTTGTAGCTTATGCTTTTACTTAAAAAGTATAACCTATTGTAATAACAGCATATGTCGTATCTTGATTGGAGTTTTTAGAACTTTTTTCTTCTTCCTTTCTTACTGCTTATTTTTTCTGCATCAATAAAACCTTTATTTACGCGAGCAATAGAATCTTCTCGTATATCATGACTATTCCATGGTGGTCCTATAAAGGTTTCCTTGGGGTCATATATTTTCTTTTCATCTTTTGGAGCACAGTTAGAACATAAATCAATAGTTCTTCCGAGTGGCATGAGCTGACCACATCTTTCACAATTTTTTCTTTTTGTAGAATCATCAACTTCAACAAAATCACTAGGTAATGCTTTTTGTCTTGTGCCACACATAGTACATAAGAAAGATTTTAAACTCTCATCTGGTTTTTCAATTATGGCTTTATGATTACATTCTTTGCATGAAACAATTATTTTACCCATATCTTAATTGTATCATTGTAGATAATCTATGGTACACAAATGCAGTTCCTTAAAAAATTAAGTGTTGATTTTATTGGGGTGTAGGACCTAAAAGGAGGTCAAAATGGGCCCGGGAGGACTCGAACCTCCGACCAATGGATTATGAGTCCACTGCTCTAACCAACTGAGCTACAGGCCCTAAAAAATTAACCAGTCTTTTTCTTAAGAATATATTTTTGGTGATATTCTTCTGCTATCCAGAATTCTGTAGCTAATTCTATGGTTGTTACTATACTGTTATTGTATAAATTTTCATTAAAATATTTAATTCTTTCATCAATTATATTTTTTTGTTTTTCATCAGAATAAAACACAGCAGATCTATATTGTGTACCAAAATCTACACCTTGTTGATTAGGTGTTGTTGGATTATGAATTTTGAAAAAGAAATCAACTAATTCTTTATAGCTAATATTATTATCATAAATTACTTTAACTGCCTCCGCATGATTAGTATCTCCTGTACATACGTCTTCATACGTCGGGTTTTTGGTGATACCACCAATATATCCTACTTCTGTTTTAATAACTCCAGGAAGATTTCTAAATTTTTCTTCTACACCCCAAAAACAACCTGCAGCAAATATTGCGGTATTAGTCATTATCTAAAAAACTTTTTAGATTATGCGCACGTGAAGGATGCCTTAATTTTCTAAGAGCCTTAGCCTCAATTTGCCTTATTCTCTCTCTTGTTACATCAAACTGTTTTCCAACTTCTTCTAATGTATGATCGGTATTCATATCTATACCAAATCTCATTCTCAATACTTTCGCTTCTCTGGGCGTTAATGTTGAGAGAATTTCACGTGTTGAATCAGATAATCCTGTGTTAATGGTCTCATCCAAAGGTTTTTCCGCATTTTCGTCTTCTATAAAATCACCAAGATGTGAATCTTCATCATCTCCAACTGGAGATTCCATTGATATTGGTTCTTTAGCAATTTTCAGAACTCTTCTAACTTTATCTTCTGGCATTTCCATATATTTAGCTAATTCTTTAGGTGTGGCTTCTTTGCCATTCTCTTGAAGAAGTTTTCTTTGTATCCTATTTAGTTTATTTATAGTCTCAATCATGTGAACAGGTATTCTAATGGTTCTAGCCTGATCGGCAATTGATCTAGTTATTGCCTGTCGTATCCACCACGTTGCATATGTAGAAAATTTGTAACCTCTTCTATATTCAAATTTATCTACTGCTTTCATTAAACCAATATTACCTTCTTGAATTAAATCTAAGAATTGTAAGCCTCGATTGGTATATTTTTTAGCAATAGAAATAACTAACCTTAAGTTAGCTTCCACCATTTCTTTTTTAGCATTTCTTTCTTTAGCTTCACCAATTTTTCTATCTTTATTAATTTGTTTGATATTGGTTATTGACAAATCTTGATCTTTTTCGATTAACTGTAGTTTCTTTTGATATTTCAAAATTGTTGATTGCAAAATCTCTTTGTCGGTAGAATTGATTTGAGAATCTGCGATTATCTTATTTGCAAAATCTAGATTAGTTTCATTTTCTTTAAATTCTTTTATGAATACTTTCTTTTGAATTTTTAAATATTCATTACATGTTTCAAAAATTCCTTTTTCATATTTAGCAATTGTCTGAGAAATATTTTCAATTCTAGCAGTTAACTTTTCTATAAATAAACTTGTAAATTTGAAATTAGCAATTTGAATTTGAATTTTTTCAAATACTTTTTTGTATTTTTTTTCATTCTTTTTCTTAGATTTTTCATACGTTGAAAATAATTCTTTTATTTCATTAACTCTTTCTAGTACAGCTACAGGGTCTGGTGAGTTATCAATAATAGATGTTTCATTATCATCTATATCATCTTCTTCTGTTACATCATCTCCTTGTTTATCCTCATCGTCTTTTACATCAACTACATTACTATTTTCCGCCAATTGGTCTGTTTTAAATTCTTCTGATGCAGACATTTTCATATCTAAAATATAATCTGATATTAGAGATTCTGGTTCCTCGTCTGTGCTGAATGTTTTTATAAAAAATTTTGCTGATTCTGGAAATTTTTGAATGGCATCATATATTAATTTCTGACCTTCTTCTATTTTTTTTGCTATTATTATCTCGCCTTCCCTATTTAATAATTCCACAGTCCCCATTTCTCTCATATACATACGGACCGGATCTGAAGTTCTACCGAATTCCTCGTCCAGACTTGAGAGAACATCTACTGCTTCTTCTTCTGTTATATCATCAACATCTTCATCAACAACTTCATCATCTGTTAGAATGGTATCCCCAGCTTGTTTAGCCGATTCTACAACTTTAATTTTCAGATCATTAATTAATTTAACAATTCCTTCTATTTGATCGGAATCATATATATTCGCAGGAAGCAAATCATTAATCTCACTTATAGTAAGAAAGCCTTGTTCTTTGCCTTTTTCTATTAAAGCCTTAAACTCTTTTTGCTTAGATTTTGATAAATTTGAATTGGCCATAGATTCTAAGTTACTCAAAAATGATGTATTATATCATCAATACCTATATATAAAAGAAAAATAGTATTGTCTTAATATAATAGGGATGAACATTAACAATTTCAATTATCAAAAATGGCATTATTAACAACACCAGTATGTGATTTCGGCAAAAAAGCTGATAATTTCAATCTAAATGGTGTTGATTCTCGTAAATGGAGTCTTGAAGACTGTAAAGGGGAAAAGGGGTTATTAGTTATGTTTATATGCAATCATTGTCCTTATGTTCAAGCTCTTATTGAGAAATTGGCAGTTGAAACTGCGGTTTTAGCAAAAAAAGGCATCGGTTGTGTTGCCATTAATCCAAATGATTATATTTCATTCCCCGAAGATTCCTTTGATAATATGATAATAGAATCTAAAAAACATGGTTTCAGTTTTCCGTACTTGCTTGATGAATCACAAGAAGTTGCTAAAAAATATGGAGCCATCTGTACTCCAGATTTTTATGGATATAACTCCCAACTAGAATTACAGTATCGAGGTAGGTTTGATGATAGAGGAGCAAAAAATGTTATGGATGCTAATCAAAGTGATTTATTTAAGGCCATGATGCTGATAGCAAGAACTGGTAAAGGGCCTGAAGAACAAATTCCAAGCATTGGATGTTCTATAAAATGGAGAAATAAAAACTAATATTACAATTATAGATGTGACTACAAGAGAATTATCAAACGCAATTAGATTTCTAAGCATAGATGCGGTAGAGAAAGCAAAGTCTGGACATCCTGGTGCTCCTATGGGCATGGCAGATATTGCAAATGTTTTGTGGAATAATTATTTAAAACATAATCCCAATAATCCTGGATGGTTTAACAGAGACCGTTTTATCTTATCTAATGGACACGGCTCTATGCTTTTATATTCTTTGTTACATTTAACTGGTTATAAACTAAATATAAATGATATAAAAAACTTTAGACAGCTTAATTCAAAAACGCCTGGACATCCAGAATGCGATGTAACTCCTGGTGTTGAAACCACAACTGGACCTCTTGGTCAAGGTATTGCTAATGGAATAGGAATGGCTATAGCAGAAAAATCTCTAGCAAAAGAATTTAATAGAAAAGGTTTTAATATTATTGATCATTACACATATGTTTTTGCTGGTGATGGATGTTTAATGGAAGGGGTGTCACATGAATCATGCTCACTTGCAGGAACATTAGGGTTAAGCAAATTAGTTTTAATTTATGATATGAATGGAATCTCAATAGATGGAAAAATAGATTTATGGTTTACAGAAAATATCAAAAAAAGATTTGAATCTTATAACTGGAATGTAATTTCTAAAGTAGACGGTCATAATTTTTCTGAAATAAAAAAAGCAATTAATTTAGCAAGGAAAGAAAAAAATAAACCAACAATAATTTGTGCTAGCACTAAAATTGGATTTGGTTCTCCAAATAAACAAAATACAAGTGCCGCTCACGGTGCGCCTTTGGGTGCTGATGAAGTGATAGAAACAAGAAAAAAACTTGGATGGAAACATCGTCCTTTTTTCATACCACAAAACATTTATAAAGCTTGGGATTTTAGAAAGAAAGGACAACAATTCGAAAACCAATGGAATAATTTATTTAAAAAATATAAAAAAAAATATCCAAATGAAGCAAGAGATTTGATTAGGCGCATTAATAATAAATTACCTAAACAGTTGAATACTACAATAGAAAAATTTTGTAAAAAACAATATGGTGATTTAGCTACAAGAAAATCTTCGCAAGTTGTCTTAGAAGAAATCTCACAATATTTACCAGAACTCATTGGTGGTTCTGCAGATTTGAAAGAGTCAAATTTAGTATTTTGTTCAACATCTAAAGCAATTACAAAATCTGATTTTAGTGGTAAATATATCTATTATGGTGTTAGAGAATTTGCTATGTCAGCTATAAATAATGGAATATTTTTACATAAGGGATTGAGACCATATGCTAGTACTTTTTTAATCTTTTCAGAGTATGCTAAGAATGCAATAAGAATGTCTGCATTAATGCAATTACCCGTTATTTATATTTTTACACATGATTCAATTGGATTAGGTGAAGATGGACCTACTCACCAAGCTGTAGAACAATTAACTTCATTAAGAATCATACCTAATATGCAACTATGGAGACCAGCTGATACTCTTGAGACTGCTGTCGCATGGAAGGGAGCATTAACACGAACTTCAGGCCCGACATCTATTATTTTATCAAGACAAAAATTGCCAGAATTAAAAAGGACAATTCAACAAACAAAAAACATTGATTATGGAGCTTATGTGATTTATGAAAAAAAAGGCAAGCCTGATGCTATAATAATTTCTACAGGTTCAGAAGTATATTTAGCTATTGAAGCCGCAAAAAAAATGAAAGATTATAATGTCCGTGTCGTATCATTTGTATGCGCAGAAATATTTGATGAACAAAGCAACAAATATAAATCTTCAGTTTTGCCTAATGATATTGAAAATATTCTAGCAGTAGAAGCCGGAGTTGGTAATTATTGGCATAAATATATTGGAAATAAAGGACAAATTGTATCAATGAGTTCATTTGGATTGTCTGCGCCAGGACAAGAAGTAATGCATCATTTTGGTTTTACAATATCAAATATAATAAAACAAGTTAAGAATTTAATTAAAGAAAATGGAAGAAAAACATGACTACAAATATTGCAATAAATGGTTTTGGTAGAATAGGTAGAAATATTTTTAGAGCATATTATGAAAATAATTTTTCTGATGACATTAATATCATTGCCATTAATGACTTGGGAGATACGAAAATAAACGCACATCTTTTAAAATATGACACTGCGCATGGTGTATTTGAACAAGATATTTCAATCAAGAATGATAAAATTACAATAAATAATAAAGATGAGATCATTGTTTTATCTGAGAGAGATCCATCAAAATTACCTTGGGATAAACTAAAAGTTGATATTGTGCTAGAATGCACTGGATTATTTACTTCTAAGGAAAAAGCTTCTAAACATATCGAAGGCGGTGCAAAAAAAGTTTTAATTTCAGCACCATCAAAAGATGCTGAAATAACAGTAGTTTATGGAGTTAATCATAATTTATTAAATGAGAAACACAAAATAATTTCTAATGCTTCATGTACTACAAATTGTTTAGCAACACTTATTAATAATTTACATAATAACATAGGAATTGAATCTGGGCTTATGACAACAATCCATTCTTATACAAATGATCAAGTTCTAACTGATGTGTACCATAGTGATATGAGGAGAGCTAGATCAGCTACACACTCTATGATACCAACAAAAACTGGAGCTGCTTCTGCTGTCGGTCTAGTTTTACCTGACTTGAAAGGTAAATTAGACGGTTTTGCAATTAGAGTCCCTACATTAAATGTATCCTTGGTTGATTTATGTTTTACTCCTTCAAAAAAAACATCAATTCAAAATATAAATGAGATAATTTTAGAATCAACCCAGACTAATCTTAGTGGTATTCTTGGCTATACATCTGAACCACTTGTCTCTATTGATTTTAATCATACTTCATTTTCCGGAGTATATGATGATACCTTAACTAGATGTATAGATAATAATCTATATAAAATATGTGCTTGGTATGATAATGAGTGGGGATTTTCTAATCGTATGTTAGACATAGCAAAAATACTTACTAAATTTTAATGCTTAAATCGATTAACAATCATGAGGTAACAAATAAAACAATTCTATTACGACTTGATCTCAATGTACCCATTTCTAATTCAGTGATTCAAAGCACTTTTAGAATAAAACAAACAATCCCAACCATAGATCATCTTCTTCGAAAAAATAATAAAATTATAATTCTTTCACATTTAGGTAGACCGGAAGAGGGTATAAAAACGAAATCTTTTTCACTTAAACCAATTGCGACAGTATTAGAAAAAATATTAAATACAAACATCGGGTTTGCAGAAAATTGGATTGATGGGGTCAATTTTTCACAAAATAAAGTTGTATTATGTGAAAATGTTAGATTTGAGATAGGAGAAAAAAGTAATAATGATAATTTGAGTAAAAAAATTGCCAAATTAGCAGACATTTTTGTTTTTGATGCATTTGGAGTAGCTCACAGAAAAGAATGTACGACTTTTGGAATCTCAAATTTTTTGGATACATATAGCGGGTTACTAGTAGACAATGAAATTCAAATTATTAAAAAAACCATAAAAAATCCAACTAAACCACTTTTAACAATTGTATCTGGAGCAAAAATTACAACAAAACTAAAATTATTGCAAAAATTGTTGGAACAAACAGATCATATGATCTTGGGTGGAGGAATATTAAATACTTTCTTGTGTGCTATGGATTATGAAATTGGAAAATCTTTATATGAAAAATCATCTATTAATGAAGCTAAAAAAATACTGAACTCATCAAATTATAATAAAATTATTCTTCCTACAGATGTTATTTGTGCTTCAAGTGATTCATATCATGATAGTCAAAATAAATCGTTATCTATGATACAATCAGATGATAGGATTTTTGATATTGGAACAAAGACCGTGGAAACATATAAACAATATATTGAGTCTTCGGGCACAGTCTTTTGGAATGGTCCACTTGGTTTTATTGAACAACCACCTTTTGATAAAGGGACAAAAGAAATTTCTAAAATAATTTCAAATAGTAATTGTTTTTCGCTTGTAGGTGGCGGTGATACTGTTTCATTGATTGAAAAAATTAATCTAGAAAATGAATTTTCTTATATCTCGACTGGTGGAGGATCACTCTTAAAGTGGATAGAAGGCGAAAAATTACCAATACTTGAAAAATTGGGAGCATATGATTTATGAGAAAAAGAACTAAAATAATTACTACATTGGGACCTTCCACTAATAGTGTGAATGTAATAAAAGGTCTTATTGAGGCAGGGACTGATGTTTTCAGATTAAATTTATCACATGCCAGAGTAGATTCAATCAAAGAAATTTTAAATACATTAAAAAATGAATCGAAAAAATTGAATCGTCCAGTAGCAACATTAATTGACTTACAAGGTCAAAAAATCAGAATTAAAGGTTTTGGTGAAAATAAATATATCAGGTTAAAGTCAGACGACAAATTTATTCTAGATGCTTCTCTTAATGCTAACAAAGGGGATGTTAAAAAAGTTGGTATAACTTATAAAAATCTTTATAAAAATGTAATCAAAGGTGATGAATTATTATTATCAGATGGATTAATTAAATTACAAGTTACGAATATCATCAGTAAGAAAATACATACTAAAGTACTACGCGGTGGAACACTTTATTCTTACCAAGGTTTGAACAAAAAAGGTGGGGGACTATCTTTAAAAGGATTAACTGCAAAAGATAAAATCGACCTAAAGAGAGCAATAACATATGATATAGATTATATAGCTGTATCTTTTGTAAAGGATCAAAATGATTTAATAGAAATCAAAAAAATTATTAAAAATAAAAAAATTGGAATTATTGCGAAAATTGAAAGAAGTGAAGCTTTGCAAAATCTTGATGATATTGTGAAACATTCGGATGGGATTCTTGTGGCAAGAGGTGATTTGGGTGTGGAGATAGGAATAGAACAACTTCCTGCTGTTCAAGATAAGTTAATTAATAAGGCTATGTCTTATGATAAACTTGTCATTATTGCTACTCAGATGATGGAATCTATGAAAACAAATAGACTTCCAACAAGGGCAGAAGTATTTGATGTATCTAACGCGGTGTCATCCGGTGTTGATGCAATTATGTTATCTGGCGAAACTGCGGTCGGAAAATATCCAGTTGATGTGGTATTGGAAGCGTCTAGGATTTGTGAAATAGCCGAGTCAACCAATAGAAAAAACATTACGATTGCCAGAAAGGAAAAAAACTTTTCTAAAGTTGATCAAGTAATTGCAATGGCTGCAGCATATAGTGCTGATAAAGCTTCTATTAAAGCAATAGCAGCATTAACTGAAACAGGTTCTACAGCGTTATGGATGTCAAGAGTGCAATCTTCTATACCAATTTATGCTATGACGCAAAATGAAAAAACTAGTAGAAGAATTTGTTTATATAAAGGAGTATATTCTATAAAAATAAATAAAATAGAACACATTCATGCTAAGGCAAATAAACAAGTAATTGATTTAATGCAACAGAAGGGTACTGTTAAAAAGGGAGATTTAGTTATAATTACAAAAGGTGATTTAATGGGAACAAAAGGAGGAACAAATGCTTTGAAAATTGTTGAAGTAGGAAATCTTCTCGATATATAAGTAGTTTAAAAAAATGGATAAAGAAAAATTAATTACAACGGCCAAAACAATGATGCAATCTCCAAAAGGTATACTGGCGATGGATGAAAGTAGTCCAACAATAGGAAAAAGATTAGGTTCAATAGGAGTGGACAATAACGAAACTAATAGAGTGAAGTATCGAGAATTAATCGTTACTACACCAAAACTTTCTGATTATGTAAGCGGAGCAATTTTATTTGATGAGACATTCCATCAAAAAATGAGCACAGGTATTTTATTTAGAGATTATTTGAATAGTATTGGAATATTACCGGGTATAAAAGTTGATAAAGGTGCTAAAGATTTATCAAATCATCCCTCGGAAAAAATTACTGAAGGTTTAGATGGATTAAGAGAAAGATTGTCAGAATATGCTGATAAAGGTGCTAAATTTTGTAAATGGAGAGCTGTAATTACTATAGGTGATAGTATACCTTCCACTGCTTGTATATTCGGAAATACACATGCCTTATCAAGATATGCCTCTCTATGTCAGGAGCATAGTTTGGTCCCAATTGTTGAACCGGAAATTTTAATTAATGGCAATCATTCTATACAAGCATGCTATACAGTTACAAAAACTGTTCTTGACTCATTATTTGAACAATTAACTATAATGGATGTTTTTTTAGAGGGAACAGTTCTCAAGCCAAGTATGGTTATATCTGGAACAGAAAATAAAAAAAGAGCTAATTATGATGATGTAGCTAAAACAACCATTGAATGTTTAAAACTTTGTTTACCTAATGAATTAGCTGGTGTAGCTTTTTTATCAGGAGGACAAACCGACGAAGAATCTACAATGCATTTAAATATTATGAATAAATCAAATAAATCACTACCATGGAGAGTAACATTTTCTTATGCTCGAGCTATTCAACAATCTGCATTACAATCATGGCTAGGCAAAGATGATAATATAAAAAAAGCTCAAGCTGTTTTAGCCGATCGAGCAGAAAAATGTTCACTGGCATCTATTGGTTCTTTATAATATCTAGACTTTAATAAGTAAGTTTAATAATTTTTTAAAAACATTTTTATTTTTATTAAGTTTTGATGGATATGTTTGAAAAATTGGTATTTTAGTATACATTTTAATTTCTTTTAAGTTGTCAATATCCTTAAACATATTAGAATTTATTCTGTTAAGTATAATTGCATGAACTTTAACTTTTTTAGCTATAAAGGATTCTATATTAACTAAAGTATTATTAATTGCACCTAGTTCATCTTTGACTACTAGAACTGTTTTGGGATTGGATTTTTTTATTAAATCAATATTTAAGCCATCACTAGTTAAAGGTGAAAATGCACCCCCTGCTCCCTCCATAATTAAAATATCTGATTTTGGAAGTTTTTTAATTTTATCTAATATATTTTTTGTATATATTCTCTTGCCAGATAATTTTATAGCTTTATATGGCGATATAGGTTGAGGATATCGGTAAGGATTTATTATATCTAAATCTATTGTTTTATTAATAGCTTGGAAAAACTTTTTTGAGTCACTAGGTATCAGGTTTTTTTTAATTTTCTTACAACCAGTTTCAACAGATTTGAATGGTGTTACAGACTTACCATTTTGTATTGCTGTATTTATCAAATTTAAAGTTATATAAGTCTTCCCAACCTCCGTATTATTTCCTGTAATAAAAATTTTAATCATTAGACTTTATTTTGTTAGTAAAGTAAGAGCTAAATTATATTTATCCATTAACTTATTTTTTATTTCTAAAGGCAATTTTAGTTGTTCCTTATTCCATCCAATAGAAATTAAATAATCTCTAAAAAATTGTTTATCAAAGGACTCATATTGTATTTCTTCTGTACTATTGTTATATAACCAAAATCTAGAGCTATCTGGTGTGAAAATTTCATCTATTAATAATAAATTATCATTATCATCTAGACCAAATTCAAATTTGGTATCAGCAATTATAATACCTCTTTCTTTTGCAAATTCATGGGCAAAAGAATACAGCTTTAAACTAATTTCTTTTATTTCTTCTGCGAGTTGTGCGCCTATACTTGTCTTCATTTCTTCAAAAGATATATTTATATCTCTTTCACCCACAACAGCTTTGGTTGATGGTGTAAATATTGGTTTATTAAATTTTTCATATTTTGAAAAATTTTCCTTAATACTGACACCATGAATTTTTTTTTCACTGTTATATTCATTCCATGCAGAACCTGTTAAATAACCTCTTACTATAGCTTCAATAGGTACTACACGAGTTTTCGTAACTAATATACAACGATCAATATAATTTTTAGGTATTTTGAGATCATCTATTTTCAAATTAGTTTCTAAATGATTATGAAAAATTTGACTTGTTTTATTGAACCAAAATTTTGTTAATTTATTAAGAGTAATTCCTTTGCCAGGAATCTCATCATTAAAAACAAAATCAAAAGCTGAAATTCTATCAGATGCAATAATCAACAATAATTTATTATTAATTTCATAAATGTCTCTAACTTTTCCTTTAAAACTAAGTTTATATATATCAAAAAAATTTTTTTCTTTTTGCATAAAATATTTATTTTACTTTAGCAAAGTACTCAGTGAATCTATTTTTGTTTGTTGCAAATTTCTTTTCTATAGACAATGCTGAGTTTTTAGCTTGTTCAAAGTTCGAGCTTTTCTCTCCAACAATTATTAAACCTACCATTCCTAATATATAATGAGGTGTACACTTATAACCGTAAGTGCCTTCAACATCAAATTTGACAGAAATCTCTTCATTGACTGCACCATTCCATGATTTAGCATTTTTAGGTAACATCTCGTCAATAGAAGCTGAATTATGCCCTGGTTCTTTTGATATCCATTTAACTGTATCTCCAGCTTTGATGTATAGTACTGGTGGTTCGAATACCATCATTTTACCCTCTAATGAGCTCAACATTTTGATTTGATATTCTTCTGAATATACATCGACCGAAGCTAATACCATCATAAATAAAAATAAAATTTTAGTTTTCCACATATTATCCTTCCTATGTTTTTTATATATAATATCATGAAAATATTAATTTAATTAAATAGTCTGATGACATATACTGATTTTGATAATTTTCGAATTTGTGAATAAAAATGACTGATTACAAAATAGCACCATCAATATTATCTGCAGACTTTTCTAGATTAGGTGAAGACGTCAAAGCAGTAATTGATGCAGGTGCAGATTTTATACATTTTGATGTTATGGATAATCACTATGTGCCAAATCTAACTTTTGGACCAATAGTGTGTAAAGCATTGAGAAATTATAAAATAAAAAATATCATTGATGTACATTTAATGATAAAGCCTGTCGATGGAATAATTCCTGAGTTTGCAAAAGCCGGGGCTGATTATATAACATTTCACCCTGAAGCTTCGGAACATATAGATCGTACAATTAATTTGATTAAGGATAATCAATGTAAGGCTGGAATTGTATTAAATCCTGCTACCCCAATCACCCATCTAGCTCATTGTTTAGATAAAATTGATATGATCCTCTTAATGTCAGTCAATCCTGGTTTTGCTGGTCAAAAATTCATAGCAAGTACGCTCAAAAAAATTAAACTAGTTAGAGAGTTAATAGATAAATCTGAGAGAAAAATCCGTCTAGAAGTTGATGGAGGTATAAATCTTAGTAATCTAGAAGAAGTTGCTAAGGCTGGAGCTGATACTTTTGTTGCAGGATCAGCAATTTTTAATTCCAAAAACTACAAAGATACAATTTCAAAAATGCGAAATATCTTGAGCGCGATTGAAAATTAACCATAAAGATAAATGTTAGAAGAAGAATTTTTAAGATACGTAAATCAAGGATATACACACATACCATTAACAAAAAAAATTGAAATAGGAAATTTAAATCCTATAGAGATATATTCAGAATTCTATGATCGACCTAATTCATATTTATTTGAATCTTTGGAGGAAAATAAAGATTGGAGTAGATATACAATTATTGGTTTACCATCAAATGATTATATAACAGTTAAAGATGATGTTATTAAAGTACTTCATGACAATAAAGTTATAAAAACCGTTACAAGCAAAAAACCTTTTGAATGGATTGAAAAATATTATAACCGATATAAAATTCCAAAATTAGAATCACAACCTCCATTTATAGGTGGATTGGTAGGATTTTTTGGTTTCGATTCAATTAAGTATATAGAAGATAAGATAAAACCTATCAAACAAACAGATCAACTTAATTCGCCAGATATTTCTTTGATTATTTCTAAAGAAGTATTAGTTTTTGATAAGATTAATAATTGTGTTTATATTATTATGTATTCTGAAAATAATATAGATAGTTATAATAATACTCAACTTAAATTAAACAAGATTCAACAAACTCTTAAAATATCACAATCAGTTGAAAACTCTTCTAGTATTAAATCAAATATTGAAAATGAAATTTCTTATAACTTTAAGAAAAATGATTTCTTAGATTCTGTTAATAAAATAAAAGAATATATAAAAAATGGTGATGTTATGCAGGTTGTATTGTCACAGAAGATGTCAATGTTATTTAATAATAAACCAATAAATTTTTATAAAGAATTAAGAAAAATTAACCCATCCCCTTACATGTATTATTTAAATTTGAATGATTGTCATATAATTGGCTCTTCTCCAGAGATTTTAGTTAGACTTGAAAATGGAAATATAACAGTTAGACCAATTGCTGGTACAAGGCCTAGGGGTTCTAATTCATTATTAGATGAAAAATTAGAAAGAGAATTATCTTCTGATCCTAAAGAAAACGCCGAACATTTAATGTTAATAGATTTAGGGAGAAATGATATTGGTAAAGTATCAGAAATAGGAACTGTTAAATTAACTGAAAAAATGATTATTGAAAAGTATTCACACGTTATGCATATGGTGTCTAATGTCAAAGGTCAAATTAAAGATAATTGCACAATGTTTGATGTATTGAAATCTACATTCCCTGCAGGTACAGTAACAGGTGCGCCAAAAATTAGAGCGATTGAAATTATTTATGAATTGGAGAAATCAAAACGTGGAATTTATGCAGGAGCAATTGGTTATTTGGGATGGAATGGCAATCTAGATACGGCTATTGCAATTAGAACTTCAGTTATAAAAAACAATATACTGAATATTCAATGCGGAGCTGGTATTGTTTACGATTCTATTCCAGAAAAAGAATGGGATGAAACGATAAACAAAGGTATGGCTATACTCCAAGCTTATAAAAATTTAGAGGATATAAAATGATTTTAATGATTGATAATTATGACTCATTTACCTATAACGTTGTTCAATATTTTGGAGAACTTGGTGAGGTGCTTACTGTTCATAGGAATGATATGATAGATATATCTGAAATAGAAAAAATTAAGCCCGAAAAAATACTAATATCACCTGGGCCTTGCACACCAAATGAAGCTGGAATTTCTGTTGATGTAATCAAAAGATTTCACAAAGAATTACCTATATTAGGTATATGTCTAGGTCATCAAAGTATTGGGCAAGCATTTAATGGCAGAATAATTTCAGCTCAAAATATAATGCACGGCAAAACATCTCAAATTAGACATAACAATCAAAAAATATTTTCAGAAATACCGGATCCTTTTGAAGCAACAAGATATCATTCCTTGGTTATAGAAGAAAAAAGTTTACCTGAATGTCTTGAGGTAATAGCTTGGACTATTGAGGATGATTCTAATAAGGAAATAATGGCCATAAAACATAAAAATTATCCGACTTATGGAGTGCAATTTCACCCAGAATCAATTCTAACTGATGTTGGACATCAGATTTTTAAAAATTTTTTGGAAATACAATCTTGAAGATACTGGAAAAAATAGAAAATGGAACCAATTTGTCTTTTGAAGAAGCAAGAGATTTTTTGTCAGTTGCTTTTGAAGGTAAATATGATACAGATTTTTTAAAAAAAATTTTGATTGGAATGAATAAAAAAGGAGTGTCATCAGATGAATTAACGGGCTTTGCGACAAGCATGAGAAAAATATCTAAAAAAGTTTCTATTAGTCGTTCAGTTGTTGATAATTGTGGAACTGGTGGTGATGGTAAAGGAACTTTTAATATCTCAACTGTTTCGTCATTTATAGCTGCGTCATGTGGTGCATCTGTAGCAAAACATGGGAATAAAGCCGTTACAAGTAAATCAGGCAGCGCAGACTTATTGTTAGAAGCAGGTGCTAATATTAATCTTTCGCCCGAACAAGTGGAACAATGTCTTTCAGAATGTAATTTTGGTTTTATGTTTGCACCGCTACATCATCAATCAATGAAGTATGTTGCTGAAGCAAGAAAACAAATAGCACCAGACAAAACTATTTTTAATCTTTTAGGGCCATTAACTAATCCTGCTGGAGCAAAAATTCAATTAATAGGTGTATATTCTCAAGACAAAATGAATTTAGTAGCTGAAACGTTAATAAAGCTAGGTGTAAAAAGAGCTATGATTGTCCATTCCAATGATGGCTTAGATGAAATTAGTATTTTTACTACTACCAATGTCATAGAAATTAATAATAATAATATGAAAAAATATGTTATAGATCCTGACAGCTACAATCTCAAGTTGGGTAGTTTGGATGATATATTGACTAATGATCCAAGTGAAAGCTTAAATATTCTTAAAAGTGTTTTAGGAAATAAAAAATCACCAATGCTAAATATATGTGTTATCAATGCTGCTGCTTTAGTATATTTGTCTGGTTTAACTGATAATTTAATTGATTCAATCAAAAAATGTCAATCAGCAATTGAATCAAAAGAATCAATCAATACATTTAATAAATATGTCAGTATAACTAATAGTTTTGATCATGTTAGATGAAATCATAAAAAATAAAGAACAAGAAATTGTTGAATTAATGAATCAACAACAAATGAATATTAATGATGTTTTGAAAAAAAAAATAGAAAATAGGGGTTTTCTGAAAACAATAAAAAAAAATATTATTAATAATACAATTTCAATTATTGCAGAGATTAAAAGAGCTTCTCCTAGCAAAGGCTTTTTAAATGAAAATTTAAATATAGAAGAAATTGCAATAGAATATCAACAAGCTGGAGCCTCATGTATATCTGTTTTAACTGATCAGAGATTTTTTAAAGGAAGTATTGCAGATTTAATCCAAGTTAGAAATAAAACAACTTTACCAATATTAAGAAAAGATTTTATTATACATGAATCACAATTAATACAGTCAAAGCTAATTGGTGCAGATTGTATATTATTAATTGTAGCTGCTCTTAAGAAAGATCTATTTTCAAGGTTATATGATCTTAGTTTAAAATTAGATTTAGATGTTTTAGTAGAAGTACATGATGAAAAAGAGCTTCAGATAGCTTTAGACAAAAAATGTCATTTAATAGGAATAAACAATAGAAACCTTAAAACATTTGAGACTTCAATTCAAACGAGCTTAGATTTAATAAAATCAATTAATGATGATGTTATTGTTGTAAGTGAAAGTGGTATACGTGATTCTAATGATATAAAGTTATTAAGAAATTCAGGAATATCTACTTTTTTGATAGGAGAAATGTTTGTAACATCGTCAAATATATCAAAGGATTTACAGGGGTTAATTATATGAATGAGACATTAGGTATAAGACATTTAGCACTTAAAGTAAAAAATTTTAAAGCATGCTTAAATTTTTATACTAATATCATTGGTATGAATATAGATTGGCAACCTGATTCTGAAAATGTGTATTTAACAAATGGACGTGATAATTTAGCCTTACACTATTCTAGTACATTAGATACAGATAATAAAAATTCAAAATTAGATCACTTTGGGATCATACTTCATAACAAACAAGATGTAGATATATGGTATGATAAAATTAAATCTCATCAAATACATATACATCAGGAAGTTAAAGATCATAGAGATGGTTCAAGAAGTTTTTATTGCATAGATCCTGATGGAAATATACTTCAATTAATTTGGCATCCAAAAATTAGCCATGCTTAAAAAAATAAGCAATATAAGTAGAACTCTAATTATCAATACATTTGAAGGGTTTTATTATAATGAGAAAACAGAAATTAATAATATACTAAAACATATTTTTAAAATTTATGATGTAAATAAACTTCTTAAAATGGCGACATTATCTGCAGATGTAGTAAATACAGAAATTATAAATAAATCTATCAGTAATTTTGAGCCATTTGGCGATAGCGCATCAATGTTAATAAAGGCAAATTTAAAAAATTGTAATAGTGCTGTATTACACCTAAAAGAAAGCCATATAACATTCCATACATACATAGAAGATGGTTTAGAAAACTTTTTAATTGTTAGATTCGAAATACATATTTCATCATGTACTGACGAAAATATTTTTTTGACAATTCCCATGATAATAAATCAGAATAACAATCAGCATAGAGATAAATTAAACCCTCATATGATTAATATAGATTATCTAGAAAGAGGCATACCTTTATCGGATATCAAGAAAATTGACGTTATGTTTGCTGATAATTTCATTAATAATAATTTTAAGAGATATAATTGTATTTCACATATTATATCTAGTAATACTCAATATTATTCTTTGATGATGAATGAACCAGCTATGCATAATACTTTCGATAAAATGAATATACCTAAACTTAAGTCAAAATTATCATCATTTATAAAAAATTTATCAAACATCCACTCAAGTAAATGTTATTCTGCAATTGATAGAAAAATAAGTGAAAAATAAATATCAGATGTAAGAACTAACTTTTTTTATACATTTTGAAAAAATAGACATAAAATTTTTCATATTATTTGGTAATTCTTCAGATCCTAACTCCCCAGCTTTTTTTTGATGTCTTTTCTCATCTTCTTTTATTATTTTCAAAATTTCTTTAGTTCTTTTATCTGTTTTTGGTACCAAATTAATATATTCATCTAAATGTTCATTAACTTGTTTTTCGGTTTCTTCAATAAACCCCATTTTCCATTTTTTTTCATTTAGTCCAGCCACCATCCCTAAAGCAAATGAGGAAACATACCATAACGGATTGAAAATACTAGTTCTACCATCTAATTCCTTGAGTCTCGTAGAGCAGAGTTTTAAGTGATTTTTTTCTTCTTCGCACATCTTATAAAGTTCTTCTTTAATTGTAGAATCTTTTGTTACTATTGCTTGTCCCCTGTACAAAGCCTGAGCACATATTTCTCCCATATGATTTACCCTCATCACTTTAATAGATTGTAATTTATCATCACTGTTGAGGTTATCGGAACTTAAGTTAACAGAGTCTGTAGTTTGATAGAGCTTTACATTAACTAATGTATCCACAGCATATTCTATTTCATTAATTATATAATCAATTTTACTCATTTTGACTATCTTACATAATTTCTATAATTCTTTCATGATTTTTTAGCAAAATAGCTTGTATAGATTGGTTGATATGAGTAGAATCTCAGATACTCAATATTGGAATGATGATGAATACTAAAGAATGGTTTATTGTTGATGCTGAAAAAGTTGTACTTGGGAGATTAGCCTCCAAAGTAGCACATATATTAAGAGGTAAACATAAACCTACATATTTGCCCTATGTTGATAATGGTGATTACATAATTGTTATAAATGCTGGCAAAGTCCAAGTGACTGGGAATAAATTAAGTAATAAAATTTATCATAAACATACTGGATATATAGGTAATATGAAATCATCAAATTTAGATACTATGCTCAAAAAAAATCCATCATTCGTTATAATGAATGCTGTAAAGGGAATGTTACCCAAAAATTCACTAGGAAAAAATATGTTGAAAAAATTGAAAATATATAATGATAGTGAACATTCGCATTCAGCACAAAAACCCAAAAATCTAGATATTTAATATGTATAAATCTTACGGAACAGGTAGAAGAAAAACGTCAAGTGCTAGAGTTTATCTAAATAATGGAACTGGTGAAATTAAAATCAATTCGAAATTACTAAATGATTTTGTAAAGTCTGAAACATTAAAATCTAATATATTAGCACCATTAGTTGTTACAAAAATGGAAAAAAAAGTAGACCTAGTGATTAATGTCACAGGCGGAGGACCTGGTGGTCAAGTAGGTGCTATTATACATGGCTTGACCCGTGCTCTGATAAAATATCAAAATGATTTATTACCAATACTTCGAAGAGAAGGATATGTCACTAGGGATGATAGAAAAGTTGAACGAAAGAAAGTAGGTTTAAGGAAAGCAAGAAAAGCTACACAATTCTCTAAACGTTAATATCTAGCGTCTCTATTCCAGTATCATTACTTACAAGTACTTTATCAGCCGATCTTATTGCAAACAATCCATTCGTGACAACACCAGGTATATTATTAATAGATTTTTCTAATTGTATAGGTTCGTTAATATTAAGATTGTGAATATCTAGTATTATATTATTATTTTCTGTTATAAAATTTTCTCTATAAATTGGCCTACCTCCAATCTTAATTAATTGGAGAGCAACATAGCTCTGAGCCATTTTTATTGTTTCTATTGGAAGAGGGAATATTCCTAACTTCTTTACCAATTTTGATTCATCAATTATACATATAAATTTCTCAGATGCATTAGCTAAGATTTTTTCTTTTGTTAGTGCTCCACCTCCACCTTTTATTAATTGACCATGTTCGTTCGATTCATCTGCCCCATCAATATAAATGGGCAATTGACCTACGTCTTTCAATTCTAATATTTTTAATTTTTTTTCAGATAATAATTTAGTACTTTCTTCTGAACTGGAAACAACACCATCTATTTTGCTACTGACTTTATCTAATAATTTTATTAGTTCATTGACTGTACTTCCAGTTCCTATACCTATAACCTGGCCAGATTCAATATGCTCTAGAGCAGCCTCAGCTACTTTACGTTTTTTATCATCTTGATTCATGTAATGGAGAAATTAATATCGTTTTGTATTATTATATGCTGTTATTATACCTTATAAGAAGAATATATATGAAAGATAATTATATAAATAACTGTTTTCAGAAAATTTTAGATGCAAACCTCTATGATGTTGTACTTAAAACACCTCTTGAATATGCCCATAATATCTCAAAACGTTTGAAAAATGATGTTTATATCAAGAGAGAAGATTTGCAGCCAATATTTTCGTTTAAACTAAGAGGCGCTTATAACAAAATCAGCAGACTATCGACTAAAAAATCTGTAAAAAAATTAGTTGCCGCATCGGCTGGTAATCATGCACAAGGCGTTGCTCTCTCTGGCAAAAAACTATCTATTCCAGTTTGTATTGTTATGCCTAAAACAACACCTCAAATAAAAATTACTGCTGTTGATGCTTTAAATGCCCATGTTATTCTCCATGGAGATACTTATGATGATGCATATGACTATGCTAGAAAAATTTCTCAAAAGAAAGGATATGAGTTTATCCACCCTTATGATGACATTGAAGTAATAGCTGGACAAGGAACAATAGCTAAAGAAATTCTTGAACAAATTGATAAGAAACCAGATTATATTTTTATACCTGTAGGTGGAGGTGGGCTTCTTGCCGGTATTTCTGTATATGTAAAAAAAGTCAGCCCAAAGACTAAAATTATATCTGTAGAGCCTTATGATTCAAATTGTTTTTATAAAGCACATAAAGCTAAAAAAAGAATTAAATTAAAGACAGTAGGTATTTTTGTCGATGGCGTGGCAGTTAAGCAAATTGGCACTAAAACTTTTAAGTTAGCAAAAAATTTAGTTAATCAATGCGTATTAGTAACTACAGATGAAATTTGTGCTGGAATTAAAGACTTATATGAAGAGACAAGAACTATTGCTGAGCCTGCGGGTGCTCTATCAATCGCCGGTATAAAAAAATTTGTAAAAAATAATAATATAAAAGGTAAAACGATCATATCAATTTTCTGTGGGGCAAATATGAATTTTGATAGATTGAGACATGTTTCTGAACGAGCAGAAACAGGAGAATTAAATGAAATGTTAGTCGGAGTGACAATACCAGAGATACCAGGTAGTTTTAAACGATTCTGCTCTCTAATTGGAAAACGCTCTATCACTGAGTTTAATTATAGATATTCTCATGAGAAAGATGCACAAGTTTTCGCTGGAATTAAATTATCAAATGGCTCTAAAGAAAAAAACTCCGTATTAAATACACTTAAAAAGAACAAATATAAAGTAATAGATTTGACCGATAATGAGATGGCAAAATTACATATTAGATATATGGTTGGAGGAGTCTGTAAGTCTATTAAAAATGAAAAAATATTCCGCTTTATTTTTCCAGAAAAACCAGGTGAATTATTATCATTTTTAAATGCACTTGGTAGTAGATGGAATATTAGTTTATTTCATTATAGGAATCATGGTGCAGATTTTGGACGTGTACTTGTAGGGTTACAAATTGATAATAAAGATAAATCTTTCGTCCTTAGACATCTAAATAGTCTAAATTACGAGTTTTCTGAAGAAACAACTAACAATGCTTATAAATTGTTTTTAAGTTAAGAAAAAGGCCCTTTTCAGGGCCTTTATGTGTCCATTTGAACAAGCAAGAGTCACATTTTAAAGAAAGTAATTAATTTACCTTCTTCTTGATGCTTTTCTTCTTGTTTTTCTACGTCTTGTAGTTTTTTTAGCTACTTTTTTCTTAGCTTTACGTCTAGCTTTTTTACGAGTCGCTTTTTTCTTAGCAACTTTACGTCTCGCTTTTTTACGAGTCGCTTTTTTCTTAGCTTTACGTCTAGCTTTTTTACGAGTAGTGGTTACTTTTTTCTTAGCAACTTTACGTCTCGCTTTTTTACGAGTTGCCTTCTTTCTAGAAGCTTTACGTCTAGTTACTTTAGTTTTCTTTTTAGCAACCTTTCTTCTTTTTTTTGCTACCATACTGTTGTCCTCCGCAGTTATTGGTGGTTAATTTGAGTTTATTGAGTTAAATAATAAAAAACAAGTTTTTTTTTATGTTTTTTTGTATTTTTATTTTAATTAAAATTAGTATTAATTAAAATATTGCACTTTTATGTCGCAAATTTTTTTTTATTCTATTTTTAAAATAAAATTCCATTCATTTTGAGTTAATTTAGTTATAGATAATCTGTTTCCTCTTTGAACTACTTTCATTTTATTCAATTTTTTATGTGATTTTAATTCATTAAGACTTATTGGTCTTTTTAGATGTCTTATATATTTAACATCCACCATAAACCACCTGGGTTCATCTCTATTACTCTTCGGATCATAATATTTTGCTTTTCTGTCAAACGCTGTATGGTCTGGATATGACTCTTTATATATCTTCATCAATCCATAAATACCTGGTTCGTCACAATTTGAATGATAAAAAAAAGCTAAGTCATTTTTCTTCATTTCATCTCTTATCATATTGCGAACTTGGTAATTTCTTATACCATACCAGTCGCAAATTTTGTCTTTTTTAAGATTATCTATACTGTAATCATCTGGTTCATTTTTCATCAACCAATAATTCAACTTCCATCTCCAGTTACATCTATGTAGTCTTGAAGTTTAGCAATTTCATCAGAAACTATTTCTAAATCCTTTAGTTCATTCTTTTGTTTTAAAAATTGACTAACTATTTTTAATGATGTTAGTACTAATATTTTATCATTAGTAAAATTTGATTTTGATGATTTTGTTTCATCTATTTGGTTATTCAAATAGTTAATAGACTCTTTCAGAAGATCAGTTTCATCTTTGTTGCATTTTATTTTATATTCTTGATCTAAAATTGATATTTGTAGCTCTTCTTTTACCATTTATTAAGTCTCCAAATTCTTTATTCTATCCAGTATTGAAATTATTTGTTCTTTAGCCATCTCATTTTTTTTTATTAATTCAGATCTTTCTGAAACTAATGATTGTTGTTGGCTTTTTAGAAGGGAGTTTTCCATCTTAATTTTATCCATGTATTTCTTTGCATTTTCTAGCGATGTTTTAAGATTTTCTAGTTGTTCTATTATTTTTGACATCTTATTAATATAGAATTCATCTGATGTTTGGTCAATATATATAATGTATTTTAAGCTTTTATTTATTAAACTAATAAAGTTATATACATAAATTATGACTGAACTGATTTACAAAAAAAGAAGAGATTTATTATCAAAAGCGATTAAAGATAACTCCGTAGTTATTCTTCAATCTCCAGAAGAGAAAATTCGCAATAATGATGTATATTATACATATAGACAATGTAGCAATTTCTATTATTTGACTGGTTATAACGAACCCTTGAGCATATTACTTTTAAAGAAGCAACAGGGTAAAACTAAAACTTTTTTTTATTCTACAAAACCAAATAAACAAGCAACCATATGGACGGGCAATATTGATAGCGCTGAAAAAATTAAGAAAAATCTTCAGATTGATAAATGTCAATATCTAGAAAAGTTTGATAATGATATTGCTAGATTTCTAGAGAATTCTAAGAATATTTATTATTTATATTCAGACCAATCTAATGCTAAAAAAATTATTGATAAACATATTAACTTGTTAGAAAAGAAATATAGAACTGGTATAGGTTATCCAACAAACTTCATTTCCTTAAAAAATATCCTACATTCGATGCGCATAATAAAGTCAAAAAAAGAGCTATCTGCTATTAGAAATGCTTGTTCAATATCTGTAAATGCACATAAAAGGTTGATGAGAAAGTGCAAACCTAATATTAATGAATATGAGATGCATGCAGAATTAATGCATGAATTCATTAAATCTAATGCTACTGAAGCATACCCGTCTATAGTGGCAAGTGGTAAAAATGCTTGCATACTTCACTATACTAATAATAAGTCAACTCTAAAAAATGGAGATTTATTGCTTGTTGATGCTGCAGCAGAATATGATAATTATGCATCTGATATTACTAGAACAATTCCAATTAATGGTAAATTTTCAAAGTATCAAAAAATTATTTATAACATAGTATTGAAAGCTCAAAAAAATGCTATCAAAAAATGTATTGTAGGTAATACCCTATATGAAGTTCATAATGAAGCAGTAAAAACAATAACTAAAGAATTAATAAAAATAGGTTTTATTAAAACTACATTATCAAAGGCATTAAAATCACAAGAATATAAAAAATTTTATATGCATAATACTGGACATTGGTTAGGTTTAGATGTCCATGATCCATGTGAATATAAAGAAAATGGTAAATTTGTTAAGTTGAAGCAAGGAATGGTTTTTACGGTTGAACCAGGTATTTACATAAGAAAACCCAAAGGAATATCATCTAAATTTCATAATATTGGAATTAGAATAGAAGATGACGTTCTAGTAACTAATAAAGAACCAGAAGTGCTAACTATAAAATTACCAAAAGAAATTAAAGATATCGAAAATATTATGAGTAAAGATGACTAACAATATAGAAAATTACGATTTTACTATAGTTGGTGGGGGCTTAATAGGTTCAATTGTAGCCATGGCATTGTCTGAACAAAAATATAAATGTTGTTTAATTGAAAAAGAAAAATTAGATTATGATAATAAAAAGCAATCTACTGTTAACCCTATATCTATAAATTATCGATCAATTCTAATATTAAAAAAATATAAATTATGGGATCCGTCAAAAATATTTTGCAATAATATTAATGATTTAATTTTCAAGTGCCATAACAATTTGCATAAATTATCATTTTCTTCAAAACATCTCAAGATACCAACTTTAGGATATGTCTTAGATAGAAGTTCATTTACTAATTATATACAAACTCAATGCAAGCAATTAGAAAAAATCAAATGTTATAATTCAACCAAAATAAAAGATATGAAAATTAATTCTGATGATAGGTTTGAAGTAAACCTTATAACAAATAATAATGAAAAAAAAATATTATCTACTTTTGTTATAGCTTCTGATGGTTCTCCATCTGAAATTGCCACAAAAATAGGATTTAATATGGAACACATAAACTATAATCAAACATCTCATATGTTTAACTGCGTTGCTGATTTTACAAATAATTTAGCCATACAACATATTAATAATGATGGCTTTTTTGCGCATATTCCTTTTTCTGACAAAGGAACAAATATCATCTTAACTATTAATGATGATAGGAAAAAAAAATATTTTGATACAGATAACCGATTAAAATCGGAGATTATCTATAGGATTTTTCAACCATATTTAAAAAATATTTTGTCTTTAAAATATATTACAAGCTATAAAATGCACACTATTAGATCAAAAGAAATTTTTCTTAAAAATGTTCTTTTATTAGGTAATTCTTCGCAATTACTTCATCCTGTTGGGGCACAAGGTTTTAATTTAGGATTAAGAAATATTGAAACGCTTACAGATAATCTATCTTTGATTAAAAAAAAGGATGACACATCTATAAAGAATGCACTAGAGAATGTAGCTGAAATTATCTCCAAAGATAGGCAGAAGACTTTTGATTATATAGATTTTTCAACTAAAATTATCTCTAATAATAGAACTTTTTCTATACTAACCTCATCATTACTTATTCATATTCTCAAATGTTCTAAAACAGCGAAGACATCTTTTCTAAATAAAATTCTGGGATTAGATGGAATTAAATATTTGGCATTAAAAAATGAATTTTAAAAAAATAGTAATCGTTGGGAAAGGTGTTTTAGGTATGATGGCTGCTACTGTACTATTACCATTTTGCAAAGAAATTTTTATAATTAGTACTAATAATAATTCAAAAAAAGAAAAAAAGGAAAGTAGATCTTTTGCTCTGAATTTACTATCGGAATATATGTTGCGCAAGCATAATATTTGGAGGAGCTTAGATTCGTCTTCAGTAAATTCTTTTGATAAAATTTCTGTTTTGGATACATATAGTTCTAGTACTATAAATTTTGAATCAAGTGATGTTTCTTTGAATAGAATGGGACACATAATTAATGAATCAAATTTGTTTGAGGAGTTAGAAAAGTCAATTAATGATAACTCATCGATAGAAATTTTAGATGGTTTAAAAATTGAAACTATTAATTCGGATTATAAAAACGTGCAAATAAATAACAATAAGAAATTAGAATTTGATCTTCTTATAAATACTGATAAGACTGTCAATTGTTTGTATTCTGATGGTTTGTTCTTGAGAAAAATACATGATTATAATCAAACAGCTTATTGTCTCAATATTGAAAAATCTGATAAGTGTGATGATACAGCCTTTCAAAGATTTAATAATGATGAAATACAAGGACTTCTTCCGCTAAACAAAGATTATTATAATCTTATTTGGACTCTACCAAATAATTCATTTAAGAAAATTTCAAATCTAGATAATGAATCTTTAAAAAAACGTATTTCAGATGATCTACTTCCATTGATTGGCAAAATAAAATCAATTTCGCAGCCAGTAAGTTTTCCATTAAAAAATATTATTGTTAATAAACATACCAATAAAAGATTGATATTGATGGGTGACGCTGCACATACATTGCATCCACTAGCAGGACTTGGATTGAATATGGGTATTCAAGATTTATTTTTGTTAGAATATGCTTTCATTAATTCAAGCGAAATACATGATTTATTAAATTTCTATTCAAAAAATAGTCATATCAGTAATTTTAAGATTAATAATATCATCAATATGCTGAAAAAATTCTATTCAACTAAGCTGTTACCAAAAATTATAAAAAAAACATCATTTGAAATATTTAACAAAAGCACTTCCATGAAATCACATGCGATAAGAGAAGCAACAGGTATTAATGTTTTAGAAACTTACCTAAGAACTCAATATACTGAAACTTACTACTAACATAACAATACTTAGCAATGATTTTAAAAAATTTGTATTAATATAATGAGTTAGAGAAGCACCATAATATGAGAATATTGTACTTGAAACTGCTACAATTATAAAACTCTCAATATGTATAAAATTTTCTATATAAATATTTTTTAAATTCAGATAATAATAAATAATAGATGTAGTTATAACAGCCAAAATTGATATTGGTACTGCGCATACTGATGAAGTTCCGATACTTAATTTGGTAGATAAACCATGAAATCTATAATATGGTATTGTTAATGTCCCTCCACCAATACCTAAAATTGAACTAAAAAAACCGACAAGTAAGGAATATACCTTAACAAGTTTCAGTTCTTTTTTTTCAATAGATGATTTTTGTTCTTTCGCAAAAAGAATGTATATTGCAATTAATATCAAAAAATATCCATAAAAAAGTTTGACATATATACTACTAATTGAACTGATAAATATAATTCCTAATATTGAACCTATAGATAAACCAAGAAGCATTTTTTTAAAAAAGTTCCATTCAACTAAATTATTTTTTTTATGTTTAATTGTTGCAAAAATACTTGATACTACAACGCATGCCAATGATGTACATATTGCAGTTTGCATTATATAATTATTATTAATCTCAAAAAATGTAAAGATAAAAAATAAACATGGTACAAATATTATACCGCCTCCAAGTCCTAGTAATCCTCCAAGAAATCCACCAAGAGAACCTGTTAAAAAATATAATAAATAGATATCCATAAGATACATCAAAAACAGTATAATATAGTTCCAAAATTAAATAATTATGGCATACTATATGAAATTAAAATTATAATATAAATCTCGTTATTTTAAACTTTTAAAAGGAAAATCAAAATGTCAGGATATCATTTTTTATTTGTGCCAGGACCATCTAACGTGCCTGCAGCAGTTCAACAGGCAATTCATTGTCCTATGGAAGACCATAGAAATCCAAACATACCGGATTTAATCCAACCAATACTAGAAGATTTAAAAAAGGTTTTGTTGACCAAAAGTGGAAAAACAGTTTTTTTCCCATCGTCGGGTACGGGGTGTTGGGAAGCAGCATTACAAAGTACTTTAAATATTGGAGACAAGGTACTTGGCGCAAGTTTTGGACAATTCAGTATGCTCTGGCTAGACATGTGCGCAAGACTTAAATTTAAACCTATAATTATGGAAGAAGAATGGGGGACAGGTGCTAATTTAGAAAATTACCATAAGCATTTATCAGAAGATAAAGATCATACTATAAAAGCTGTTTTAGTTTGTCAAAACGAGACAGCAACTGGAGTGAAAAGTGATGTTAAAGGTGTTAGAAAAATACTTGATGACTTAGGACACCCTGCACTTTTGATGGTTGATGGTGTAAGTTCAGTTGCGAGTTACGAATTTAGGATGGATGATTGGGGTGTAGATTGTGTTGTTAGTGGATCACAAAAAGGATTTATGATGCCGGCTGGTCTTGGAATATTAGGTGTTAGTGAGAAAGCACTAGATACAATGAAGAACTCTACATATCCAACTTGTTATTTTGATGTATTAGATATGATTGAAAAGACATCGGGTGGTTTTTTGCCATATACACCACCTATAAATTTATTACGAGGTTTTAGAGTTGCTTTAGACTTAATATTTGATGAAGGTTTAGAAAATATTTGGAAAAGACACCATCGGCTAGCGGAAGGTACTCGTAGAGCAATTAAGGAAGGATGGGGTCTTAATTTATGTGCACAAGAAGAAAAATGGTATTCTGATACAGTTTCAGCAATAGTTGTACCTGAAGGACTGGATGCTAAACCAGTCATTAGTACAGCATTCCATAAATATAATTTAGCATTAGGTGCTGGATTATCAAAAGTAGCCGGGAAAGTTTTTAGAATAGGACATTTAGGAGACTTGAATGAATGTATGCTATTTGGTGCAATTTCTGGAGCGGAAATGGCCATGATTGATAATGGAATAAAAGTTGAACCAGGAAGCGGTGCGGCAGCAGCTTGTAAATATTGGCAAGAAAATCCTTCAGGAGAAAAATAATGTCCAAACCAGTCGCTATCGTTACCAGAAAGTGGCCAGAATCTTGTGAAGAAAGATTGAAAGAGTTATTTGATGTCACTCTAAACGCAAATGATAAACCATTTACTGAAGAACAATTAAAAACAGCTATGCAAAATTGTGATGTTTTAATGCCTACAGTTACAGACAAAATAAATGCTAATGTTTTATCTGTTGAAAATAGAAGAGTAAATATGATTGGTAATTTTGGTGTTGGTTTCAATCATATTGATATTGAAGTAGCAAAAAAGAATGGCATAACTGTATCTAATACACCTGCGGTATTGACAGATTGTACTGCAGATATAGGAATGTCATTGTTATTAATGGTTGCTAGAAGAGTTGGAGAAGGAGAGAGAGAATTACGTGCAAATAAATGGACTGGGTGGAGACCAACACACTTACTTGGAACCAAGGTAACAGGTAAGACTCTTGGTATAATAGGATTTGGAAGAATAGGACAAGCACTTGCCAAAAGAGCTAAATTTGGATTTGATATGAAAATAGTTTTTTGGGATCCTTTTGATATATCTGTTGATGTCGTTAATAAATTTGAAGCAACCAAACTTGATACAATTGAAGATGTATGTAAGGAAGGAGATTTTATTTCAGTAAATTGTCCAGCTACCAAAGAAACTTTTCATTTAATCGATGAAAAAAAATTAAAATTAATGAAAAATACTGCATTTTTAATAAACACAGCGAGAGGAGATATAATTGATGAGACTGCACTTGTTCAAGCTTTAAAAAATAAAACAATTGCCGGAGTTGGTTTGGATGTGTTTGAAACAGAACCTAATCTCCCAGAAGAATTAAAAACATTGGAAAATGTAGTATCATTCCCACATCTTGGTAGTGCTTCTATTGAGACTAGAATTGCTATGGGTAATACCGCTATAGAGAATAGCTTAGCTTTTTTTGAGAAAAGAGATCTCCCAAATAAAGTTGTATAAACCTTTTATAAGATGACACTCCGTCAAGACGCAGATCAAATATATAAAAATACTCTTAAAAAACTTCAACCAACACAAATTGTTAAAAAAGAAGTTGATGCACGCATTCAGTCTCTTAAACATTTTAACAACATTTACCCAATTGCATTTGGGAAAGCTGCGATACCAATGATTGATGGTATTACTTCTTTAAACAATATATACGCAAAACCTATTGTTGTAACTAATACTAATAAAAAACCTGAGTTGATTGATGCGGATTTGTATGTTTCTTCTCATCCTACACCAAATCAGAAAAGCATTATTGGAGCTGAAGCAGTAATAAACTATATAAAAAAATCGAATGAAGATGATTTAGTGCTTTTTTTGATAAGCGGCGGCGGATCATCTATTTTGTCACTTCCTCCTGAAGGTATAGATTTAAAAGATAAAATCTATCTAACTAAATTATTATTGGAATCTGGTTGTGATATTAATGAGTTGAATATTGTTAGGAAACATATTTCTTTAATTAAAGGTGGAAGATTAGCGGAAATTTCTCGCCCATCTAAAGTATTATCATTAATTATTTCTGATGTTATAAACAATGACATAAGCTCTATTGCAAGCGGACCAACCGCACCAGATAAAAGTACTTTTTCTGACGCATCAAAAATTATACAAAAGTATAACTTATTTAATCAATTGCCTCTGTCTATTAAAGAATATTTAGAACAAGGTAAAGCGGGAGAATTACAAGATACTCCCAAAATCATTAGTGACACAGAGAACTGTATTATATGCAGCAACGAAACCTTTCAAAAAGAATTAAGTAATACTGCTATCAATCTGGGATATAAAACATTTATTGTTGAAGAGAATTATGTTGGTGAAGCTAAATTTGAAGCAAAAAAATTATTTAGATATATGAATGAAACAATAAGCGCACAAAAAGACAAAAAAATTGCAATTATTTCAGGTGGAGAAACAGTAGTAAAAATTAAAGGAGATGGCAAGGGAGGAAGAAACCAAGAATTTTCTTTATCATTTTTATCAGAATATACTCAAATTCGTAAAAACATTGATTGGCTATTATTGTCAGTCGGTACGGATGGTATTGATGGGCCAACAGATGCTTCAGGAGGTATTATAGATTCTAATTCTGTGAATAAATATGTTTCTACTAATTTAGATATTGATCGTTATTTAGATAATAATGATTCATACTCATTCTTGGATAAAATTGATTCTTTATATAAGACGGGCCCAACTGGAACTAACGTTGCCGATGTCCAAATTATTTTATTAGATAATCATCAATAAAGTTTATTATACATTTCTTGGTATATTCTATTTCTTTTAATGAGTGTGATATAGATATAAAGCCAGCTTCAAACATTGATGGCGCAAAGAATATACCTTTTTTTATCATATACTGGTGAAATTTTATAAATAATTTTGAATTAGATTTACATATATCATTATAATTTTTAATTTTTTTATTCTCATTAAAATAAAGCCCAAACATACCTCCTTCATAATCAGCATGAATATGTATTTGATTGGTTTCTGTATATCTATTCAAATTATCAAAAAGATAGCTTAGTTTTTTGTGAAGGTTGCTGTAGAAATTTTTTTTAGAAATTATTGATAAAGTTTTTAATCCCGCAGCCATAGCAATTGGATTTCCAGATAAGGTGCCAGCTTGATAAACATCACCCATAGGTGCTAAACAGTTCATAATTTTAGTTTTCCCACCAAATGCCCCTATAGGTAATCCGCCACCTATTACTTTTCCAAGTGTAGTTAAATCTGGTTTTATTTGATATATACTTTGCGCCCCTCCTAATGCAACTCTAAATCCAGTCATTACTTCATCAAATATTAAAATAATTTTATACTTGGTACATATCTGCCTAAGTTCTTTAAGAAAACTTGCAGTTGATCTAACAAAATTCATATTACCAGCAATTGGTTCAATAATTACACAAGCAATATTATTTTTATTTTTTTTAATAGCTTCATCCACTCTAGAAATATTATTGTAAGGAATAGATATAGTATCTTTAGCTAGAGATTTTGTCACACCTAATGAATTTGGCTTACCTAAAGTTAACATTCCTGATCCTGATTTTATTAAAAAAGAATCTCCATGGCCATGATAGCCTCCATCAAATTTTATTATTTTATCTTTTTTAGAAAATCCTCTAGCTAATCTAATAGCACTCATTGTAGCTTCTGTTCCTGAATTCACCATTCTTATTTTTTCTATTGAAGGAAAGATTTTACAAATTTTTTCAGCTAATAATATTTCATTAGTACATGGCGCGCCATAAGAAAGACCTTTCTTTAGAGTATTAGAAATTGTTTTTATAACTTCAGAATTAGTATGTCCTAAAATCTGTGCACCCCATGAATTAACATAATCAATATATTTAGACCCGTCTACATCATAAATAGATGATCCTTTAGCCTTGCTAACGATAAACGGAGAAGACTTTACCGATTTAAATGATCTGACAGGTGAATTAACACCACCTGGCATGCATTTTTTTGCTCTATTAAACTGCTGATTTGATTTTTTCATAATATCTAATCATTTCAATTAAATGATTTAATTCTAATTTAGGATTTGGCGAATCATAAATACCCGAAATCATCGCAATCATATGCGGATTAAATCCTAATACTTTAGTAATATTATAACAATTAATACCTCCAATCACACATATCGGTATATTAATGCTTTTTTTAATATTGTGTATTGTTTCAATATCACAAATAAGAGCATTTTTTTTTGTCTTCGAAATATAAATTGCCCCTAACGAAATATAATCGGCACCATTTTCTTGTGCCCACTTAGCCTTTTCAATTGAATTATAACAAGAGACACCAATTATTCTTTCTTTACCAAGATATTTACGTGCAAATTTTATATCCACATCTTTGTGGCCAATATGTAAACCAGCTCCATCAATATATTTTAACAATTCATAATCGTTGTTTATTATAAATTTAACATTATTTTTTTGACATTCATTATGAATACTTTGAATAAGAAATTTTTTTCTTTTGAATGATAGGTTTCCAGGCCTAAATTGAAAAATATTTATCTTTGAACTAGTTATATCTTTAATAATGCTTATAAAATCCAAATCAGATTTATACTCAGACGATGTAATAGGATACAAACCACTAAGAATATTATTTTTTTTCATATAATAATTTAAATAATTAATTGGGTTTGTTAATTATATATGAGAAACTACACTTTATAAAATTATGAAAAAATATCTCTGTTTAATATGTGGCCTTATATATGATGAAAGCGAGGGATGGCCAGAAGATGGTATAAAACCAGGAACTAAATGGGAAGATGTGCCGGATGATTGGGTATGCCCAGAGTGTGGGGCGATGAAATCAGACTTTGATATGATAGAAGTTCAAAGTTAGGAATATCCATTGAAATCAATTTTTTCAGATATTGATGCAAAGACTATAACAATTGCATTACCATTAATTCTTTCTAATATTACAATACCGTTAGTTGGTTTTGTAGATAATGCGGTAGTAGGTCATTTAGGTTCGCCTATCTTTTTAGGAGCTGTTGGGGTTGGATCTATAATTATAAGTTATATATTATTCAGTTTTGGATTTATTAAATCTATAACTGCAAGCTTTACATCAAAACATGACGGAAGTAGTGATAAAAGAAATCTTTTATTAACTTTGTATCAAATACTTACTATATCTCTTTTTATTTCATTTATAATCTTATCGACAAAAAATTACATCATAGATTTTTCTTTAGATTTATTTGATGCAGCTGAAGATGTTAAATTAAATAGTGAAAAATATTTATCTATAAGAATATTTTCAGTTCCAGCAATTTTTTTAAGAGATATTTTAATTGGATATTACATTGGATTGCAACAAACAAAAAAAGCAATGTTTATAGTTATTTTCATAAATATTTTTAATGCGCTTCTTGATTATTATTTTGTTCTTATTTTAGGATATGGAGTTGAGGGTGTTGCTATAGCATCAGTTATTGCTGAATATTCAATACTTATTTTTATATTGTTAGCGATAGAGAATGATAATATATTGACTAATCATAAGTTTATGCTCAATGAAGTATTTAATTGGGACACAATGAAAGAAAAAATATTTTTTAATACTAATATGTTTATAAGATCTTTCATTTTAATGACCTGCTTTGCAATTTTCATGAAAATGAGTACAGATTATGGAGTTGTTATACTCGCTGTAAATACAATTTTATTGAATTTTTTCTTTATTTTTTCATATGGATTGGATGGTTTTGCTCATGCATCAGAGACTATGGTTGGTAATTCAATAGGTAAGAAAGATTATAATTTAGTAAAAAAATCTATAATATCAACAGGCAAGTTGTCAATAATGTTACTAGCAGTATATTTAATATTTTTCATAACTTTTGATCGCTCTATATTAAATATTGTTACAGACATCGTTTCAGTGAAAGAATCAGCATCATTATTTTCATTTTGGTTATATCTAATTTTTGTTGCAGGTACATTTGCATTTTGGTTAGATGGTGTATTTATTGGAGCTATGAAACATATAACTATGAGAAACATTATGATATTATCTGGCTCAATTTTTTTCTTTTTAATAGTTTTTCTCGATACATATGATAATCATGGATTATGGTTATCATTTTTAATGTTTTTTGTCTCGAGAAGTATCTTTTTATTGATAGCTTTGAATCGATATTTAACAAAAATCTAAATTATTATATTTTTATCAATAATTTGATTTTTTATTAGTAGGATACAATTTAAATATGATATATTTATTTAGTACTTTATATTTAAGGAGAAAATAAATGGTTTTTGGACTTTTCAAAAAAAAAGAACCTACTAAATGTACAATCAAACCAACTGGTGAGGAATTTACTGTACCACCAGACACTAGTTTGATGAAAGCGGCATTCGCTGCGGGCATCAAATGGCCACATTCTTGTAAGGTTGGTAGTTGCGGATCATGTAGATCAACTATACTTGAAGGAGAAGGTGAACATCCATCCGGAATTTGCGATCCTACAGCTTTATTAAAGCCTGAAGAAATAGAAGCTGGAATGGTGATTGCATGTCAGTGGTATCCATCTACAGATGTTGTGGTAGATGTTGAGGTAGGCAAGGCAGGCGATAAAAGAGGACCAATTTAAAAAATAACTTAAGCTATAGTTGATAAGGTGCTGTCTACATAGTGTGCAGAAAGTTTAGCAATCTCATGTGAACTAAGATTAGACGTATTGATAGATTTTTCGAAATTAACCAGAACGTATGTTGAAGGCTTCCCAAGACATTGTATGCCAACTTTTAATAAGGTCTGACTATCATCTGACCACGTGACGTTATCATCAGAATTAAGATCTTGTGGATAATTTTTTGGATATCTTATAGCGATAGGTTGTATTTTTTTACCTGAGTAAGAAATAGAATTAAATAATTTACTATGAAATTTTTTAACATTTACTCCATTTCCAATTCTTCCTTCAGGAAAAAATAAAACCTTATTTCCATTATCAATATGATTTTTCATGATTCCTATAATTTCTTCACTAGCTTCTTTATCTCCTCTTTTAATAAATAAAGTTCCTGTTTTAGAGGCTAATTTTCCAACTATAGGCCATTTTTTAATTTCTGCTTTAGCGATAAAATTAATAGGTAATAAAGAATTAAGGACTATAATGTCCAGAAAGCTGATATGATTTGCTACATATGCATAAGAGTTTTGATTAATTTTACCCTTTAGAATAACTTTCAAACCGAAAACTTTTATTAAAATTTTCATCCAAAATATACTTATTGAATAATGGGTTTTTGTAAGTTTTGTATTATCTCTTGGAAAAAATATAACAATTATTAATCCAATTAGCATATGTAATATAACTATTGGTAATCTTAAAATAATTAATAATGGTTTCATAATTATAATTTTCATCTATTTTTGCTAAAAAAAATTAAATATTTATTAATATTATATTACGGGAGTTTAGAAATTAATTCATTAATATCTGTTATAGGCTCTAGGCATTTAAATCCTTGACACACGTATGCAGTGAAATCTCCTATTAATTTTTTACCAGAAAAATAATCGGTAGTATTCGAAGGATCTATTGGAATTAAATATAAATCAGTATTATCAAGGTTCATGGAAGATAATTTTTTAGTATATTTTTTTATATTATTAGATTGACAGCGTATTATGATAATTTCTTTTTCATTTATAAAGGTTTTAGCTGCATCTAACATAGAGCAATGAGAAACTAGATTTCTTTTAAGTGAGTGAGAGGCTGATTTGATAGTTCTTTCTGCTGCATCAATGAATTTTTTACTTCCTGTCAAGCACCCTAATTCTAAAAGTACTTCTATAGCTATACTATTGCCAGATGGTAAAGATTCATCCATATAATTTTTTGGTCTATAAAATAATTTTTCATGATTTTTTGATGTAAAATAAAAACCTCCATTTTTAGTATCTTCAAAATTCTCTATTATTATATTAGACAACTCAAACACGAATTTAAATATTCTTGCATCCCACTTGGTTTTTAATATTTTAATTCCAGCTTGGGCTAAAAATACATAATCATCCAGATATGCATCAAATTTTGCCCCTTGATTATAACATGCAAATAATTTTTTATTTTTATACATTTTTTTTTCAATAAAATTAAAGCATTTTATTGCTGAGTTATAGTATTTAGGATCATAAGTTATATTATAAATATCAATGAGACCTGATATTACCAGTGCATTCCATGATACTAAGATTTTTTTATCAATATTAGGAGATATTCTTTTATTTCTTTCAGTAAGCAATAATTTATTAATTCTTGTTATATTTTTTATTTCCTTTTTATATTCTTTTTCTTTATCTTTGGTTACATGTAAATGATATTTACCTTCAAAATTTGGTTGATATTTTATAGTGAAAATATTTTTGATTAAATTTAAATCATTATCATTCATAATTTTTGATAATTCATTTTCTTCCCATACATAATATTTACCTTCACTATTTTCTGAATCTGCATCTATAGTAGAATAAAATCCACCTTCTTCATCAGTCATATTTGATAAAATCCAATTAGAAGTATCTTTAGCTCTATTTAGAAATAATGTGTTTTTTGTTCTTATATATATATCTGATAAAATGGAGATCATTGGACCATTGTCATAGAGCATTTTTTCAAAGTGAGGTATCATCCACAATTCATCAACTGAATATCTGAAGAAACCACCGTCAATCAAATCATAAATTCCAGTTAAACACATTCTTTTTAAAGTGAATTCACAAATATCCAGATTTTTTTCTCTATATTCGCTTTTACATTTTAATAGAAACTTTAAAGCATATACTTGTGGAAATTTTGGTGCTGAACCAAAACCTCCATTTATTCCATCAAAAGTGAGATGTAATTCTGAAACTGCTTTTTCCACAAGTTCTTTATTTAATATATTTTCAGATTTATCTTGTACGTTAATTTTATTAAATATTTCCAAAATAGATTTATTTTGATTTTTTATTTCTTCTTTTTGATTATTGTAAAAATCAGTGACTCTTAATAGAACATCCTTAAACCCAGGTAATCCAAATTTTGCTTCAATTGGGAAATATGTTCCTGCAAAAAATGGAAACTTTTCAGGACTCATAAATATTGTTAATGGCCAACCACCAGTTTTGCCAGTTATTATTGTTTGCGAAATTTGATATATTTTGTCTAAGTCAGGCCTTTCTTCTTTATCTAGCTTAATGTTTATGAAATTTTTGTTCATAATTTCTGCTATTTCATTATTTTCAAATGATTCATGCGCCATTACATGACACCAATGGCATGCCGAATATCCGATGGAGAGTAGTACAGGCATATGATTTTTAGTTGCCATTTCAAAAGCTTCATCACACCAAGGGTACCAATCTACCGGATTTGATGCATGTTGTAATAGATATAAGCTTTTTTCTTTATTTAAACGGTTCATGATTTATTTCTATAGTTTCGGTTGTAGGCTATTATAAATGATATAGGATTTCAATTTTTTATATACTTATGATTTATACTCATAACATAGACCCTGTATTTTTAAGCATAGGACCAGTAAATTTATATTGGTATGGTTTAATGTATGCAATATCTTTCATATTAATCGATTATATGATTAAGAGGGATATTAAAAAAAATTTATTTAACTTTTCTCCGAATTTCGTTGATAATTTTCTGATTTTTTCCTTAATATCATTGTTAATAGGTGGGCGATTAGGATATGTCTTATTCTATGATCTTAGTTACTATCTAGATAATCCAATAAGAATATTTATGATATGGCAAGGAGGGATGTCTTTCCATGGAGGATTGCTAGGAATATTAATTGGGAATTTAATATTAAGCAGAAATCAAAATATTAAATTTTTTGAAATATCAGATTTAATTTCTTTACATATACCTATTGGTTTGGGATTAGGGAGAATTGGTAATTTTATTAATGGAGAGTTATATGGTAAACCCACTAATAGTGATTGGGGTATAATTTTCCCGGCAATAGATCAAATTCCTAGGCATCCATCTATGCTATATGAAGCTTTTTTAGAAGGTTTTGTTTTATTTTTTATAATGAGAAGCTTTTTTTATAAAAAATCAAATACAGGGATATTAACATCACTATTTTTAATATTTTATGGTGTGTTCAGATTTATTATAGAATTTATCAGAGTCCCTGATAGGCATCTAGGATATTTATATAATGACTGGTTAACTATGGGGCAATTATTATGTATTCCAATGGTATTAACAGGTATTATAATTATATATTTTTCAAAAAAAACAATAAATAAATGAAAGAATATCACCAATTACTAAATTATATTTTAGATCATGGGATAGATAAACATGATAGAACGGGCACTGGAACCAAATCAATCTTTGGATATCAAATGAGATTTAATTTAAAAGACGGTTATCCCTTGCTCACAACCAAAGCTATTCATTTTAAATCTGTGGTCTATGAATTGCTATGGTTTCTTCAAGGCAATACTAATATAAAATATCTTAATGATCACAATGTTAAAATATGGGATGAATGGGCAGATGAAAATGGGGAATTGGGACCTATATATGGATATCAATGGAGATCATGGCATACAACTAATAAAAAAATAGATCAGATAACTAATCTGATTGAGAATTTGAAAAAAAATCCAGATTCAAGAAGACATATAGTATCAGCTTGGAATGTCTCAGCACTAGATAAAATGAGACTACCCCCTTGTCATATATTATTTCAATTTTATGTCAATAATAACAGACTGTCTTGTCAACTTTATCAAAGAAGTGCTGATGTTTTTTTAGGAGTTCCTTTTAATATTGCATCATATGCTCTCCTAACAATGATGGTTGCTGATGTAACCAATTATGAATATGGAGAATTCATTCATACTTTTGGAGATGCACACATATATCTAGATCATATTGATAAAGTCAAATTACAACTTACAAGAAAGCCTAAAAACTTACCTAAACTTATTATAAAGAAAAATAAAAAATCCATTTTTGATTATGATTTCTCTGATTTTATTTTAGAAAATTATGAGCCTTATGAACATATTAAGGCTAAAGTATCTGTATGAAAAATATTCAACCAATAATATCAATTATAGTTGCAGTTGATAGTAACAATTTAATAGGAAATAAAAATACTATCCCATGGGAAATACCTGGTGAATTAAAAAGATTTAGAAATATAACAATGGGCAAACCAATTATCATGGGAAGAAAGACCCACGATTCTATTGGTGTAGTATTAGATGGCAGAGAGAATATTATTCTTACTAGAAATAAAAACTATAAAAAAAATGATGTTCATGTATACAATAATTTTTTGGAATGTGTAAAAAAATTTAATTCTTATCCTGAAATTATGGTTATAGGTGGATCAGAGATTTATAATTTAGCTTTACCTTTTACACAAAAGATATATTTAACCAAAATAAAAGATGAATATACTGGTGATACTTGGTTTCCCGCTTTAAATGAATCTGAATGGAATATCGTTGAACAAGAAAACAAGAACTACAAGGAAAAGGATATAAATTATTCTTTTTTGATTCTAGAGCGCGTTAATGAATGACCCTAGGTATGGATAAAACAAATTCTGGAATATCTGCATTAAACTGATTATTATTGTCATCTATCATTTGGTAAGTACCTTTCATTGTTCCAAAAGAAGTTTCAATCATCGCCCCACTTGTATATTCAAACTCATTACCTGGAGTTATATGTGGTTGTTCACCTATCACTCCTTCTCCTTTTACATCTTGTATTTTCCCATTAGAATCCTCAATAATCCAATGTCTAGACAATAATTTTGCACCAACATCACCTTTATTTTTAATTGAAATTGTATATAAAAAATAAAATTTATTATCATCTGGATCTGATTCATTTTGCAGATACATAGTTTCGACATTGATAAAAATATCATTTTTATTGTTTTTCATAATCATTTTTTCCAAGTAAAAATTCATGAATTCGTTTATTTGCTTCAATTCTCATGGCTTCAGTTAAATTAATTGAACTATCATTGAGTATTTTCTGAGATAAGTAACCATTTTTTCTTGCCAAGTATGCCCATTTATAAGATTCTACATAATTTTGACCAACACCAACTCCTTTATAATACATATGAGCTAAATTATTTTGAGCTCTTGCAAGACCTTGATTTGCTGATAATGAGCAATAAAAAAATGCCTTCTCCAAATTTTGCTCAACACCCTTACCAAAGAAATATAAAAGAGCTAGATTAAATTGTGATACTGCATTACCCTTATTTGCATCATCTTTCCAAAAGTTATAAGCATTCATATAATCATTCTTTTGGTATGCATTATATCCTTTATCTATTGGTTCGCTATATACAAACAAAGGTATTATGGTCATAATGATAAACAGAAATTTTCGCATATGATATTTTAAACATACTAACTTTAGATTTAAAGAAAAAAATGGGTTTAGATGATAATAAAATTTTTTCTAATTTAATTGATAAATTCAGTAAAAATAAAGAAAAAATACGAAGTACACTTCTACAAATTAAAACAATTTTAGCCGAAGAATCTAAAGAATCTTCAGAGATGTTAAGTACATATCAAAAATATGTATCAGGGCAGAAAATTGAGAAAGATGAGATAGATAAAGCCAATATTCAATTTTCTAATTTAATTAAAAACATTGGAGCTCTTGGGATTTTTGCTTTACCAGGAGGTATTCTGGCTATAGCATTTTTGGTAAAACTAGGAAATAAATTTGGTATTAATATATTACCGGACAAATATTTTAAAGATTAATTACTATCTTTTTTTTGGCCGTGTACTTGTTGTATTTTTGTCCCAATATACAGTGAAGGTATAAGTAGATAGAAAAATAAATTCACAAAAACCCAAAAAGCATTAAGTTCAAAAACATTCAATATCCCTAGGGCTATTAGATTTATCCAAGCCCAAAAGAAAAATAAATATTTGTCAGGATTTTTAACCCAAGGCATATGACCCAGCATCATTGTTGTAAAAATTCTACCATCTAAGCCATAAAAAATAGTTATAAGTAATGTAAAAAGAATTGTTCCTAGTAAAAGTGAGTATGAGAGCTTTTCAAAAACCCCTACCATTATTAATACTTCCGGAATGAAGTTTAAATACCCTGCTGTGAAAAACCAAATTATAAATATGGTAATTATGGAATACATAGTTGCTCTTTTTTCATTTTCATCAAAGCCTTCTTCACCTTTTCTTATAATTAAATAACATATAAACAACACTACTGAGTAAAACACAATTAGTGTTGCTAAAGATGATATGATTATTGATTCTATGAAATTTGTAACTATTACAAGATGACCTTCAAATGATATCCATATTAGGGTTGCTGCAAGTACTCCTTTTGTAAAAGCCCTAACTCCTTCAACGGTAATTGTTTTCCATGGATCAGCCATATAATTTACCTCTAACTAGAATTTTACTATAATTGGTATCCTATGAATTACAATATATCTAAAAATTTCAATAATGTATATATAATCAGTGCACCATCTGGTGCTGGTAAAACCTCATTAGTAAAGCAATTATGTAATGATTGGCATTTCATAAAACCCTCAATCTCTCATACTACAAGAAAACGTAGATTAGGTGAAAAAAACGGTGAGGATTATTTTTTTGTCGCAAAAAAAGAATTTATTAGACAAGCCTCAGAAAATTTTTTCTTGGAACACCAAAAAGTTTATGGTAATTTTTATGGTACTTCTCTTAAATCAATCAATTCAATTATTGATAGTGGTTGTGATGTAATTCTTGAAATAAATTATGAAGGAATGCTTGAAGTAAAGAAGATTATATCTGATGCTATTACTATTTATATTCTTCCTCCTGATATTGAGACTTTAGAAAATAGATTAGTTAACAGAGGAGATGATAAAAACGAAGTCTTAAAACGTAGAGTACACTCATCAAAAAAAGAGTTAAATTATGCTCAATTTGCTGATTATACAATCATTAATGATGAATTTGATATTGCATTATGGGATCTTAAAAGAATAATTTTAAAAGAAAAAATGTGTAGCAATTATTTAGAAAAATGGATTAGTTCTATAGTACCTAAATAAAAGAAATTTGTGTAAAATATACAATCTGCTACAATGTGTTTTACCGCAAGGAGTAAATTTCATGGCTAGAGTTACAATAGAAGATTGTCTTAAAAGAATAAATAATGCCTATGATATAGTTGCATTGGCAAGTAAAAGAGCTAAAGATTTGATGGCTGGATCTGAACCATTAGTAGATTCTAAAGATAAACCTACCGTTATTGCGCTTAGAGAGATTGCAGAAGGCAAAATAAACCTAGATTATTTCGAAATAAGCGAAAGACAAAAAATTGAACAGAAACTTTTTGATACAGTTAGTGAAGAAGAAATTATAGATGAACTAAATCAGGGATATGAAAATTCAGAACAACTATTAAAAGAAACTTCTCTGCAAGAAACTGAATCTTTGCCATCTGAAGATGATGATTTGTCAACAAATAAAAATGTCACATCAGAATCTGAATTGAATGAGCAGATTGACGCTAATACCGTGGAAGAGCCAGAATCGGAATCTGAAGTTGATATAAATACTCAAACGGATAGTAAGAAAGATTAACCGACCCATTGCTCCTAATGGCAAGACAACAAAAAAAATATCAGATTAAAAATTTAAATTCTGGCGATATTAATTTCGACTCATTTAAAAAAAAACTCCAAAAATATCTTAATGATTATCAAATTAAAAAAATAGAAAAAGCATATATCATTGCCTCAAAGGCCCACGAAGGACAACTTAGAAAGTCTGGAGAGGCTTATATAGAACATCCACTATCAGCAGCTTCTTATTTATCTGATTTTCAATTGGATTATGAAACAATAATGGCGGCAATATTACATGATGTCATAGAAGATACTGAAATAAATATGGAAGTTCTACAGCAGGAATTTGGTATGAAAGTATCTCAGTTGGTTGATGGAGTAAGCAAATTAGATAAAATTAATTTTTCATCAAAAGAAGAGGCAGATGCTGCAAATTTAAGAAAAATGATTTTAGCAATGAGTCAAGATATTAGGGTTATACTTATTAAATTAGCTGATAGAATTCATAATTTAGAGACTATATCTGTTCTAAAAGCACAACAACGAAGAAAAATTGCAAAAGAAACTTTAGAAATATATGCTCCTATTGCCTTAAGACTCGGGATACATAATATGAGCATCCATATGGAAGATTTAGCTTTTCAATCACTTTATCCTCTCAGATTTAAAATTCTACAAAACTTCATAAATGATGCTAGAGGTAATAGAAAAGAATTGATGAAAAAAATCAAAAAAATTGTTGAAGATAAATTAATGGATGAAGGTTTAAATGCAGATGTTCTAGCAAGAGAAAAACATGTGTATGGAATTTACAAAAAAATGAAACATAAAGAATTAAAATTTTCACAAATACATGATATTTTTGGCGTGCGTATTACAACTACCAATGTAGATGATTGTTATAGAGTTTTAGGTATTATACACAATTCATATACCCCAATACCTGGTAGATTTAAAGATTATATTGCTATACCAAAATCTAATGGATATCAATCTCTTCACACAGAAATACTTGGTCCTCATGGTTTACCAACAGAATTTCAAATAAGAACTAAAGATATGGATATACTGGCGCAGACTGGTATTGCAGCTCATTGGTTTTATAAAATCAAAGACAAGACATCGTTAAAAGATTATACAAAAGAGCAACAGTGGATTACTAACCTTCTTGATATACAAGAAAATTCTGGTAATCCAAAAGAATATTTACAAAGTATCAAGGCTGATCTATATCCGGGTAAAGTGTATGTGTTTAGTCCAAAGGGAGATATAATAGAGTTACCCAAGAAATCTACAGTAATTGATTATGCATATGCAATCCATACAGACTTAGGTAATAAATTTTCCTCTGCAAAAATAGATAACAAAGTAGTCACACCCAATACTATTTTGAAGAATGGACAATTAATCTCTATATTTACAAAAAAAAATGTAAAACCTAATCCTGGATGGTTGAATTTTGTAATTACAGAAAAGGCAAGACACAGTATTAGAGCTTCACTTAAATTAATTCAGAGAGAAGATGCAACAAATTTTGGTGAAAAATTACTCTCCCATGCTCTTAAAGAATTTAATATAAAATTAAAAGATATTCCTGTAAAAACATTAAAAATTGTTCTTGAAGAATATAATTGTTCGAATATTGAGGATTTATATAGAGAAATTGGTCTAGGTAATCGTATACCTAAATTAGTGGCTATGCGTATAGCACCAACTTCTGACAATAAAAATAAACCCAAAAGTAGTAAAGGCGTAAATATAGAGGGAACAGAAGGTATAATTCTTTCATATGCGAAGTGTTGTTTTCCAATTCCTGGCGACAAAATTTTTGGTTATATCAGCCAAGGTAAAGGTATTGTTGTTCACCAACAAAATTGTAAAAGTATTAAGCGAGTGAAAAGCAAAAATGAAGAAATTATTGATTTATCATGGGGTGAAGATTTAGATGATGTATTTAACGCCAGCATTAAAGTAGAAGTTAGGAATAAAAGAGGAGTTCTCGCCCAAATTTCATCATTGATAGCGCAGAGCAATTCAAATATTGAGAGTGTTACTTATGGTGATACAAAAGAGACAGGTCACAATATTATGGTTTTTGTTGTCTCATTGACACATATAAACGCATTATCCAAATTAATGTCTAAGCTGAGAAAGAATGTTAATGTAATCTCTGTAGAAAGAAAACGAAGCTGATATGAAAAAGAAAGTAAATTTTGGATTTAAAAAAGTATCTGAAGATACAAAGAATCTTTTAATTAACAATGTTTTTACATCTGTTGCTGATAATTATGATTTGATGAATGACTTGATGTCATTAGGTATACATAGAGTTTGGAAAAACAAAATGATAAAATTATGTAATTTACAAGATTGTCAAAAAGTTATAGACATAGCAACTGGATCTGGTGACATTGCAGCTAGATTATTAAAATCTGAAGATAATATACACTTAACATGTTTAGACACAAATCTCGATATGTTAAGTTTATGCAAGAATAAATTGTTAGATTTAGGGTTTAATAAAAATATAGATTTTATTCAATCTTCTATAGAGAAAATTAAACTTGATAAAAATATTTTTGATTTATCAACTATAGCATTTGGATTTAGAAATTTTACTAATCATGCTATAGCGCTACAAAATATTTTTGATTCACTTAAACCTGGTGGGAAAATAGTTATTATGGAATTTTCTCAACCCAGAGATAAAAACCGCAATAAATTCTATGACTATCACATACACAATATTATTCCAAAAATAGGAGAGGTAATTGCCAAAGATTATGATAGCTATAAATATTTAGCTGAATCAATTGAAACTTATATGACTCCAGATGAAGTAACAAAAATATTGATTGATTCTGGGTTTATAAAAGTAAAATATTTATATCTTTTTGGGGATATAGTTACAATACATGTAGGGTATAAAAATTGAAGATTAAAGAAAAATTTTTAGAATATTCAAATAAAATTTTAGGTAATGAAAAGTTACAATCTTCATTTTCTGAAGATTTTTTTTCTGAAATAAATAACAAGATAATAAAAATTAATTTAACTGCAATTGATATAGAGTTATTTTTTCAAATAAAAAATAATGAATTGAGTTTACTACAACAAGCTGAGAATATAGATGTTGAATTCACAGGAACTCCATTAAATTTCTTTATGTATATATTAAGTAATGATTCAGAAGCTTTTTCATCAAAGATATTTGTTACAGGTGACATTGATACTGCAAATAAAATTCGCCGATTATTAAATAAAAAAGAAAAATTTAAAAAATTATTAATAAGTTTTCTGGGTGAAAAGCATGCTGATATTGCAGAAGATTTCTTTATCTCATTTACTGATAAATTTCGTTATTTATCAAACAATTTTATAAATGACGTGAATGATTTTCTTGTGCACGATGCTGATATTCTTGCTAACACAAATGAATTGAAGAAATTTCTTGATGATGTCGATGATATCAAAAGCCGAACCGAACATTTATCAAAAAAATATCAACTATGATTAATAATTTTTTACGAATACTACAGATATTTTATTTATTTATTAAACATGACTTAGATAAAATTCTAATTAATTCGAAAAACATTGGATCAAAGAAATTTATTTTTTATATTTTTCCATGGAATTGGTTTGGGAGAAAAAGAGTAGATGATTATGCGATTAAATTGAGAAGTTTTTTTGAAGATCTTGGACCTATTTTCATTAAATTAGGACAGATGGTTTCTACTAGAAAAGATTTATTACCTGAAACAGTAGCTTTTGAGTTATCTAAATTACAAGATAAAGTAAAACCGTTTCCTGGAAATGAATCAATTAAAGTTATAGAAAATGATTTGGATAAAAAATTAACTGATATTTTTTCTGACTTTGATTTTAATCCAATAGCATCAGCATCTATTGCGCAAGTCCATTCTGCACAGCTTCTAGATGGAAGTGATGTTATTGTAAAGGTAGTTAGACCTGGAATTGAAAAAAGAATAAAGAAGGATATCTTGTTGATGAAGAGAATAGCTTCATATCTGGATTCATTATCAGAAGATTTTCATAGAATGCATTTAAATGAAATAGTTAGTGATTATGAGGCAATTATTTATGATGAATTGGATTTAATTAAAGAAGCTACGAATGCAAAACAGATGAAGCAAAACTTTGTAAATTCAAATTTACTATATATTCCTGAAATCTATTGGAAATATGTAACAAAAAATATATTAGTTATGGAAAGAACCTATGCAATACCAATCAATAATAAAAATGAATTAATTAAAAATAATATAAATTTTGAAGAGATTGCAAGAAAATCTGTTGAACTTTTTTTTATTCAGGTGTTTGAACATAATTTTTTTCATGCTGATATGCATCCAGGAAATATTTTTATACAAAAAAATAAAAAAAATATTCAGTTTGTTTTAGTTGATTTTGGTATAGTGGGATCATTAAGTGAATTTGATAAAAGATATTTAGCTGAAAATTTTGTCGCTTTTTTTAATAGAGATTATGCGAAAGTAGCGAGATTGCATGTAGAATGTGAATGGGTACCAAAAGATACAAATATTTCTAAACTAGAATCAGCTATAAGAGATAATTGTGAATCAATGCTAGATAGACCACTAAAAGATGTCTCTTTAAGTGAAATAATTATAGGTCTTTTTGACACTGCCAGAAGATTTAAGTTAGAGGTACAGCCACAACTAATACTAATGCAAAAAACATTATTGTATACTGAAGGACTTGGAAGAGAATTTTTTCCAGAGTTAGATTTATGGAAAACATCTAAACCGATTCTTGAGAAATGGATGAAAAAACAAAAAGGATTTAAATCAACTATGGAAAAGATTTATCATAATTCATCAGACTTTTTTGAGTTAATGCCTGAAGTCCCTACGATGATTAGAAAAATTATGAACTTAGTTAATAAGGATAAATTAGACTTGAATAGAAATCTAATACAATTAGAGAATATAGAAAAACAAATTCGTCAAAATCAGATGAGAAATTATTGGTACTTTTCGACGATTATTTTTATCTTTTTCATAATTTTATTTGGTTTATCTTTCCTTGGAGTGTTACCTATATGGATGTTGAATTATATAATGGAAGTATTTGTAATTTTACTAATCTTATTTATCTATTTTAGACCTAAATAATTATGCATTTGGAAAATCAATCTCCCAGTAAACTTAATTCAGAACAAATAAAAGCGGTTGATTGTCATTTGGGGAATAAATTAATCTTAGCTGGAGCTGGTAGCGGAAAAACTAGAGTTTTAACATACAGAATTGCTAAGTTAATAGATAGCTTTGATGTTAAGCCTAGCAACATACTCGCGCTAACATTCACCAATAAAGCTGCTAATGAAATGAAGCAACGTATAGAAAATCTTCTGAAGATTTCTACACAAGGTTTATGGTTTGGAACTTTCCATGGTATATGTCGGAGATTTTTAAAAATACATTGGAAAGAAGCAGAAATATCTCAGTTTTTTACAATTTTAGACTCACAAGACCAACTTCGGATAATAAAGAGAATTTTAAAATCTGATAATCTTGATGAAAACTTATATGATCCTAAATCAATTCAATCATACATAAATAAACAAAAAGACAAGGGATTCAGATCTGGAAAATCTCAAAAAGAAAATGATAAATATAATCAAATTTTTAAGGAATATGAAGATATTTGCAAACAAACTAAATCATTAGATTTTGCAGATTTAATACTAACAACATATGAAACTCTATTAAATAATAAGGAACTTTTAAAATATTATACTGAAAGGTTTAAAAATATTATGGTGGATGAATTTCAAGATACTAACACATTGCAATTTAAGCTTTTGAAAATACTTAATGGTGATAGTGGTTCTCTATATGCTGTAGGAGATGATGATCAATCTATCTATGCTTGGAGAGGAGCTAGAAGTGAAAATATTCAATTATTCAAAAAAGAATTCAAAAACGTTGAAATTTTTAAATTAGAACAAAACTATAGGTCAACAGAAAAAATCTTAAAGGTTGCTAATAACTTAATTTCTAAGAATCAAGAAAGATTAGGGAAGAATCTATGGACGAAAACAAGTAAAGGAGAACCAGTTTATTTGTATGAAGCTTTTAATAATGATGATGAATCGGGATTCATTGCTGAAAAAATAAAATATTTTGTTAAGCAGGGTTACAAAAGATCTGATATAGCTATTTTATATAGAAATAACTTTCTTTCACGAAGATTAGAAGAAGAACTTAATGGAAGAGGAATCCCGTATATCATTTATGGTGGTTTTAGGTTTTTTGAAAGAAGTGAGATTAAAGATGTTATTGCATATATAAGATTGGCCACTAACCTATCAGATAATAATGCTTTTGAAAGAATTATAAACCAGCCACCTAGAGGTATTGGAGAAAAAAGTATGAGTCTTATTAGAGATTTTGCTAAAGAAAATTCACTTTCACTATGGGAAACTATAAATAATAAAGAAATTTATAAAACTAATTCGAGGGCTTCAAATAATATTCAGTCTTTTATAAAAATTATTTCTGAGATTGCTGATTTTGCAAAAAATTTAAATTTACAAACACTAATAGATAAAACCACAAAGGTCTCTCAATTAATTTCTCATTTCAATCAGAAAAAAACAGAAGAATCTTTATCTAAACTTGAAAATATTGATGAGCTGATTTCTGTAGCGGCCAGATTTTCTAGAAATAATTTTGATAGTGAAAATATTTTAGAAGATTTTCTGGATAATGCAGCATTGGAAGCTGGTGAATATCAATCTAAACTACATGAAGATCCTGTACAACTGATGACTATACATTCCGCCAAGGGTTTAGAATTCCCTATAGTTTTTTTAACTGGATTAGAAGAAAGTATTTTCCCAAATGCAAATAGAAATGATAGTTCTCATTTTCTAGAAGAAGAAAGAAGACTTTGTTATGTAGCCATAACTAGAGCGATGCGGATATTGTATTTAACATATGCTACTGGGAGATATCTTCATGGCCATTTTACCAATTTATATCCTTCAAGATTTATTAATGAAATACCAGATGAATTATTAGAGCCAGTAAGAGATAATAAAAAATTTAATTCAATCAAAAAAAATACCAAGAAACCATTTTTTAAAATTGGTCAAAGAGTAAGACATATGAAATTTGGCGATGGAATAATATTGAGTTATGAGGGATCTGATGATAACTTAAAACTTCAAATAAAATTTGAAGATTATGATGGACCAAAGTGGTTGGTTTTAACTTATGCGCATTTAGACTTTCTATAAGATATGGCAATTAAAAGAAGAAATTTTTTAAAATCTATTGGATACTCTATTTTAGGATCATCCTTATTATTACCAAAAAAATCTACTTCATCGCAAAAAACTGAATTTAATTGGAAAATGGTCACATCATGGCCAAAAAATTTTCCTGGATTAGGGGTTGGAGCAGAAAATTTAGCCAAGATTATTAATATTTTATCTAATAATAGAATAAAGATAAAAGTATTTGGTGCTAATGAATTAGTTCCTCCACTTGAAGTTTTTGATTATGTATCGTCTGGAGGAGCAGAGATGGGACATTCAGGAGCATATTATTGGAAAGGCAAAAGCCAAGCATGTCAATTTTTTTCTTCAGTCCCATTTGGTTTGAATGCCCAAGAAATGAATGCTTGGTTGTATTATGGAGATGGATTAAAATTATGGGAAAAGCTGTATATGCAATTTAATTTAGTTCCACGTCCGGCTGGTAATACTGGGGTTCAAATGGGCGGATGGTTTAACAAAAAAATAAACTCACCTAAAGATTTGCAGGGTTTAAAAATGAGAATACCGGGTCTTGGCGGCGAAGTCTTGGCGAGGGCTGGAGGTGTTCCAATTACACTACCTGGATCAGAAATTTTTACGGCTTTACAAACAGGCGCAATTGATGCAACAGAATGGGTTGGACCATATAACGATAGAGCGTTTGGATTGCACAAAGCAGCAAAATATTATTACTATCCTGGATGGCATGAACCTGGACCTACATTAGAGTGCATAATTAACAGAGATGTTTATAATAAATTACCTAATGATTTGAAGCATATCATAGATATTTCTTGTAAGGCTGCAAACATAGATATGCTTGCAGATTACACTTCAAAAAATAATCAAGCATTGCAGTATTTGATTTCAGAGAACATAATTATCCATGAGTTCCCTAAAAAAGTAATGACATTTTTAAGAAAATTATCAATGGAGGTTATTGATGAGATTGGCCAGACTGACTCAATTACCCAAGAAGTTTATGCTTCATATAAAAAATTTCAAAAAGAAGTCATACCATGGACTGAGTTATCTGAGAAATCATATATTAATTCCAGAGAGTAATTTAGTTAAATAAAACTTCCGGTAGATATGTAGTCATGCCAGGAAAAAAATAAATAATTATTATTACAATAATTTGTATTGCAATATATGGATAAACACCTTTATATATTTCAGATGTTGATATATTTTTAGGTGTAACACCACGTAAATAAAACAATGAAAATCCAAATGGGGGGGTTAGAAAAGAAGTTTGTAAAACCATCGCTATTAAAATTCCAATCCATACGGGATCAAATCCAAGTGAGAATAGAGTAGGGCCAAATAATGGAATCACTATAAAAATAATTTCGATAAAATCTAAAATAAAACCTAAGAAAAACATCATTACAAGCACTATTAATAATGATATATATTTATCTTCAGGTATTTCTATTAAAAGTGCATGAATCAATACTTCTCCACCAAAACCACGAAAGACAAGAGAGAATAATGTTGCTCCTAAAAGTATCATAAACACCATGCTTGTTATTTTGATAGTCTCTCTCGATGTTTTTTTTAGAATATTTTTTGTAAGTTTTCCTTGTATAAAAGCAATACTTAATGCACCTGCTGCTCCTACTCCTGCAGCTTCGGATGGTGTAGCAATTCCAAAAATTATTGATCCTAAAACAAGAAAAATTAAAATTATTGGAGGTAAAATTGATTGAAATATATTTATATCAACATTTGTTGTTATGATATTTTCTGAATTATGAATTATTTCTTTATCTTTAGATTTTATATATAAAATATAAAGAATAGGAAGTAATAATCCTGGAATTATAGCACCTGCAAAGAGATCTCCTATTGTTATTGTTTCAGGAGAAAAAATTCCAGAATTGAGTTGAGCCTGTTGGTATGCTGCTGATAAAACATCAGCAAGTAAAATAAGTACTAGAGAAGGAGGAATTATTTGTCCTAAAGTCCCTGAAGCACACACTGCGCCACATGCAAGAGACGATGGATAACCATTTTTCAGCATAACTGGTAATGATAATAAACCTAAAGTTACAACACTAGCTCCAACAATTCCTGTACTTGCGGCCATAAATGTTCCAACGATTATGACCGAGACACCTAGCCCGCTAGAACTATTTTTGTATAATTCATTCATTGATTTAAGAAGATTCTCGGCAATATCAGTTTTTTCAAGAACTGAACCCATGAAAATAAATAATGGAACAGCAAGCAAATTTTGATTTATCATAATTCCATAAACCCTATTAGGGAATGCCAATAAATATGAATAATCAAATATATCAAAAATAATTCCTAAGTAGGCAAATATTAAAGAAACTCCAGCTAATACAAATGCAACAGGAAATCCTGTTAGTAAGAAAATAAAAGTTGTTAAAATAAAAAAAATTGCAATATATTCCATATTTATTGTAGAAGTGAAGTAATTTTTTTGATAAGTTCTGAAATACTTTGTAAGAAAATTAAAAATCCTGTTAGGGGTATTATGCTTTTTAAAATGTAAACAAAATTCAATCCTCCCGCTTCACCCGACTGTTCCATGATTAGCCAGGATTTACTAACCATATCTGCGCTTATATACATAATAAAAAAAGAAAATGGTATAATAAAAAATAAAGTTCCTAAAATAAATATTATATTTTTTTGTTTACTATTAAGTTTGTTAGCAAAAATGTCTATTTTAACATGTGAATTTTCTTTGATGGCAAAGGCGATACCGAGCATGAAAAATATCGCATGTAAATACATCACAGATTCTTGAAGTGCTACATTGCCAATATTTAAAACATATCTCAAAAAAAGAATCACGATTACTAAAAATACCATAACCACAATTAGATAACTGACGAAGTATCCAATCTTGTCAGTAATATTATCTATAATATTTTGCAGTTTTTTCATATTATAATTTGATAATCATTATTTAATCTATCTATTAATATTTGTTCAAAGATAGACGGATCTTTTATATGAGTTATTTCTCCTATTTTTGGGTAATGTAAATCAATTAGCCTTGATAAATAAAATCTGAGAGCAGCTGTTATCAATGCACTTTTCCATTGAGATTTTTCTTCATTAGTAATAAATCTAGTCTTGTTGTATTCTCGTAGCAATATTTTCAATTTATCCTGATCTACCTCATTATTTTTATTATTACACCAATCATTTGCAACTACTGCTAAATCATATATGTATGGCTCATAACATGAATAATAGAAATCTATTACTCCAGTGATATTATTTTCTGAAAATAAAACATTATCTCTAAATAAATCAGCATGTATCATTCCAGATGGCAAAGAATTATTTACAAATTTTTCCTGAATTTCAATGGATTCATTAAGTATTTTTAATTGATTTTCATCAATTGAATTCTTTAATTTTTCTAATGATTCTTTAGCCCATTGCAAACCTCTAGAATTATTGATTTTAATATTAAAGTCTGATCCATATGAATGAAAGTCTGCCATTACTTTACCTAACTGTTCACAATAATTTTCTTTTGATTCTATAATTGATTTTCCTTCCAATTTTTCTATTATAGCTGAAGGTTTATTTTTGATATTTTTGTATAATTCTTTATCGTTTGTTTTTATTACTAATGGAGATATTAAACCCTTATTATTTAAATGGTTCATAAATAATAAATAGTCGTTAACTCTATCTGAAGTAATATTTTCAAAAATAGTAAATATAAAATCACCACTACTAGTTTTTAGTAAATAATTAGTATTCTCAATACCTTCAGATATACCTGAAAAGCTTATTACATTCCCAATTGTGTAATACTCTAAATGAGTATTTAATTCATCATCAGTTATTTTTGTATATACAGACATAGTTATTTTAAATATTTTAAGTTACAACTTCCGAAGAAATAAAGTAATCTAAAGATTATATGATTTTATCAAATAAACATAGGAAAAAATTAGTTCTGATTGATGGGTCATCGTATTTATATAGGGCATTTTATGCTTTACCTAATCTAAAAAATTCTTCAGGAAAAAATACAGGTGCAATTCATGGCGTTATAAATATGCTTAATAAGCTTATGAAAACACACAATCCTGATCATATCGTCGTAATTTTTGATGCAAAAGGTAAAAATTTTAGACACGAAATTTATAAAGATTACAAAGGCACTAGGAAAGCAATGCCAGAGGAATTAGTTGAGCAAGTCCAACCCATCATAAACTTTATTGAATCATTAGGTATTAAAGTTATACAAATAAAAGGAGTTGAAGCTGATGATGTGATTGCGACACTGGCTAAAAAATTTTCAAACCAAAACGAAAAAGTAATTATTTCTTCAGGAGATAAAGATCTTGCGCAATTAGTAGATCAAAATATTGAATTGGTTAATAGTTTTGATAATAAATTATTAGATAAGAAAGCTATAAAAGAAAAATTTGGAGTGTTACCAGAAAAAATATTTGATTATCTAGTTCTTGTAGGAGATAAATCTGATAATGTACCTGGGGTCAACAAAGTTGGCCCTAAAACCGCAATAGATTTATTGGAAAAATATAAATCATTAGATGGGATAATTAAAAATATTGAAAAATTGAAAGGAAAACTCTATGAGAATTTTTCTAATTCATTAGAGACAATTGAAATTGCAAAAAAATTAATACAATTAAAAGATGATGTTGATTTGCAAGAAGATTTAGATGATTTTTTAATAAATGATAGAAATGAAAAACAATTATCAAAATTAACAGAAGAATATGAGCTTACAAATATAGCAAAATCATTGTCGATTAATAAAAATAAAAATTTACAATCACCTAAATTAATATATAAAACAATAAAAAATGAGAAGGATTTTGATCATTTAATAAATAATTTAGGAAAATCCAAAAAGTTTTCTTTTGATACAGAAACAACGTCCTTAGATTACTTAGAAGCTAAAATAGTTGGAGTTTCATTCTCAATGAAACCATTTGAAGCTTATTATATTCCTATAAACCATAAGAATCTTTCTGATAACTTACAAATTGAAGAAAAAAAATTTTTTAAAATTCTAAAAAATCTTATAGAAGATAAAAATAAAACTATAATTTGTCAAAATATAAAATATGAAATGCATATATTATCAAAATATAATATAAAATTTACGAATAGTATCGAAGATAGTATGATTTTGTCTTATGTCTATAATTCATCTGGAAGACATGACTTGGATACACTGTCAAAAAAATATTTAAATCATGAAACAACTAAGTTTGAAGAAGTAGTTGGTAAAGGTTCGTCTCAGTTAGATTTTTCTGATGTTGAACTTTCAGCTGCAAGTAATTATGCATGCGAAGATGCAGATATTACACTTAGATTATTTAATTTTTTTAGTGAAAAATTAAAAAAATTAAATGATCAAAAAAATCTCTATGAAAAAATTGAAAAACCTCTTATTCATGTCATAACCGGAATGGAAACTGAAGGCGTTATGATAGATTCATTAATGCTTAAAAAACATACTGAAAAACTAGGAAATCAGTTAAAAAAAATAGAAAAAGAAATTTATACTTTAGCTGGTATGGAATTTAATATTTCTTCCCCAAAACAATTACAAGAAATATTTTATGATAAATTGAAATTTAAAGTTATAAAGAAAACACCTACTGGGCAGCCTTCTACTAATGAAGATGTTATGCAGGAATTATCAGAAAACCATGAACTACCTAAATTTATACTACAATATCGAAATCTTATGAAATTAAAAAATACTTACACAGATAAACTTGGAGATCAGGTAAGTGTGTTCACTAATAGATTACATACATCATACAATCAAACAGTTACAATAACTGGAAGATTGTCATCTTCTAATCCTAATTTGCAGAATATACCTATCAGGTCTAATGAGGGTAGAAAAATAAGATCAGCCTTTGTGTCTGATAAAAAGACTAAGATTGTTTCTGCTGATTATTCGCAGATTGAACTTAGAGTTATGGCACATTTATCAAAGGATAAAAATTTAATAAAAAATTTTCTTAATGGGGATGATGTGCATGCATTTACTGCTAAAGAAGTTTTTAATTTGAAAAATGAGCCAACAGCAGAAGAAAGAAGAGCAGCTAAAGCCATAAATTTTGGTTTGATATATGGTATATCAACATATGGATTGGCAAGACAATTGAAAATTGAAAATGATGCCGCTAAAGAATATATAGTCTCCTATTTTGAAAAATATAAGGATATTAAGAAATTTATGGAAAAAATTAAATCGACAACTAAAAAAAATGGTTATATAGATACATTAATGGGAAGAAGAGTTTTCATACCAAATATTAACCATAGTAATTTTCAAGTTAGGAGTGCGGCAGAAAGGACTGCTATAAACGCGCCAATTCAAGGTACTGCCGCAGATATTTTGAAGCTAGCTATGATTAATATTTATGATTGGATACTGAATTCTAAATATGACATTAAAATGATCATGCAGGTTCACGATGAACTAGTTTTCGAAATAAGGGAAGAAGATATAGATGTGTGTGTGGAACAAATAAAAAAAATGATGTCTAATTCCGTTAAATTAACTGTTCCACTGATTGTTGATATTGGTATAGGAAATAATTGGGACGAAGCTCATTAATACAATCTGTTTATTTGAAGAATTATCATGATGAGATATAATATTTCATCTATGAGGAGAAAAATCTTACTATTGTTGCCGATCGCCTTTTTGTTATTTTCTAACATATCTATATCATCTGAAAAAACTCAGGTTCTTGATAAAAGCGAAACATGTGTAGCGTGTCATGGACAAAAAGGTATAAGTTCAAACCCAATTTGGCCTAATTTAGCTGGACAAAACCCACGTTATTTAAAATCACAACTCCAAGCTTTTAAGAAGGGCTCAACAGGTGGCAGAAATAATCCTGTAATGTATGGTATTGCTCAAACACTATCAGACCGGGATATGGATGTTCTAGCGGACTATTATGCAGGACTGGAGAAGTCTATTGGTACTACTGATGATAAGTATTTAATTTTAGGAAGAAATATTTATAGAGGTGGTGTTATTGATATTAAGATACAAGCATGTATAGCATGCCATGGCCCAAATGGACTTGGTAATTATGCTGCGGGTATTCCAATGCTCTCTGGACAACACGCTGAATATGTATATCAACAATTGAAGAATTTTCAATCTGGGTTAAGATCTAATGATCAAAATAAGATGATGAGAAACATTGTACACAGAATGACCGACAACGAAATGCGAGCAGTCTCGCATTATATTCAAGGATTATATTAATGATTAAAAAACTACTTTTTATAATCTTATTATCATTTGTGAATATTGGTTTTGCTGAAAAATCAAATTTAAAATATATTCAAATTTCTGATGAGGCACAAACACAACATGAAAAAATAGTTATTTATGAATTTTTTTGGTACGGATGCCCTCACTGTTTCAATATAGAGCCAACAATAAACAAAATAGAATCTAATCTAGAAGAAGATACAATTTTAGTAAAAGTACCAGTTGCATTGAGACCTTCGTGGTTAAACCACGCTAAAGCCTATTATGCCCTTGAACAAATGAAACTTGATGATATTTTGCATGAAAAAATTTTTGAAGAAATTCATCTTAATAATAATAGATTAGACACTAAAAATAAGCTTGAAGAATTTATAGAAGGACATGGATTTGACAAGAAAAAATTTGCTGAATATTATGATTCCTTTGGTACCGAGATAAGAGAACGAAGAGATAGCAGATTAGCTAAAATGTATCAAATAAATTCAGTTCCAACATTAGTGGTTAATGGTAAATATTTAACAAGTGGTTCTTATGTTAGTGAATATGATGAATTATATAATATTGTTTTTTTATTAGTTGAAAAAGAGAGACAAAATAAGAAATAAGATTTCTAGGAGATTACAATGACAGCCACAATAATAAGCGGAAAAGAAGTAGCAGAAAAAATATTAACTAATGATTTACGAAAAAAAGTTGAAAATTTACAATCAAAAAATATTACACCTACATTAGTTGTTATATTGGTTGGAGATTTAGGTGCATCCGCTAGTTATGTAAGACAAAAAGAAAAATTTGCCAGTAAAGCAGGTATCAATTCTGAAGTAAGGAAATTCAATGATCAAATTTCAGAGGAAGAAATTCTAAAGGAAATAGAAAAAATTAATAATGATAAAAATATACATGGAGTGATAGTTCAGTTACCTCTTCCAGATCATATTTCTATTACTAAAGTACTAAATAGCATTCATCCATCAAAAGATGTTGATGGTTTTACTCCAACTAATGTAGGTAAATTATTTTTAGGAGAAGAAACTCTTGTATCTTGTACACCTAAGGGTATCATGCAGATGTTGGCTTCTATCAACCTTGATTTAAAAGGGAAAAATGTCACTGTTATAGGTAGGTCAAATATTGTTGGTAAGCCTGTTTCTATATTATGTCAACAACAACATGCAACTGTCACTATGTGTCACTCTCGCACACGTGATATCCCGTCAAAATTATCAGATGCAGATGTTATTATAGTTGCTGTTGGAAAACCTAAATTTGTTACAGGAGATCAAGTGCCATCAGGATGTATTGTTATAGATGTAGGAATACATAGTATTGATGGAAAACTATGTGGTGATGTAGACTTTGATTCTGTTTCACAAAAAGCATCAGCTATAACTCCGGTACCAGGCGGCGTAGGACCTATGACAGTTTGTTCGTTAATTGAAAATACAATTATTGCTGCAGAAAGATTATCATATTCTGAATAAAGCGCCTGAGAAGATTCGAACTCCTGACCTCTGGCTCCGGAAGCCAGCACTCTATCCAACTGAGCTACAGGCGCAAAATATAGTTTTAATTTACTATATCTTTAGTATAATCTAACAAATGAAAAATCACATGATATCAAAATGAATAACGAAACATCAGATCAAGCCTTTTTTAAAAACTTTGCAATTATTACCGTTATATTCATTTTATTTTCTATTTTCATTACAATTCTTTCGATTGTTTTTGCATCAAATCCTAGTAAAGAAAATCATAAAGACGAATTGATTTCATTAATTGATAAAAGAACGTCACCTATATCGAATGAAAATTTGTCTAGTAATCCAAAAATTAAATCTACAATACAACTTGCGGCAGGTGCACCTTCTGATGCATCGAATTCTGGTGAAAAAATTTATAAGATGGTTTGTGGATCTTGTCATGATAATGGAGCTGCAGGGTCTCCCATAACAGGTAATCAGTCACAATGGGCTTCAAGAATTAGTGAAGGTATTGATCATCTTTATGATTCAGCAATTAATGGGATTGGCGTAATGCCAGCAAAAGGTGGTTTAGCTTCATTGTCAGATGAAGATGTTAAAGCTGCTGTAGATTATATAATAGAGAAATCAAAATAGATTATTTTATTTTTTTTTCAATTTCTTCTAATTTTAATCTCGTTTTTAATAAAACTTCTTTTTGAACATCAAATTCTTCTTTTGTTATTAAGTTCATTTTTTTTATGTATTCTTCAATGAGTATTTTGATGTTTTCTTTGAAATCAGATCTTAACGTATCTCCATTTTTTGGCATTAATTTATTTATTTTTTCAATTAACTCAATCAGCGCTTTAGATTCAATCATGGTTTATACTCCAACAAATTATTTGCTCTAAAATGGTGCAAAATATACATAAAATGACACATTTCTGTTCTGTATTTACATTTTTCTCTTAGAAATTATTATATCTCACCTTGATACGAAAATTCATTCTTTTTTTATTTGGCACGTTTCATGCATATGTGATTATAGTTGAGCTTTTTATATATTCGCCCAACTAGAAACTTACTTATTAATATTTTAAAAAATAAACCATTTTATGAAAGGAGAGGTTATAAAAATGAAAATAAAATTTAAGCAATTATTCTTACCACTTTTTACAGGGATAATAATCACAGCATCTACATTTTTCTATTCTGCAGATGTTATAGCTGATGAAGAAAGTAGTAGTCCTGTAAGTTTTAATGTAGGTTATGCATCTGAGTATTGGTATAGAGGTGTATATCAATCAGAGTCATCTGTCAGTTTTGGTGCAGATTATGAAGCCGGTGGTTTCTATCTAGGTACTTGGTGGGCTGATGTTGATCAAGGGCTGGAGCATGACTACTACGCTGGATATAGCATGTCGGCAGGAGGTGCTGACATTTATTTTGGAGTAACTGGATATTATTATACAGATAATTTTGATTCAGATTATGAAGAATTCAATGTAGGTATTTCTTTTGGTGCGATTTCTGTTGATTATGCTGATGGTAAATATAAGACAGCAACTGATGATTCTTACAGCCATACAACTGTATCTGTAGACATGAGTAGTATGGGTTTGCCAATTACACTTACCTATGGTGATTGGGGTGGATCTACTTTAAAAGGAGATTGGTTTTCAGCTTCATATAGTACAAACATACAAGGAGTTGATGTAGGCCTTGAAGTTGCTAAAAACTCTGATGATATTACAGCGGCAGAAACAAAAAGAGCAGACACATCATATGCTGTATTTTCATTAGGATACAGTTTTTAGTTATTTAGATTAATTGTAAGTTTTTGGTTGGGAGAATTATATAATATAAGGGTTCTCTAATATATAAGATATATCGACATTTCACTTGTTTTAATATTATAATTTAGGTGTATACACTAACACACTAACATCAGTGTTTTATTGTAGCGTTGGCTAATTTTAATACTTTTGCCTTGGCGATGTATTATGAATGATAAACGTCCAACTAAATAACTTATATTAAATACGGAGAAATGAATGAAAAAATTTATACAATATATATTTTCTGTTATTGCAGGAATTTTATTATCTTTTACAACCGCATTTGCGGGTGAATCTCCATCAACTTCAACAGCATCAGAGTCAAGCGGCGGATTTAGCATGAACGTCGGTTATATGACGGAATATTGGTTCCGAGGTGCTTTCCAACAAAACTCATCTTATAGTTTTGGTGCTGACATAGAATCAGGTAATTTTTATATAGGTACCTGGTGGGCACGTGTTGGTGATAGTGGTGGTAGCAGCGGCGGTAATGGAATGGAATACGATATTTATGCTGGATATAATATGACAATTTTAGGCATACCAAGCTATGTTGGTGTCACAGGTTATTATTATACTGACGATTGGGATCGTGATTATGAAGAAGTAAACGTAGGAATGGATTTTGGTTTGTTTGCTATTGACGGCGCAATTTTTGGAAGTTATAAAGGAGATGGATCAAATGCAAGTTCAGATTATGGCCATTTTACTTTGTCGGTTCCACTCGGACCAGTAAATTATAGTTATATGACATTTACTGGAGGAAGTCTGCATTCTGCAGCACACGAATTGTCATACGAAACTAGTTTAGCTGGTTTTGATGTCACCGGGGTTGTGGGTGCCAATAATGATGGAGGAGCTGGAGCTTCACCAAATTCGAACCAAGACACCGAATATTTTAATATTAGTGTAGGAATGACTTTTTAACTGATATAGGTTTTAGAGGGCGTTTATCATATTGAATTCTTATACTATAATAAGATAAAAGGATCTTATTTATGAAATTAATAATTGCAATAATAAAACCTTTCAAACTTGATGAAGTACGAGAGGCGCTATCTAACATAGGTGTAACAGGTATCACTGCTACTGAAGTTAAAGGTTTTGGCCGACAAAAAGGCCATACCGAACTTTATAGAGGGGCTGAATACGTAGTAGATTTTCTTCCAAAAATCAAACTGGAAATTGCTATTAACAATGAGCTTGTAGATAAAACAATCGAAACAATATTATCTACAGCTAGTACAGGTAAAATTGGGGACGGGAAGGTTTTTATAGTTGACTTACAAGAAGCCATACGTGTTAGAACTGGTGAAAAAGGGAAAGAAGCTCTGTAGCTAAATTTAACCTTTATGACTTTTTACAAAAGACCAAGTACCCATTGGATATGTTGGCATTGGAAATGTAAATAATTGCGGCTTTTTGAAACCAACTTTTTCAAGTTTATTGCACATTGGTTTTATAATAGTTGATGAGTGAATAATTGGACTACCTGATTGCTGAATAATATACCCATTTTTTTTTGTATTCTGAAAGATATATTTATAAAAATTATAAGAGTATAATTTTGTAGCTATATTATTTGGATCTGTACAATCAATTATTGTAACATCAAATTTTTTTTGATTTTTTTTTGCCCATGTATAACCATCTTCAATAATAATATTAATTTTTTTATAAAATTCTTGAGTAAACTTGAAGAAGTAAGGAAAAAATTTTTTACATATTTCTATAACTTTTTCATCAATTTCTACTAGAGTTAGTGATTTGATTTTCTTAAATTTACTTAAACTTTTAACTAAAGCAAAATCGCCTCCTCCAATAATCAATATATCAATTTTTTTATCAATTTTATTTTTAAGTATTTCTAAACAACTTTCGTGATAATATTTATAATCTTTTTCTGTTATCATGAAGCATTTATCCATAATCAATACCCGTCCTAATTTTTCTGTTTGAAATACTTCAATTGTTTGGAATTCTGATTTTAATTTAACAAGCCTCTTCCTATAATAAACCGAAAAGACTGTATCAGTCTCTTTGTTATATTCAGATATTAATTTTTTTTTCATTTTTGTTAGAGAAAATTATATTAAAGTATATAATTGCTATTATCAATATAACAGCATACTAATGAAACTAGAACATAAACATTTGATAGTTAGAGCAGAAGTAAATAATTGTCCAAAGAAAGGCGATCTTCATATAGTCTTAAATTGGATGAATCATTTAATTAAATTAATTGATATGAAATTACTTCAAGGACCAACAATTTCTTATGTTGATCAAAAAGGAAATAGAGGTACAACTTGTATGGCTCTTATAGAAACCAGCCATATAGTTTTACATATTTGGGATGAATTTGAACCAGGTTTATTTCAATTAGATTTATATAGTTGTAAAGATGTTGATATAAATATAGTAATAAATAATTTACAAGAATCATTTGATATAAAAAAACTTGAGTATAAATTTTTAGATAGGCTTAACAATTTAACTTTAGTAGAACAAAGTTAATAACTTTTAATTTTTTTGCAGTTTTCTAATTCAGCACTATATTTAATTTTTGACACTATATAATCTAACAACAAACATGTTCTTTTATAAAGTTGACACTTTTCGTTGTAATTTGCCTCTGCTATAAAATCAACTCTATTTGCATTCAATAACTGTTTACATATTTTGATTTGCTTTTTTTGATTTTTTTCATACACAGCAATTGAGTGACCACCTTCTTTTTTGATTAAAGCCATACTTGGGACATCAGTCATACCATCGCCAATATATATAATATTATGAAAAGGAATAGGTCTTTTATTTTCAGGCATATGTGTATTTATACTTTCTGAAATCTTTTCTTTTCCTTTATTGATTCTAAATAAATATTGAGTTTTTGTAGTGTCAGTTACTACAGTTTTCGGGAAAACAGCATATCCATTTTTTTTATAAAAATATTCTGAAGCAAAAATTTTTGTTATATATTTTTTAATTGATATTCCTTCTAAGATTTCTAAATGTCCTGCGGATATTATGTAATGTGAAATTTTAATATCAGAAAATAGTTTTTTTGAATACTTATTTATATTATTAAACCAAGTGTTAACCCCTTTATAATAAATTATGTTTTTGCCCATTTTATGAAATTCATTTTTTGAAATCTTAATACCTTTTTTCTCAGCTTCATCTAAAAGACGTCTCATATAAATCATCATTAATTCTCCACCGGTAGATTTTGATTCTTTTGAAATCGAATCCCAAAATTTTTTAGAATTTATACCCAATTTTGGGATGATTGTATATTCTTGCATAGTTTTTGGAGTTAGTGTTCCATCAAAATCATATATTATTGCAATTTTATTTTGTTTCATTACATTTCCTTGGGTGCTTTTATATTTAGCAGATCTAATCCGCACTTAAGAACTTTCTGTACTGCTTTAACTAGATATATTTTATTATAGTCAATTTTTTCAGTCAAAAATTTAACATTTGCATAATAACTATGAAAATCTTGTGCAAGTTTATGAAGATAATTTGCCATAATGTGAGGTTGTAATTTTATTATTGAATTCTTGCAAATTTCATTAAAATTATTAAGTTGCGATATTATATCTTTTTCGTTTTGATGATTTAATGCATTTGGATTAAATTTATAATTATTTAAACCATCAATCTTATTTAAAATTTTTTCAATTCTTGCGTGCGCATACTGAATATAGTAAACAGGATTATTTTTATTCTCTTTAACCGCTACATCTAAATCAAAATCTAAATGTTGATCTTTATTTTTTGTTAGATAGAAGAAATTCATAGCATCATTGCCAATTTCTTTTCTTAAAGTTTCTAACTCAACAAAGTCTCCTTTTCTGGTAGACATTGATATTTTTTTTCCTCTTCTATATAAATTAGCAAATTGAATTAAATGAATATCAAGATTCTTAACATCATACCCAAGTATTTTCAAGCCCGCTTTAATTCTCGGAGTATAGCCATGATGATCGGCGCCCCAAATATTTATAACCGTATCAAAATTTTTCATTTTTTGAACATGGTATGCTAAATCTGTCGCAAAATAAGTATATTCACCATTAGATTTAATCAAAACTCTTGGTTCATCAGCTTTCAACATAATAGCACCTTCACTTTCAACTGTTTGGTTTGATTCATTTAGTTTATTTATAATGTTTATAACAAGATTATTTTCAAAAAGAGATGTTTCATAAAACCAGTTATCAAAAACGATATTAAGGCCTTTCAAAGGTATTTGTATAAGGCGCATAATCTTTTCTAGGACATATTTTTTTATTTTTTTTGTGTCCTTGTTAAAATTTTTACCAAATTTCTTTTCTACATCAGTTGCTATTGTTTTTATATAATCACCTTGATAAAGATCGTCTGACTTATATTGATTGTCATTTATGCATAAAAATATACTTTCTAAGAGTTTTTTTATTTGGTTGCCAAAATCATTTACATAATACTCTTTTACAACATTGTGTCCTTGTATTTGCAAAAATTTAGCAATTATATTGCCATATATTGCACCTCTCCCATGACCAACATGCAGCGGCCCAGTTGGATTTGCTGAAATAAATTCTACATTTATTTTTTTAGGTTTCTTGGTTTTACATATTGTCAATAAATCTTCTGAATCTAAAATATCAATGATGATATGGTTTTTTTGTGATTCTTCTATAAGAAAATTTATATAACCAGGCTGAGCTACTTCACAGATAAGACCTTCAGAGGATTGCAATTTAGCAACAATTTTATCAGCTATATCTATAGGATCTTTATTAAGCTTTTTAGCTAATTTCATTGCAATATTGGAAAAATAATCAGCTTTGATATGTTTTGTTGTGGATTGTTGCACTTCTACTAAATCAAGTAATTCTGATACCTCAAGATCGTCTTTGAGTGACTCAATTATTAATTTTTTTAAACTATCTTTCAAAATAATTACTCTTTAATATAAATCTATAGGATCAATATCGATTGACCATTTTATGTTATTTAATTTTCTTTTTAATATATATTCTCTTATTTGATAAGATTTTAGTAGTAAAAATTTTCTATTTAGAGAACTTATCATCATTTGATATGAATATTTATTATTTTTCTTAGCTATTGGTGCTGGAGCGGGTCCAAAGAAATTGACATTAGAGTCATTTTGAAAATAATTTTTTATATTTTCTAAAAAGTTTTGACAATCATTTTTTTTATATGATGAGGATCTAAGAAGAGCAATATAGCTGAAAGGTGGCAATGATGCCTCTTTTCTTTCTACTAGAGCTTTTGCTGAAAAATTTTTATAACCATTTTTAAGAAGTTCGAGTATTAAATGATGATTTGGTTTTCTTGTTTGTATAATTACTTTACCTTGAACATTATGTCTACCTGATCTACCAGATACTTGTGTAATTAATTGAGCAGTTTTTTCCAATCCTCTAAAATCTAAACTGAACAAACCAGAGTCAATATCAATTATTCCAACAAGTGAAACGTTTGGAAAATCATGTCCTTTTACTAACATTTGTGTGCCAACAAGTATATCAATTTTTCCTGTATTTGTTTTATCTACAAATTCAATTAGTTTTTTATTATTTGTTATAGTATCACTATCTACCCTCATTATTCTTGCATCTGGGAACAAGTCATTGAGTCTTCTTTCAATTCTTTCAGTTCCATATCCAACAGGAACTATATTACAGTTCTCCTGACAGTCACATAATTTTTTTTGACTGAATTTTTTTCTATATCCGCAATAATGACACCATAAAGTTTTAGAAACATCATGATAGGTCATATATGAATCACATTTATGACATTTACTTATCCAGTCACAGTTTTTGCACATCAATGCATGACTAAAACCTCTTCTACCTATATATAATAAAATCTGTTTTTTGTCTTTTAATTCTGATTTAATGTTTTTTTCTAATTCACTTGAAATACCATCTATGGGTTCATCAATATTAGTATCTATTATCATAATTTTAGGTAGGGCAGTTTTGTGATATCTTTTTGTTAATTCATATTTAATAAATTTGTTGTTATGACAATTTTGTAATGTTTCAAATGAAGGGGTTGCACTTCCTAATATTACAGGGATGTTGCTCTTCATTGCTCTAACTATCGCAATATCACGAGCATGGTATCTAAATTTTTCTTGTTGCTTAAGAGAGCTATCATGTTCTTCATCAACGATGATCAAACTTAAATTTTTGAATGGTAAAAAAGAAGATGATCTTGTACCTATAACTATATCTATTTCCCCTTTTTTACATCTTGACCATATTCCTAATTTTTTTGATTCTGTTAAAGATGAGTGATATGTCTCAATATTATAATTAAGATATTTTTGAAATCTTTGTACTGTTTGTGGTGTTAAATTTATTTCAGGCACTATTATGAGTATTTGAGAATTTTGAGATAAAATATACTCAGAAATCTTTATATACAATTCTGTTTTACCACTTCCAGTTATGCCTTCAATTACATAACTTTTAAATTTGTTTAAATTTTTGATTATTTGTGAAAAAATTGCATTTTGTTCATCATTTAATTTTATAGGTTTTTTTATATTAGATATAATACAATCATTTTTTTTCTCTTTAATTGATTGTATTAATCTTCCTTTTCTTAATATAGGAGGAATCGCTGTAAATATAACTTGCCCAAGCGGATATTGATAATAATCTGCACTCCACTCACATAAATTCATTATACTTTTATCTAATATTGGCTCTTTATCAATAACCGAGATAATCTCTTTAAGACTAAATTTGTCATTATTATTGAGAGATGCGCCATTCTTTTTAGATATAACCAAACCTATAGATTTTCTTTTGCCGAATGGAACTTCAACTCTAACACCCGATTGCAATTTCTGCATACCTTTGGGGAGAGAATAGTCAAAAGAATGATAAATTGGTATATCCAGTACTACATTGACAATATTCGCCATAATTTTAAATTATACATTTTTGATTATTTTTTTTGTATTTTGTATAAAATTTGAAATGTAATTATCCACAGATTTTGTGGATAAAATTGTGGAAAAACAGTCATTTTTTCTATCTAATTGATTAATCAGTTGATGTTCACCAAATCGTACAATTTATAATCAATTTGATATTCATATAATTATCAACAACTTATCTGTTAAATATTTATATTAAATCAGATGATTTCAAATAAACTAATGTTTTATTACTTATCATACAACCTGTTGATAAAGTCCCTATTTATTACAAAATTATCTTAAATTTTAATTTAAACGCTGCCATTTAGCGCTTTTTATTGATGATTAGATGATATTAATATTTTATTGTTTCGTTTAAGTGCATATAATAGTGTTTCACTAAAACTTAATATATGGACTATAAGCTATTATGCAAGGCAATCAACAAATACTCAGGCTAAATTCAGCTGGCCAGCCTACGGGATGGATTAATTACCAGACAGCTGTACGTTTATATTGCAATGACCAGATTGCATACGAATGTGGATCGTCTTCTATGCTTATTAGAGGCGGGTATAATAGGGTGTTAAGCAGACAGAGTAGTATTTCATTAAACTCCATCATTGCGACGAGAAATCATACAAAATTGGACTATTCTGCGTACACTCCACCTCTAACAAATGTGACGTTATTTAAACGTGACGCCAATACTTGTATGTACTGCGGGGATGTATTTTTAGTTAAGGATTTATCTAGAGATCATGTGTTACCAATATCATTGGGAGGAACTGATTCATGGACAAACGTCGTTACAGCATGTAGGAGATGTAATAACCACAAAGGAGGAAAAACGCCAGAAGATGCCAAAATGCTTCTTCTTGCAATTCCATTTAGTCCATCTAGAGTAGAATACTTAATTCTAAGAGGACGAAAAATACTGACTGATCAAATGGAATTTTTAATGTCCCATATTTCAAAGACAAGCCCCTTATTTGAAAGATACACAACTTATTAATAATACTCTAAAATAATCATATGAATGCTAACAAAAGAGATGATATAGCCGTTCTCTTAATTAACCTTGGAACGCCTGATAAACCAAACACCCCTGAAGTACGAGAATATTTAAAAGAATTTTTAATGGATAAATATGTAATACGTATACCAAGATTAATATGGATACCTATTTTATATGGAATTATACTGAACACCAGGCCACAAAAAAGTGCACAACTATATAAAAAAATTTGGACAGATGATGGTTCGCCACTTTTAGTACATACAAAAAAACAAGCAAGACTTCTTCAAGAAAATCTCAATAAAAATGAATCAAAAAATTTTAAAGTAGAATATGCTATGAGATATGGTACGCCTTCAATAGAATCAAAAATAAATTTTTTATATGACGAAGGATATAGAGAAATTATAGTGGTACCTATGTTCCCTCAATATTCAACAACAACAACCAAATCTATTGAAGAAAAAATACGTGATATTTTTAATAAAAAAGCTAAATATTCAAGTCTAAATCTAAAATTGGTAAAAGATTTTTTTCAAGAACATTTATATGTTAAATCTACTGCAGAGACTATCTCAGAATTTCAAAATGAAAATGGATCATGTCAAAAAATATTATTTTCATTTCACGGTATACCTAAATCTTATTTAGGAAAAGATGAACCATATAAAAAACAATGTATAACTACAGCGAATTCAATTGCTAAATATTTAAATCTAGATCGTGGTTCATATGAAATAGTTTTTCAGTCTAGGTTTGGTTTTTCTGAGTGGATTAAACCATATCTAAGTGAACGATTAAAACAATTACCTTCTGAAGGAATAAATCATATTCAAGTATTTTGTCCAGGATTTGTATCAGATTGTTTGGAAACACTCGAAGAAATTAATGATGAATCAAAAGAATTATTTTTGAAGTCAAATGGGAAAAAATTTGAATATATACCATGTATTAATGAGAATAAAACATTTATTCAAGCTTTAGAAAATATTGTACATAGAAATTCTAAACTATAATTCAAACTTATCTAATTTTTTTTTTATTAAAATCTTTCTTAACTTACTATACAAAGGTAAGCCATTTTTGTATTTTGGATAATCCTCTCCATTAATTAAATTTGAAATATATTGTCTACATGATTGTGTTATTGCATATCCATCATTTGAAATATATTTTTTTGGTAACCTCTTTTCTTTATTTGCAACATTTTTCAAATCTGTATATCCAATAGACCATGAATATTTTTTTGATTTCTTACTATCTATAGTTAACATTATTCCTGACTTTTTTATTTTTGCATATTTGATAGCTTCCATGCCTAGAGTATAAGCTTGTTGTACATCTATTTTTGAAGCTACATGTCTTGCAGCTCTCTGCAAATAATCAGCAACTGACCAATGAACTTTATATTTTAATGATTTATTTATTAACGAAGCTAGTATTGGTGCTACTCCCCCTAATTGTGCGTGACCAAAACTATCTTTACCTCCTGAATCCGATATGAATTGATTTTTACTATTCTTGATACCTTCAGATGCAACAATTACACAATAACCATTTTCATTAACAGTATTTTTAACTTTTTTCAGAAAACTCTCTTGCACAAAAGTTTTTTCAGGGAAAAGTATTATGTGGGGAGCATCTTTCTTATTTGATTTTAAAACTCCTGATGATGCAGCGAGCCAACCAGCATGTCTACCCATCACTTCAAGAAGAAATACTTTGGTAGATGATTGGCACATTGATTGAACATCTAGTGATGCTTCATAAGTTGATACTGCAATATATTTAGCTACAGAACCAAAACCAGGACAATTGTCAGTTACGGATAAGTCGTTATCAATTGTTTTTGGCAGACCAATGCAAACTAAACTATAATTTTGAGATTTACAATACTCATTTAATTTATTGGTTGTATCTTGAGAATCACCTCCACCATTATAAAAGAAATATCCTATATTATGCGCCTTGAAAACATCTAAAATTCTTTGAAATTCTCTAGGAGATTTTAATTTTAATCTACATGATCCAAATGCACCACCAGGTGTAGATTTTAATAATTTTATTTGGTTTATATTCTCTTTTTCTACATCAATTAATTCTTCATTTAATGCTCCAATAATGCCATTTTTTCCAGCAAAGAACTTTCCAAAGTATTTTTTATTCTTTAAGTATGAATTTATTATTCCGGATGCAGTTGCATTAATTACAGGTGTAACGCCGCCTGATTGTGCATAAAATATATTTTTCTTCATTCTACAAATTTCATATTACTGAACTACTTTAATCAAATCACCAACATTAGGATTTTCATCTGGATAATGACCATTTAGTAATCGTAATTTATCTACAGCATATTTTCCTAAAGGAGATTCTTTTGCTAATTTATCATAAGACATACCATCTCTAAATCTAATTACTTTTATTTTTAATCCTTTGGCATTATCTATTTCATTTTTTGTCATTTTTGAAAAGCCTTGAAACATTTTCTTACTTTCTTCATCATCTCTCATACTGTCACTTGTAGTTACAAATATCCATACCTTTGGCTTGGCTTGAGTATTATGGGGTGTTTTGTTGTTTATATCAAAAATTGCCGTGAATCTCTTAAACGTAGTTTTGGTCAATCCTTTAGATGAGTATAAAATAGTATGTGCATTAAGATTGTTTACATTTAATGATTCAGACTCTATTAATTCATTTCTAGACAAAAATGATGTTTTGTTAATTCCATCATCTAGAAATTTTTTTGGAGTTATACCATTATCTATATCGTCTTTTAATAATTCCTCATATCTTATAATTATTGAAGACTCATTTTTTTTGAGTATCAATCTATCAGGAAGATTTTCTAAGATCCAAGGCTCTAAAATTTTAAACTTTATAGCGAGATCTGCATGATAAAAAATATTATTTTTAACAAATCCTTCATCAGGGCTGGAACCATATGGCAGACCGTCAATCATTTTTAAGAACTTTTCTTTATTGTCGGATGATCTATTATTTTTTGGTTTTGCTTCTAAAGCTTTAATTCTCTTTTCAGTAGCTGGATGAGTTGAAAAAATTCCATGATAACCGATATTTGGTTCTCTTCCTTCTTCTTTGGCAATTTTAATTTCAAGATCATCAACATTTTTCATTGTTTTTAAAAATGTAGTCATAGCCGATGGATCGTATCCAGATTTTAGTAAATATTCTTCACCGATTTTGTCTGCTTCTAATTCATATTTTCTACTGTATCCTTTATTTATAATGTGATTCATTAAATTGAAAGCGTTATTAGTTAATTGACTACCAGGCACTCTTGATGCTACGAGTCCAATAAGGACATTTGTTACTTGTGCTGTACTCATACCCCTGACTGCATGTCTAGCTGTTATATGAGCTATTTCATGGCCTATAACGCCCGCTAACTCAGCTTCTGAATTAAAATATGCTAGTATTCCTCTATAAAAATACACATAACCACCTGGTGTAGCAAAAGCATTAAATGTTGGATCATCTATTAAAGTAAAGTGCCATTTTAATTCAGGTCTATGACTATTTTTAGCAATTTTCTTCCCTAACGAAGTGAAATATTGACTTACTTCACGATCTTCTAATAATTTAGCTTCTTCAAGAATACTTTGATGATAGGATGCGCCTATTGAAATTTCTTGTTGTTCGGTAATGGTTACAAAATCTGGCATACCAGAGACAGGATTTTTTGCACACATTGAAAGTGTTGTCATAATAAAAACAGACAATACCAATTTAATATATTTGTTATTTAACATAATAATTATTATATTATATTACCAATAAATTCCTCAAATTTTCTCAGAGCTATCGATCTATGACTTATCTTATTTTTTTCGTTAGGCGATATTTCAGCTGAAGTTTTTTTATAATCACTTAAATAAAATATAGGATCATATCCAAATCCATTTGAACCTTTAGGTTTATCTGCAATATATCCTGTCCATGAGCCTGAAGAAATAAAAGGGAAAGGATCTTCTGGAAATCTCATAAATACAATCACACATCTATAACAGGCTTTTCTTTTTTCAAAAGGGACACCGTCTAGTTCTTCTAATAATTTTAAATTATTTTTTTCATTTGTTGCATCTGTACCAGAATAACGGGCTGATATAACACCTGGTCTACCATTTAAATAATCAACTTCAATTCCAGAATCATCAGCAATTGACGCTAAACCAGTCGTTTTTGATGCGCTTTTAGCTTTCAGTAAAGCATTTTCGACAAATGTAGACCCATTTTCTTCAACATCTGGTATATCAATATCATAGCATGTTAGTAAATCTATGGAATTTCTAGACAAAATCTTCTTTATTTCTGAGATTTTATCTTGATTTTTAGATGCTAAGAAAATCTTCATATTAGACATAATATTAAATTATTAGCTAATATTGTAGAATAAATTGATGACAAAAATAAAACATAAAAAAAATAATCATTTTGATGAAAAAGGCAACGTCCAAATGGTTGATATAGGTGAAAAGTCAATTACCACAAGAAAAGCAATTGCAACTGGTATTATCAATGTTTCCAATGATGTTATAGATTCTATAGAATCTAATATAAATAAAAAAGGGGATGTACTGTCTGTTGCAAGTACAGCAGCTGTACAAGCAGTAAAAAACACATCAACCCTTATACCATTAACTCATAATATTCAAGTTACTGGTGTAAATGTAAAATTTGATATAGAAAAATCGAAACAAACTATTTCTTGTACTACAGAAGTTAAATGTGATGGCAAAACGGGAGTTGAAATTGAAGCATTGATAGGTGTTCAAATTGGATTGCTTACCATATATGATATGTGCAAATATTTAGATCGCAGTATGGTTATTGGAGAAATTAAATTATTATTTAAAGAAGGCGGCAAATCAGGTAAGTATAAACTTTAGATATGAAAAAATTAATAAAATATACTTTATCAGCAATTTTGTTTATATTTCTTTTAACTTTCATATATATTAATTTCTTTTTTGATTTAAACAATTATAAAAATGAAATACAAAGTTTAATTTCTGAGAAGATTGATTATAATTTTAAGTATGAAGGAATAATTAAAGTATCTTACACAACTACACTCAATGCAACCATTCCCAATATAGAGATAAGTGATAGTGATACTAGAGAAATAATTGCAAAAATTCAACGCCTGGATATTGATATAGATTTTTCTGATTTTATGAATGATAAGATTACTGTCAATAATATTTCAGCTCATAATTTAAAATATTTTGGGATTAATATAGATAATACAATTATAGAAACTTATTCAATCTTGAAACACGGTAAATATCCAAGTTTTAATCAACGTAATAATAATCATACTAACTTTATATATATAAAAGGCACTGGTGATATAAATAAGAATATTCTTGATATAAATGATATTGATATTGAGACAGCTCTTGTTAAAGGACGAGCGCAAGGTGTAATAAATTTAGAAAGTAAAATTACAGATATTAAAATAATTAGTAAATTAAAGGACGATGATGTAACTAAAAAGAATTATGGGGAAAACTATCCTGATGATCTAGTAGGAGAAGTTGTGCCAATCATAGTATCAGGAAAATTAAATAATCCAGATGTAAATGTTGATATAGGTTTATTGATTAAGAAGAAAATTGTTGAACCATTGAAAGATAAAGCAAAAGAAATACTTAAAAAAACTATAGAAGAGAAAATAAAAATTGAATTACCTTTCTAAAAATAAAAATCGAATCCAAACCAACATTTTTAAATGGTATGAATTATATGGAAGAAAAGATTTGCCATGGAAGACTTTGGATATATATAAAATATGGATTTCCGAAATCATGTTGCAACAAACACAGGTCAAAACTGTTATTCCATATTATAAAAAATTTATAAATAAATATCCTGATATAAATTCATTGAGCAATTCATCTTTAAATGATGTATTAACAATATGGAGCGGATTGGGTTTTTACAGAAGAGCAGAGAATATTTTTAAAACCGCATTAATAATAAAAGACAAATACAATGGTGTATTTCCTAAAAAATATAAAGATATAATTGCATTACCTGGGATAGGCAGAACAACTGCATCAGCAATTCTCACCTTTTCAAGAAATGATAAACTTCCAATTCTTGATGGAAATATTAAAAGATTATTTTCTAGATTTTTTTATATTAATAAAAACTTACCTCTAAAAGAATTAGAAAATATCTTATGGAATATATCTGAAGATTTACTACCTTTAAAGAATACTGATAATTTTGCTCAGGCTTTAATGGATTTGGGTTCTTTAATCTGTACCAAAAATAGCCCAAAGTGTTCTTATTGCCCTTTAAACAAGAGTTGTTTGTCAAATTCTAAACAAGATTTTGTTCTCAAATTTAATAAAAAACCACTAAAGAAAATAGAAAAAAAAATATGGTCAATATTTATCATTAACCAAAATGATAATATATATTTAAAAGAAATAAGTTTAAAAAATTTATGGAGTGGATTATATTCCAGTCCTATTTTTGAAAGAGAACAGCAGATGTTACTTTGGATTAAAAATAATCAATTAGAGAATTATTTAAGAAAAGATAAATATGATTTCCAACATCAACTATCGCATATTAATATTATGTTTATAGTAAGTTTTTGTTCTATTAATTCAAATAAAATGATTAGTGAAAACAAAGATTATTGGTATAATCTATCAAATATAAAATGTGGAATACCTAGATTTCAGGACAAAATTATAAATTTATATAGAGAAAAATATGGCTAAAGTAAACTGTATTAAATTAAAAAAAGAAGCAGAGGCATTAGATTATCAACCTTATCCCGGTGAATTAGGAACAAGGATAATGAATCAAATTTCTGCCGAAGCTTGGGAGATGTGGGTAAATCATCAAACTATGCTCATTAACGAAATGAGATTAACACCAGTTGATCCAAAAGCACGAAAATTTCTTGAAGAAGAGATGGAAAAATTCTTGTTTGGTGATGGATCAGATAAACCAGAGGGATATACACCAGAAAAAAAATAACCCAGGCCAGGTAGCTCAGTTGGTAGAGCAGAGGACTGAAAATCCTCGTGTCGGCAGTTCGATTCTGTCCCTGGCCAATTAACAATGAAACAAGATACTCTAAAGCTTTTAAATACTGCATTACAGCTGCATCATAATGGGAAACTAAATGAGGCTGATGAAATTTATCAATTAATATTAAAATCAGATAAAAATAATTTTGATGCAAATCATTTACATGGATTAGTTTTATCGCAGAATAAAAAGTATGAAGATTCACTAATATTTTTTAAAAAAGCTCTAGAATTGAATAATAATTTTGAAATTAATAATAATATTGGGATTGCTTATAAAAATCTTAAGGACTATAAATTGGCTGAAAAATATTTTATTAATGCAATAAATTTAGATAAAAATAATTATAAATCATATTTTAATTGTGCAAATTTATATCATGATAATTCAGAATACAAGAAAGCAATAGAGTATTATGAGAAAGCATTAGAATGTAATCAGGAATTTGAAGAATCTTATTTAAAAATTTCGGAAGTTTATAAAAAATTATTCCTAAATAGTAAGCCAAGAAATGAAGTACATCTTATGAACTCAAAAAAATATTTATCTAAGTTATTAAGACTTAATCCGAATCACACAGGAGCTTATATTTCTTTAGGCATGACTCAATTATGGTTAAAACAAATTGAAGATGCTAATAACTCATTTAATCAAGCAGTAAAATTAGATCAAAATAACCCTCATGTCATTGAAACTTACATAAATAAATATGCCAATGATATAAATTCTTTAAAAACTATAATCAAACATGAATATGAACAATTATCTTATTTAATTGAAAAATATAATATATCTGAAAATGATGATTTTGATAAAGAATATTATCAAAGTATAGAGATGCTACATTCAAAAATTAATACAGCTAGATTTAATACAAATACACCTTCCATTGAATTTAAACAAAAATTATTCAAAATACGATATAAAAAAAATCCTGATATTTCAGAAAAAAATCTAATTAATCTGAAAAATAATATTAATAATGTAGAAAATGAATATTTAAATAGTAATCCAGAAATACTCGTACTAGATAACTTTCTAGATGATGATGCCTTAATCTTACTCAGAAAATATTGTAATGAGGCAAATATTTTCAAATATGCATTTCATAATGGATATGTTGGTTCTTTTTTGACAAAAGGTCTTTCTAATCATTTTATACTTAAATTAAGTGAAGATTTAAGGAAATCATTTACTAAAATATTCACTAATTTAGTACTTACTCAAGCATGGATATTCAAATATGATAGCAAAAGACTAGGTACAGGAATACATGCTGATCAAGCTACAGTCAATGTGAATTTTTGGATTACAGAAAATGAATCTAATCTTGATTCTAGCGGCGGTGGTCTAGTGTTGTGGGATAAAATACCACCACAAGAATGGAGTTTTAATGAGTATAATTCAGTAGACAGCTCTTCCAAAATTGAAAAAATGCTCAGTCAAGAGAAGATAAATAAACAAGTTATTGAATATAAAGAAAATAGAGCCGTAATTTTCAACTCTAAACTATTTCATGCAACTGATAATTTCCATTTTAAAGATAACCATGTTGATCGTAGACTTAATATAACTTTTTTATATGATTGAAAACTTATTTTTTTATTAACCTTTAAAAAATTCCTAATTACCATTATAATGGTAGTATTGTGGATAGAATAAAAAGAAAAGCAAAATTTCAACTTGGTCAAATTGTATACCATTCTAGTTTTCAGTACAGAGGAGTTATAGTGGATGTAGACCCATATTTCCAGGGCACCGATGAATGGTATGAAAATGTTGCGAAGTCAAAACCAGATAAGAATAAACCATGGTATCATGTACTTGTTCATGGCCAAGGCAATGAGACATACGTGGCGGAAAGTAATTTGTCTAATGATTCTAGTACAGATCCCGTCGATCATCCTTTTGTAGATATTTTTTTTAATGAATATGACAACAGTGGAGTTTATTCATTAAAACAAACGTTCAATTAATATCTTAAATGAAATTTCTCGATAGCCTGCTAAGTAAATTAGTACCTATTTCAGACAAAGAAGTTTCTATACAAATCAAAGATTCATTTGAAAATCATATAGAACTAGCAACTTGTGTTTTAATGATAGAAGTAGCAAGGTCTGATGAAAGTTTTGATGATATAGAAAAAGAAAAAATATTATCAATTGCAAAAAACAACTTCAACCTTAATGATGATCAAACTAGATTACTTATTCATTTAGCAGACCAAAAAAACAAGGAAATGATTTCACTTTATGATTGGACATCTAAAATAAACGAATCATGTGAATACGCTGAAAAAAAAAGAGTCATTGAATTTTTATGGGATGTTGCCTTTGCTGATGAAGTTATAGATAAGTATGAAGATCATGCTATAAGAAAGATCGCAGATCTCTTATATGTTAAACATAAAGATTTTATTAAGGCTAAATTAAAATAATTTTAATTAATTCTAAAAGTAGCAACGGCACCAAATAAATTAGGAAATATTTTAACCATCATATTTGATTTCTGTTGATTATTAGTAATAGAAGTTTCAATGATATTATAATTATTATCTTTACAGAATATTAAAAAATCCTTAATTGTACATAAATGAATATTTGGGGTTTTATACCATGAATGTGGTAGATTTTTTGTTACAGGCATTTTTCCTTGCAATAATAAATTTAATCTAGATGACCAATGACCCATATTAGGGAAAGAAACAATGATCTCTTTGCCGACTCTTCGCATTTCATCAATTAAGTTTTTTGGATTTTTTACAACTTGAAGAGATTGTGCAAGCACTACATAGTCAAAAGAATTAGAATCAAACTCAGATAATCCCGAGTCAATGTCCATTTGTAAGACATTAATTTTATTTTTTATTGATTTTTTTATATTTTCTAAATCAATTTCTACACCATAACCATGAATAGAATGTTCTTGTATTAATATTTTAATTAGTTCACCATCACCACACCCTAAATCAAGTACTGTTGTATTTGGCTTAATCCATGAACTAATTAGTAATAAATCTTTTCTAAATGCCATTTTAATTCTCTGAAAGAAAATTACTCATAACTTCAAAATAATCATGATTCTCCATTAAAAAAGCATCATGACCACCACCTGATTTAATTTCAGCGTATGAAATATTTTTTTTACAATTCATTAAAAGCCTTACTATTTCTTTTGATCTTATTGGAGGAAATCTCCAATCTGAAGTAAATGATAATACAAGAAAATTAGTATTTGATGCTTTTATTTTTTGGAATAATGTATCACCATAATCTTTTACTGGATCAAAATAATCTAATGCTTTTGTCATTAATAAATATGTATTAGCATCAAAATTAGGTGCAAATTTTTCACCTTGATATCTTAGATAACTTTCAATTTGGAATTCTACATCGAAATTAAAATCTAATTTTGACTTTTTTAATTCTCTTCCAAATTTCTCTCCCATGGATTCATCAGACAAATATGTTATATGTCCTAACATTCTAGCTAATGCTAATCCTTGATTAGGGGCTGTTGCATGCTCCATGTATTTTCCATCCTTCCAATTTGGATCTTTCATTATTGCTTGCCTTGCAACTTCGTTAAAAGCAATATTCTGAGCAGTTAATTTAGGCGCTGCAGCTATAATAATTGCATTCTTTATTTTTTTAGGAAATTGTATCGCCCATTGAAATGACTGCATCCCTCCCAAGCTTCCACCAACAACAAATTTCCAAGCTGGGATCTCAAGACAATCCATCAATATTTTTTGTGAATTAACCCAATCATTTACAGTAACGATGGGAAAATCTGAACCAAAAAACTTATTGGTTTTTGGATTAATACTTTTTGGTCCTGTAGAGCCATGGCAACCACCGATATTATTAGGACTTACAACAAAAAATTTTTCTGTATCTATAGGTTTTTTTGGGCCAATCATATTGTCCCACCATCCTGGTTTTTCATCATTTTCATGATAACCTGCTGCATGATGATTGCCAGATAAGGCATGGCAAATTAATATAGCATTACTTTTTTCTCTATTTAGTTCACCATATGTTTCGTAAACTATTTCGACTGTACCAAGCTCTTTACCCGAGATTAATTTCAATGGAGAGTTACTTTTCATTATTTTGGGCTTAACTGTGCCTACAGAATTATCCATTTATAGATTTTGGGCTAAATTAAATATTGGTGGAATTATTATCATTTCAGTTAACTTTAACATAATTAGTATGATAATCGGTGAAAAATCAAGTCCAGACAATGGAGGTAAATAATTTCTAACTACATTGTATAAAGGTACGCATAGTTCATCTATTACAATGAATAAAGGATGATCGTTGAATACATGAAACCAACTTCCAATGGCACTTATAATTATCAAAAACCAATATATATTTAATACATCTTGAATAAATTTACCGAACGAAAAAACTATCAAGGTATTTAAACTAAAGTCAAATGACGAAAATGAATAAGGAATATATATTTTGAGTGCTGTTACAAGAACAATAATAATTATAATAAATAAATCAATTCTTCCTATATTCAAAGGTAATAATCTAAAGGGATTTATTATAGGATTTGTAAATTTAACAACAAATTGACATATTGGATTATAAAAATTAACTCTATTAATTTCAAAAAGGAGCCTCATTATTAATATAAATTGAAAGAAACTAACAATCATTGTCATTATAAAAACAATAGGGTTTGTATAATAATTATCCATTTTTCTTATTTAAAATATTTTTTGATTTTAAATGTGCTTTACGAATAGCCTTTTCTATTGTTTTTTCAAAATTTGATGTTTGCAATATTTTTAATGCTTCTTCAGTTGTCCCACCTTTAGATGCAACCATTTTAGTTATTTGACTAAATTTTCTATTACGTGGATTAGAGATACTAGCTGTACCATTGAATAACCAACTTACATAATTATTAGCATCTTGATCAGTTAAGCCAAACTTTTTAAATGCTTTTACTAAACACTCACAAAAATAAATAAAATATGCTGGTCCACTTCCTGTTAATGCAGTAAATTTATCAATGTTAGTTTCGGATTTAAGATGACGTGTATAACCAAGTTGGTTCCAAAATAAGTCAATTTTTTTCCTGTCACTATTATTAATTCTATTATTTATATAGATAAAATTTATACCTATTGCGCGTTGTACATTAATGTTTGTCATTACTCTTACAATTTTTACATCATCAAAAAATTCTTTTTTGATCTCATTAATCTTTATTCCTGCAATTAAACTCATTATTATAGTATCTTTTTTTATATAATCTTTTATATTTTTGCAAACAACTTTATAGTCTTTTGGCTTAACAGCCAATATTACAATTTTAAAATTTTTTAAAACATCAGATAAATTTTCTATAAATTTGATATTTTGATATTTTTTAAAATTATCTCTTTTCCTTTTATCTATGTCATGGATAAAAATGTCATCGGTCTTGCTCCGTAAATTTGAAATTGTTACAGAAATATCAACTCTACCTATTGCTACAGCTTGTCCTAGATTGCCAGCTCCAATTATTATAGTATTATTATTAAGACTAAAATTTTTCATATTAATTTCTCTTGCCAAATATATGCTGTCCTATTCTTAACATGTTTGAGCCATTCTGAAGAGCTATCTTAAAATCATTACTCATACCCAATGATAATGTATCGAAACTAGTTAATTTATTTTTGTACTCATCAAAGGTCAATCTAAGTATACTATATGAATTTGCCATTTGTTTCAAAGTATTGCTTGGTGATGGTATTGCCATTATTCCACGTATTTTTAAATTTTTTAAATCTTTAATTGAATTAATAAAATTTTCTAAATCATCTACTTGTATTCCAGATTTAGTTTTTTCATTATCAATATTAATTTGTATACATATATTAATTGTTTTATTTAATGTATTACATATATTATTAATTATTACGGCATGCTTTTTATCTGATAATGTTTGTATCCAATTAAAATTTTTACAAATCTTTTTTATTTTATTAGATTGTAATTTTCCTATAAAATGCCAATCTAAATTATATGATGATAAATCACTAATTTTTGCTATTGCTTCATCTGCATAATTTTCACCAAAATCTTTATGTCCAGCATTAATTATTTTTATTATATTAGCTGTACTCTGAGATTTAGTTACAACAATTAATTTAGGTTTGTTTTTACAACATTTATCAATTTCTTTGTATAAATTTAGATAATTATTTACAAGGGAGTTCATGCATCAAATTATTTACGGTTATTTAAAATTAATGATAATATTGCCATTCTAATTGAAATTCCCGAAGACACTTGATCTAAAATAACAGAATTTTTACCATCTGCAACATCTGAATCTATTTCGACTCCTCTATTAATTGGTCCTGGATGCATTACAATAACATCACTTTTAGCGTTAGATAGTTTTTTTTGTGTTAATCCATAGTCTTTGAAATAATCATCAGTTGATATTAATGCTTCATGCATTCTTTCTATTTGCAATCTTAACATGATGATCACATCTACATTACTTATACCATCTTCTAGTTGTTCTATATAACCGACACCCATATCTGCATAATTATTAGGTATCAAACTTTTAGGTCCTACGATATTGATTGTACTTACCCCTAATATTTTAAGAGATGTGATTACTGATTTAGCAACTCTGGAATGAAGTATGTCTCCAACTATAGATACTTTTAAATTTTTAAAAGAACTTTTATGTTTTCTTATGGTAAACATATCTAACATAGCTTGAGTTGGATGTGCATGAGATCCATCTCCAGCATTTATTACAGATATATTTTTATCTACTTCACTTGCAATATAATGAGATGTGCCAGAAACAGAATGTCTGACAATGAACATATCACAGCTCATAGCTTCTAATGTTTTAATCATATCCTTTATTGATTCACCTTTTAATGTAGAAGAATTAGCTATATCTATATTTATAAAATCGGCAGATAAACGTTTAGCTGCTAATTCAAATGTAGTTTTTGTTCTTGTACTTGGTTCAAAAAATAAGCTGGCAATTGTGCTACCATTTAAATCATCAAATTTCTTGCCTTCATTTTTTTCATATTTTTCAGCTAAATCTAATATTTGGTTGATGTGACTTTCTGATAATAACTCAATATTCAGAAAATGTTTTAACTTATTCTTTGAATCAAATTGGATATTATAATCTATTTCCATAGCTTCAATTAATCATATTTTCATTAAACCAGCTTTGCAAGATTATTGATGCAGATATATCATCTAATTCTTCCTTTTTCTTGCTAATATTGTTTCTTCTCAAATCTCTATAGGCTTCCTTAGAAATTTCAGTAGAAAGCTCTTCAGAAAATTTTATAATTTTTATTTTTGACTTATACTTTTCATGCAATTGATTGAAAAAATTATCCAACTTTTTAGTAAATGGACTTGCTTCGTTATAATATGGATATCCTAATATTATTACTTTGACATCCCAGTCTTGTATGATTTTGTCTATTTCTTCCAAATTAATTTTTTTACTTTTATTTAAAATTATAGTTAATGGAGATGCTTTTTTTGTTATTAATTGACCAATAGCAAAACCTATTTTTTTTATTCCAAAATCTATTCCTAAATAAAATTGATTTGTATTCACATCATTATTACTTTTTATTGTCATGATATGATTTTGTTAATTTGAGCAGTTCTCTGCAAATTTTATTAGATAAATTTATTTTAGTATTCCTATCAATTTCTTGTACTCCCGTTGGTGATGTAATATTTATTTCCGTAATACAATCACCAATCATATCTACTCCAGCTAAAAATATTCTGTGAGCTTTAAGATAGATAGCTACTTTATCTAGATGATCTAAGTATTCTTTTGCAAGATTAGATATTTTATATTTACCACCAAATCTCAAATTTGCACGAAAATCATTTTTTGGCGGAAATCTAGTAATTACCTTTTTACATACATTTCCATTATAAATAATAATTCTTTTATCTCCTTTTTTTGAAACATTTAAAAATTTTTGGACAACTACAAATTTGATCTCATTATTAGTTAATTTATTTATTTTTTTCTTTAATTCAGAATCATTATATTGTAATAATTCTATATTTTTTCCAGCCATCATATTCAAAGGTTTAACGACAACTTTTTTGAATTGTTTTATAAACTTTAGTATTTCATTAATATTACGACTTATTATAGTTGGTAGATTGCCTTTATTAAATTTTAAACCTATTATCTTTTCATTAAAATCTCTTAAGGATTGAGGAGAATTTATGACTAAAGTACCTTTTTTTTCAACAATGTCTAGAAGAAAAGTAGTATGGATATAATTTTCATCAACTGGCGGATCTGTTCTAAATAGAATGCAATCTAATTTATTTAAATTTGTTTTTCTTGATTTATTAAGTTTATAGAAATTTTTATTTTTTTTATACACATTTAATTCGGATGTTCTTGCAGTGATAATGTTCTTAGATAAGCATAATGTGTTTGGATGAATATATTTAATCTTTGCTTTTTTTTGAAGTTCTTTTACAATAGAAAAAGTTGTATCAGTTTTTGGATTTATATTTTCTATCGAATCCATTATTATTCCAAAATTTAACATACTTCACTCTGTATTATATATTTCTTTAGATGCAGCCAGAATCGCAAGTCTTGCTATAACTCCATATATGTAAAATTTATTAGTATCAGAAAAAATAGTCTCATTTAAATTTGGACTAAGACAAGCTTCTTTAAATGGTATTGGATGAAAACTCATTCCAGGTGAGTTTAGATTTTCAGAATTATTTTTCAAATCATGCATTCTATAGAAACCTCCAACTAAATTATGACCGAATGAATATATCACTGGTTCTGCTACATGATTTGTAGGTTTAAATTTCTCATATGAGTAAATACCTTCTTGTAAAATTACACTATTAAGTTTATTGCCACCCTTAATTTTTGACATTTTCGTTCTTTGTTTTCTATTTAGATTTTTTAAACTATCTATATCATTAATCATAATAATACCCATTCCATAAGTTCCAGAATCAGCTTTAATCATAATATATGGTTTTTCAGTAATACCATATTCATCGTATTTTTCTTGTATTATATGAAAAAGTTTTTTTGCATTATATATCAAACATTCTTCTCCTTGTTTAGTCTGAAAATCAATTTCTCCGCAATTACGAAAATAAGGAGCTATCAACCAAGAATCAATTTCAAGTAATCTAGAGAAGTTATCAGTAATATCACTATAATATTCAAAATGATCTGTCTTAGATCTATTATTCCAACCAATATTTTTGTTAGGTAAAATAGGTTGTTTTATATGTTCAAAAGATTTAGGGGCACCATCAGAAAGATCATTATTTAAAATAATGATATCAGGAATAAAACCATTAACATTTAGTAAATTATTTTTCTGATTGAGTGATTTTAGATTTAAAGATAAATCAATCAATTTTGTTTCATTTACATCAAAGCCAGATTTTTTTATTAATGATTTTAATGCTTCAATACTGGATATGTAAAATTTATTTCTGGTGTGATCTTCAGTTATTAATAATATTTTTGAAATTTCTGGTGATATACGTTCCATAAAATGTTGAATTGCTGATATATAAAGAAATTCTAATTCTTTATCCAAATTATTAAAACCAGCTGGAAATAAATTTGTATCCACTGGTGCTATCTTAAATCCTGAATTCCTTATATCAATTGAACTATAAAAAGGAGGAGGGTATTTTGTCCATTGGTTCCTAAACCATTTTTCAATTAAATTTTGCTTAGAAATAATATTAAAATGTAAGTCTTCATTCGCAAATGGTTTTAGATATTCAACATTACTAAGATTTTTAGTCATATTAAAATTTTTTTATTAGAGTATGCCCAACTACTGATGCTGTCTCTGTTCTAAGTATCCTATCTCCAAGACCTAATATATTCCAGTATTTTTTCATAGAATTTTGTAATTCATCATTCGTAAAACCTCCTTCAGGCCCAACTAGAATAGTATAATTTTGATGACTTAGGTCTTTTTTTTGTATTTTACGACCACTTGAATCATATAATATTTTGTAATTACTTGTTTTGCTGTGTTGTTCTAAAAATTTATCAAAATTTATTATTTTTTGTAATGTTGGAATAACCAAACCATTAGATTGTTCGGTCGCATGAATTATAATTTGATGCCAACGACTTATTTTATTTTCATAATTTCCTTCATGACTTCTTTTTGAAATGACAGGAATTATTGAATCTACACCAAGTTCAACAGCCTTTTGTATAGATAATTCCATAGATTTTATAGCTGAAATACACTGAGCCAAAATAATTTTTTGGTTTGTTTTAACTGTTCTTTTATTTCTGAGAATTGGATAAATATATGTATCTTTATCTAGTTTTACTTCGCTAATATATTCGTATCCATTACCATTAAATATTATTATATTTTCATTTTTTTTTATTCTTAGAACTTTATTTAATCTATGATTCATATCTTTCTTTATAAGAATTTTTTTCTCTAATTCTATTAGTGTATCTAAATAAATTCGATGTAACTTATTTGGTTGCTTCATCTATAGCACCTTTTATAACTTCACAAGAAAGATCTATTTCATTTTTTTTGATTACATATGGAGGCATGAAATATATTACATTACCTAAAGGTCTTATTAATACATTATTATTTAATCCGTAAAGATATGCTTTAATTCCTCTTCTTTCTTTCCAATTAAAGGATGTTCTTCTAGATTTATTTTTTATCATTTCAACCGCTGTTATCATGCCGTGTTGCCTAACTTCAGCAACATTCTTATGATTATTTAACGATGTTAATTTTTCATATATATATTTAGATAAAACTTTATTTTTTTTCAAAGTATCATATTTATTAAAGAGTTTTAATGATGCTAAAGCTGCTGAACAAGCTATTGGATTTGCTGTATAGCTATGAGAATGCAGAAAAGCTTTTAGTTTATTGTATTCAGCATAAAATGTATTATAAATTTCTTCATTTGTTAGTATAGCTGATAGAGTCATATAACCTCCAGTTATACCTTTTGATAAACATATAATATCAGGCGTGATCTTTGCTTGCTCAAAAGCAAACATTGAGCCGGTTCTACCAAAACCCACAGCAATTTCATCTGCGATTAGATGTATATTATATTTTTTACATGCTTCAGATAAAAGTGATAAATAAATTGGATGATACATGCGCATATAACCAGCACATTGCACCAATGGTTCAACTACAATACCAGCAATATATTGATGATGTTTTTTTATAGTTTTCAACATATGCTTGAACATTTCTTCGGTATGTTCTTCATTAGATTTATTTGATTTTTTATAAAAGCAATCTGGAGATGGAACTATTATAGTTTTTTTTAATATTTTTTCGTATGTTTTTTTATATAAATCTATATTGCTTATTGATAACGACCCTAATGTTTCACCATGATAACTATTTGAAAGTGCTACAAATTTACTCTTTTTTTTATATCCTTTATTTTTCCAGTAATGAAAACTCATTTTTAAAGCAGCATCAATAGCTGAAGACCCGTTGTCTGTAAAGAAACATTTAGTAATATCTTTTGGCATTAATTTTACTAATTGTTCTGAAAGTTCTATAGCAGGCATGTGTGTAAAACCTGCTAAAAGTACATGTTCCAATTTGTTAAGTTGCTTGTTGATTTGTGAATTTATGTAGGGATTAGAATGACCAAATAAATTTACCCACCAAGAACTAATAGCATCAATATATTTTCGATTATTAAAATCCTCTATCCATACCCCCTTACCTTTTTTTATTGGAATGAGAGGTATTTTTTCATGATCTTTCATTTGAGTACAAGGATGCCAAAGCACCTTGAGGTCTCTTTTTATAATTTTTTTTACAGTATTTTTTTTATTAATATCTATAGTCGTCTTTTTTGAATGGACCTTTTTTCTCAACATTAATATATTTTGCTTGTTGGTTAGTAAGTTTAGTGAGTTTTACTCCTAGTTTATCCAAGTGTAGCATAGCTACTTTTTCATCTAAATGTTTAGGTAGTACATAAACTTTATTTTCATAATTTTTATTATTGTTCCATAATTCTATTTGCGCCATAACTTGATTAGTAAATGAACAAGACATAACAAAACTTGGATGACCAGTTGCGCAACCAAGGTTAATTAGACGGCCTTCTGCTAATAAAATAATTTTCTTACCATCTGGAAAAATTATTTGATCAACTTGAGGTTTAATGTTATCCCATTTATACTTCTTAAGACTTGCCACATCAATCTCATTATCAAAATGTCCGATATTACACACTATGGCACCATCCTTCATTTTTTCCATATGATCATGTTGAATTACATTAAGGTTTCCAGTCGCCGTAACAAAAATATCAATATCTTTGACATAATCTTCTAGAGCAACTACTTTATAACCTTCCATAGATGCTTGTAACGCACATATTGGATCAATCTCAGTTATTAAAACATTGGCACCAAGGCTTCTTAATGATTTAGCAGAACCTTTACCTACATCACCATACCCACAAACGATAGCCAATTTTCCAGCAATCATAGTATCAGTTGCCCGTTTTATTCCATCTACTAAAGATTCTCTGCAACCATATAGATTATCAAATTTAGATTTTGTAACTGAATCATTGACATTTATAGCAGGTATTTTTAGATGGTTGTTTTTTTCCATTTCATATAATCTAAGAACTCCCGTTGTAGTTTCTTCTGACACCCCAACAATGTTATCCAATAGTTTTGGAAATTTTTCATGCAGCATCTTTGTCAGATCTCCACCATCATCTAGAATTAAATTTGGGTGCCAATTGTTCGGCCCAGTTATTGATTTTTCTATACACCATACATATTCACTTTCAGTTTCACCTTTCCAAGCAAATACTGGTATATTTTGCGCCGCTATTGCAGCTGCAGCGTGATCTTGCGTTGAGAAAATGTTGCATGATGACCATCTTACTTGTGCTCCTAAATCTATTAATGTTTCTATTAAGACAGCTGTTTGTATAGTCATATGAAGACAACCAACTATTTTTGCACCTTTAAGTGGTTTTTGAGAACTATATTCTTTCCTCAAACTCATTAATCCGGGCATTTCTGATTCAGCTATTTTAATTTCTTTAGCTCCAAACTCAGCCAGATTAATATCTGCTACTTTGTAATCATCTACAATTTTTTTTATCTTACCTGATTTCATGTTTCAAATACTCTCCTTTAGTATATCAATCTTGTTTGTTTCTTCCCACGAAAAATTAGAATCTGTTCTACCAAAATGACCAAAAGCTGATGTTGGAACATATTTTTTATTAAGTAAATCAAGTGATTTAATTATTTTACTTGGTCTAACTTCAAATATATCTTTTATTATCTTTACTAATTTAAGATCATCAACTTTTCCAGTGCCAAAAGTATTGATAGAAATAGATGTTGGTTCATCTACACCAATAGCATAAGAAATTTGTATTTCACATTTTTTAGCAATATGAGCTGCAACAATATTTTTAGCAATGTATCTGCACAAATATGCTGCAGACCTATCAACTTTTGATGGGTCTTTACCTGAAAAAGCGCCTCCTCCATGTCGAGCCATTCCTCCATAAGTATCAACAATAATTTTTCTGCCTGTTAATCCACAATCACCTAACGGTCCACCTATAACAAAGTTACCTGTTGGATTTACTAAAATTTTAGTTTGATTGGTTAGATATTCTCTTGGTATTACTTTGTAAATTACTTCTTCAGTAATAAATTCTTTAATTTGGTTCAAAGATAAATCCTTACTATGTTGTGTAGATAGTACAACTGTATCAATATGTTTTGGTTTATTATTTTCATATAAAAACGTAACTTGGCTTTTTGCGTCTGGTCTTAACCAAGGTGTGGTTTTATTTTTGAATATTTCAGTTTGTTTTTCCACCAATCTATGAGAATAAAAAATTGGTGCAGGCATTAATACTTCTGTTTCATCTGTTGCATAACCAAACATTAAACCTTGATCGCCAGCTCCCTGTTTATCTTCATCGTCTTTATCGACACCCATTTTAATATCAGGAGATTGTTGATTTATCATTTTATGAATAATACATGTTTTACCATTAAATCCGAGTTCATCGCTATCGTAACCAATATTACAAATCGCTTCTCTTATTTGATTTTCAAAATCTAAATTTGAATTAGAGGTTATTTCTCCTGCTATTACAAGCCAACCAGATTTATTATGTTCACCCTTGGCAAGAACTTCACAAGCCACTTTAGATTTTTTATCATCAGCTAAAGCATAATCTAGAATTGTGTCGGATAATTGATCACATAGTTTATCAGGATGCCCTGGTGAAACACTTTCAGATGTAAATTGAAAATCACTCATTATATTATTGTATAGTTCTGAAGAAATATAACATTTTTATTATTCTTTTTATAACAAAAAACGTTATTTTTTGAAGTTTTTTAGCTTATTTTTTTCTTCTTCAGATAGTTTTATACCTTTAGAATATTTAGTTAATAAATCAAAATATTCATTTTCATCAAGTTTTTTTTGAAAATTATTGATTATTGTATCAATTGTTGCTATCACACTGTCTTTATTTTTATCTTCAATTTTCATTTTGAAAATATTATTAATAGAATTTTCCTCATTTGGAAATTTTTCTATTAATGAGGAAACATTTATTGTAAAATTTTGTTTTTTCATATCATATAAAGTTCTTAAAAGAATCTTAGTTACATCGTTAGATAATAATTTATTTATTTTTTCAAAATACTCTAAGATTAAATCTGGGTATTCAATCAAAATTGATAATATATAAAATTCTTCATTATTTTTAACCTCGTCTATGTCTTTAGTATCTCGTAATTTATTTGTTTTTGGAGTGATTTTATATAATTCTTCTTTATTTATATTTGCAGTTTCTATTAATTTGTTTTCCATCAATGTTTTAAAAATACCATTAGGTATTTGTTTAATTAATCCTATACTTTCATTTATAAATTTTGACTTATCTTCTATTTTTTCAATTTTTTTATTTTTTATAACTACTTGAAATAAGTATTCTGAAAGCGGAATGCTCTCATCTATTAAATTTTGAAATAAATTTTTGGATTCGCTGCATATATCATCAGGATCTTTACCTTCTGGAAGAAAAATAAAATTAACATTAACACCGTCTCTTATTTCTTCTAAACAATTAGTTAAGGCTTTCCACGCTGCTTTTTTACCTGCCTCATCACCGTCAAAACAAAAATATATATTGGTTGTATATCTTAAAATCTTATTAAAGTGTAATTTAGTAAATGCTGTTCCTAAGGTTGCGATAGAGTTATTGAATCCATTTTTGTGTAATGATAAGACATCAGTATATCCCTCAACAATAATTACTTTATTGTTTTTTGTTATAGAATTTTTTGCTTGAAACAAGCCATATAATTGTGAACTTTTAAAAAAAACTTTAGATTCTGGAGAATTTATGTATTTTGCTGATTCTGATTTTTCAAGTGTTCTTCCTCCAAATGCAACAATTTTTTCTTGTACATCTTTTATAGGAAAAATAATTCTATTTCTAAATCGGTCATATATTTTGTCTTTATTTTTAACAAGAAGACCAGCTTCAAGAGCATCTTTAATAATATTTTTTTTATTTGCTTCTTTAGTTAGTTCATCCCAGCTATCATTAGCACATCCCAAGTTAAAATTTTTTATTATATCATCAGTAATTTTTCTTGATAATAAATATTCTTTTGCTTTATTATTATTTTGTAGATTTTTTTGAAAGAAATCAGCTGCAATTTTGTTTATATTTATAAGATTTTTGTTATCAAAGTTTTTATTTGTAGCACTTGTTGGGATTTCAATATTTGCAATTTTAGCTAATTTTTCAATTGATTCATAAAAAGTTAATCCTTCATAATTCTTTAAAAAACTTATGGCATCACCGGAAGCTCCACATCCAAAACAATGATAAAATTGTTTGCTGCTTGATACATTGAATGAAGGTGTATTTTCAGCATGAAACGGACATAAGCCTTTATAATTATTCCCAAACTTTTTTAAGCTTACTTTTTGTCCTATTAAATCTACAACATCTATATTTGACAACAAATTATCAATAAATTGTCTATCTAAATTTTTCATTATTATGCTACTTTTATTAGAATATCAAGCAATTGCTTGTAATCAGAATCTTTTGGTTTAATAAGTAAGAATTTATTTTTTAATTCATTGAAATTTTGAATTATTTCCTGAGCCACTAAACTGTTCGTTTCTTTATAATGTTCTTGTAAAACATTTAGCAAATATTTTTGATGACTTAAAAAATTATTATTTGTTATTTTTAGAACTTCGATTGATTCAGTATTATATTTTTTATTAAATTGATTTTTTGAATCATAAACAAATGCTAGTCCACCAGTCATACCTGCGCCGAAGTTATTTCCAGTTTGACCAAGAATGACTACAGAACCACCGGTCATATATTCACAAGCATGATCACCTACGCCTTCGACAACTGCTTTGCACCCAGAATTTCTTACTGCAAATCTTTCTCCTGCATTACCTTCAGCAAAAAGTTTGCCTCCAGTAGCACCATAGAGACATGTATTCCCCATGATAATCATTTTATGTGCCTTTTCTTTTAGTAATTTATGTGATTTAAGTATGATTCTGCCTCCAGCCATTCCTTTTCCTACATAATCATTAGCATCACCAGTTAATGTAATATTTAATCCTCCTGCATTCCAAGCACCTAGACTTTGCCCTGCTGTCCCTGTTAAAAATATATTAATAGGTGATTTTAATAGGCCTTTATTTCCATAAAGTTTAGCAATTTCACCAGAGATATTAGCGCCAATACTTCTGTTAAAATTTTTTATAGAATATTTAAAAGATTTTGATTTTCTTTTAGTTATATATGGATAGACATCTGACAACATTTTTTTTGCTAATACTGCCTTATCAAATGGATCATTAGATTTTTTTGTACAATATGGTTTTTCTTTTGTATTAATTTTAAGTAATAATTTGTCTAAATTAATTTTTTGTTGTTTATTAGTAATGCCATTTATTGATTTCAATAAATCAGTTCTGCCAATGATTTCGTCTAAAGACTGGTATCCTAATAAAGCAAGTATTTCCCTTACTTCTTGTGCTACGAATTTGAAGTAATTAACAACTCTCTCAGGAGAACCTGTAAAATGTTTCATTCTTAGTATTTTATTTTGTGTCGCTACACCTGTAGCGCAATTATTTAAATGACATATTCTCAAATATTTACAACCTAAAGAAATCATTACTGATGTTCCAAATCCAAAACTTTCAGCACCAAGAATTGCGCCCTTAACAACATCTAATCCTGTTTTTAATCCACCATCTGTCTGTATTCTTACTTTATGTCTAAGATTATTTAACACGAGAGTTTGATGCGTTTCACTTAATCCAAGTTCCCATGGAGTGCCTGCATATTTTACAGATGTTAATGGGCTAGCACCAGTACCTCCATCATATCCTGATATTGTTATCAAATCTGCATATGCTTTAGCAACGCCTGCAGCTATAGTACCCACACCACTTTGTGAAACTAATTTAACCGAGATTAATGCTTTATTATTAACTTGTTTTAAATCAAATATTAGTTGCGCCAAGTCTTCAATCGAATATATATCGTGGTGAGGTGGTGGTGAAATTAAAGTTACACCAGGTACAGAGAATCTTAATTTCGCAATCATACTGTCCACTTTATGCCCAGGTAATTGACCACCTTCACCTGGTTTTGCACCTTGCGCAATTTTTATTTGTATAACTTCTGCATTAACCAGATAATGTGGTGTAACTCCAAATCTACCAGATGCAACTTGTTTTATTTTTGAAACTCTATTAGAGTTAAATCTTTTTTCATCTTCACCCCCTTCTCCTGAATTTGATCTACCTCCTAATTTATTCATCGCTATTGCTAATGATTCATGAGCTTCAGGAGATAATGCTCCTAAAGACATTCCTGCTGTGTCAAATCTCTTATAAATTTTTTGTATTGATTCAACTTTACTCAGAGGTAAAGGTTTTTTTGCTTTCTTAATCCTTAGTAAATCACGAATAAAGCTAGGATTTCTTGAATTAACTAAATCTGAGAATTTTTTATAATCTTCATATCTACCTGATGCCGTACAATCTTGTAATGATTTAACAACATCGGGGTTATAGTCATGAAATTCTCCTCCATGGACATATTTTAAATGACCACCCGTTTCGGGATGCACATTTAAATCCCAGGCGTTATCACGATTTTTAATAAGATCATGCTCAATATCTTTGAAATCTGAACCAGAAATTTTACTTATGCAATTTTTAAAACATAAATTTATTACTTCTTCATACAATCCAACAATTTCAAATAATTGTGCACCTCTATAACTAGATATACATGAAATACCCATTTTTGACATGATTTTAAGTAATCCTTTATTTATTCCTTTTTTATAATTTTGTATTGCTTCAGTATAAGTATTTACTGTTATTTTTTTTCTCATAACCATGTCATTAAGTACTTCATAAGCAAGATATGGATAAATGGCAGTTGCTCCAAAACCTAGTAAAACAGCAAATTCATGTGGATTTCTAGATGATGCAGTTTCTATGATGAGATTACAGTTACATCTAAGTCCAACATCAATTAATTTATGGTGGACAGCACCTACAGCCATAGGCGCAGGTATTGGTAATTGATTTTTAGTTATTTTAATATCAGACAACACAATTATTATATTGCCTTTTTTTACACTTCTTACAACCCTATCACAAATGGTATTTATAGCTTCTTCTAAATCTATACTGTCATCATAATTAAGGTTAATAATATCACTGGAGTAATTTTTATATTTTTTATCTAAGATATTTTGAAATGTTTGTCTATCTAATATTGGACTATCTATAATCAATCTATCCGCATGTTTAGATGATTCTTCAAATAGATTTCTTTCTTTACCAAAACATACTTCTAAGGACATAACACTAGCTTCTCTAAGAGAATCAATTGGAGGGTTTGTGACTTGTGCAAATTGTTGTCTAAAGTAATCGTACATTGATCTATTATGTCCGGACATAACGGGCATTGGTGTATCATCACCCATTGAACCAGTAGCCTCTTGTCCAATTTCTGCCAATGGCATAATTATTTCTTTTTCTTCTTCAAAAGTAATGCCGAATAGTTTTTTATATGTCATTAATTTTTCTTCTGAATAACCTAGAGAACTTTCATTTTTTGATTCAAATTTTTCCGTATGAACGGAATTTTTTTTCAACCATTCTTGATATGGATGTCTTTCTTTTAATATTTTGTCAATTTGTTCAGTTAGTAAAATTTCACCATTTTTTGTATCAACAGCTAGCATTTCTCCTGGTGCTAACCTTCCTTTTTCGATAATATCTTGCTCATCATAATCATATACACCTATTTCTGAGGCTAAAGTTATATGTCTGTCTGCTGTAATAATATATCTTGCTGGTCTTAATCCATTTCTATCTAATGCACAAGCGGCGTATCTTCCATCCGTCAACACTATACCAGCTGGGCCATCCCATGGTTCCATATGCATTGAATGATATTCATAACAAGCTTTTAAATCTGAATCTATCAATGAGTTATTTTGCCATGCTGGTGGCATAAGCGTTCTCATAGCTCTAAATATTCCCATGTCTCCAGCTAATAATAATTCCAACATATTATCTAAAGTACATGAATCAGAATCTGTAACTGATATTAGAGGATGTAGTTTATTAAGTTCTGGTAATGATTCTATATTAAATTTTGATCTTCTTGCAAGATACCAATGTCTATTACCTTGGATAGTATTTATTTCACCATTATGAGCTAGAAAACGGAATGGTTGAGCTAATTTCCATTGTGGTAATGTATTAGTAGAAAATCTTTGGTGAAAAACAACAAGTGATGATTCCATATCAGGATCTTTTAAATCCAAAAAAAACTCTTTAATGTTATTAGATATAATTAAGCCTTTATATGATATTACTTTGGAAGATAAGCTTGCAATATAAAATGATTGTTCATTAGATAAAATTTTCTCACATTCAATTCTTGCCACATATAACTTTTTTTCGAACTCAGATTCTATAATATCGTCAGATGCTGTAACAATAATTTGTTGAATATCCGGCATATTTTTTAAAGTATCTTTACTGCATACTTTTTTATTAATAGGCACTACTCTCCAGTTTTCTACATTAAGACCGAGTTTCCTTAATTGAAACCTCATTGTTTCTTTAATTTTTTTTTGTATTTTTTTATCTTTACTTAAAAAAACGGAGCCAAAAGCATAATTGTTTTTTAACTGTATATTCATGGATATTGCAATTTTTTTGAAAAAAGCATCTGGTTTTTTTATTAAAAGCCCGCAACCATCACTAGTTTTTCCATCATCAGATATAGCACCTCTATGTGTAAGTCTCTGTAGAGCTTTTATGCTTGTTTCTACAACCCAGTGGGATGGTTTGTTATCCATTTGAGCAATTAAACCAAAACCACAACTATCTTTTTCGTGATATGGAGAATATAAGCCCAAATTTTCTTTTGTGTTTTTTCTCATAGAACCTAACATATAATGTTAGCATATTTTATAAGATATTAGTTCCGAAAGCTATCAAGGATATCTATTAGATACTTTGTGGTAATAGTATTGGAAACACAACAAGATCCAACTGATTTAAGTAATATAAAATTGTTTCTACCTAACTTCTTTTTTTTATCGTATTGTAAATATTTAATTATCTTTGATTTTGATAAGTTTTTTGGAAGATTAGTAGGTAATTTTATTTTTCTTATTGTTTCTTCTATTAAATTGAAATCTTCGAGACTCAAATTGGTTTTTTCCATAGATATAGCAGCAGCCAATATCATGCCCAAACTTATAGCTTCACCATGAAGTATTCCTTTATAGTTTTTGGCCGATTCAATTGCATGTCCAAAAGTATGGCCAAAGTTCAAATAAGCTCTAACGCCTGATTCTCTTTCATCTAATTCAACAATTTTAATTTTAGCTTTTATAGAGAAATTTATTATTTTCAGCAATGAATCTGTATTTTGATTTAAAATTTTATTAGAATTTTTATTAACCCAATTCAAAAAAGATCTATTAGATATAGCTCCATATTTAATTACTTCTGCCAGCCCCGATTTGAATTGTTTATCTGGAAGTGTTTTAAGAAAATTAATATCTATAATAATTGCTGATGGGTGTTTGAAAGTACCTATTAAGTTTTTTCCTAATCTATGATTAACTCCGGTTTTGCCACCTATCGAAGAATCAACTTGTGCGAGTAAAGTTGTTGGTATATGGATTAAATTAACACCTCTCAAAAAAGTATCTGCAGCCAATCCTGCTAAATCTCCAATAACACCACCACCCAAAGCTATTATTGTTAAGTGTCTATCAAATTTGTTTTTTATTAAATGATCATGTATTTTATTTAGAATATTTACACTTTTATATTTTTCGCCGTCTGGAATTAAGAATGTATTTATTTTAAAATTATTTAATTTTTTCTTTAATTGCTGCAAGTATAATTTTGCTATCTTACTATTACTTAATATACAAATATCATTACCATTAATAAAATTTTTAAAATTAATTTTATTTAAAATCTTATTACCAGTTAATATTGTAACTTTTTGATTTTCAGTTTTAAGACTTAACCTATTCATAATTGTAATTTTTTTATTAATTCTGAAACAATGTTCATTTTTTCATTTTTTGAACTATCGATGATAATATTAGCAATATCTTCATATATCTTAAATCGTTGATCTCTTAATTTTTGTAAAGATTCTTCGATATTATTATTGTTAATTAAAGGTCTATTTTTTTTATTTCTTACTCTTTGTAGTTGAACTTTAGTATTTACGTCTAAGAATACTATATATCCAGTTTCTTTCATAATTTTTATATTATCTTGTCTGAGTATTATGCCACCGCCAGTTGATATGACGCAATTCTGATTGTCTTTTATTTTATCTAAAGCTGAATGTTCAATATCACGAAAATATTTTTCACTTTTCTTTGAAAAAATTTCACTAATAGACATCTTTTCATTTCCTATGATAATTTGATCTATATCAAAAAATTTTTTATGTGTTTTTTTAGCAAGTAATTTACCGATAGATGTCTTACCCGACCCCATTAACCCAATAATATAAATAATATTAGTTTTCATTTTTTTGTACTACAAGTGATATTCTGGACTGATATTTTGTATAAAATCCACCAGCAATGCAACTTTTTCAGGTTTGATATCTGGAGTTATTCCTGTACCTAAGTTAAATATATGGCCAGATTCAATTCCATAGTTATTTAAAATTTTTTTAACTTCATTTTTTATAGTATTATTATCTTCTTTTAAAATTTTAACATCCAAATTCCCTTGCAAAGCAAATCTTTCTCCTATGTTTTTTTTAACAATCTTAATATCTACATCTGAATTTATCCCTACAACATCTACATCTAAATGTTTCAATAAATTCAAATTTTCATATGTATTGCGAGAATAATATATTATAGGTGTTTTGGTTTTTCTTATTACTTCATTAATTTTATTAATATAACTCAAAGAATATCTTTGATAATTATTTTTAGTTAATAAATTACTCCATGTATCAAATATCATAATAATATCTATTCCCGCATCTATTTGTTTTTGTACATATTCGATACTTGCATTGGTTATTAATGATAGAATATCATCAATTATTGGATTCTCTTCATCAACTAATTTATTTATTTTATTAAATTTTTTTGTTGAATTACCCTCTACCACATATGTAGCAACTGTCCATGGGCTACCAATAAAACCAATTAAAGGTTTGCTATTATTTAATTCATTTTTGACCAATTTAATAGCTTCAAACACATAATTAAGTTTTGAGATATCAAATTTATTTGGAACTATTCCAAGATCTTTTTTAGTTGTAATTGTATTAAAAAATACAGGTCCTTTTTTTTCTATAAATTCGAATTCTAAATTTAATAACTCTGCTACAACTAATATATCGGAGAATATTATTGCCGCATCTAAGTTAAATCTTTTCAATGGTTGTAGTGTAACTTCACACGCTAAATCTGGATTTCTTAATAAATTAATAAAACCGCCAGCTTTATCTTTAATTTTATTATATTCAGGTAAATATCTACCGGCCTGTCTCATTATCCAAATTGGGGTCCTATTTATAGGTTTTTTTTGGATTGCATTTAAAATTAAATGGTTAATTGAGGGCGACATTCAGGCTTTTATGGATTTGTTTTTAAGATAATTGATTATCCCATTAGCAGCATTTCTTCCTTCAAATACAGCTGTCACAACTAAATCCGACCCACGCACCATATCACCACCAGAAAAAATTTTTGGGTTATGTGTTTGATGGGAAAAATTTGATTTATCATTTATGAGCACTCTTCCTATTTTATCAGTTTTAATTTTATGTTTTGCAAACCATGAGCTTGGATTTGGTTTAAAACCAAAAGCTATTATTACACGATCTACTGCTATAGTTTTTTTAGTATTCTTTATTTCTACAGGTATATCTCTTCCTGCTTTATTATCACTTTTTAATTTAGTTTTAACGAAGCGTACGCCTTCTACATCTTTACGCCCGATAATTTCTATAGGTTGCATATTCCATAAAAAATTTATACCTTCTTCTTTTGAGTTTCTTACTTCTTTTCTTGAACCTGGCATATTATCTTCATTTCTTCTATAAGCGCAATATACTTTTTTTGCGCCCTGTCTTAAAGCAGTTCTATTTGCATCCATGGCTGTATCACCTCCGCCAAGAACCATAACTGTTTTCCCTTTCATATCTATAAATTCATTTTTATTATGTCGAAAAAGCCTTCTTATATTTGAATTTAAATATGGTAAAGCATCATAAACACCATTGAGATTTTCACCTTTAAAGCCACCTTTCATATATGTATATGTCCCCATACCTAAAAAAACAGCATCAAAATTTTTTTTGAATTTATCAAAACTAATATCTTTACCTATCTCAGTATTTAAAATAAATTCAACACCCATTTCTTCAAGTATTTTCCTTCTCCGTATAACTATTTCTTTTTCAAGTTTGAAAGGAGGTATACCGAATGTTAATAGACCTCCTATTTCTTCATATTTATCATATACAATTGGTTTAATACCGTTTCTAACAAGTATATCTGCACATGCTAATCCAGCAGGACCAGCTCCCACAATTCCGACTTGAAAAGGAGTGGGTTTAACTGAAGACATATCAGGCTTCCATCCTTGTTTTAAAGCTTCATCAGTTATATATTTTTCAATACTTCCGATGGTTATAGCTCCAAAACCATCATTTAATGTGCAGGCACCCTCACACAATCTATCTTGTGGACATATTCTCCCACAAATCTCTGGTAATGAATTTGTTTGGTGAGATAATTCAGCAGCCTCAAATAATCTATTTTCAGCAATTAGTTTTAACCAATGAGGGATATAATTATGTACTGGACATTTCCATTCACAATATGGGTTGCCGCATTCTATACATCTACCTGATTGTTCAGCAGCTTCATGCATAGAATAGTGTCCATAAATCTCCTTATAAGTTTTTAACCTCTTAGATACAGGAGTAATTTTAGGATCCATTCTTTTTAATTCCAAAAATTGTAAATTTTTATCCATAATACTTACATTATATCATAAACATTGCCCTACAGTTAATGTAACGATTTTCATAATGTTTTTATTGATTTTATAGAATCAGGAATCCAAATGTTCTTTAACAATTTTACTTACTAAAGACATATTAATTTCATCTCCATAATTTTGTTTGATAGAAGACATAATTTTACCCATATCTTTTATAGAGGATATATCTAAATCTTTTATTAATATTTTTACGATTTCTGCAGTTTCTTCTTGATTTTTTTCAACAGGTAAATAATTCTTTAGTAAATCCATTTCTTGTTTTTCTTTTTTTGCTAAATCGTCTCTCTTGGCTTTCATATATTGATCATAAGCTTCAGAATTTCTTTTAATTACTTTTTTAAGAACCTGTATAATTTCTGGATTATTAAGTATTTTATTTTTATCTTTTTCTTCTTTATTTATAAATGACAACGCAAATCGTAAAATATTGGATTCTTCTTTTTTTCCACTTTTCATGAAAGTGATTTGATCTTGTTGGATTTTTATCTTTATAGAATTTTCAGGCATTCAATAAATTAAAATTTTTTATAAGGCGGTTTTCTACTTATTGAGGACATACTAACTTTGCGTTTATGTCTTTTTGTTGCAGCTGCAAGTTTTCTTTTTCTCATAGCTGTAGGTTTTTCATAAAATTCTCTTCTACGAGTTTCTGTTAATATTCCCGCTTTCTCGCAACCTCTTTTGAATCTTCTTAAGGCGATTTCAAAAGGTTCATTATCTCTTATTTGTACACTTGGCATAAAAAATATAAAATTATTGTTGATGGCGTAATATTACTTGATTATTGTAATAAAGCAATAAGATTTATCATATTAAAGGAGTTTAAATTGGTTGTTTTAGGTATTGAATCATCATGTGATGATACAGGATTAGCGGTTTTTGACGAGGATAAGGGCTTGATGGAGCACATAGTTTCTTCGCAAAAACACATACATGCTAATTTTGGAGGAGTAGTACCTGAGTTAGCATCCAGAGATCATGTCTCAAAATTCATACCTTTATTAAATGAATTATTATCTAAAAATCAGTTATCATTAAAAGATATTAAATTAATAGCTTATACAAACGGCCCAGGTTTAATGGGACCACTATTAACTGGTGCAACATTTGCTAAAACATTAGCATGGTCCTTAAATATCAAATCAATTGAAATTAATCATTTAGAGGCACATATTTTTTCTCCTATGATCACAGAAAAAAAACTAAAACCACCATTTTTATCTTTATTGGTATCAGGAGGCCATACAATACTATCTTCAATAAATTCTAAACTACAACATAAAATTCTAGGTCAAACATTAGACGATTCAGTGGGAGAGGTATTTGATAAAGTAGCTAGAAACTTAGGATTGAATTATCCTGGTGGGCCAGAGATTTCAAAATTTTCGTCTAAAATAGAGAAAACTCCATTTAAATTTCCAAGACCAATGATTAATTCTAATGATTATAATTTTAGTTTTAGTGGATTGAAAACACATGTTATTAATCAAATAAAAAAATTACAGTTAAATGATAAAGTCATTTCTGAGATATCTTTAGAATTTGAAAACTCAATTTCAGATGTACTCATAACAAAAACATTACGAGCTGCAAATGAAAATAGCATTAAAAATATTGTTATCTCAGGTGGTGTTAGTGCAAATAAAAGATTGAGAGAAAGATTTAATAATGAAAAAAATAATGATATTTTCATTCATTTTCCAAATCTATCATTCAGCACTGATAATGGGGCAATGATAGCATATTTGGGTAATTTGAAATTTAAAAAAGGTGAATATGATAATTCTCTATACGTCCAACCAAACCCTTCTTTATCTCTTTAGCGATATTAAAAATTCAGAAATATTTTTTCTATGTGAAGCAAAAATCAAAATAGTATTTAATATTGCAAAAGATAGAAGATGAGATCCAAGAATATTATTTATAAAAAATGGAAAAACTAGAAATGATATTAATGCTGAGAGACCTGATATCCTTGTTATGTAAAAAACAGCTATCCATGTAATTAATAACAAACAACCAATATTAAAATCTATAGCAAGTATTACTCCTAGAGATGTTGCAACACCTTTACCGCCATGAAAACTCAGAAAAATAGAATATATGTGACCAAGAATAATTATGAATGATAGAATCCACACATCTTCCAACGTATATGCATGATGGTTATATAAGTAATATATTGGAATATAACCTTTGAAAAAATCTCCAACTAATGTAGATATAGCAGCAATTTTATTTCCACTTCTCATCACATTTGTTGCGCCGGGATTTTCTGAACCGTAATTTCTGGGATCTTCAAGTCCTATTACTTTGCTAATTATTATAGAGAATGGTATTGATCCAATCATATACAGAATAATTAACACAATAAAAATCTCTTGATAACCATGGTTTAAACCAAGGTGCTTAATAGTTATGAAAAAATATACAAACGATTCCATTTATGTAATATATAATTAATAGCACTTCAATTAAAGTTATAATAAGTTATAAATGAAAACCTGCAACATTATATTCATACACGGTTGGTTATTTGATAGTAGAATATGGTTTGGGATAGATGATTTATTAAAACAAAATTATAATGTCACTAAAATAGACTTACCGGGTTATGGGAAGAACATTAATAATACTCAAGATTTTAAAACTTACTGCGAAGGTATTTTTTCTAAAACTAACGACAATACTTGTTTAATTACATTTTCTTTTGGTAATGTATTAACATCCTCACCTTTACTAAAAAATCACAAATGTATAAATAAAGTTATATATATTAATCCAGTGTATAATTTAGATATAACAGCAATAGAAAAATTAAAAAAGAATTTAGAATCATCAAGAAACCAAACGATAAAAAAATTTATCTTTGAATGTATTAAAGGTTCTTTTAACTCTAAACAAGAGTACCAATCCATAATAGATAATTTTTCTATTAATGCATTTCCTGAGAACAAAATATTATTAAATCACTTAGATAGTTATATTGAATTACACAAGGAATACACTAAGCCAAAAAAAGAAATAAATATAATAAGCCAGAATGATTATATAACGCCAAATAAAAATATAGATGGATATTTATTAAAAAAAGCACCTCATATACCATTCATTTCACATAAAAAAGAATTGTATACTGTAATAACTAATTTCTTAAATATGTAGTATGGAAGATTATAAACAAAAAATATTAAAATCATTTAATAAAAGAGCAAAAAAATATGATGAATATTCTATCATACAAAGAGAAGTTGCCGATAGATTGATAGATAGAATTAAAATGATAAAAATTAATCCGAAGAAAATTTTAGATATAGGATCCGGAACCGGTTACTTGTCAAATAAGTTAAAAATTATTTTTCCGCAATCTGAAATAATATGTTTAGATCTATCATCTCAAATGTTAAATATTTCTAAAAAAAAATATCCAAATCTTTTACACTTAGTTGCTGATGCAGAGGACTTACCTTTTAAAGATTCGAGTTTTGATTTTGTGTTATCAAGTTTTACATTTCATTGGTGTAAAGATATTGATAAACTTTTATCCACAATAATAAAAATACTTAATGAAAAAGGGTTATTGATATTTACAACTGTTGGGCCTGATACTCTAATAGAATTAAATAACATATTTAAAGAAATTGATAACGAGCAACATGTTAACGATTTTTTGGATATGCATATTTATGGAGATATGCTTTTATCTCAAGGATATGAGGATCCGGTAGTTGACGTTGAAAAAATTAAATTAGAATATCCAAATTTAAATACCGCTATAAATTCACTACGTGAAACTGGATCAAATGTCTTATTAAAAGATAAAACAAGAAAATCAAATATGAAAATCAAAGAAAAGTATAGAAAATTTTATAAAAATAATGATTATAAAGATATATTTCCAATTACCTACGAACTTATCTATGCAACTGCATGGAAAAAAAATAAAATAAAAAACCCAGAATCAGATAAGATAATACCAATCAAAGAAATCTAAAAATTTTAGTAAATTAGAAATTCCATAAATACTAATATTTTGTTAAAATACACTTACGTAAACATGTAGAAAATAAGGAAATAATCCATATTTTATACTTTGATTAAGGACGATTGATGAAAATAATTATATTTGTGTTGTTATCAACACTTATGCCGGCAGTAGTAGTAGCAGATTGGGAAACCAATATGCCAAGGGGAGTTACTCCCACAAGTATAGCGGCCTACGATTTACATATGCTGATTTTTTATATAACTGTTGTTATAGGAATACTTGTTTTTGGTGTCATGCTCTATTCGATAATTCATCATAGAAAATCAAAAGGATATCAAGCAGCAACATTTCATGAAAGTACCAAAGTTGAAATTATTTGGACTGTAATACCATTTTTAATATTGATTGGTATGGCTATACCAGCTACAAAAACCTTAATCATGATGGAGGACACAAGAAATTCAGAAATTACATTAAAAGTAACTGGTTATCAATGGATGTGGAAATATGAATATCTTGAAGATGACATAGCTTTTTTTAGTAAAATTGATAAAGACAGTAATAAAGCTAGACGTCTAAATTCATCAATAGATGTCAACAAAGTTGAACATTATTTAAGAAATGTTGATAACCCAGTAGTTCTTCCAACTAATACTAAGATTAGAATTTTATTAACGGCAAGCGATGTATTACATGCTTGGTGGGTACCTGAGCTTGGTGGAAAAAAAGACGCAATCCCAGGTTATATAAATGAGATGTGGATCGATATCAAAGAGCCAGGTATCTATAGAGGGCAATGTGCTGAACTGTGTGGAAAGGATCATGCGTTTATGCCTATTGTAGTAAAAGCTGTACCAAAATCTGAATATCATAAATGGGTTTCAATTCAAAAAGATAACAGAATAGCAACAAAAGAGAATTAGGAGATATCGTGAGTGCAAATTTAGAGCATGCCGAACATCATCAACCAAGCGGTATTATGCGTTGGATTACAACTACAAACCATAAAGATATTGGAACACTATACCTATTTTTTAGTTTGTTGATGTTTTTTATTGGTGGGCTGATGGCGTTAGTCATTAGAGCAGAGTTATTTGAACCAGGTTTACAATTAGTTGTTCCAGGTTTTTTTAATCAAATGACAACAATGCATGCCTTAATTATGATATTTGGTGCTGTTATGCCAGCTTTTGTTGGACTAGCTAATTGGCAAGTCCCTTTAATGATTGGAGCTCCAGACATGGCTTTACCTAGATTAAATAACTGGAGTTTTTGGATTCTACCATTTGCATTTACAATGATGATAAGTACTTTATTTTTTGAAGGTGGAGGTCCAGCAGCAGGATGGACATTATATCCGCCATTATCACTTCAAGGTGGAAATTCAATGCCCTTTGTTATATTTTCAATTCATTTACTTGGATTGTCATCAATTCTAGGAGCAATAAATATTATTGCTACTATATTAAATATGAGAGCACCCGGCATGACATTAATGAAAATGCCTATGTTTGTTTGGACTTGGCTAATAACAGCTTTTTTATTAATTGCAGCTATGCCAGTATTAGCAGGCGCTATAACAATGTTATTAACTGATAGATTTTTTGGAACAAGCTTTTTTACAGCTTCAGGCGGGGGTGATCCTGTATTGTTTCAGCATATATTTTGGTTTTTTGGGCATCCAGAAGTTTATATTTTAATACTTCCGGCATTTGGTATTATTTCGACAATTCTTCCAACATTTTCTAGAAAGCCATTATTTGGATATGATTCTATGGTTTATGCAACAGCCTCAATTGCTCTTCTCTCATTTATTGTTTGGGCTCATCATATGTTTACTGTAGGTATGCCTTTAGCTGGGGAATTATTTTTTATGTTTGCAACAATGTTAATTGCTGTTCCTACTGGAGTTAAAGTTTTTAATTGGGTAGCAACTATGTGGAGAGGCTCTATGACTTTTGAAACCCCAATGTTGTTTTCAATTGCATTTATAGTTTTATTTACTATCGGCGGTCTATCAGGATTAATGTTAGCAATCGTTCCTGCTGATTTTCAATATCATGATACATATTTTGTAGTAGCTCATTTTCATTACGTATTAGTTCCAGGTGCTATTTTTGCAATCATTGCAGCAGTTTATTATTGGCTTCCAAAATGGACTGGAAAAATGTACGATGAATTTTTAGGTAAAATTCATTTTTGGCTAACCACAATATTTGTTAATGTAACATTTTTTCCAATGCATTTTGTTGGACTAGCAGGCATGCCTAGAAGAATACCAGACTATGCAGTTCAATTTACAGATTTTAACGCCATTGCATCAGTTGGTGCTTTTGGATTTGGTTTTGCACAGGTTTTATTTTTATATATTCTGTACAAAGCTTTAAAAGATGATGTAACTGTGGGAGAAAAAGCATGGGATGGAGCTCAAGGATTAGAATGGACATTATCGTCTCCGCCTCCTTACCACTCATTTGAAACACCACCTAAAGTAGAATGAACACTAAAACTAAAAAAACATATTATATATTAGTAGCATTTACAATTTTTATGTTTTCATTTTCATATATGCTTGTTCCTTTATACGATTTATTTTGTGATATAACTGGATTAAATGGTAAAACAAATAAAGTAAAAGCTATAGTTATAGAAGAGCCATCTGAAAGATTTATAAAAATTAAATTTGTGTCTAACGTTGCGCAATCGGCTCCTGTTAAGTTTTATCCTATAGAAAAAGAAATGACAGTCCAGATTGGAAAAATATACAATACAAAATACTTAATAACCAATACATCCAAAACAAACATGATAACAACTGCAAGTCCAAGTGTAGTTCCAGGCGAAATGTCACAATATTTTAGAAAGATAGAATGTTTTTGCTTTAATCATCAAGAAATTAAATCAAACGAAACAAAAGAGCTAGGAGTTCAATTCATGATTGATACAGAAATTCCTAATGATGCTGATTCATTAATTCTGTCTTACACAATGTTCGATATAACAGAAAAAAATATAAATAAAAAAGTGAGTTTAAAATGAGTGGTTCATACTATATACCTCATGAAACAAAGTGGCCTTTTTTATCAACTGTAGCTTTAATTATTTTATTTGTTGGATTATCTAATTATTTAAATGATGAATCAGATTTAACTTTAATGTTTACAGGATTAGCACTGCTAATGGTTATGATTTATGGTTGGTTTTCTTATGTAATAAAAGAGAGTGAATCTGGAATATATAATGCTCAAGTAGACATGTCATTTAGATGGGGTATGGCATGGTTTATATTTTCTGAGGTTATGTTTTTTGCTGCTTTCTTTGGAGCTTTATATTATGCGCGTGAATTATCATTACCTTGGTTAGGAGGTGATGGAGCTAAAGTGTCGACTAATATTGTATTGTGGCCCCAATTTGAAAATGTTTGGCCATCAAATGGACCAGCAAATTATGGTGGTGATTTTATTCACATGAAAGCTGGTGGTATACCTGCTTTAAATACACTGATTTTATTAACAAGCGGATTAACAGTTACTTGGGCTCATCATGGACTTAAGGAAGCCAAAAGAAACCAACTTATACTAGGATTAATAGCTACAGTATTATTAGGATTTATATTTGTTGGTTTTCAAGCATATGAATATATGCATGCATATTCTGATTTAAACTTAAAACTCACAACCGGTATTTATGGGTCAACTTTTTATATGCTTACTGGATTTCATGGCTTTCATGTCACACTAGGTGCTATCATGTTGACCGTTATTTTATTTAGATGTATTAATGGTCATTTTACTAATCAAAATCATTTTGGGTTTGAGGCTGTTGCATGGTATTGGCATTTTGTTGACGTTGTTTGGTTGGGACTTTTTGTATTTGTTTATTGGTTATAATCATTGACTGAATGAGGTTGAATAAGATCAAAATAATAACTAACGATTAAAAGTACGAATAATAGTAGTGATAAAATTATTCTTGTTCTTAAAGAATAAAAACCTCTAGAAGAAGAAGACTTGTCCTTCATAATATAAACAAAACCCGCTATAAGGTTATATACTATGAGTATTAATAAAGTTAATATTATATATTTCATAAAAAGAGGTAGTATTTATTATTAAATCAGCATACAAAAGATCTGTTATTAACACTATTAAATTTTTATTTTTTTTGATAATAATTATCACTTGCTTAATGTTGTCATTTTGGCAAATTGAAAGAGGAAAAGAAAAATCTGAGATATATGAGAATTTTGCACAGTCATTAAAACAAAAAGAAATTAAGATAGAGAATTTAGATACCAATTTTAATAATTTTACTAAAGTAGAAATTTTAGGTAAATTTCTGAATAAGCCACAATTTTTGTTGGATAATGTTGTTGTGAACAGAAAACCAGGTTTTGAAATTATTACACCTTTTAAAGTTAAAGATAAAATTATTCTAGTTAATAGAGGTTGGGTTGATAATAATTATCGTCAGATAGTACCCAATATTGATATTATTAACCAAAAACAATCTATAGTAGGATACATATATTATTATAATAAAACATATGAACTTAGTTCCGATACTTATACTCAAGATGATATTCTTATAATACAAAATATTGATTTTGATTCTATAGAAAAATTACTTAATCAAACTGTAATGCCTTATATTTTAATGATGAATGAAAATCAAAATAATTCATATATTAGAAAAAAAGTATATAAAAAAAACCCTGAATTAAAACATTATATGTATGCTGGTCAATGGTTTCTTTTTTCCATTATAGCTCTTATTTTTGCGTTCAAGCTTTTAAAGAGGAATAAAGATGAATAAAAATAAAAATTATTTAATCATAATCATTTTGATTTTTTCAATTCCATTTTTAACAGCATATTTTATTCTACAATCAGGAATTAATGAAAATTTAGGCACATCTAATTATGGAAAAATTATTAGTCCCCCTATTAATACTAATAATTTTAAAATTATTGGTTCCTCTAAATCAACCGAGATAAAAACATTAGATAAAAAATGGACGATACTATATTTTAATAACGATCTATCTTGTAATAGTATATGTAAAGAGGATATTTATCTTTTGAAGCAGATCCACACAGCACTAGGTAAAGATATTCATAGAGTTCAACGATCTTACATAACAGATAATACTAAAAGCTCAAACAACTGGTTCAATACAATGCATTTTTTATTAGAAAACTATCCTGATCTTATAAGATTAGAGGCAAATATAGATCAAGAAACTAACTTTATTTTAAAACTAAAGGAATTTACAAATACGAGAAAAATCTTTCTTGTAGATCCTTTAGGTAACGTTATACTCATGTGGCCAAGTCAGTTTAATGGAAAACAATTACTGAAAGATTTAAAAAAATTATTGAAACATTCTAGGATTGGTTAATCATGGAAAAGAATACTCTAGCGTACCTAAGTTTTTTTGGAGTTATTTTTACTTTAACAGTAATTTCATTAGGGGCTTGGGTTAGATTAACTGATGCTGGATTAGGGTGTCCGGACTGGCCAGGTTGTTATGGTATTTTAGGTGTGCCGGATACTGATTTAGAATTACATCAAGCTAATACTCTTTATCCAAATGCGAATATTGATATAGGTAAGGCATATAGGGAAATGTTGCATAGATATTTTGCTGGTGTTCTTGGAATATATGTATTTGTATTATCATATTTAAGTATCAAACATTCCGAATCAAGATTTTATTTAATTCCTATCTTATTAGTTATCTTAATTATCATACAATCTTTATTAGGAATGTGGACAGTTACAGAATTAGTTAAGCCAACAATAGTTACATTACATTTAATGATGGGTATATTAACTGCAGTTTTAATTTTTTGGAATGGTATGCAATTTTATCCTATTGAAATCAATAAAAATGGATATGATTTAAAACTTATCACAATCACTCTTATATGTATTTTAGGATTAATTACGCAAATTTTTTTGGGTGGTTGGACAAGCACAAATTACGCTTCATTAGCATGTACAGATTTTCCAAAATGTGTAGGAAAATGGTGGCCCGAAAACATGAATATGATAAAAGCGTTCACGTTAACAAACTTGCCAGATATAAATTATGAGGGTGGATTTTTAAGCAATGATGATAAAATTACCATACATTTTATACATAGAATTTGGGCGCTTGTCCTCACTTTTTTATTTGGTATATTATTTTTTTATGTCTTTTATATGCAGAGTGAAAAATTTTTTCAAAAAATTGGTTTAATAATACTTACGATCTTTGTTCTGCAAATAATATTAGGTATCTCAAATGTTGTATATAGCTTACCATTAATGATTGCAGTTTTTCATACAGTCAATGCTGCAATATTATTATTATCATTATCAGCCCTCTTATATTATTCGACACACAAGGGTATACAATGATATTATAATTAAAGGATATGCTTAAACTTACTATATTTAACTCAAATAATATTTATGATCTTACAAAAGAGTTCATATCTCTTACTAAACCAAGAGTAAATTTGTTAATCATGTTCACAGCTATTGTTGGTATGTTATTGGCTCATACCTCCATGAACATAAATTATTATTTGATTTTTATTTCAAGTATTGGAATTGGTCTTGCAGCTTCTGCAGCAGCAATAATTAACCAGGTGGTAGACCAAAAAGTTGATGGCATAATGGATAGAACAAAAAATAGACCTTTAGTACATGGCACTATTAAAGCAAGCCATGCAATATATTTCTCTATTGGTCTTTCAATATCATCTATTTATATTCTAATAATGTACGTGAATATGTTGACTGCATTACTCACATTCCTGACTATTATTATTTATTCTCTGATATATTCAGTTTATTTAAAAAATCTTACTTCGCAAAACATAGTTATTGGAGGGATAGCTGGTGCCATGCCACCACTATTGGGTTGGACTGCAATAACAAATCAAATAGATTCTTTCCCGTTATTACTTTTTTTGATAATTTTTCTTTGGACACCACCACATTTTTGGGCTTTAGCAGTTTATAAATATAATGAATACAAAAAAGCTAAAATACCAATGTTACCAGTAACGCATGGATGTGATTTTACAAGATTACATATTTTATTATATTCAATACTATTATTTTGCATAACACTTTTTCCATATTTACTTGGATTGAGTAATATTTTTTATTTGATTGGTATAATTATAATTGGACTTAAATTTGTTTATGAATCATACGTTTTATTCGTAACAAAATCGGATGAAAAAGCAATTTATCTATTTAAATATTCAATAACATATCTTGCAATTTTGTTTGCATTACTACTCATTGATCATTTTATATATTATATGAATTGATTTATGCAAGAAGCATAGAGTTTTTTAAAGTAGATAATGATTTTTCTTCTATCTGTCTAACTCTTTCCTTTGATATATTGTATTTTTTAGATAAATCTTCCAATGTTACTTTATTTTCAGATAAATATCGTTGGTTGATAATATCTCTACTTCTCTTATCAAGTTTTGATAATGCATTATGTAGCTCTATATTATCATGAATATCCGTATCATTATTTTCTAACAAAATAGAAGGATCTTTATTATTACTTAAATAATCCGAAGGTGAAGTTTCTTCATTATTTATTGGGTCAAAAGAAACATCTGTTCCACTTAATCTAGACTCCATTAAGGTTACAGTTTCAGGTTTAACGTTAAGTTCATTTGCAACATTTTCTGTTTCTTTTTTCGTTAACCATGTCTTACCATTTTTTTTGCTTCTAAGTTTAAAAAAAAGTTTTCTTTGAGCTTTTGTAGTTGCTATCTTTACTATTTTCCAATTCTTTAGAATAAATTCATGAATTTCAGCTCGTATCCAATAAATTGCAAAAGAAAGCAATCTAACTTTCTTTTCTGGATCAAATTTTTTTACTGCTTTCATTAAACCAACATTACCTTCTTGAATTAAATCAAGTAATGGAAGCCCATATCCTTTATAGGTTTTAGCAATATGAACAACAAACCTCAAATTTGAAACAACTATTTTTTTTGCTGCTTCTAAATCATTAAATTTGTGAAACTTATAAAACAAGCTAATTTCTTCTTCTTTAGTAAGCAATGGTGACTGTCTTAATTCACGTAGATAAATATCTAGAGAATCACCTGATTCAAGATCAGTTGATAGGTCTAGTGGCATATATTCAGTTAATTCTTTTGTCATAATCATATACCTTATCTTGGAATTAATTATAATGGCTTTTTGTCTCTTTTCAAGTATAAAAAAGCTAGTTATTTCAAGGTTTTACGTTTAAAAAACTAGAAAAATATACCTTATGACCTTAATTATATCATACTTAAAAGATGATTTAGATAAGATATATTTTTGTTATAATTTTATCCAATGTTTAGAATTCTCAATAACAATGATTTTATTACGTTAATATTAATTGTAATTTTATGTATAAATTCATATGCAAACGCCTCAATCAAATTTTCTGACAGAATAGAGGAATATTATTTAGATAATGGATTAAAAGTAATTTTGTTGGAAGATAAAAGAGGACCAGCCGTTGTTTCAAGCACATGGTATAAAGTTGGATCAAGTTATGAATACGAAGGGATTACAGGTATATCACATCTTTTGGAACATATGATGTTCAAAGGTACAACAAAATATAAACCCGGTGAATTTTCGAGAATAATAAAGAATTTAGGTGGGAGCGAGAATGCTTTCACAGGAAGGGATTTCACTGGATATTATCAAAAAGTACATAAAGATCATTTGGAGGAATGTATAAAGATGGAATCTGATAGAATGGTGAATTTATTATTAAAACCAAATGAATTAAAAACTGAATTAGAAGTAGTAAAAGAAGAGAGAAGATTACGTACTGAAGATAATCCTATAGCCTTAGCATTTGAAGAAATATTGTTACAGAGTTTTGGATATAATGGGTACGGTATACCCATAGTAGGAACAAACCATGATTTAAATAAACTTACTGTTAGTGATGTACAGTCATGGTATCAGAGATTTTATACACCTAAAAATGCAATTCTTATAATAGCTGGTAATTTTGATAGACAAAAAACTAAACATTGGATTGAAAAATATTATTCAGCAATTACCAAAGTTTCAGAAAATCACCAAATAAAACCTACAAGACACAAAATTGACTATAACACTATTCACAAATATTCACGTGTGAGTGAAACAACAATACTTATGTCATTTCTAAATCCAAAATATTCCAAAGAGAATAAAATGGAACACTATGCTCTTGATTTGTTACTAGAATTAATGGATGGAGGTTATTCTTCTAGATTTACAAAAAGTATTATTGACGAAAAAAAACTTGCTTTAGAAACATTCATATCTTACGAATCATATCCAAAAGAAAATAATATAATAACATTAGGAGGAATTCTTAGAGATGGAACCAAGCCAGAAATTTTACAAGATGCAATATTAGATGAATTTAATAAATTAATAAATGATGGCATTTCAGACGAAGAGCTTGTGCAAATTAAATCCAGATTAATTGCAGAAAATATATATAAATTTGATTCACTATTCTATCAGGCTATGAATATTGGTACTCTTGAAACAAAAAATATAGAATGGAATACTATTGATCAATATCTGAACGATATAGATAAAATTACAAAACAAGACATTATAGAAGTAGCAAAAAAATACATCACATCAAAAAAATTTATTTTTACGATTATAGAACCAGAGAAAATATGAAATATTTTTATTCAATTATTATTTTTTTATTAGTATCTTATAATAAAAATGTATATTCATATCCGTTAATTCAAGAGATAAAATATAACCCAGATTATTTACTTGTTGAAAGACAATCTCTGCCTATTATTGATATGAATATTACTTTTGATATTGGCAGTAAACATGAATATCCGGCTTCTTTTGGACTAAGAAATCTTGTTTTTAGATTAATACCTCAACAAAAGTATAAAAACGAAAAAATCATCCATTTATTTGAGAAGATAGGAGCTTTAGCAAATTTTAGAGTTGGTAAAGATAATAGCGAAATTAATATAAGATTTATTAAATCAGAATATAATGTCAATTATGTAATAGAAATTTTGAATTACATATTAACAGAACTTAAAATTGATGAAGAAACATTAAATTTTGAGAAAGAAAAAATTATCAGAGAGATTAAAGGGAATAAACTTGATCCATCTATTCTTGCATCACAACATGCGAATGAAACATTCTTTAGTGGAACATGGTACCAACATCCTGTTATTGGATATGAAGACACCATTAAATATCTTTCTAAAAATGATACTGATGCGCATCTATTAAATTTTGGCAATATAGAAATAAATTTTGTAGGTGCATTAAATAATAACGAAGCAGCTTTTTTTATTTCTAGAATTTTAAAAAATTATAAAAACAAAGAAAAGTATAATAATTTCAGATGCAGTGATTATTGGCAGACTGAAAATAATTGTAAATTCACCTTATTGAATAATAGTATGCAGTCACGAGAGAGAGTTAAACTTAATACTAGCCAAACGCATATACTCATATATATTCCTCTCTACATATCAACATCAACCTGGAGAGAGAAAAATAAAACCCATAAAAACAAGAGCTGTTGTGCAAATATAAGGCTTGATGAATATTATTATGAATTACTTGTAGCTAATTATATTTTTGGTGGAAGTGGATTTGGCTCAACACTCATGCATGAAATAAGAGAGAAGAGGGGATTAGCATACTCAGTTTACAGTTATTTGATACCTTATAACGACTTTGGTGTACTGGCTATAAATATGCAAACGAAAAATCAAAATAGTTATAAAGCAATTAATCTTTTAGAAGATTTGCTAAAGAAATTTAAAAATGTCAATTTTACCGATGATGAAATAGAAAAAGCAAAAAATGGCATTTTAAATAGTTTTGAATTGAGGTTTGATACAAACAGAAAACTATTAAGCATGTTGACAGCTATTAACACTTTCAATTTAGAAAACAACTATTTTGAAGAATACAAAAGAGGCCTGATGAAAGTTGATAAAAGATCTATTGAAGATGCTTTTTTAAAAAAAATATCTGATGATTATACAATAATAACAGTGGGTGAGTTTTAATTGCCATTAAATAAAATAAAAATTACTGGTGGAAAATTAAAATCTAGAATTCTAAATTATGATAAAACAAATTTAACTATTAAACCTACAAAATCATACATAAGAGAAGCTTTATTTAATATCATTCCAATTCAGCCACAATTTGTATGTTTAGATCTATTTTCTGGGAGTGGTATATTATCTGCTGAAGCAATATCAAGAGGTGCAAAATTTTCTACACTACTAGAACATAATCAAAAAACCTTTATTAAAATAGAAGAAGAGTTCAAAAAACTACAGATAAATAATTATAAAACTATCAATGAAGATGTAATACAATTCTTAAAAAAATCAAAAAATTTAGATTATGATCTAATATTTATTGACCCACCTTATCAATCTACCCTGCTTATAAACACTATAGAATTGATTTGTGGTAGTAATCTAAAAATAAATTCATATATATTTTTTGAGCAGGAAAAAAAGTTTTATGATGAAAAAGTTATAAATCTACTAAATAAATCCCACAATATACTCAAAAATTTGAGTATTGGTGATGTAACATATACAATCGCTAAAAAGAGGTAAAATATGTCATTGATAGCGGTCTACCCAGGTACTTTTGATCCTGTAACAAATGGTCATGCTGACTTAGTTAAAAGGGCTAGTAAAATTTTTGATAATGTAATAATTGCAGTTGCTAGTAATCCTCAGAAGACAACCTTGTTTAATCTGGATGAAAGACTGTCTCTAGCTAAAAAAGTATTTAGTGACTTTAATAATACAGAAGTTTTGCCATTAGAAAAACTTGTAGTAGAGTTTGCTAAAGACCATTCAGCAACGATCATTTTAAGAGGGTTGAGAGCTGTATCTGATTTCGAATATGAAGTACAACTCGCTGGGATGAATCGTTCTATGGAGCCAAGCATTGAAAGTGTATTTATGAGCCCAGGAGAAGAATTTAGTTTTCTTTCATCAAGTATAATAAAAGATATTGCTAAACATGGTGGTGATTTATCTAAATTTGTTCATAATGAAGTAGAAGCAGCTTTGCAAAAAAAATATTAATTATTTTTGACACACTTTACAGTAATAAGACATTCTGCCTCCAATTTTAATTTTTGTTAGTTTTGAATTGGTGCAAACAGGACAAAATTCTTTACCATAAACTAATAATTTTTGTTTAAAGTATCCTGGATTACCATCAATCTTTTTAAAGTTACGTAATGTAGTTCCACCATATTTAATTGCATTCTTTAAAACTTTTTTTATAGATAAGACCAGCATTTTACATTCATATTCTTTCAGCCTATATGATTTTTTAATTGGATTTATCTTTGATAAAAATAATGCTTCAGATGCATAAATATTGCCAACACCTGTTACGATATTTTGATTCATAATAAAATTTTTAACAGATAATTTTCTATTTCTACTTTTTTTAAAAAGATATTCTTGTGTAAAGGTATTATTTAAAGGTTCAATACCTAATTTTCTTATTAAAAAATGTTCATTTAATGAATTTGCCCAATGCACTGAACCAAATTTTCTTATGTCATTAAATCTTATTTTGTACTTTTTTAATGTAAACTGATAATGATCATGTTTTTCTATAGTATTGTTTTTTAAATCTAGTATTTTTAAAATTCCTGTCATACCTAAATGAATAATTAGACTACCATTTTTAAAATTAATACATATATATTTTCCTCGTCTTGTGACTTTTTCCACAGCATTATTTTTAATAATACTTTTTATATTTTTTTGTATTATCCATCGTAATTTTGAGTTGAAAATTTCAAAATCTAGTATTACTTGTTTACTTAAAACTTTCTTTAATGCGTTTTTTATTGTTTCTACTTCAGGTAACTCAGGCATATTAATTATATTAATTGGACTTATATAAAAATCTATCATATGATGATATCATTTGTAATTATAAAAAATGATTGATTTACTAATAAATGGAATAGTCGATTTTAATTGGCTTGAGTATGCAATTTATACCATAATTGTGACTCAAATTACTATCATGGCTATCACTCTTTATCTTCATAGAGGTATAACTCATTCTGCTATTGAGATTAGGAGCGTATTATCACATTTTTTTAGATTTTGGTTATGGTTAACTACATCTATGCGTACGGCTGATTGGGTTGCCATACATCGAAAACATCACGCAAAAGTTGAATCAGAAAATGATCCACATAGTCCAATTCATCATGGTATTAATAAAGTATTGTTTTGTGGAGCGGATTTATATCATCAAGAAAAAAATAATCCAGAAACTATAGAACAATATTCGCAAAACTGTCCTAATGATTGGATTGAAAAAAATATATATACGGGACGTTCTAATTTAGGTATCGCATTATTGTTTATTTTTAATATTATTTTGTTTGGGGTTGTTGGTATTATCATATGGTCAATACAAATGATGTGGACACCTATATTTGCGGCTGGAGGGATCAATGGAGCTGGACATTATTATGGTTATAGAAATTTTGAAACACAGGATGCTTCAACTAATTTAATACCTTTTGCTTTTTTTATAGGGGGAGAAGAATTACATAATAATCATCATGCATTTCCAACTGCAGCAAAATTTTCACTAAAAAAATGGGAATTTGATATCGGATGGCTATATATTAAAATATTTTCTTTCATTAGGTTGATTAAAGTAAAAAGACTTGCTCCAAAAACTATTATTGATTCAACAAATAAAGATATAGATTCTGAAACTGCATATGCTATTTTAAGATCCAAGCTTACTGTATTAACTAATTTTACAAAAGAAGTTATGAATCCAATATTTAAAAACGAAGAAAAATTGGTTAGTAACCATATTAAAATGGAAATGAAGTCATTGAGAACATCTTTAATTAAAACATATAACACTGAAGATTCTAAAGTAGTAAATGAAAGATTGGAGAATATTTTTACAGCAAGCAAAACTATTGAAACAGTATATCATTTAAAAGATAAACTCTATAAAATATTACACAGCAGAAGTAGCAAAAAGGATGATTTTTTAAAAAATATTAATGGTTGGTGTTTAGATGCAAAAAGCAAAGGTATTGATTGTTTAGATAGATTTTCTGATAATTTAAAAGGATATAAAGTTATTTAATTTTTCCTTCTTTATAAACAACATATTTTCTAATAACCGGATCAAATTTTTTTATTTCAAATTTATCTGGCATGGTTTTTCGATTTTTAGTTGTAGTGTAAAAATGTCCTGTTCCAGCCGATGATACTAATTTTATTTTTTCTCTCATAATATATTATTTTACGTTATATTTTTCTAATGCAGCATCCAATCCAATTTTATCAATAATTCTTAGTGCTTTTTTTGATAATTTTAAACTTATCCATTTATTTTGCTTATCTGACCATAATTTATGCATATGGAGATTTGGCTCAAACACTCTTTTAGTTCTATTATGAGCATGAGACACATTATTGCCTGTTAGCAATGATTTTCCTGTTAATTGGCAAATCTTTGACATTTCTTTTCTCTAAACTCAATAATGATATCAGAAACATATTCATATACAATATTTAATAAATAAAAAAGGATTGAAATGGATACTATATTTATAAAAGAACTTTGTATTGAGACGGTTATAGGGATATATGATTGGGAGCGTGAAATTAAACAGTTTGTCTGTATTGATTTAGAACTTTCTACAGAAATCAAAAAGGCATCAGATAGTGATGATATAACTGATACTATTGATTATAAAGCGGTAGCAAAGAGGGTAAAATCTTTCGTAGGTGAGAGCAAATTCTTGCTTATTGAGACCTTGGCAGAACAAACAGTAAATTTAATTTTAGAAGAATTTAATATCGCTCACGTTAAAGGTAGATTTAGTAAACCTGGAGCTGTTACAGGATCTAAAGAAGTGGGGGTTATTATTGAAAGAGGAAAAAAATAACCACTGTATATTTGTTGGCATAGGAAGCAACATAGATAGAGTAAAAAATATAAAATCTTGCATCAAATTAATTCAGTCTAAATTTGAAGATATTAAAATTTCACCTGTTTATGAAACCCGATCTATGGGATTTGATGGTCCTAATTTTTATAATCTAGTATGCTCTTTTTATACATTTTTAGATCTTTATAATCTAAAAAAAAATTTAAATAATCTAGAACTAGATCATGGAAGAAGCTTAAACGAAACAAAATTCAGTTCTAGAACTCTTGATATAGACATTTTATATTATGATAATTTGATAATTAGTAATGATATTATAAAATTACCTAGGAAAGAAATATTAGATTATGATTTTGTTATACAACCTTTAACAGATCTTGCTCCAAACTTCATACATCCAGAAGTTAAGATTAAACATAAAAATATTTTAGAGAAAGAAGATTTCGAAAAAAATATAATCAAAAAAATTGATTTTATATTTTAGTATTAATTACATATTTAATTTTCTTCCACCATCTATGTTTATATTCTGCCCAGTAATGTAATCTGCATCTCTGATTAAAAACAAAATTGCTTTTGCTACATCATCAGGTGTTCCTGTTCTTTGTAATGCAATTCTTGACAATATATCTTTTTGCTTTTTAGTTTTTTTTCTATCTATTTCAGCCCACATAATAGCTCCTGGCGATATACTATTAACTCTGACATATGGAGCAAGTTCTTTTGCAAGTGTTTTTGTCAAAGAAAGAAGACCAGCTTTACTAACATTATAAATTATGTGATCTTTAAGAGGTGGATCAATATGTATATCAATAATGTTTATAATGCATCCTTTTTTCTTTTTCAATTCTTGAAAAAAAAATTTTGATAACATCAATGGTGCTTTTAAGTTTGTATTTATTATATCATTCCAATATTTTTCATTCACCTTTTCTATTTTTGTTGGATAAAATTTAGCAGCATTATTTATTAATACATCTAATCTACCAAAACATTTCATAATTTTCTTATATAATTCTTTGTAATTAGTTTCAGCAATGAAATTTACTTTAATTATTTGACATGAATTTTTTCTTATTTGATTTAAATTATCATATAGTAATCGAGCATCTTTTTTCGAAGTATTGTAGGTAATTATAATGTTGAATCCATATTTATGGAGATATTTTGCAGTAGCCAATCCAATTCTTTTAGCTCCGCCTGTTATCAAAACTGTTGTACTAATTGCCATAAATATATATTAAGGATTATTAAATAAATGTACACTGTATTTGTATATATAATTATGAAATCAGAAATAGAGCAATTTTTAATAGAAAAAATTAAAAAGGATGGGGTGATTCCTTTTTCATCATTTATGAATATTACCTTATTTCATGAAAATTATGGCTACTATAATACTTCTAACATTTTTGGAGATAAAGGTGATTTTATAACATCACCGATTACATCGTCTTTATTTGGAGAAAGTATGGCAAATGAGTTCATCAATTTAAGTTCAAACAAAAATAATTTAAATATATTGGAGATGGGAGGAGGAGATGGAAGTCTTGCTGTATCAATGATGAAATATTTAAGTAAGTTAAATTGCCTTCCCAATACATATATTATTTTAGAATCTTCAGCTAAATTAAAAGAACAACAAATAAAAATTTTTAAAAAAGAGGTACCAGAATTATTTAATTTATTCGTGTGGATAAAGGATTTAAATATAGATAATTTTGAGGGACTAGTTGTAGCAAATGAATTTTTTGATGTAAATCCTACAGAGCGATTTAAAATAAAAAATAATAATTTTGAGAAACTTTTTATAAATTTTAATGACGATGATTTTGAGTATGTATGGAATGAGAGTGACGATATTTTAGAAAAAAATTTAGATATTGCATTAAATAAAAAAGAAATTAAGCTGCCTGATAATTATATGAGTGAAATTAATACTGTATACAGTGATTGGATATCTAAATTAGATAAAAGTATAAAATCTGGCGTTATATTTGTTATTGATTATGGTTATAATTCTGAAGAATATTTTGCAAGTGAAAGATCAGATGGAACACTTGTTTGTATACACAACCACCAATCAAATTTCAATCCATTGGCAAATATAGGAAAACAAGATATATCATCTTTTGTAAATTTTTCACATTTATCGAACTTAGCTATCAAAAATAATTTTTTAGTGGATGGATATTTGTCGCAATCGAGCTTTTTGTTAAATTTAGGAATTTTAGATATTTATGAAAATAAAGAATATGATGTTAACCAGAAACTGATTGAATTAAACAAATTGAAAAATATACTATTACCAAATACAATGGGCGAAATATTTAAGGTTTTAATTTTGAAAAAAAATATAACCAAAAAACTGGTATCAACCAAAGAATTTAATAAAATAGAAAAGCTTTAATATGGATTTTTTTCAAATATTACTTTTATCAATTGTGCAAGGCATAACAGAATTTCTACCAATCTCCAGTCAATCCCACTTAATTCTTACATCTGCTTTATTCAATATGAAAGATCAAGGATTGGGATTTGATATTGCCTTGCATGCGGGCTCATTGATAGCTATTTTAATTTATTATCGAAATGAAATTAATAAAATGCTTTCTGCATCCAAAGAAGGTATACAATATATAAAACTAATTATAATAGGATCAATACCATTACCAATAATTGGATTACTCTTTAAAGATCTTGTTACAGTACATATGCGTTCAGTTGAATCAATAGCTTTAATGACAATTATTTTTGCCCTTTTACTCTACATAGCCGATCTTAAAAAGAAAGATAATATTAATACCCTTACATCTATTAGTATATTTACAATTATTTTTATCGGTTTTATGCAAACACTTGCTATTATGCCTGGTGTATCAAGAGCAGGTATTGTAATAACAGCAGCACTTCTTGTTAATTATAGTAGAGGAGATTCTATTAAAATTGCTTTTCTCTTATCTATTCCAGCAATTTTTATGGCAACTATGTATCAATCAATTCAATTATATGGATTAAATGACATCCAAATACTCAATGAACATTTATTAGGTATGTTTCTATCTTTTATATTTTCATATGTCACGATTCATTTATTCATATCAACAATAAATAAAATATCATTCACCCCATATATTATTTATAGATTAATATTAGGAGTAGTTCTAATTGCTATTTAAATAATCTTTTATATGTTTTTTGGTAATTTCTTTATAGGCGTCTTCAACAATCTTTTGTATTGCTTGATTTGATTTTGTTTGATCTTCTTTTTTTAGTTTATAAGATTTTATTTTATTAATTAACCCATCAAAGAAACTAGAAGAATTATTATTAAGATTATTACATATATCTAGAAAACACTTTAATCTTTCTTCTTTTCTTATATCTAATTTTTTTATGAGGGATAAAAGCTCATTATATTCGTTAGAATCTTTTGGAGTATAGGAAACAAATTCTTTATAAGTATTTCTAAAAAGTTTAGCTAAACCTGTATACTCATTAGGAACTTTAAATTGAGAGCAGAAAGAATCTATATTAGTAATATGATTAGCAATAAACCATGATCCTATAGCAACTTCATTTTCAATTTTAGGTTCTCGGTTGTCCAAAATATGTTGACTTGAATATTCGGGCGCTATAATTTTATTAGCATTAATTTCTTCCAGAAAGTTAAAGAAGTTATTTTTATATATTACTTTATAGAATTCTAACCACTTCCTCTCTGGTGTAAGATATTTCAATTCACCACTTTTTACAATTTCTCGTAATTTATTCATAGTCTCTGGAACAACTTCAAAATTATATTTCAGAGATAGATTCACTTTAAATCTTGCTACTCTCAATACTCTTAGAGGATCTTCTGAGAATGCATCAGATACATGTCTTAATCTCTCATTTTTAATATCGTCTTGTCCATTGAATGGATCTATTAATATTCCTTCTTCATCTTGTGCAATCGCATTTATAGTTAAATCTCTCCTTTCTAAATCTTCTTCAAGAGTTACATTTGGATTAGCATCAAACTCAAAACCTGTATATCCATGACCCGATTTTCTTTCTGTTCTTGCCAGCGCATATTCTTCGCCAGTTTTTGGATGGATGAAAACAGGGAAATCTTTTCCAACTTGTTTAAAACCTTTTCTTTTCATTTCATCAGGAGTAGAGCCAACTACTACCCAATCTTTTTCTTTTATTGGTAGACCTAGAAGCTGATCTCTAACTGCGCCACCAACTAAATATATTTTCATTTTTTGCCTAATTTATTTTTTTTATTTAGATATTTAGGAGACATGTCTTTTTTAAGATACATAGGAACTATGTCTTCGATACTTATATTTCCTTTATATCCTTGCTCGCTAATACTATCCACCTGAAGTGATTTATAATTATCAATTGTAAATAATTTTCCAGGTAATTTGTCAAAAATATAAGCTTGTATCTTCGAAAATGTATCATTCAATGGAATTATAAGTCTTTTAATACCAAGAGAATTACATGTGAACTTTATAATTTGTTGAAAAGTGTAATTTTTAGGGCCAGTTACATCAATTTTAGAATTGTATTTCTCTGAATCATATATGGACGATATAATTAGATCCACCAAATCATCAACATAGACGGGTGAGAATTTTGCCTGAGGACAAGCTAGAGGAAAAATAGGAATGTATTTTAAAATTTTTGCAAAGCGATTAAAGAACGAGTCATTTTCACCAAACACTACTGATGGTCTGAATATAGTCACATTAGTATATTGTGATGTCGTACCGAGTAAATATTTTTCAGCCATACCTTTAGTTTGTAAGTAATCACTTGGTGCGTTTAAGTCTGCATTTAATGAACTAATATGTAAAAATCTTTCTATATTATTCAATCTACAAACTCTTGAAATTTTTTCAATCAAATCATAATGGAGAGTTTTGAAAGAGTTTAACCCATATCCTTCGTTTAAAATACCTACACAATTAACAACAATATCAATATTTTCTAAATTTAATTTTAAAGAAACTTCGTCATTTATATCTACTTCTATTATTTTTGCATTCGGTAATATATGGAGATTTTTATTTTTTTCTTTATTTCTTGTAAAAATAATAATTTTTTTTGTATTTTTAGATAATTTAAATGCTAATTTTGAACCAATAAAGCCTGTACCGCCAATTATTGCAATATTTTCAAATTTTTTCATGAAAGCGCATCAAATTTTTTAAGCTCGAATGACATAGAACCTGATTCATCTATTTCTAATAATACACAGGATGCCCCGCCATTAGTTCTTGTACTACCAGAAGCCCCAGGATTAATTACATATGGTTTTTCTCGCATATCAAATATATGTTTATGCGTATGCCCGTAGATAATACAGAAAGCATCTGGATATGATTTTCTTAAAGATTCATGATAATCCATGCCATGTTTGTCACCGTGTTCAACAACAATCATTCCATATTGAGTTTCAATTTTTTCAATGTCTAAAAGTTCAGAATAATTATCATTATTTCCATTCACTGCAAAAATATTTTTACACTGCGATTTTAGATCACTAATTATATTTATGTCACCTATATCTCCGGCATGTATGACATATGATTTTTTATTGATTAAATTTCTTATTTGCTCATCTAAATGAGAATGTGTATCTGTAATTATTACAAATGATAGTTTATTGTCATTTATTTTGTGTGTTATGTTCATCATTACTAAAAGATTGTTGCACCAAAAATTTTTATACTATCATCTTCAACTCCAAGGACAAGTCTTCCAAGGAATTCTCCATCAACAGCTTCGCTTGTTTGTTTGTAGAGAACGGTAACATGATCATTTCTTTTTAAAGATCCAAGAAATTCCCTTTTTGTTGATAAGCTAGTTAATAATTTACTTCCAGCCCATTGTTTCCCTAGTGTAACTTCATCAGTTCCCATGAGCAGTGTTTTAGAAAAATTTTTTGTGAAGCCTCCATAATCTTTATTATTTGAAGATTTTATTAACTCATCCCATAATGGATCAGCAATATCTAAGATTTCTTGATCTGTTAACTCAAGCAGCTTCATAAATTATCTCAGGAAGCTTTTTCTTTTTTTTCGTCGACAAGATGATAAAGAGGGGCTTTTTCGAGTGTAAACTTACCAGTTTTTGGATCTCTACGTGATACTGTCAAACAATGCCAATTATCATCATCAAGCTTCAAAAAATCACCTCGATAGTAATATCCAGGCCAACGTGTCTCTTCTCTAAATAATGTATGTTCAGTAACACATTGAGATACTAGTACACGGTGTTTCAATTCCCAAGCCCTCATGAGCTGATGATAATCTTCAGCACCAATATGTTCGAGATCTTCTGTTAGAGTGTCTAATAGTTCTAGTCCTCTTTTAAGCGTATTTCCATTTGTCATGTAATGAGTACCAATCCCACCACAATAATCATCCATAATTTTTTGAAGACGCTGTAGGCCTTGTATAGGTAATAGATAACTTGGTGAAACTGTACCAGCCGTTATTTCATTTCTACCTACGGCATAATTTTCTAATGGCTTATATACTTCTTCTTTAAATTTTTCACATTGATCATTTGATACATTAATGTTTTCACCTTTTTTGTCATTGATATACTTAACAGCGGCTTTAGCACAAAGTCTACCCTCAGTGAAAGATCCAGATGAGAATGCATGAGCTGTCCCGCCAGCAGCATCACCTGCAGCAAATAATCCATTTACAGTCATCATTCTGTTGTAACCCCAAAAATATTCTGGTGGAGAAAGGTCTTCTGGTCCACTACACCATGCCCCTGAGCATGTAGCATGTGACCCCATAACATATGGCTCGGAAGTAGTTAATTCTGGATTCTGATATTTTGGATCTATATCTTGTGATGCCCAAACAACAGCTTGCCCTACAGTCATACCTAAGAAATTTTCCCATCCAACCTCTTCTAAATGTGGATCTTGAAACGCTTCCATAGTGACCATATATATTGGTCCTCCTCCTGCAATCGTCTCTTGTATAAAAGCATGATTACGAAGACATGTAGGTGTAGGGTGATGATCAATATATTCTCCAACCATTTTTTTAGTATTGTCATACCATTTTTTTTCGTAATTCTCTCCAGCTGCATTCTGTGTATATGTTTTAAGATGTAAAAAATATGCTCCTACCGGACCATAACCATCTTTAAATCTAGTTAGAACGATTCTATTTTCCATTTGAGTCATTTTAGCGCCGACTGCTATAGGCAGAGCATATGCTGAACCATTACTCCAAGGAGCATACCAAGTACGACCCATACCCTCTCCAACAGCACGTGGTTTGAATATATGCGAAGCTCCGCCAGCAGCACAAATGACTGCTTTTGCACGGAAAATATAAAAATCACCAGTTCTCATATTAAATCCGCATGCCCCTCCAATTCTATTATCTTCATTTTCATCCATTAAAAGGTGAGTTATCATGACTCTGTTATATATTTCATCTGCAGATTTTTTAGCTGCTTCAGCTACGATAGGTTTGTAACTCTCTCCATGTATCATAATCTGCCACTTACCTTCTCTCTGATATCGACCAGTTTCTTTATTACGCATTAGTGGTAAGCCCCATTCTTCAAACATGTGCACAGCAGAATCAACATGTCTAGCCATATCGTAAGCTAAATCTTCTCGTACCATACCCATAAGGTCATTTCTTGCATAACGTACATGATCTTCGGGTTGATTCTCACCCCATTGCATACCCATGTAGCAGTTAATTGCATACAAACCTTGGGCTACTGCCCCACTTCTATCTATGTTGGCTTTCTCTGCACAGATTATTTTTAAATCTTTACCCCAGTATCTTGATTCGAAAGTTGCACCAGTACCTGCCATTCCTCCACCAACGATTAGTACATCACAATTTTCTTCAATAGTTTTTCTTGCCATTAGTAATATACTCCTTGTTTTAATTTTCCAACTTTTTTCATTTCCGGCAATCCATCATCTCCGGTAACAACTTCTCCAGTTTTTAAATATTTAGGTTCGTTATAAAGTAATTCAGATTCAAGTGCTTCTTTGGTAGGTGTTTTTTCTTCGGATAATTTAGGTATACATTCTCCCCAAGGTTTTGTTGTTATTGGGGAACAGAAATTTTTTTCAGTACCATTTCTAAACTTAATTCTCCATGATATTGTTCCTTTTTCTTCTTCTCTAAGAACACGAACACTATGACCCAATGGCGCAAAGTCAGCATAACCACGTGCATCTATAGCATTTTGATCGCACGCTTTGACACATGAATAACACTCCCAGCACATATTTGGTTCTATATTGACAGCACGCCTTAATGTTTTGTCAATGTGCATAATATCTGATGGGCATATGTCTACACACATCCCACATCCATCACATTTAGTCATATATACAAAAGTTGACATTTATTTCTCCTAATTTTTAATAATTCCTTGGTTGTTCTCGTCTAATTCCTAACCCAAACTGTTTTGGTTTATCGGCTGGGTCTGGTAAATTACTTTTGGAACCATCTGCCTCTGCTAAATGTTTTTGTATTGCCGCACCAGGCTTATAAAACATATGCGCAAATTTCGACCAATATACTCCACCAAATAATATTATATTTGAAATCACGAATAATAGAAAAAATAATGATGCCCAACCAGTAGCACCAAGTGTTTGTAAATAAGACCAAAGCAATGCTGTTGATTGTGTTGCTAAAAGTGATAATACAAATAAATCAGCAAATATCACGTGATACCATGGATAGCCCTCTGCAGAAACGTTGACTCTAATTACAAACCAGAACCAAAAACCTCCTACACATGTCATTATAGCTCCAATATGCCACAACAAAGGTAAAAGAGTAGGTGTTGTCGCTGTTGGTGTTGAGTAATTAAAAATCATAATAAATGATGTAACCCAAAAAATAATTGTCCCGTACATTCCTAATAAATGTGCTGTTCTTCTTTGAACAGTACAAAATTCTGATGATGTTAAGATATCTGATGCAACTGTCTTAGCTATGATTGAAGCTTTTTCTCCAGCACTTACGGTTCTAGTTGCAGATTCTTTAGCTTTTCTAGCATTTTCAAAGAAATATTTTACATTTTTCTTGTGTACCATATCCAATACTGTACCCACTATAACTAGAATTATCATTACAATTACAAATATCTGCATTGCTATTGAAGGAATATCCCCTGAAATCACTGAAAACGGATTGATAGTTAGCATAGTTTTATTCATTCTCCCTTTTCTTCTCGTTACCTTGATTAATCAAGGCATTCATCTCTATCTTACTCATGCGATTATAATAGATTCTGACTATATTAGGAATTAATTATTTGCAAAAAAGTCGATTTTTTGGTTATTTTATCGCTTCGACTGATAAAAATGCATGAGTATATCAGCTACTTCTTTTCTGGCAAATTCTTTAGGTAAATCGATCCCATTAGACAACATTTCTCTGACTTTTGTACCCGACAATAATACAAAATCTTCTTTCTTATGATCTTTTACATCTCTCATCATAACTACTTTATTTAATATTTTTGAATAAGCTGTATGGTCAGCTGCAAAGATTTTTATTTTAAGTGACTTTTTAACGATATCTTTATTAAAAATTTCCTGAGCTTCAAATGCTCCGTAATAATCACCAACACCAGCGTGATCCCTTCCAATAATCAAATGTGAACATCCACAATTTTGTCTAAATGTTGCATGTAAAAGTGCTTCTCTGGGTCCTGCGTATAACATATCAAATCCAAAACCTGTAATCATTGCAGAATTTTCTGGAAAGTATAATTCGACCATTTTTCTTATTGCTTCATTTCTAATGTTCCCAGGTATGTCACCTTCTTTTAATTTTCCCAAAACCATATGAATCAGAACTCCATCAGCATCCAATCTTTCTAATGCCATTTTGCAAAGTTCTTCATGTGCTCTATGCATAGGATTCCTAGTTTGAAAAGCAACTATCTTAGACCAACCACTATTTGTAATTTTTTCTCTTATCTCATAAGCTGTGGCAAAAGTATCGGGAAACTCTTTTGGAAAATAACTAAAATTTAGTACTTTGATATCCCCAGATATTAAATTATTACCCAATGATAAAAAATTCTTCACGCCTGGATGTTCGGCATCATTTGTTCCAAATATTTTTTCTGCTAAATTATTAATTTCAATTTCAGAAAGTTTTTCTACTGAGTTAACTTTTTGTATCGCTAAAACAGGATTGCCGTCTATATTGGGATCCAGGAGAGCAATTTCATCGCCACTCTCTATTTTTTGGACATCGTGAGCAAGATTAAGAATGGGTACAGGCCAAAATATATCATCTGATGTCATCATTTTTTCGGCCACTGAGAATGAATTAGCTTTATCCATAAATCCACTCAAAGGTGTAAAATATCCTGCACCCAACATTACAATATTTGATGCGGCTGCGGAATTAACAACAATTTTTTTAAGCTTTTTTGACCTCTCAATTAGGCTGTTTTTCTCATTAATATCAGTAATTATAAGGGGTTTTAGGGTTTTAGCCCCATGGGGCTCTATCAAATTTTGCATAAAAATTCCATATTTTTTTGTACATTTTTTAATTGATTATATATAAATGACTGATATTATAAGTCACAGTTTGTTATATCTAAAGAAGTTAATTAAACTTTGACACAAAAAAAAATGAATAATTTAATATAAAAGGAGAGATATATTAATGGAAGAAGTACTAACAATAAGAGATGGTTGCAAAACGCCCGTACAATTACTAAAAAGTGAGGCGTTCTCCCGTTATTTAGAAATATATAAGAAACAATTTATTAAAGAATTGAAGGCACGTCTTAAAACTGATTTGAAGGAAGAAATGCTTCACAAAATTGATTATATAAACTCTTTAGATGCGGCAAGTTTTATATCAATTCTCGAAGGATCTACGCCATTTTCTGGCGATGAATTAATGAAACATAGACAAAGTATGATGTTTTTAGATGGATTATTTCATCATTATAGAACTAAATCTTATACACGTCTCGTTCGTCTACACAATGAAATATTAGAAGATAAAGTTACAGCTGAAAATATTAAAGACAAAGTAACAGATAAGGCTAATGTTTTATCAGATTTGATTATTGAAACTCGTAGAATTCTTCTAATAAGAGTTGGACATAACGAAGGGGTTAGAAGAACAAATGGATTGGATTGTCATCCTAATGTAACAGCTGGAGAGATGTCTGGTCACTATGTAAAACTACCTGGTGAGTATTCATCTTTAAACCAAGTTCCTTTAACAACTACAGCAGATATGAGAACTGGAGTATATTATAAAACTCACGCTAATAAGAGAGCGTTTCCATTTTTTTCATTACCACATAATCCATTTAAGAACGATTTATTTAAACCTGAAGAGTATGTTGCTATACCATTTGAAATAGGAGCATGGAATATTCTATGTTATATACATAAAACTAGAGGTTATATTGAGATAGAAGCTGGCCTTTTAAATTTATTCCCATTTTCGAAAGTTGAAAATGTAACTAAAAAACAACCAGACGGAATATTTATTCTGGGATGTCCAAATTCTGATATGAAAGATCTAGGTTATTATCATGATAAGGAAAATGATTTATTAGTTGGACTTATACCTGGATTGGATGATTGTCAGTATTTTGGATATGGTAAAAAACCAATGTTAACCCTTCATAATGTATTATGCATCTTAAAAGGTGACTTGCCTTTACATTGTGGCGCTACTAGATATGTTGTGAGGTTTGATGAAAAAACTAATGATCCATATATATTTGATTCATTGATTAAAGCTGATGATATGGGAAGAGCTGTATTAGGCAGCGAAGATAAAAATGGAAATGGAAATGGAAATGGAAAAGGAAATGGACATGATGATAATGCTTTATATTTTTATGGTACTGAAACAGGTGCATTTGCATGTCTAGATGGTTTTAGTGAACATGCTAAAATGCAAATGGAAGGTAGAGAAATAGGATACAATAAATTTGCAGGAACAAATGCCAGACAAATTGTGCCTGTTACTGATTATAGCGAAATATCAACTGGCTCTGAATTAGATATTCTACTTTATCTAAATAATTATGATTTAATTCCGCCTAACGAGGATTGTATGAATGTTGATATAAATGTTGATGAAGCACTTGATCACTTTAGAAAGGGAGCAAGAGTAGCAGCAGGTAGTACACAGACGCATAGAGGAAAAGTAGAAATAAGTTATTGGGCAAATCCTTTCCCGTTACTCAAAGATAACGAATGGAAAACATTACCAGAACATCAAGATTTATATGATAAATTTGAAGCCATAGAGAAAAAATTTTTCAATAATATTAAAAAAAGAGTAAAAGAAGGGAAAATGAAAATTGGAGTGGCTCACAGCATGTTAATGGCTGGTGTTTATGAGAAAAATACAGATGATGCGCTTAAATCAAACTCTTTTAATGACAGAGATATGGTTGAACACGAAGGCCCAGAAAGAGCGGCACGAGATATGATCAGTTTAATCAAAAAAGCCGCAATTGATAAGAGAAAAATTTTAGGAAATAATGTTAAAGAAGTAAGCATAACCATTGCTACTGTTGGTGATAGCCGAACCGGGAAATCAGAAATGGCTGAAAAAATGGAAGGCGTATTAAACATGAGCCTTATTTAAAAAGCTTGACTTATTTCTAAAAGGACTTATGATTGTTTTATCAAATCACCTAATCTAGTAAAAAATTCAACCGAAAAAATTTCATGAATTGGAGGAGTACATAAGTGAGTAGTGTTATAGAAGTAACAGATGATACATTTGATGAACAAGTGTTGAATTCTGATACACCAGTTTTACTTGATTTTTGGGCTGAATGGTGTGGGCCATGTAAAATATTAGGACCAGTTATTGAAGAAGTTTCCCAAGAATATAATTCTAAGATAAAATTTGCAAAACTTGATATTGATCAAAATCCAACCAACACTCAAAAATTTGGAATAAGAGGAATACCTACAATAGTTTTATTTAAAAATGGAAATGCAGCAGCAACACATGTCGGTGTATTATCTAAGTCAGAATTAACCGCTTTTTTGGATAAGAATACATAAACAAAATCATGAATTTTTTATAAACATATTTTAATCAGCCATGAATCTAACAGAACTTAAAGAAAAACCAATCCAGGAATTAGTACAAATTGCTGAAGACATGGGCGCAGAAAATGTCAGTCGATTAAGAAAACAAGATGTCATTTTTACAATACTCAAAAGTCATTCGTCTAGTGGTGAAGATATTTCTGGGGGCGGAGTGCTCGAAATATTACAAGATGGCTTTGGTTTTTTAAGAGCATCTGGTAGTTCGTATCTCGCAGGACCTGATGACATTTATGTTTCACCTAGCCAGATACGTAAATTTGGATTAAGAACTGGAGATACTGTTGCTGGTAAAATAAGACCTCCTAAAGAAGGCGAACGTTATTTTGCATTACTTAAAGTAGACAATGTAAATTTTGAGAACTCTGATAATTCTAAAAATAAAATTTTATTTGAAAATTTAACTCCACTTCATGCTAATGAAAGATTACGTCTTGAGAGAGGAAACGGAAGCACAGAAGATATATCAGCAAGATTAATTGATATAGCTTCACCGATAGGCAAGGGTCAAAGAGGACTAATTATTTCTCCTCCAAAAGCCGGTAAAACAATTATGCTTCAGAATATTGCACAAAGCCTGATAACTAACAATCCAGATTCTACATTAATTGTTCTTCTAATTGATGAAAGACCTGAGGAGGTTACAGAAATGTCCAGAATGGTCAAAGGAGAGGTCGTAGCAAGTACATTTGATGAGCCAGCTCATCGACATGTTCAAGTAGCTGAAATGGTTATTGAAAAGGCTAAAAGACTTGTAGAACATAAAAAAGATGTAGTAATTTTACTAGATTCAATTACACGTCTGGCCAGAGCATATAATACTCTAGCTCCTTCGTCCGGCAAGGTTTTAACTGGAGGTGTAGATGCGAATGCTTTAACTAAGCCTAAAAAATTCTTTGGCGCGGCAAGAAATGTCGAAGAAGGTGGAAGTTTAACTATATTAGCTACTGCATTGATTGATACAGGTTCTAAAATGGATGAAGTTATATATGAAGAGTTCAAAGGAACCGGCAATATGGAAGTACATTTAGATAGACGAATTGCTGAAAAGAGAATATATCCAGCCATCAACATAAACAGATCTGGAACCAGAAGAGAGGAATTACTAACTACACCGGATGAATTACAAAAAATATGGATTTTAAGAAAAGTGCTCCATTCTATGGATGAACTAGATGCGATGGAATTTATGTTGGGGAAATTACAATCATCTAAGACAAATTCAGAATTTTTTGAGTCTATGAAGAAGTAATCAGTTACCTATATCTTCTCTATAAAATATCAAATCCATATTTTCTTTTGACATATTTTCATCTTCATAAGCTTTTATTTTTTTTATATTTTGATAGGCAAGTTCTATAGCAGTTTCTTTATCTTGCGCTATGGTATTAACGGAAAGAATTCTGCCTCCTGTTACTTTTATTTTCCCATTATGGATAATTGTTCCTGCATGAAAAATTTTTATAAATTTACTATCTTCTAATCCAGATAAATCTAAAAAGAAATTTTTTTTATATTCACTAGGATATCCCTTTGACGCTAATACAACCGTACAAGTATATTGAGATTCTGATACTAATTTGGATGGTTCAATTGGCGGAGGAGGTATAATGCCATATTCTTGATTATTGGCCAAAATAACATCTAATAAATCTATATTTCCCAAATCCAAAGTTAGCATGATATTTTGAGTTTCTGGGTCACCCAATCTGCAATTATATTCTAAGACATTAACTTCGCATTCTTTACTAATCATTAAACCTATATACAAAAAACCAACATATTCTGATTTACATTTTTGATTTATGGAGTGAATAGTTTTTTCTAAAATTTTTTCTATTTGTATATTTATTTTAAATAAAATATTTTTTCTGTCATAAGTAAAAGGATGACTTACGGCGCCCATACCACCCGTATTTGGTCCAGCATTATATTCATCTCTAGATTTATAATCTTTTATCCATGGAAGTCCAACTTCATAGCCTCTTCCATTATAATTGCAAATATATATAGCAGATAATTCAATCCCTTTTAAAAAATCTTCTATTATTATTTTTTTTGATTCATTTTCATTTAATAATTTATTTACGGCACGTTCTGATTCAGAATAAGAATCTGCTATTATGACTCCTTTTCCAGCAGCAAGTCCATCAGCTTTAATTACAACTGGGAACTTATGTTGTTTAAGATAATCTATAGCATCCTTTTTGAGTGAAAAAGATTTTGAGTTTGCTGTTGGAATTTCATTTTCAACCATAAATTTTTTAGAGAAAACTTTTGATCCTTCTAGCTGCGCATGTTCTTTCGATGGTCCGAATATTTTTAGATTTTCTTTGTTAAACATATTAACAATCCCATCAACAAGAGGTACTTCGGGGCCAACAATAGTAATATCAATAAGATTTTTTTTGACAAAATTTATCAATTCATTTACATCATTTACTTTTATGTTTACATTTGTAACTTTGTTTTCAAAGAATGTACCACCATTCCCAGGAGCCACAAATATTTCGCTTACTTTTTTAGATTTGCTTAATTTCCAAGCGAGTGCATGTTCTCTTCCACCTTGACCTATAATAAGAATTTTAAAATCCATTTTAATGTTTGAATACTCTTGTTCCAGTGAAAACCATAGAGATTTTATTTTTATTAGCTACTGCAATGATTTCTTTATCCTTAACAGAACCACCAGGCTGGATTATACATTTTACGCCAATTTTTTTAGCTAGCTCTACATTATCTTTAAAAGGAAAAAATGCTTCTGATGCCATAACAGAATTTTTAAGATTAATTTTATGTTTTTTGGCTTTTTCTTTAGCAATATTTGTAGAATCTATCCTGCTCATTTGGCCAGCACCAATTCCAAGCGTCTTCATATCTCTCGCAAAAACTATAGCGTTAGATTTGACAAATCTAGCAACTTTAAAAGCAAACAACAAATCATTTATTTCTGTTGATGAAGGTTTTTTGTTAGTTACGATTTTTAAATCTTTTTTTGTTATTATTTTATTATCTGACTCTTGAATTAGAAAATTACTTTTTAGTGATTTCATATCAAAGTTTTTTTGATTTTTTGAAATTTTTACACAAATAAGTCTAACATTAGGTTTTTTTTCAATAATTTTTAGATAATTTTTGGAAAATTTTGGAGCTACAATTACTTCCACAAATTGTTTCTGAAGAATTTTGTTTAATAATTTATTATCTAATTGTTTATTAAAAGCAATTACTCCGCCAAATGCAGAAATAGGATCTGTTGAAAATGCATTTTTGTAAGCATTATCAAGATTATTGCACTGGGCGACACCGCACGGATTTGCATGTTTAACTATAACACATGTTGGTTTGTCAAATTGTTGAACACATGAAAGTGCACTTTCTGCATCAACTAAATTATTATATGACAACTCTTTACCAAAAACCTGATTAAAATTAAACCCATTATACTTCGGCTGTTTGATTGAATATAATTTACCTGATTGATGAGGATTTTCACCATACCTTAATTCTTGTTTTTTTTCCAAAATCAATTGTAATTTATCTGGCAGATCAGTTTTTTTATTTTTAGACTTATTTAATAAATAATTTGCTATTATGTTGTCATATATGGATGTTTGTTCAAAAACTTTTCTTGCAAATTCATATCTCGTTTTTTCAGATATTGATCCAGAAGTTTCTAATTCTTTAATTACTCCTTCATAATCTTTGGGATCAGTTATAACAGTAACTCTGGAGAAATTTTTAGCAGCTGCTCTCAACATTGTCGGTCCACCTATATCGATATTTTCTATAGCATCTTGAAATACTGTCTTTTTCTTTGAAATAACAGATTCAAATGGATATAAATTAACAATCACCATATCGATCATTTTGTAGCTCTTATCATTCAAATCTGTTAAATCTTTGTTATTTTTAGCTAAAATACCAGCATGTATCAATGGATGTAGTGTTTTCACTCTTCCTTCAAGGATTTCATCAAAATTAGTAAATTTTGCAATAGAAATGTTATCTATATTATTATCTGTTAAAAACTTTGCCGTTCCACCAGTAGATATTATTTCATAATTATTATCTATAAGTTTTCGAGCTATTTTATCAATATTTGTCTTATCAGAGACACTTATAAGAACTATTTTTTTATCATTATTTATGGACATCTGAAATTCTAGCTTATGTCATACTCTTTTATTCTTTTTATAAGCGTTCCTCTATTTATCCCTAAATAACTTGCTGTTTTTGTAACATTACCTTTATGATAACCAAGAACTGTTGATATAAGTGTTTTTTCAGTTTCATTCACAAATAGACTATATAAATTATCTACTCCTTCGCCATTCATTTTATTGATGTAAGACATAGTTTCTTCTTTTATAGCTCGACTTAGGGAGTTATTGTTTAAATTACTTATTTTTCTCTTTTTTTTCATTACGTTTGGATTGAAGTGTTTCTGTCACCTGATGTTTGATAATTTAATATGAAACCCCATACTATATTACATTCAATATTCTGATGTATAAAGAAAAAAATAAAAAATTTTTTATTGATTAATTATTGTTTAAGTATTCTGTTAAAGAATTAATAGTAAATTTACCATTCACAAAGAAATCACTAATTAGTAGTTTTTTATGAAGACGAATATTAGTGTTTATACCATCAATAACTGTTTCATTTAAAGCCTGTAACATATTTTTGATGGCGGTTTCTCTATCCTCGGCATGAGCAATAATTTTAGCTAATAATGAATCATAGTTAGGAGGAACCTCATATCCACTGTAAATATGTGTATCTGTTCTGATACCTGGACCACCAGGGGCATGAAAAAGATTAATTTTACCAGGTGATGGAATAAATGTCTTAGGATCTTCAGCGTTTATTCTGCATTCTATAACATGCCCATTACATTTGATATCTTTTTGTTCTATATCTAATTTTTTGTTGGAAGATACCAACATTTGTTGGGCTATGAGATCTATACCTGTTAATAATTCAGTCACAGGATGTTCAACTTGAATTCTAGTATTCATTTCAATGAAATTAAATTGATTATCCTGATATAAAAATTCAAAGGTACCAACGCCAGTATAACCAAGTTTTTTGCAAGCATTTACACAAACCTCTCCAATCTTATCAATTAATTGAGGATGAATATTTACAGCTCTGGATTCTTCAATAATTTTTTGATTTCTTCTTTGTATGGAGCAATCTCTTTCTGCCAAATGTATTGCATTTCCAAAATTGTCACATAAAACTTGAATTTCTATATGTCTGGGTTTATCAAAATATTTTTCAAAATATAAGTCACCATTACCAAAAGTATTTTCAGCTTCTGTTCTGGTTAGATCCATTGATTTTTGTAATTCTTTTTCATTATGCACAATTTTCATACCTCTTCCGCCACCACCATATATAGCTTTAAGCATGATTGGATAACCAACTTCTTGTATTTTTTTTAATACTGGTGATGAAATTTTTTCTGGAAGGATTTCATCATACCCTGGTATACAGGGCACTCCTAAATCTTTCATTGCTTGCTTAGCTTTAATTTTATCACCCATTGTTCTAATAACATTGCTTGATGGACCTATAAAAATAAATTTATTTGTTTCAACTATTTCAGCAAAAGTTGAAGACTCAGAAAGAAATCCATATCCTGGGTGTATTGCATCTGCATCTGTTAATTCAGCCGCACTTATAATAGATGGTATGTTAAGATAGCTTTTTTTGGGATCTGCAGGGCCAATACAGACTGATTCATCAGCTAATCTTACATGCGCTAATTGTCTATCTGCGGTTGAATGTATGGCAACAGTTTTAATATTTAGTTTTTTACATGCACGAAGTATTCTTAATGCTATTTCACCTCGGTTAGCTATAAGAACTTTATTTATCATTTTTTATTCAATTACAAAAAGAGGTTGTCCATATTCTACGGGTTCAGCATTTTCTACGAGTATTTTTTTTATTATACAGTCATTATCAGCAGTTACTTGATTCATCATTTTCATTGCTTCTAAAATGCATACCGTTTCTCCAGCTTTAACTTTTTGACCTTCATCAACGAATGCTTTAGATTCGGGTGATGCAGCTCTATAAAAAGTTCCTACCATTGGCGAATTGATTGTTTTTTCAGCCATCGAGGTGTCTATATTTTCTTTTGGTTTCTCATGAATCTCAGTCGATTGAGGAATATTCTTAGAGATATTTGAATCATTTTGAACAGTTTTTATAGTACCTGATCTTGAAAGTTTTATAGATTCTTCGCCTTCTTTAACTTCAATTTCAGCAATTCCAGATTCCTCTAATAATTCCATCAATTTTTTTATCTTTCTTAAATCCATATCATTTACCACTTACATTTATTGCTTCATGTAAAGCATATTCATATCCTTTAACTCCAAATCCTGAAATAAAACCATGACTTATATCGGTTAAATATGATTTTTTCCTAAATTCTTCTCTTTTGAAAATATTAGAAATATGTATTTCTATAAATGATATTTGAGTACTAAGGAAAGTATCTCTCAAAGCAATACTTGTATGAGTTAATGGTCCAGGATTTATAATAATAAATCGCACACCATCTTTTTTTGCTTTTTGTATAGCATCTATAATTTCATGTTCTGCATTACTTTGGAAAAAATTTATTGCAGTTTTTGTCGCATGCGCGATATTATTTAATTTTTTTTCGATATCCGATAAAGTCTCTGAACCATATATTTCTGGTTCTCTAGTACCTAGTAGATTTAAATTCGGTCCATTTATAACTAAAATTGACACACTCACCCCTAAATTTTGTGATGTTCTACGAAATTAAACGATTTTAGTGATAATTACAAGAAATTAATGAATTTTTAACAAAAACTTATTTTGTAAGATTATTGTAATTAGAAACGAAAGTTTCAGCATCAATAAATCCAATTGTTCTTAGATTTTTAATCTCTTTTATATCACCATCATCATGGGAAAAAAACATCAACGCAGGAGGACCAAATAAATTAAATTTTTTAAGAAAATCTGCGTTATCTTTGTTTGAATTTGTTATATCAAATTTAACCAAATTTAAATTATTTAAAATTATAATTACTCTTTGATCTCTAAACGTATATTTTTCTAATTCTTTGCAAGCTACACACCAATCAGCGTATAAATCAACCAGTGTAATATTCTTAGATGAAGAAATTTTATTTTTTAAATCAATTGTATTACTAACTTCTTGAAAATATATTTCTTTCTTCTTTTCTATAAAACTCAAATAAGGTGTAAAATTAGTATTCAGATTGGCTCCGTAAATTAATAAAAAAGAATATGAAATTAATACCGTCGCAATAATTCTAGAAATATTTTTAGAATAAGACATGATTTCATGTCTAAATACATATAAAGTTAATAGCGGCAATACTGCCCATACATATGCTGCATGATGAATAGATAGTATTCTTTCGAGAAGCCAGATAGCCACAACTATAAATAGTAAGCCAAATATTTTATTAACTATTTCTAGATACGGCCCGATTTTTTTTAAAAGATTTGTGGCTGAAGTTCCTAAAATTAATAATGGAATTCCCATCCCAAAACCTAATGAGAAAAGAGCTAAACCACCTAAAATATAATCATTTGTTGATGCAACATAAAGAAGGGCACCAAGTAGAGGTGCAGTTACGCAAGGACCAACAATTAGCGCAGATAATGATCCCATCAGCGCTACACCATAGAATGACCCTGCAGTTAGATTATTGCTTGATTCTGATAATTTAGTTTGTATAAAACTTGGCATTTGTAGATTAATAATTTTAAACATAGCTAATGCTAAAATAGTAAATAAAATAGCAAATAAAGTTATAACATAGGGGCTTTGTATACTTGCTTGTATGTTGCTACCAAATAGAGCAATAATAATACCTAAGATTGCATAAGTGATAGACATAGATAGAACGTAAGTTAAAGTTAAAAAGAAAGATTTCCTAACTGAAATGTTTTGTCCTTGGCCAATTATTAACCCAGTTAAAATTGGAATCATAGGAAATACACATGGCGTAAATGCTAATAATATACCTGCTAGCAAGAATAGTATTATATTGGTGAATATTGATTTTTGTTTAAGTGATTCACTAATGCCAATCTGATCACTTGATGCCATGCCTGTCTTCAGAAAAGACCCTGTGTCTGATCTTCGTGAAATATTAAAAGATTTAGTAACTGGAGGATAACATAGACCAGCTTCAGCACAACCTTGATAAGTTACGATAAGAGTGAAAGGAATATCTATCTTTCCTGATATATATATTTCTGCATTAGTTTGATTATAATAAACATCAACATCACCAAAAAACTCATCTTGTTTTTTCTTTCCATCTGGCATTACAACTTTAGTAATTTGTATATCATCATTGTCAGTGGAAAATTCAAACATACCCATGTACAGATAATATCCTTGTTCTATATCCCATGAAATATGAATTAAATTTTGATTTTTTAATTCTATTGAGGGGATAAATGCCTGATCAGGGTGAAGAAATTCATTTTTACTTTCTAAATTTTTTAAAGTTTTATTTGCAGAATATATAATTTCAGAATGAAAAAATACTACAAAAAATAATGAAATTATAATTGATGTAAATAATAATTTATTTTGTTTCATTTGCAATCCAATTTAAATATTTTTTTGAACCACTTTCAATTTTAATTGATATTATTTCAGGAAGTTCATAGTTATGCAATTTTTTAATCAGTTTCTCAACCTTTTCATAATTATGTTTTGGGGATTTAATCATAATCATCCATTCTTTATCTTTTCTTATTTTCCCCCCCCAAAAGTAATAAGTAGTTGTTGGTGAATGTATAGAAACACATGCGGCTATTTTGCTTGCAATAAGTTCTTTTGCTATTTTCTCAGAAATAGATTTTTTATCAGTTGTTGTTAATGTTAAAATAAATTTATTTTTCACATTAATGATACTATGAAATCTAAGCATATAATTCCAATAATTTTTATTTTTATCCCTATTATTGAAATCATCTTATTCATTGAAATAGGCGGATATATAGGCACTTTTGTGACAATCACTCTCATCTTTTTGTCAGCAATAATTGGTTTTTATTTAATAAAAAAAGGTAGTATTAACTATTTTCTTGAAATTAGGAATAAACTTGCCCAGGGTATAAAACCAGAGATTGAGATATTATCAGGAATGATTTTTTTCTTTGCGGGAATCATGCTTATTATTCCTGGATTTTTTACCGATTTGATTGGAACTATGCTTTTGATCAGACCTTTGAGAGACACACTTCTAAAAAAATACCTTCAAAAATATGCTTCAGAAGCTTCACACGACAGCAAGAAAAAGTCCATTATTGATGTTGAACACACCAGCGATAACGATTAAATATAATTTAGCCCTTGAAATTTTCGATTTAGATATTATATTATCTCTCGAGGGGTTAGAGTGCTAACTCAGATGTAATATAATGAGGTATTTGAATGAATATAAGACCATTGCACGATCGCGTAATAGTACAACGTATGGAAGAGGAAAAAACATCCCCTGGAGGAATTGTAATACCTGATACTGCAACAGAAAAGCCTGTAAAAGGAAAGGTCATGGCTGTTGGAAAAGGCAAACTACTAGATAATGGTGATATTAGACCACTAGATGTAAAAGAAGGTGATATCATATTATTTGGAAAATATTCTGGAACAGAAGTCACCATTGATGGTGAAGAGATGCTAGTTATGAGAGAAGATGATATAACAGCAATTATTAACGAATAAAGAGGGAAAAAAAATGACAGCAAAAGAAGTTAAGTTTGGTGATGACGCGAGAAAGAAATTAGTAGCTGGTGTTAACATATTAGCCAATGCAGTAAAAACAACATTGGGGCCAAAAGGAAGAAATGTAGTTCTAGATAAGTCGTTCGGCGCGCCAAATGTTACCAAAGATGGTGTTTCTGTAGCAAAAGAAATCGAATTGAAAGATAAGTTTGAAAATATGGGCGCGCAAATGGTAAAAGAAGTGGCATCTCAAACATCAGACATCGCAGGAGATGGAACAACTACAGCAACAGTAGTGGCGCAATCAATACTCAAAGAAGGACTGAAATGTGTTGCAGCAGGAATGAATCCTATGGATCTTAAAAGAGGTATTGATAAGGCAGTAGGTGTTGCAGTAGAAAGTTTACAAAAAATGTCTAAACCTTGTACGGATCACAATGCAATTGAACAAGTAGGAACAATATCTGCAAACTCTGACAAGAACATTGGATCAATAATTGCAGAAGCTATGGATAAAGTTGGCAAAGAAGGTGTAATAACAGTTGAAGAAGGACAATCATTGGAAAATGATTTAGATGTTGTAGAAGGTATGCAGTTTGATAGAGGTTATCTATCACCATATTTTGCTACTAATCAACAAAATATGTCCACAGAATTAGAAGATCCTTACGTTCTTCTTTATGACAAAAAAATTTCTAACATAAAAGATATGCTTCCGATTTTGGAAGGAGTAGCAAAAGCTAGCAAACCACTTTTGATAATTGCTGAAGACATAGAAGGTGAGGCATTAGCAACACTAGTTGTTAATAGCATAAGAGGCGTTGTCAAGGTTGCTGCTGTTAAAGCTCCTGGATTTGGTGATAGAAGAAAAGCCATGTTAGAAGATATAGCTATATTAACTGGAGGCACAGTAATTTCTGAAGAAGTAGGGTTAAGCTTAGAAAAAGCTGATATCAATACTCTTGGAACAGCAAAAAAAGTAACTGTTACTAAAGAAAATACTACTGTTATAGATGGTGGTGGTGATAAAGCTTCTATAGAAAGTAGAGTAAATCAGATCCGTTCACAAATTGAAGAGGCAACATCTGATTACGATAAAGAAAAAATGCAAGAGAGGGTAGCTAAATTAGCTGGAGGTGTTGCAGTTATTAAAGTTGGTGCTGCCACTGAAGTTGAAATGAAAGAGAAAAAAGCTCGAGTAGAAGACGCTCTGCATGCGACTAGAGCGGCGGTTGAAGAAGGCGTTGTTCCTGGTGGAGGAGTAGCTATGATTAGAGCTAGAGAATCACTTAAAAAATTAAATGGTGATAATCCAGATCAAGATCAAGGCATTGCTATAGCAAGACAAGCGATGCAAGAGCCTCTAAGACAAATTGTCACCAATGCAGGTGATGAAGGATCAGTGATTCTTTCCAAGGTCGAAGAAGGCAAAGACTCCTTTGGTTACAATGCGGCAACATCAGAGTTTGGAGATATGCTAAAAATGGGAATATTAGACCCTACCAAAGTAACTAGAACAGCACTACAGAATGCTGCATCAATAGCTGGTTTAATGATTACAACCGAAGCTATGGTTACTGAACTCGCGAAAGATGATGAAGCTCCTGCTGGAGCTCCTGCTATGCCAGATATGGGAGGCATGGGCGGAATGGGAGGCATGGGCGGAATGGGCATGTAACATTCATCCTATAAACTAATACAAAGAAGCCTCTTACTTAATTAAGAGGCTTTTTATTTTTAGAGAAATGATAAATAATACATTATATTATGGAAAAATTATGGACAAAAAATTATCCCAAGGATATTCCAGATACAATAGATGAAATTGAATACAATTCTTTAGTAGATCTTTTTGACAAGGCAACAAGAAAATATTCTACAAACATTGCTTTTAGTAATCTAAAATCATCATTAACATTTAATCAAACAAAAAAGCATGCTGAAAAGTTTGCTTCTTATTTACAAACAAAATGTAATTCTAAAAAAAATACGAAAGTAGCTATTATGTTGCCAAATTTAATGACATACCCAGTCACTCTTTTTGGTTCATTTCTTTCAGGAGCAACGGTAGTTAATGTAAATCCATTATTCAAAGAAAGAGAGCTAGAGAATGTATTAATTGACTCTGAAGCTGATATCATTATAGTATTAGATAAATTTTTTGGTGAATTAGAACCAATTATCTCTAAAACTAATCTCAAACATATTATAGTTTGCAAAATTACAGATTTGCTGAATCCTATAATGAAAGTGATTGTAAATATGGTTCTATTATACAAAGGAGAGAAAAAAAAAATTAATCACCAAAATATTATATATTTCAATGAAATCTTAAAAACTACTTACCAGTTAAATGATATTAAATTAAATAAAAATGATATAGCATTTTTGCAATATACTGGTGGTACAACTGGTAAATCTAAAGCTGCTATATTAACTCATGGTAATTTGCTATCAAACATTGAGCAATTAAATTTATGGATTAAAAATTATATAATTGATGGTAAAGAGGTTATTTTGACAGCATTACCCCTCTATCATATATTTTCATTAACTGTAAATTGTTTGACTTTTTTTAAGTTTGGTGCTGAGAATGTTTTGATTACCAATCCTAGAGATTTAAGAAGTTTTTTAAAAACGTTGAAATCTACAAAATTCACTGTAATGACAGCAGTAAACACATTATTTAATCTTTTATTAACTAGTAGTGATTTTAAAAAAATAAATTTTGACAATTTTAAATTCTCAGTTGGAGGAGGTATGGCTGTTTTAAAAGATACAGCGGAGAAATGGAAAACTATAACTGGAACTAATATAAGTCAAGGTTATGGATTAACAGAAACATCGCCAGTTGTGACTATTAATATAATTAATCATGAATACAACGGAACTATCGGATTACCTTTACCCTCAACACATGTTTCTATAAGAGATGAAAAAGAAAATGAAGTTGTTTTTGGAGAGAAAGGAGAGTTATGTGTTAAAGGACCTCAAGTTATGAAAGGCTACTGGAAAAATGAAGAAGAAACTAAAAATGCTTTTACAAAAGATGGTTTTTTTAAAACTGGAGATGTTGCAATGATGAATAGCAAGGGTTTTGTGAAAATAGTCGATAGAAAAAAGGATATGATAATATCATCAGGCTTTAATGTTTACCCTAATGAAATTGAAGATTATTTAACTACACATCAAGATATCATTGAGGTAGGTGCAATAGGCTTGCCAGATAAAAATAGGGGAGAGAGCATAAAAGTTTTTGTTGTTAGCAAGAATTCTAATTTAACTCAGTCCGAGGTTATTGCTTTTTGTAAAAAGGGACTAACAATCTATAAAATTCCAAAAACAGTCGTATTTGTAAATGAACTACCAAAGAGCAATGTGGGTAAAATTTTAAGACGTAAATTAAGAGACTTATAAGTTATGTATTAAAAAAAATAACATGATCAATTTTATGAGTTATTCCTATCATTTCGTTTATTGCATGATTGTGATGGCTAGGAGTATAACAAAATACTATTTGTTCATCACGTAAAGACAGTTTGTATAAAAAATCTGAACCATGAAATATCTTGTCTATAACTTTAGCTGTTTGTAAGGAATTATCATCATGAATTATATCATCTGGCCTAATTAATACTTCTATTTCACTTCCCACTTCAAAAGATGCTGTGTCTTTTTTAAAAACACCCAATATAGTTTCAATACAATTCTTTTTAATAATTTTTCCTTTAATATAACTACTAATACCAAAGAAATTAGCAATCTGTTTAGATATTGGTTTATGATATAAGTCATAAGGTGTTCCAAATTGTAAAATTTTTTTATTTGATAGAAATGCAATTTTATCTGATATTTCTAATGCTTCTTTTATATTATGAGTAACAATTACAGTTGTAATATTTTCTTTTTTTAATAATTTTTTAACATCTTTAATTAATTGTTCCTTGAATTCTTCGTCAATAGCACTAAAAGGTTCATCTAATAATAAGATCTCAGGTTTAGGGGCTATGGCTCTAGCAATAGCAACCCTTTGTTGTTGACCACCGGATATTTCATGAGGATATTTTTTGACAATGCTACTAATTTCCAATAAATTTGCTAATTCAGAACTCCTGCTAATTTTTTGATTTGTTTGAGTAGATGTAAGTCCAAACATAATATTTTCTTCAACGGTCAGATGGGGGAATAGAGCTAAATCTTGAAAAATAATTCCAACACCTCTGGACTCGGGTGTGACTGTATAATCATTACTACTCATTAAGTTGTCATTTAAAAAAATTTTACCAGATTCTATATTCTCAAATCCAGCTATTGCACGCAATAATGTAGTTTTACCTGACGCGCTTGCCCCTACAATAGATACTATTTCATTTTTATCTACAGCAAGTGACAAATTTTCTAAAATAGATTCATTGTCGAAACGTAATGATGTATTTTCAATTTTAAGCTTGTGTTGCATATTTATCATGAACTATCTTTTTAGATAATATCATAACTGGTATCAATCCGATAAATATTAATGCTAAAGCTGGGGACGCAATCATAGATAATGATTCTGCGGAAGCTAATTCATAGATATGAGTTGCTAGTGTTTCAAAATTAAATGGACGAAGAACCAATGTTGCCGGAAGCTCTTTTGCAATATCTACAAAAACTAATATAAGAGCAGCAATTAGACTAGTTTTCATCATTGGGAAATGTATTCCTTTAATAATAGAAAAACCAGATTTACCAAATGATTTTGCAGTATTATCAATGCTAGGTTTAATTTTGTCCAAACCAGATTCATTTGTTTTAATAGATATCGTTGAAAATCTTACAATGTACGCAAACACTAATCCAACAAACGAGCCAGTTAAATAAAAAAGAGGTGTACCATCAAAAATATTAGATTGAAATCTATCAAATAAAATTAGTGCAGTCATGACACCCATGGCAATAACAATGCCAGGAATAGAATAACCCAAAGTAAAAATTCTTATAGCTGTTTTAGTAAAAAAATCTTTAAACGATCTACCCATATAACAAATATACAGCGACAATAATAATATAAGAAATGAAGATATTACAGCTAACCATATTGTACTCCAAATTAAATTAAAATAATTTTGCATATCTACGATAGAATATGAATCAAGTAGCCAAATAATTAATTGTGTAACTGGTATTATAAAACCTAATAGGCATATCATCGTACACCATACTGAAGCAAAGTAGGAAATCTTGCCTCGTAGTTGTATTTTTTTGGGTTTAACAAATTTTTTTGATGTATTTGTGTATTGACTTTTACCTCTTAATAAATTTTCCAATATTAATACTATAAAAACAAAAGATAATAATATAGAGGCTAGATGAAGAGCGCTAGTATCATCACCAAGAGCAAACCATGTCCTAAATATTCCAGTTGTGAATGTGTTAACACCATAATAGTCCATAGCTCCGAATTCTGATAATGTTTCCATGACAACAAAACTCAATCCAGCAATAATTCCCGGTCTAGCTAATGGTATATTAATTCTAGAGAAAACTTGTATTGGAGATAACCCCATGGATTTACCAACTTCTGATGCACAATATGATTGTTCAGAAAAGGAAGATAAACTTAGCAAGTATACATATGGGTACAAACTTAAACTCAAAATAAAAATCACCCCATAAATGTTTCTCATTTCTATTGTGTTATAAATTTTAGGACCCAAATTTAAGTACTCATCAAATAAACCAAACACCATACCTGATGGTTCAAATAATCCCGCATATATAAATGCTAGAACATAAGCAGGAATTGCTAATGGTAGAACTAACATCCATTTAAAGATATTATGACCTGGAAATTGACACCTATTAATAAGCCAGGCAGTTGAAATTCCTATAATTGAAGTACAAATTATCACCCATAAAACAATAAATAATGTATTTGTAATATATAAAAACAAGACATTTTTTATTAGATGATCCCATAAATCAGAAGTAGGAATAAAGACATGGAAAAAAATTATTAAGATTGGAATGATAAAAACAAACAAGCTTCCTAAAAAAAGAAGCTTGCCTTTACTAGCAGTATCTTTTTGAATACTTACCGCCATCCAACTTCATCAAATATTTTCACAGCTCGTGAATTATTCACACCAAGTACATCCAAATTTATTTTATCCATTATAAAAGGATATCCCCATGATTTCACAATTTCACTCACAGGTATATTATTTCTGATTGGATATTCATGATTTTTCTTTGCATAAATTTCTTGAGCTCGATCACTAGCTAAATATTCTATTAGTTTTATAGCATTACCAGTATTTTTAGCATGTTTTGTAACTGCTGCACCACTAATATTTATATGAGAACCACGATCATTTTGATTAGGAAATAATACTTTTATTCTTGTAGAGTATTTTTTTTCATTTTCTTTTTTAGATGTCATCCACTTTCCCAAGTAATACGTGTTTGCAATAGTTACATCACATTCACCGAGTACTACAGATGTCATTTGAGTTCTATCATTTCCTTTAGTTTTTCTTGCAAAATTATTGACAACATTTTTAGCCCATATAGTAGATTTTCTCTGACCCATATGATGAATTAGAGAAGCAAGCAAAGATTGATTATAAATATTTCCTGACGATCGCATACATACACGTCCTTTTAAATTAGGGTTAGCTAAACTTTCATATCTTTTAATTTCTTTTGGTGAAATTTTTTCAGGATTATACATTATAACTCTTGATCGAATAGATAAGGCATACCAATATCCCTCTCTGTCTCTTAGATGAGGTGATACTAATCTATTTAATTCATCAGATCTAATCTTTTTTAAGAGACCTTTATTTTTTGCTCTAAACAGATTGCCAGCGTCTACGGTTAATAGGACATCAGCTTGTGAGTTAGAACCTTCAGCCAATAGTCGTTTTTGTAAAACTTTTGCCTTAGCACTTACAACATTTGTTTTAATAGAAGTTATTTTAGTAAAATCATTCAGTAGTGGTTTTATAAGATGATTTTTTCTCGCTGAATATATGTTCACAACATTGTCGTCAGCAAAAATTTTTTGTATAAAAAATAATTGACCTATTAAAATCAAAGTCAAAACTAGGCTAATATTTTTCATTTATAATTTCTCCATAAATAAGAATGATTCTCATTATTGCACAAAATATTGTATAATCAAGTTACAATATTATGAAAACATTTGTATTTTCAATGTTTTACACATATAGACATGTTATAGTTTTCAGTTAAATATGAAGATAAGAGATTATTTATGTTGATGTCTGAACTAGATGGTAAAATCTGGATGAATGGTGAATTCTGTGATTGGAAGGATGCTAAGATTCATATTTTAACGCATACATTACACTATGGCACAGGAGTTTTTGAAGGAGTAAGAGCCTATAAGACCAATTCAGGTACAGCTATTTTTAGACTAAACGATCATACTGATAGACTATTTGAATCTGCTAGATTAATTGGTATGCAAATACCTTTTACCAAGGATGAATTAAAACAAGCTCAGTGTGACTCGGTACGAATTAACAATTTGAACAATGCTTATATTAGACCTATATGCTTTTATGGCTCTGAAGGCATGGGGCTTAGAGCGGATAATCTTAAAGTTCATTGTTGTGTTGCAGCATGGGATTGGGGTACATATCTTGGTGAGGATAAAATCAAAAATGGAATCAAGATTAAAGTTTCACCTTTTCCTAAAAGAAATGAGATGTCAATGTTGTATAAAGCTAAAGTGACAGGTAATTATTTAAATTCAATGTTAGCACTTAGAGATGCTTTAAATTCAGGTTTTGATGAAGCTTTAATTTTAGATACAGATAATTCTGTAAACGAAGGTTCAGGGGAGAATTTTTTTATTATAAAAAACAACATACTTTCAACGCCAGATTTGACAACTGTATTAGATGGAATTACTAGAAAAACTATTATTTCAATTGCAAAAGATTTAGGTTATAGCACCGTAGAGAAAAAAATAAGTTTAGATGAAGTATTTGAAGCGGATGAAGCATTTTTTACTGGTACAGCCGCCGAAGTCACACCTGTAATTCAAGTAGATAACAATAACATTAATAATGGCTTACCTGGAGAGATTACGAAAAAATTACAAGATACTTACTTTAAACTCATAAGAGGAAATATTAAAAAAAATGATAGTTGGTTAACTCTAGTAGATAAAAATGAAAAATAAAAACAAAATATTAGTTATTGGAGATATTATGTTAGACAGATATTGGAAAGGATCGATTGATAGAATATCTCCTGAGGCGCCAGTTCCAATAATTAATGTTTCATCATCAGTAGATAAACTAGGTGGTGCAGCTAATGTTGCAAAGAACTTATCGGACTTGGGTATAAAACCAACACTTGTGGGTATTGTAGGAGATGATGAAGCTAGTAATAAAATTACCACTTTATTAAAAAAAAATAAAATAACTTTTAAAAAAATTGTAGATCCAAAAGTAAGAACAACTATCAAATTAAGAGTGCTAGGTAAAAATCAACAACTGATGAGAATTGATCATGAAGATAGGAATAAATCTAAAACAAAAAAAGAATTATTAAGGACTATCAAAGAAAATATTTTGGATCATGAAGCTATAATTATTTCTGACTATGATAAAGGTGTAGTTAAACCTATTATAAAAGAATTAATTAAACTAGCTGAAAGATCAAAAACAAAAGTTTTTATTGATCCTAAAGGTGATGATTTTAATTATTATATAAACTCATATTTAGTAAAACCCAATCAAAAAGAGTTTGAAAATATTGTTGGATCCCCAAAAAATTTTCAAGATTTTGAATCTAGAGCAAAAAAATTGAGAGAAAAGTTGAAACTCAAAGCACTATTAATCACAAGAGGTAAAGATGGCATGCTGCTTGTTGAGGAAAATAACATAACAAAATTCAAGGCACATCAACAAGATGTTTTTGATGTTACCGGCGCAGGAGATACTGTAATTTCTGTTTTAGCTGCTGAAATTATTAAAGGTAAAACCATTAACAATGCTGTCAAAATATCTAACATTGCTGCTGGTATCACAATACAGAAACTAGGTACTGCTAGTGTTACTAATAAAGATTTAAAAAATGCAATTAAAAAATAATAAAAATATTTCTGATATTGATACTCTTAAATCAATTTGCAAGAAGCATCAGTCCGACAATAAAAAAATCATTTTAACTAATGGTTGTTTTGATATTTTACATGCAGGACACACTTATCTATTAAATGAAGCAAAAAAATTAGGAGATATACTTGTGGTTGCAATTAATACTGATGATTCTATAAAAAAAATCAAATCTAAAGATAGACCTATTAACAAATTATCAGATCGTTCATACGTATTATCGTGTCTTAATTCAGTAGATTATATAATTTCTTTCGATGAAGAGACTCCGGAAAAATTAATTTGTAATCTTTTGCCAGATATATTAGTTAAGGGAGAAGATTATAAAGGAAAACATATTGCTGGAGAAGAATGTTTGCAAAAAAATGGGAAGAAAATTATACTTATACAATTAATAAAATCAAATTCTACTACATCCATAGTAAATAAAATTAGAGAAAAAGATTAATTATTTTTTTTCATAAGTTCATCAATTTTTGAACATACTTCATCCGTTGTAATTAAAGACATAGCTTTTTTGTTTCTAATTCTTTTTCCCCATGAAATTTGATTTTCACTTTTGTTGAGAAATATTTTTAATGCCTCATCATATTTATCAATAATGTAATCTTGACTGTGGTATGGCCCAGTTCTTTTTGAGTTTGATGTTGCAAATAAACCTATTACTGGTTTATTTAACATTGATGCTATATGCATAGTTCCAGAATCGGGACCAATATAAAATTGACAATTATTAATAACACAACACATCTGATGTAAATTTGTCTTACCCACTATATTATGTATATAAGATTGAAAAACCATTTGCTTAGATTTTTTTATTTCATATTGACTTGGTCCACCTATGACAATCGTCTCTATATTGTATTTATCAAAAATATATTTTGCAACAGTAGCATAATTTTGTATTTCCCATTCTCTATAATTAAATCGCCTAACACTTGTGAATGGATTTAATACAATATATTTTTTTTTAATATTTATTATGTCTTTATCTGAAGAGTCTATTTCTATAGACCAATCTAAAACTCTTTTGTCTATACCTATTTCCTTTAGAAAACAAAAAAAAGAATCTAATACATGTGAATTTTTAGGAATCTGTATATTACTATAATTTAATTTTCTTTTATATTTTATAAAAAATCCTATTATTTTAGACCTTAATGACTTTTGCATATGTAGGAAAATATCAAATTTTTTTGATTTAATTTCATGCCATAAATTAATAATAGATCTAATATTTTTACTTTTATCTATTAATATAAAATTTACTCCTTTCATATTTTTTACAAGAGGGTATTCTGTTTTTCCAATAATCCATGTAATATCTGATTTAGGCAAATAATATTGAATTGTCTTTATAATTGGTATCATGTGTGTAATATCGCCAATAGAAGATAATCTTAGTATGCAAATTGAAGATATTAAGTTCTTTTTATGAGACATATCGTGAATATAGTGATCAATAAAATAAATAATCAGTTCATATTTTATGACAAAGAGATAGGAATTGACATAGCAGAATGGTTCCAAAAGGAGAATTTTAAAGATTCTAAAAATAATACTGTATCTTTAGTTAATAATGGATTGTGGGTAAAAAAACACTATGTAAGAAAAGGAATGGCAAGTTTTTTGGGTGATTATTATTTAAACACACAAATTCAAAATACACGCTCTTATAGAGAATTCTATCTACTAAACAGATTACATAAAACACTACCTACCTGTAAACCTATCTTTGGGTGGGTTACTCGATCTACTTTCTTCTATACAGCTAATTTAATTACAGAATACATACCATCTGTAACTCTAGAATCTTATATAAGACAACAGAAGATGAATGAAGACGATTGGATAAAAATTGGGCAATTAATTTTGAAATTACATCAAGAAAATATATTTCATGGAGATCTCAACATTACTAATATTCTCGTTAAGAATGATAGTAAGTCGGAAAAATTTTATTTAGTTGATTTCGATAAATCATATTTACTGCACAAAATAGATGAAAGAGCAAAAATATCTAATTTAAAAAGATTAGCGAGGTCTCTGCAAAAGAATAATCTATTTTCAAGAAGTAATTTTAAGAATGTAATTAATGGTTATGATAATTTTAATTTAGATATGATTCTATAATTTTACAATAATCTTTTAATATATTATTTTTTGATTCAGCAATTATTTTCGCATTTTTACCAATCTGCTCTCTTTTATTTTTTGATCTTAATAATTTATCAAATGTGGGTTTAATCATATCAGAATTTTTAATCATCAATAATGCACTCTTTTTTAGAAACTCTTCAGTTTCATCTATAAAATTATACATAAAGGGACCAACTACGATTGTTTTTCCATATTTTGCAGCTTCAATAAAGTTTTGCCCTCCATGGTCAATCAATGATCCACCCATAAATACAAATTCTGAAAAATATATCAAATCATCTAACTCTCCAAATGTATCTGCAATATATATCTGGGTATCTTTTCTTATTTTTTCTGCTTTGCTTCTTATCGAAATATTAATAGCTGATAATGGGAGTTGTGCCAAAATATCTCCTAATCTTTCTGGATGACGAGGTGCTACTACTAAAAGAATTTTTTGATTTTTTAATTTTAACCACTCTTTAATTATTTGTAACTCTTCATCATGATGGGTTGAAGCTGCTAGAATATACTTTCTTTCAATAAGATTAATATGCTCATTTTTAGATATATTATTAATAAATTTCAAATTTCCTAAAACTTTTATTTTTTCTTTCTCAGATCCAAGTTTTATATATTTTTCCTTTTCTTTTTCAGATTTACACAAAATTTCGTTTATATTTGACAGTGTATATTTATAAATGTCTTTGAAAATATTTCCATCAGTTGTTCTTTTTGATAATCGAGCATTAACTATAATGGATGGAATAGCATGTTTTTTGCACATAGATATTAAATTTGGCCAAATTTCTGTTTCAATAATTATACATATTCTTGGATTTAAATATTTAAAAAATCTTTTTGTTGCAAAATAAAAATCGATTGGTAAATAACAATGATATAAATTTTCTATTTTTGAATTATTAATTATATTCTTTGATGATTTTGTGTTTGTTGTGACTAACAGCTTATCATGAAAACCTTTTTTTCTTAATTCATTACACAAAGCTAATGCAATTTTAGTTTCTCCTACTGAAGCTGCATGAAACCAGACTAATTTACCTGAAATAGGGTTTATATTGTAGCCTAATCTTTTAATGAAAAAACCAAGATTTGATTTAGTTTTTATTGTATTAAAGAAAAGACGTATTAGTATATATGGGCTTATCAAATAAAGCAGTAGATTATATTTTAGCATTTATTAATACTACCAAATGAGCCACTGATTAATATGCTCTACGTGACTAATATTTAAATCTGTTGTGTATTTTTTTAATCTTAAATCTGTGATTATATAATCCAAAATTGATTTCTCTAAATTTGATTGAGATTGGATTAGATTATATTCTGCTTCCATTACTTCTACATTAGAATAAACACCTAAACTATAACCAGATTGAACTGCAGTTAGATTTTCTTTCGCTAAATTATAATAATCGCGGTTAGCTGAAATTATATTTTGTAAGATTAAATTATCATTGTAATCATTTATAATTTTTTTCTCGACATCTTTTTTAATATAGTCAAGTGTATATTGAGCTTTTTCATATTTATATCTTGACTCTCTAACCTGTGAACTAACATAACCACCCTGAAAAATTGGAAAATTAAGTACTATCCCAATTTCTGTACTCTCTTGTCTTTGTTCGCCAAACTTAGCACCGCTCGTTGAATCAGAAAAATCATATGATGCGACAATATCAAGTGTTGGATAATGTTGAGATTTACTTGATGATAATTCCTCTCTAAATATCCTAACATCATAAATTGCCATTTTTATATTTTCTTCATTTTGCATTGCTGTGTTTATTATTTCTTGTAGATTATATTTTCTTTTCTCAAGTTTTAAATTAAGATTCAAATGATGTATATCATTTATTTCTTTTCCAGAAAATATACGTACATCTTGTTTAGCAGATATAAGTTGATTATTATACATATCAACATCAATCTCTGAAAGATTGTATTCATTAATATATTTATTTAACTCAATATTAGTTATGTAACCTTTAGAAAAAAGTATATGCGCATTAGATAATTTTGTTTTTAAGAACTTCTTTTTGATTTTTGATGATTTCAATAAATTTTTCTTTTTTATTAGATTAAAATATAAAATAGCAGCATCTATCATAATTTCTTTTTTTAAATTTGATTTTTTAACATTATATTTTTTAATATTATTTTCTGCTTTTTCTAGCTCATCAAAAACATCTAGATGGAATATTGGTTGAACTAAATCTACTGAATATGTATCAAGCGTATAATCGTTTATAGATGAAGATCCAGCATATTTCTCTATACTAGTTTTTTTAGTTTGAGCGTTGAAACTAATTTCTGGGAAAACTGTAGATATTGTTTGATTATATTTTTCATTTGCAATTTTATAATCGATATCAGAGTATTTTACATCTGTATTATGTTCGAGAGCACGTTTATACATGTCAAGTAAATCTGTTGCATTGGTTATGGATGCACAAGACATAAAAAATAACATTATGAAAATTTTTTTTATTTTATACATATTTTTTCATATTTAAATCTATTTCTTTGGACCATCTATCAACACCGCCAATTAAATTTATAATATTTTTAAAACCACAACTATCAAGATGTTTTCCAACAATCCTACTTCTTATTCCATGATGGCAAACCACAACTATGGTATCATTTTTTTTTAAATCATCAATTCTTTCAACTAATTGACCCATAGGTATATGCATACTGCCATCAATGTGACATATATCATATTCCCATTGCTCTCTAACATCAAGAACCAATAGTTTTCCATCGTTAGAATCTAACAATAATTTAACTTCTGTAGGTGTTTTTTCATGCATATTTATTTAAAATTTAGTATTCTGATATTATAGGTTAATTTTTATCATAGAGTAAAGGCATATACCATGAAAACGAAATCTACGAATTTAGATATATATAAAAAGAATTTTCCAAAATCAAAAAAAGTTTATATAGAAGGTTCTAATAAAATAAAAGTTCCTGTCCGTATGATAGAACTTACTAATACAAATCTTAATAAAAGCAATACTTATAATGAACCAGTATATGTCTATGATACAACCGGACCATATACAGACGAAAAACATAATATTGATTTAATACATGGATTAAATCCTATTAGAAAAGAATGGATTAAAAATAGAAAAAGGAAATCTAATTTAATAACCCAATTAGAATATGCTAAAGAGGGTATTGTTACATCAGAAATGGAATATGTAGCAATAAGAGAAAATTCAACTTTATATAATAAATTTCCACAAAAAAGCAAAATAAGTCCAGAATTTGTTCGAGATGAAATCGCATCTGGAAGAGCTATCATACCATGCAATATCAATCATCCCGAGTTAGAACCAATGATTATTGGAAAGAATTTTTTAACAAAAATAAATGCAAATATCGGAAGTTCTCCAGTTACATCAAGTATTACAGAAGAATTAGACAAATTATTATGGTCTATTCGTTGGGGAGCAGATACAGTTATGGATCTTTCTACTGGTAAGGATATTTTTGAGACCAGAGAAAGAATTATACGTAATTCTCCAGTACCTATTGGTACAGTACCGATATATGAAGCTTTAGAAAAAGTAAATGGTAAACCAGAAGATTTAAATTATGAAATTTTCAGAGATATACTTTTGCAGCAAGCACAACAGGGTGTAGATTATTTTACTATCCATGCCGGAGTAAGACTAAGTTATATTCCTAAAACTATGAATAGAACAACCGGAATTGTTTCGAGAGGAGGTTCGATTATTGCTAAATGGTGTCTAACACATCATAAAGAAAATTTTCTTTATACAAACTTTGAAGATATATGTGAAATTATGAAAAAATACGACATATCCTTTTCATTGGGCGATGGATTGAGACCAGGAAGTATAGCTGATGCTAATGATGATGCGCAATTTTCAGAATTAGAAACATCTGGCGAATTAACTAAGATAGCAAGAAAGCATAACGTTCAAGTTATGATTGAAGGCCCAGGGCATATACCTCTTCATAAGATTAAAGAAAATGTTACAAAAGAAGAGTATTGGTGCGATGAAGCTCCATTCTATACCTTAGGTCCGCTGGTAACAGATATTGCGCCTGGATATGACCACATAACATCTGCAATTGGCGCTGCTAATATAGGATCTTATGGAACATCTTTATTATGTTATGTCACACCAAAAGAACATTTAGGGCTACCGAATAAAGAGGATGTAAAGGATGGCATAATTGCATACAAAATTGCTGCACATGCTGCAGATCTTGCTAAAGGACATCCGGCGGCGCAAATAAGAGATGATGCACTTTCCAAAGCACGTTTTGAATTTAGATGGGAAGACCAATTCAATTTAAGTCTAGACCCATACAAGTCTAAAGAATTTCATGATGAAACACTTCCTCAAGAATCTGCTAAAGTTGCACATTTTTGTTCTATGTGTGGCCCACATTTCTGTTCAATGAAAATTACTCAAGATATAAGAGATTATGCAACAAAAAAAGGTATTGAAGATATTAAGATAGCTGTGGATATAGGCCTAAAAGAGAAATCAGATGAATTTATTGAAAAAGGAAAGAATATTTATATAAAAAAATAATTATTTAGATGCTACTTTCGTTTTTTTTCCAATAGCTTTATCTAATGCCTGATCTATATCATCAATGATATCATCCACATTCTCGAGTCCGATAGAGAGTCTAACTAAATCTTCAGAAACACCAGCACCTTTGAGTTCTGCTGGTGATAATTGTCTGTGTGTTGTAGATGCTGGATGACATGCAAGTGACTTTGCGTCTCCAATATTTACTAATCTTGTTATTAATTGAAGATTGTCAATAAATTTAGCACCATTTTCTCTACCACCCTTAATTCCAAAACTTAATACACTGGATGCTTTACCATTCATTAATTCTTCAACAAGTCTGTATTCTTTATGCCCTTTTAAGCCAGGATAATTAACCCATTCAACGTGCGGACTACCATCTAAATATTCAGAAACCTTAAGTGCATTATCACAATGTCTATCCATACGCACAGGTAGTGTTTCAATACCTTGTAATATCAGAAAACTATTGAATGGAGAAATTGCTGAACCCATATTTCTTAATGGAACAACTCTAGCAGCTCCAATAAAAGCAGCTTCTCCCATAGCTTCAGTAAATACCACTCCATGATAAGAAGGATCAGGTTCGTTTAAACGACTAAATTTTCTTTTATGTTCCGCCCATGGAAATTTTCCTGAATCAACAATAATACCGCCAATTGAATTACCATGGCCGCCCATATATTTTGTCAGCGAATGAACAACTATGTCTGCTCCATGTTCTATAGGTCTGAATAAATAAGGAGAAGGCACTGTATTATCAACAATCAATGGAATATTATTTTTATGTGCAAGTTTTGCAATTTTTGGTATATCAACTACGTTTGCTGCTGGGTTACCTATTGATTCACAAAATATAGCTTTTGTCTTATCATCTATTAGCTTAGCTAAGCCATCTATATCATCATAATCTCCAAATTTCACATCAACTCCAAATCTTGGTAACTGATGCGCAAATAGAGTGTACGTTCCACCGTACAAAGTACTCGTACTTACAATGTTATCGCCTGCTTCACATATTGTCATGATTGCATATGTAGTAGCAGCTGAACCTGATGACAATCCAAGACCAGCTAACCCGCCTTCCATTGCTGCAACTCTTTTTTCTAAAACGTCCGTTGTTGGATTCATTATTCTTGTATAGATATTGCCTGCAACTTTGAGGTCAAACAAATCTGCACCATGCTGAGTGTCATCAAATGAATAAGAAGTAGTTTGATAAATAGGAACAGCAACTGCATTAGTTGTTGGCTCCGGCGAATAACCACCATGTATTGCTATTGTCTCAAATTTCATAATAAACCATCATAAGTAATAATTAGAATAAAATCTAGCACTATATTAGATAGTTTGATTATTATATCAGTCAATATTTAAAAATAATTGTTTTTTGTCTTCATTGTCAAAAGTAACTCCTAACCCTAAAAGTCTTATCGGATAAGGATTATTTTTATAAGTATTTTTTAACAAGGTCTTAAAAATTTCATAGTCTAATTTATTGTAAGTTTTCTGAGCGGTAATAACTCTAAAGTTATTAAATTTTATTTTTATAAAACATGATTTAATGTTTTTTATTTTTTCATTATATTTATTATATCTAATTACTAAACGGTCAAAAATTATTCTAGTATATGTCAGACATTCATTGATAGTACTTAAATCTTTTTCAAATGTATCTTCAACACTCAAACTTTTTCTTATTCTATTAGACTCAACTTTTCTTTGATCTATTCCTCGACAAAGGTAAAATAATGTTTCTCCATATTTACCAAATAAATTTATTAAATAATCTTGTTTTAATTTTTGTAAATCACCACATGTCTTTATATTTTTAGACAATAATTTTTTTTCATTAACCTTGCCAATGCCCATTATTTTTCTTATAGGTATATTAATAATAAATTTGCTGATATCAGAATCCGATATAGAAAATTGACCATCTGGTTTGTTCCAATCACTTGCAATTTTAGATAAAAACTTATTTGATGCTATGCCAGCTGATGCTGTCAAATTAAAATCATTATGTATTTTTTTTCTTATTTGATAAGCCATTTTTTCTGGATTTCCTTCACAATATTTAGAACTGGTTACATCTAGATATGCTTCATCTAATGCAATTGGTTCAATAATTTTTGTATAGCATTTATATATATTTAAAATTTCATTAGAAATATCTCTATATTTTTCTATTTGTACAGGCACAAAGATTAATTCGGGACAAAGTTTTTTTGCTGTAACTGAAGGCATTGCAGATTTTATACCAAATTTTCTTGCTATATAGTTACATGTCGTTATAACACCTCTAGATTCAGAACTTCCTACAGCTACAGGTTTATTTTTTAATTTAGGATTATCTCTTATTTCTACCGCCGCAAAAAAACAATCCATATCAATATGTATTATTTTGTTTGAAAAAACCTTTTCATGAGTAGTCTGAGATTTCATTTTTAGTCATAGATATAATTGTTAATGCATGTATTTCACCAGACTGAATGTATTTATTTAAGTATGAATATATAATTTTGTGTCTTGCAAGTTTACTCTTTCCGGTAAACACATCACTAATAATTTTTACAGTATATTTTGAACCATCTCCAGTAACTTCAACTACTGCTTCATTGATATTATCTTCTAATATTTTTTTTATATTTTTATCTAACATTTTTTCTTAAATATATATCATATCTCAATAATTTAGTATAAATTGTATAATCAGATTTTTGATTGTATATTGGATCATTTTTTATATGATTTTTAATTACCACTCTATTTCTTACTTTGTGTATAGCAAGATTTATTAATTCTTTTTTTTTATTATAATCTTCTGTTAAAATTTTTAATGTTTCTAAATTTTTTGATGATAATGTTTTTTTTGAACTATCAAACATAAAATCTATATATGCATAATCAAAAACTTGATCAGTATTATATAAATAATCTAAAGAGTCACCATGAAATAATAACAATCTACCATCATCACTAAATTTGGATGTATTATTGAATCTTTTTAAAGCATTGTTTAGTAATATACTAACAATAGGATTTTTTTCTATCATTGTCACGCAATGACCCATTGATGATAATATGAAACTATCTTTTCCAAAACCTGCAGTACAATCTAAAATTGTGGAATTATTTTTTTTAAAAATTTTATAAAATATTTCATTTTTTTTATTTATTTTCTTTACTCTATTTGAAAATCTCTTATCTGAAAAATCAATAAAAATATTACTTTTGTTATTTTTATTTTTCAATCCAACTTTATCTTTTATAAAATTTAATTCATATACATCTTTTGAAGGAAAATCAATAGAATCATTGTCCATGAGATATTTTATATAATTTGAATAATGCTTGTTGGTAATATCTATATCAATTTTCATTAAATTACATTATATTTTCTTCTTATTGATCTCAGGCTATAAAAAATAATTGGCCAAGCTATCGCGCTAGTTAGTGTTTTCCAATAATAATCACCATAACTAAAGTCATTTGTATCTAGAATTAAATTTATCCACATGTTGAATGTTTCCTTTAAAAATAATAGTAAAAAAATTATTATTGTTTGTTGATAAATTGTCATGTATCTAAGAAATCTATAAGCTTTAATAATTAAATAACCAATAACTGTATATGTTAGAGCGTTAATACCCAAAATAGATCCATAAGCAACATCAGCTAATAAACCAACAAACCATGAAGTATATAAATTTGCATTTGTTGGTAATGCCAAAGCCCAGTAAATCATAACCAAAAGGATCCAATCTGGAGCAAAAGGACCTAACGCAAAAGTAACCATGGTTAATAAAATTGACACTAATATAGTTATTGTTATGACAAGAAAATTATTCATCAGTCTTTTTGGTTATATCATTTTCTTTATTTACTTTATCTTGAGTATTCCAGATCAAAATTAATTCTGATGCATTACCTATACTTTCAAGTGGTTTAACAGAAACTCTCATGAATTTTTTTTCTTTTTCATTTACTACATCTTTTACTATCCCAATCGGTATGTTGGCTTTAAATCTTCCAGCCATCCCAGATGTTGATATAGAGTCACCAATTTTAATATCAGTATTAGTTGGAACAAATATTAGTTCAAGTTCATTATTTTTATTTTTACCTTTTACTATAACTTTTTCACCAGTACGAGTAATTTGGGCTGGAACGTTATGATTTAAGTCGCTAACTAAAATTACTTTAGAAGATAATGCGCTGATCTCAACAATTTGACCAATAAGTCCTTTCAGTCCAAGTACATTCTGTCCGATGAAAAGGCCATCTTTTTTGCCCCTATCTATTGAAACCATTTGTTTTGTTGGATGTATATTATTGTTTAAGACTTTGACGATAAGTTGTTTTTCGTCAACTTTTTTCACTTGTTTCTGAATTTTTCTTAATCTTAAATTTTCATCTTTTATTGCCTGATATTCCTGAAGTTGGATTTTTAGTTTTATATTTTCTTCTTTTAATTTTTGTATTTCAGATTTCATATCATCCTTAATTTGTGTTTCTACTAAAGATATTTCTAAAAGATTTTTGGGTACAGTACTTATATAAGAAATAGGATATATAACTAAATCAGTTATAAAAGATCTAATATTATTAAGTTTTTGGTGATAAAAATCTAAAGCGATTACACTGACTGATAGAAAAATCAAGAATAAGAAAGTATAAAAATTCCTAAAAGTTTTTTTGAAATATGCATCCATTTTTAATCAACGGATAAAAATTCGGCGCCTTCTTTATCAATTATTTCTAAAACTTTTCCGCCACCCCTCGCTACACAGCTCATAGGGTCTTCTGCGACAATAACATACATTCCTGTTTCTTCGGTTATTAACTTATCAAGATCACGCAGTAATGCTCCACCACCAGTAAGAACCATTCCTCTTTCATGAATATCAGCACCTAATTCAGGAGGTGTGTTTTCAAGGGCCTTTTTTACAGCCGATATAATTCCTTGAAGAGGTTCGGTTAATGCTTCAAGAATTTCATTACTGTTAACAACAAATGATTGCGGTACGCCGGCAGATAAATTTGTTCCTTTTACTTCTATTTCAAGTAAATCGCTACTTGGATATGCACACCCTATCTCATGTTTTATTTTTTCTGCAGTTGGATGGCCTATAACACAGCCATAATTTCTTCTGACATAGCCTATAATTGCCTCATCAAATGTATCACCACCGATTTTTGTAGACGATGAATAAACAATACCATTAAGAGAAATTGTTGCTACTTCAGAAGTACCACCACCTATATCTAAAACCATATAACCTCTTGGTTCGTCTGTTGGCATTCCTGCTCCTATAGCAGCAGCCATTGGTTCATCAATCAAATGTACTATTCTTGCACCTGCACCTGATGCAGATTCTCTTATAGCTCTTCTTTCAACTTGAGTGGCTCCACATGGAACACAGACAAGAACTCTCGGACTAGGTCTAAAAAATTTACTATCATGAACTTTTTTAATAAAGTACTGCAACATTTTTTCACAAACCATGAAATCTGAAATAACACCATCTTTCATTGGTCTTATGGCTTCCAATCCAGTAGGAGTTCTACCTAACATTTTTTTTGCCTCTATTCCTACGGCCTCAATTCTTTTGCCTGCTGTGGTTTTTTCATCCCTAACAACAACTACAGATGGCTCATCTAATACTATTCCTTTTCCTTTTACATATATTAATGTATTTGCTGTTCCAAGATCTATAGATAGATCGGTTGAAAAGGCTCCTTTTATAGCTCGAATGAAATTTAACATTTTTTATCTAGTTTACCTCTTAATAATTCATTGACAATTTTTGGGTTAGCTTTGCCTTCTGTCTCTTTCATAACCTGTCCCACGAAAAATCCAAACAGCTTAGTCTTGCCACTCATATACTCTTCTACACTTTTATAGTTGTTTTTTAAGACATTTTCAACTATTTTATCTAATTCAGTAGAATCTGATATTTGTTGAAATCCTTCTTTTTCTATTATCGTATTAGCTTTTTCTCCTTTCAGCCACATTCGTTGTAATATTTCTTTGGCTTGTTTACTAGAAATAATGTCATCTTTCACAAAGACTAATAATTCATTTAAATTGTTTGGTTCAACAGGAAAGTTTTCAGTATCTATATTCGATTTTTTAGCTAACGCAAGAATCTCTGTAATAATCCAATTAGCAACAATTTTAGATTCCAAATTATTAGCCTTAAGTGTTTCTTCAAAATAATTAGCCAAAAATTTATCCGCAATCAAAATATTAGCATCATATTCGCTCAACTTATAAGATTTAATAAATCTTTCTAGTCTTTTGTCTGGCAATTCAGGCATATCTGATTTTATTTTTTCTATCATACTCGAATCTATAACAACTGGGAGTAAATCAGGATCTGGAAAATATCTGTAATCATTTGCTTCTTCTTTAGATCTCATAGGTCTTGTTTCATTTTTTATGGGATCATAGAGTCTAGTTTCTTGGATAACTGAATTACCATTTTCTAATAAATTTATTTGTCTATTTACTTCAAAATTAATTGCATTTTCAACAAACTTAAATGAATTTATATTTTTTATTTCAGCTCTAATACCTAGTTTCTTATCTGTGTTTTTTTTCACTGATACATTTGCATCGCACCTAAATGAACCTTGTTCCATATTTCCATCACTAATTTCTAAATATCTAACTAATGAGTGGAGTTTCTTCAAATATATAACTGCTTCTTCAGCACTTCTAATATCTGGCTCAGATACTATCTCTATCAATGGTGTGCCCGCTCTATTAAGATCAATAGCACTTTTATCATCGAATAAGTCATGTACAGACTTTCCAGCATCTTCCTCAAGATGGGCTCTTGTAATTCCTATTTTTTTTGATTTATCTTTATGGAAAATATTTATACTCCCAGATTCAACAATGGGAAGTTCATATTGGGAAATTTGATAGCCTTTGGGTAGATCTGGATAAAAATAGTTTTTTCTTGCAAAGATAGATTTTTTTGCAATCTTTCCGTTTATTGCTAAGCCAAATTTTATAGCCATAAAAACCACATCTTTATTTAGAACAGGTAATACGCCAGGTAAGCCTAAATCTATTGCGCAAGCTTGAGTATTTTGTTCCGATCCAAAATCTGTTGAGGCTGACGAAAATATTTTACTCTTTGTTCTCAGTTGAGTATGAACTTCCAGACCTATAATAGTTTCCCACATACTTTTACCTCAATCTAATCCTAGTAGTTTTTGTTTAGGTTGATGATCATGCCAATTAGTTATTTCTTGAAAATGACTTGCCAACGATAAAATTTTATCTTCATCAAAATGACTACCTATAATTTGTAAACCTAAAGGCAATTCATTTTTAAAACCCATAGGAATTGACATTGCCGGTAATCCCGCCAAGTTAGCACTAACCGTATATACATCAGATAAATACATTGCAATTGGATCATTTGCCTTCGACCCTATTTTAAAGGCGGTATCAGGTGTAGTTGGACCAAGTATTAGATCAACATTTTTGAATGCTTCTAAAAAATCATTAGTTATTAATTGTCTGATTTTTTGAGCTTTTAAGTAATAAGCATCATAATATCCAGCAGACAAGGCATATGTTCCAACTAAAATTCTTCTCTTGACTTCTTTACCAAAACCTTCAGATCTCGACCTTTTATATAAATCTTCCAAATCAGAGACATTTTTAGCTCTATATCCATATCTAACTCCATCATAACGAGATAAGTTTGACGAACACTCAGCAGGTGCCACTACTTGATATGCCGATACACCTAATTTTGAGTTTGATAAGTTTATTTTTTTTATTTTACAACCTTCTTTTTTAAAAATTTCGATAGCATCATCAAAAACTTTTCTAACTTCATTATCCAATCCATCTAAAAATTCTTCGGGTACGCCAATCGTAATTGGTTTAAATTTCTTTGTGCATATATCAAAATAATTTATTACTTTTTCTTCAGCCGATGTTGAGTCTTTTTCATCATATCCAGCAATTTCAGTTAAGAGCAACGCACAATCTTTGGCTGTTTTTGCAAAAACACCAGCTTGATCTAAACTTGATGCGAAAGCAATCATGCCATATCTTGAAACTCTTCCATATGTTGGTTTTATTCCACTGACTCCGCATAATGATGCTGGTTGTCTTATGGAGCCGCCAGTATCAGTCCCGGTAGAACATGGAACTAATCTTGCTGCAACGCTAGATGCTGATCCTCCAGATGAACCTCCTGGCACATATTCAAAATTCCAAGGATTTTTAACTTCACCAAAAAAACTTGTCTCGTTTGACGATCCCATTGCAAATTCATCCATATTGGTTTTTCCTAACATAACACTACCAGCGTTTTTTAATTTTTTTACAACTGTTGCATCATATGGACTGACAAAACTTTCTAACATCTTAGAACCGCAAGTTGTCTTTACATTCTCTGTACAAAATATATCTTTTTGCGCTAATGGTATACCCGATAAAGCACGCATATTGTTTTTAGATATTTCTTGATCTATTTTCTTTGCTGTTTTCAAAGCATATTCTTCTGTTATGGTTATAAAACTGTTAATTTCTTTATCAAATTTTTTTATTCTTTCAAGAAAGTATTTTGTTAATTCATACGAACTAACTTTTTTTGTTACTATTTCTTCTCTTAATTCTACTAGTGTTTTGTTATACATATTAATCAATTATTTTAGGTACAATATAGTACCCATCATCAGTATATTTACAGTTTTTTTGGAATTCATTTCTTTGATTATTTTCTAGAACTTCATCTTTTCTTAGTCTTTGTGTGAAATTTAATGGGTGTGCCATTGGCTCAATATTATCAGTTGATATAGTATTCATTTCATCAACTAATTTTAGTATTTTAGTTAAATTACTAGCAATTTCTTCTAACTCATTATTAGATATTTCTATTTTTGCAAGATCTGCTATTTTGAGGGTCGTTTTTTTATCCATTTCAATATCGCTGGGAGACTGTGAATCTTTGGATATTATTATAATCTAACAATACATTTATGTCTTTAAAATTATATTTACATAATATTTGAGTCACTTGTTTTGACTGATTAAAGCCATTTTCTAAAAACAAATACCCGTTTTTTTTCAGAACTCTTCTTGATTGTTGGATAATTTTGAGTATTGATTTCAGACCATTTTTGCCTGCATACAATGCATGTGATGGTTCAAAATTTTTCACATTATCATCAATTTCTTGTGAATCAGTTTCTATATATGGAGGATTGCTGATAATTATATCAATAGATTCATCACGTAACGACGAGAGCCAGTCAGACTGTAAAACTGATACATTTTCTAATTTTAAATTCTTTATATTTAAGTTGAGTATTTTGATTGCTTTAAAACAATTTTCAATACAGATAACATCCCATTTTAATCTTTTTTTAGCGAGAGATAATCCAATGCAACCAGAACCAGAACCTGCATCAACTATTTTGAAGTTACTATTATTTGATGAAATAGAGTCGCCATATTTTATTATTTCAGGTAAAATTAGTTCAGTCTCGCTTCTTGGTATAAGCACGTCATCATTAATAAGAAATTTATCATCATAAAAATCTTGGTATCCCAGAATTTGCGCCAAAGGTTTACCTTTTAATCTTTTTTTTAATAATATAGAAAAATATTTTTCCTCCTTAATAGTAAGGCTTCGCTCAGGATCAATATACAAAGACGATCTATTTGTTTTTAACACTTTTAAAATTAGGTGCTCTGCTTCAATATATGATGCACTATCAGATATTCCAATATTATTAGAAATTTGTGATACAGATTTATTTAATATTTCTGAAATTTTCATTTATTTAATGTAGATTTTTTTAATTCTTCCAACAACGGTTCTATATTTCCATCTAGAATACTATCAAGTTTATACATGGTTAAGTTAATTCTATGATCAGTCAACCGGCCTTGAGGAAAATTATATGTCCTTATACGTTCAGATCTATCTCCAGTACCAACTTGATTTTTTCTTTCTTTGTCAGTAGTAGCTTTTTGTTTTTCTTTTTCAAGCATTACAATTCTAGAACTTAAATATGACATTGCTTTGGCTTTATTCTTATGTTGAGATCTATCTTCCTGGCATTCAGATACAATACCTGTTGGTATATGTGTTATTCTTACAGCGGAATCAGTTTTATTGACATGTTGTCCGCCTGCACCAGATGCTCTATAAGTGTCAATTCTCAAATCAGTGGGATTAATATCTATATCATCAATATCATCAGCTATAGGTAAAATGGCAACAGTGGCTGCAGAAGTATGAATTCTTCCTTGTGTTTCAGTTTCAGGAACTCTTTGCACTCTATGTGCACCTGACTCAAACTTAAGATCAGCATATACATTTTTTCCAAGTACTTTTAATATAACTTCTTTATAACCGCCATGGTCTCCCTCATTAATATTAAGTAATTCAGTGGTCCATTTATTTTTCTCAAAAAATTTCATATACATCTTATATAAATTACCAGCAAAAATCGCCGCTTCATCACCCCCTGTACCTGCTCTTATTTCTAAAAAAATATCTTTTTCATCATTTGTATCTTTTTCAACAAGTGAATTTATTATTTGATTTTCTAGTTTTAATTTTTCTGATACATATTTTTTTAGATCATCTTCAGCAATTATTTTTAATTCGGTATCATCAGATTGAATCATATTTTCAGTTTCATTAATTTGTATGAGCAATTGATTATAATCCAAAAAATATTCAACAGGTTTTTCAAGTTTTGCTTTTTCTTTATGAAGTTTATTTGATAATCTTCTGTCTTTATACACATTAGGATCATCTAGTTTTTCAGTAATTTCTGTATATTTAATTCGTAAATCATCCAGTTTATTTACAAGTTCTTTGTTATTTTTAATTTTGGAAGAAAGACTTTTTAAATCTTGCAGAGACTTGGAATTCATTTATCTTTTTTAAATATATCTTTAATACGTTTACTTGCAGATTCATCTAACAGTGGTGTAATTTCTTTTAGTTTTGATGTTGTTTCATGTGTAAGTTTATTTTTTAAAGATTCTGCTACATATTTTAAAATCTCATCAATATGTACTCCATTTTCTGACATTTTTTTTGCTTTTATGATAGTGCCATCTGTTATATCGTCAACATATTCTCTGTATGACTTAACTAATGTGTTTGATTTATTTAGAATAAGCCAATTTTTGAATTCTATGATTTTATAATTAATAATTTTTTCTGCTTGAACGAAAGCTTGTTGTCTTATTTTGTAATTATTTTCTATCACTTTACCTAGGTCATCTATAGTATATAAGTACACTCCATCTAATTCAGCTATTTCTGATTCAACATCTCGTGGCACTCCTAAATCTATTATCACTATAGGTCTATTGTTTTTATTTTTGATAGAACTTTCTATTGTACCTTTTCCAATAATTGGTAAAGAACTTGAAGTAGATGTAATAATTATATCATTATCTAACATGACCTGGCTTAAATCTTGAAGTCGGGCAAACCTACAGCTATTTTCTTGAGCCATTTTCTCACCTTTTTCTCGATTTCTGGTTGATAATGTTATTTGATTGATTTTGTTTGATTGTAGGTATTTGATTGCAAGATTAATCATTTCACCAGAACCAATTAATAATGATTTTTTATCTTCTATTGATTTAAAAATTTTTTTAATCAGTGTTATTGATGTAAACATGAATGATATTGGATTGGATCCTATATCTGTATTAGTTCTGATATTTTTTGCTACTGAAAAAGCAAGTTCAAATAATCTTTTTAGACCTGAATTTATTGATTTTGATTTATTTGCCAGCTTATATGCTTCTTTAACTTGTCCAAGAATTTCTACTTCACCTATCACCATAGAATCCATACCAGACGCAACATGGAATAGATGACTCACAGCTTTTTCATCTGCATAGTTGTAGGTATATGGCAAACAATCTTTAATTACATCTTGTTTATTTAGCCAATCTAGAACTTTTTTATTGTCGACCGAATTTTCTGTATAAATTTCAGTTCTATTACAGGTTGATAAAATTAAAGCCTCATTAACCCCATCAATCTTTCTAATTTTTTTTAATGCCAATGGTATATTTTCACTATTAAAAATCAGTTTTTCCCTGATTTTTATAGAGGCTGTTTTATGATTTAATCCAATAACGTTAATGCTCATATTCTTGTTTCTACAATCCCAATTAATAATATGTGATATATTATACTATTATGAGGTCTTTTTTTCGAATTTTAGTGTTTTTGACGCCATTATTTTTATATTCTTGTGATGGAACATCTTATTATAAACCACTCACATCAAAAACAAGCAAAATTCCCGATACATATAATGGCGGTGATGATTCAAAATATATAGAGATTTACAATACTATTTATATACGCTTGGCCCTAGAAAAATCTTCGTATGAAGAAGCTCTTTCGTTATTTATGAAAGATATAAACCACATGAATAATATAGATTTATATGGAGAGATGTCAAAAATTGGACTACTACATCATCGTTACAAAGACGTAGAAACTATTGTTGAAAGATGGTTATTACTAAACAAAGATAATTTATTGGCTTATAGAATAGGAATTAGTGCACATTTAGAATCTTCAAATTACATTGATTCAGAAAAACTCTTGAATAACTACATTCAAATTATTGGTAAAAACGATCGAACTAATTATTTAAAACTCATGAATATGTTATCTGGTAATAGAAACAAGTCTAACGTCATTCAATTTTTTGATAAATATATATCAACTATTGAGAACAGACAACTTACTGAAGCTGTTATTGAATTATTTCGCTCATACAGACAAGACGAAAAAGTTATATATTATATTGATAAAATTGGCACATTTAATGATAGAAAATTAATTAGGTATAAAGCTAGTTCTTTATCTGCTATCAATAAAAATGCAGAAGCAATTCAATTGTTACAAGAATACATTAAAAGCAAAAGTATTCCAGATAGACAAGTAAGATATGAGTTACTTAATTTATATTTACGTATTAATGATATTTCTTCGGCGGAAATTTTAATTAATGATATTTTAAATATGGATCCAGAAAACTACAATATAATTTTGGAAATCGCTAGATTAGCATTTGATTTGAAACAATATAGTATATCTGAAAAGCATTTATCATACCTATTAACTTTAAATTACAAACAAAATGAAGTTAATTATTTGCTTGGATTAATAGATTATAAAAATAAGAATTATGTTGAATCAATCAGACATTACGAAAGAGTGGATGGTGGAGATTTTAAATTTGATGCAGAACTCGAAAAATCTAAATCTATTTCTAAATCAATGAATTTAATCGCAGCAATTGATTATCTAGAAGATTTAAAAAGAAATTATATATCAGATCCAATGAAAGTTAGAATCATGTTAGTTCAGATTTTGCTTTATAATGAGAACAATCAACATAAAGAAATTATACATTTAGTTACTAAAAATTTGCCAAAATATTCCCGATTTGAGAGTCTAATATATTCTAGAGCTATGGCACATGAGGCTCTTAAAAATATTCCTGAAATGGAAAAAGATTTACAACATATCTTATCAATAGATAGTCGAAATTCTGTTGCTTTGAATGCACTTGGATACAGTTTATTAATTAATACTGAACGCTATGATGAAGCATATAACTATATTAGTAAGGCGTTAGAATATGATCCAGGAAATTACGCTATTTTAGATAGTATGGGTTGGGTATTATATAAAAAAGGTGATTTTAATAATGCATTATATTATATAGAATCTGCATACAATAAAAATCAAGATCCTGAAATTATTGAACATTATTGTGAAGTTTTGTTAAAAAATGGGTTATATGAAAAATCACTAGAAGTTATGAAATCAGCAATAGAGGATAATCCGGAAAATTTGAAATTATTGAAAAAACTAACAGCACTTCATAAGAATGTTTCATTTTAAATCACCGGCAAAACTCAATCTTTTTCTTAATATTTTAGATAAAAGAACTGATGGATATTATAATATTCAAAGCATATTTCAATTAATAGATTTTTATGATGAAATAAATCTTGAAAAAAGGGATGATAATGAAATTATTTTATCATCTAATAAAAAACAATTAGAGAGAGATAATCTGATTTTAGAAGCGATAAGTCTTTTTAAATCTGCATATCAAATAAAAAATTTTGGAGCCAATATTAATTTAGTTAAGAATATACCAATAGGATCTGGACTTGGAGGTGGAAGTTCAAACGCCGCAACAATATTACTAGCTTTATTAAGAATTTTTAATATAGATGAATCTAGAAATAATTTAACGAAATTAGCATTAAAAATTGGAAGCGACGTACCCTTTTTTTTACAGAGACAAAGCGCATGGGTCGAAGGAAGAGGTGAGAAAATTTTACCAGTTGTTCTGAACGATAATTGGTATCTCCTTATATTTTGTGACAATAATATCTCTACTAGAGAAATGTATGGCTTGATAAAAAATCAAAACAAGCCAAAAAAGAAAACTATGGAAGATTTTTTATCTGGTGAAACTAATAATATATTTGAAAGTATGGTCGTGAAAAGATATCCTACAGTATCTAGAGTGAGAGATTGGTTATCTCAATATGGACAAGCTAGAATGAGCGGTACTGGAGATACGTGGTTTTTAAGCTTTGATAATTTAGAGAGGGCGAAAGAAGTTGGTAATTTGGTCCCAAATCACTTCAAACATGTTATTGTCAGAGGCCTTAGTTCTTATGAATTTAGGGAATGACGTTATTTTGGGGTGTAGCCAAGCGGTAAGGCAGCGGGTTTTGATCCCGTCATTCGGAGGTTCGAATCCTTCCACCCCAGCAATGAAATTGAATTGATTTATGAAAAACGAAGAATCATTAATGATATTTACAGGTAATTCCAACGAGAAGCTAGCTCAGAATGTTGCGGAAAACCTAAACCTATCTGTTGGTAAAGCATCGGTTAATACATTTAGCGATGGTGAAATATCCGTTGAAATACAAGAGAATGTAAGAGGACAAGATATATTTGTAATACAACCAACATGCTATCCTGCCAACCATCATTTAATGGAATTACTGATAATAACAGACGCTTTAAAAAGATCTTCTGTAGATAGAATAACTGCAGTTCTTCCTTATTTTGGGTATTCACGTCAGGATCGAAGAGTTAGATCTGCAAGAGTTCCAATTACAGCAAAAGTTGTAGCAAATATGATAACAAGCATAGGTATTGATAGATTATTAACAATTGATTTACATTCTGATCAAATACAAGGTTTTTTTGACATTCCTGTTGACAATATATATGCAACTCCTCTTTTAGTAGCAGATATTTATAAACAGAAACTTGATAATATGATGGTAGTTTCTCCCGATGTAGGGGGAGTTATTAGGGCTCGTGCTCTTGCGAAACAATTAAATTGTGATTTAGCTATCGTTGACAAACGAAGAGATGACGCTAATGTTTCAGAAGTCATGCAAATTATAGGAGATGTCAATGGTATGTCGTGTATCATTGTTGATGATATTGTTGATACAGCTGGTACGTTATGCAATGCAGCTAAAGCACTGAAAGAAAAAGGTGCTAAAAAAGTAACAGCATACATAACCCACCCAGTCTTATCAGGTAAGGCTAACGATAATATAAAAAAATCTGAATTAGATGAAATTGTTGTTACCGACACAATTCCTCTAAGAGACGATACAAAAAAAATTACTAAAATAAGACAAATTTCAGTCTCAGAGATGTTAGCTGAGACAATTAGAAGAATCCATCATAAAGAATCTGTTAGTTCACTTTTTATGGATTAGTAGTATAATCCTAGTACAAATTAAGAGAATAGTCATGGCTACACAATTTAAATTAGAAGTAACTAAAAGAAATGAATTCGGCAAAAGAGCATCGAGGAGACATAGAGATAATAATCTGATTCCTGCAGAAATCTATGGCGAACCTGATGGCAATATTTCTATTCTTGTTAATGGTTTTGAACTTACTAACCAAATTAAAGATACCGCTTTCTATAGTAATGTTATTGAATTGAGTCTAGAGAAGAAAAAGTTAGAAGTGATTTTAAAAGAACTTCAGAGAGATCCTGAAAAATCTAAAATAACGCATATTGACTTTTTAGCTGTTAGACAAGATAAAAAAGTCTCTGTTAATGTACCAATTAAATTCATAGGAGAAGAAATTTGTGTAGGAGTTAAAACTTCAGGTGGCATACTATCTCACATCATAACTGAAATACAAGTAAGCTGTTTTCCAAAAGATATACCAGAAAATATTGAAGTTGATGTAACTAATTTAGATGTAGGCGGAAGTATACATATGACAGAAATCAAACTACCTAGCGAGGTAGAACTAGTTGGTGCAAGTGACAAAGAACACGATACGGCTATTGTGAGTTGTTACATTGCTAAAGAAGAAAAAATTGAGGAAGAAGTTGTATCAGAAGAAGGTGATGAAGCGGCTGCAGAAGATGGTGAAGGTGAAAAAACTGATGCTAAAGACGATGCAAAAGCTGAATCTAAAACAGACTCTAAAGATGATACAAAAACTGAATCCAAAGAAGATAAGAAATCTGAAGCTAAAAAAGAGTAATTTAGGTATATACACTAGCCAACTGTATGGAATATAAATCGTTACAATTATTTGTAGGCATAGGCAATCCAGATAAAAACTTGTTAAGCACTAGACACAATGTTGGCTTTTGGTTTCTAGACTTAATGTCTGAAAAATTAAATCAAACATTAAAGTTCTCAAAAAAATATAATTCTGAAGTTTCCGAATTTAGTCATGATGATAAAAAAATAATATTAATAAAACCTTTGAGTTATGTTAACCAAAGCGGAGAACCTATTAAAAAAATTTTAGGAAACAGTAATTTTACACCCGAGAATATGATTGTTATTTATGATGATTTGGATTTAGTGAATGGGAAAATAAGACTAAGATTTGGAGGGGGTAGCGGAGGTCATAATGGGCTAAATAGTATCATAGAGAAAACTGGATCAAAAAATTTTTGGAGATTAAGAATTGGTATAGGAAAGCCCGACGACAAAGATAAAACAGTACCATACGTTTTAGGAAAACCCACGTTAGAACAAAAGAGAGAAATTATTGAGAGTATGAATTTAATAATAAATAATATAAATCTTTTTCTAGAAAATAAATTTTCAGAATTGATGAATCACCTGAACGGGGAAAAATAAAAAGATGGGTTTTAAATGTGGTTTGGTAGGAATGCCAAATGTGGGTAAATCATCAATTTTTAATTTATTAACTTCTCAAAAAATAGATGCACAAAATTATCCTTTTTGCACTATAGAACCAAACACAGCCAATGTATTTGTTCCTGATGATAGATTGCAAGTATTAGCAAACATAAATAGATCTGAAAATATTATTCATCCAATAATTGAATTTGTTGATATAGCGGGATTAATTAAAGGAGCTTCTAAAGGAGAGGGCCTTGGTAATGAGTTTTTAACACACATTCAAAATGTGGATGCAATTGCGCATGTAGTTAGATTTTTTAAAGACGATAAAGTTATACATGTAAAAGATAATTATAATCCCATTGAAGATTTTTCTGATATTAATTTAGAACTAATTTTATCTGACATATCAACAACGGAAAAATATTTAGAAAGAATCAAAAAAAATAAATTTTCAAAAAAAGATAAAGATAAAATTGTAGAAGAATTATCTAATACTTTAAACCATTTAAACCAAAATAAGTTTTCGCCTATTATTAATGAGGAAGTTTTGAAACTTATTCCGGACTTTAGACTTTTAACGAACAAACCTATGTTTATAATTGCAAATATTAATAGTAATACTCCAAATAATGAAATTGTAATATTTAACAAAAAATCAAATATAGATATTTCAATCGTTCCTATAGATGTAATTAATGAGCAAGAAATTTTAGAATTATCAGAAGACGAAAGATCTGAATATCGTTCTGGTTTAAATTCAGAAATAGAAGGTGTTGATGAATCAATTATTAATCAATCGCCACTAAACCAAATTATTCAGACAGGGTACTCGTTATTAGAGTTGAAGACATTTTATACCTCAGGTGAAAAAGAATCCAAAGCATGGTCAGCAAAAAAACATTTTAATGCTAGACAATGTTCAGGTATCATTCATACTGATATCGAAAAAGGATTTATTCGTGCTGAAACCATCGCGTATGATGATTATATAAAATATGATGGTGAACAGGGCGCAAAGAATAATGGCGTCTGGAGACAAGAAGGTAAAGATTATGTTGTTAAAGATGGCGATATAATCTTTTTTAGATTTAATGTTTAATGGCCATGTAGCTCAGTTGGTTAGAGCACAGCACTCATAACGCTGCGGTCGGTGGTTCAAGTCCACCCATGGCCATAAAATTAGAATTATTGTAGTTTTTATTTATACATATATACGATATCATTCATTCAATGAAAGATTATTTTATATATATATTTTCTTCATATGCTATCGTCATAATATCAATGATAGTTAACCTAGTAATTCTATATATAAATTATAAACGCCTGACTAATTTTAATAAGAAATAATTAATTTCATGAAAAAAAGAACTATTAGAATATATTATGTTTTAATTATCTCTTTTCTATTAGTTATTCTATTTTTTTTATTTATAAAAATCTTTAATGAAAATTTATTATTTTATAGAAGCCCATCTGAAATAAGTCAAACAGAATTTCCACCAGGTTATGTTTTTAGAATAGGTGGTGTAGTAGTGAATAATAGTCTGATTATTAGTAAAAAAACTACAGATATACAATTTTATATTACTGATTTTGAGAAGAAAATTTTGGTAAAATATAGTGGGATATTACCAGATTTGTTTCGAGAGGGACAAGGTGTAGTAATTAGAGGAAAATTGTTATCAGATGGTTCTTTTCTTGCTGAAGAGGTTTTAGCGAAACATGATGAAACATATATGCCGCCCGAAGTCAGTGAGAGCCTTAAAATTAATAAAAAACAATTGGAAGAAACTTCAAAAAGTATAGTTAAATGATTAATGAGTTGTCATATATTGGTTATTTCTTTTTAATATTAGCAATGTTAAATTCATTCTTGCTTATATCCTCAAAAACAATTTTATATAAAATAAATATAAATACAGCAGGGTTGATATCACTTACATCAAGGATGCACTTCCCAATTTTATTATTATCGTTTTTATGTCTTATTTATTCTTTTTTAATTGATGATTTTTCAGTTAAATATATATCAGACAATTCAAATTCTGCTTTACCATATTTCTATAAAGTCTCTGCTGTTTGGGCGGGCCATGAAGGGTCAATGTTATTATGGTGTCTTATATTAAGTTTTTGGATGTTTTTAGTAAGCAAATCTAGTGAATCATTAGACAAAGAATTCAGAGAAAATTTTTTATCTATAATGGGATTTTTAAATTTTGGCTTTTTATTATTTTTAATATTTACATCTGATCCATTTGAAAAAAATTTATCTGTACCAATTGACGGAAGAGATTTAAATCCATTATTACAAGATTTTGGATTAATAGTGCATCCTCCAATGTTATATATGGGATATGTAGGCTTATCAGTTGTATTTAGTTTTGCTGTGACTTGTTGTATCCATAAAGAATTTAAAAAGGAATGGGCTACATGGCTTAGACCTTGGCTATTATTATCATGGAGTTTTCTTACATTAGGAATAGCGCTAGGTAGTTGGTGGGCTTACTATGAATTAGGATGGGGTGGATGGTGGTTTTGGGATCCTGTTGAAAATGCTTCATTCATGCCTTGGTTGATGTCAACCGCATTAGTACATTCATTAATTATGACAGAACAAAAAAATATTTTTAAAAATTGGACTATATTATTAGCCATTTTTGCTTTCTCATTGAGTTTATTAGGAACATTTTTAGTCAGATCAGGGATATTAGTTTCAGTGCATTCATTTGCTAATGACCCAACAAGAGGAATATTTATTTTAATATTTTTAGGTTTGATAATTGGGGTTTCTCTACTTTTATATAGTTTAAATGCTGATAAAATAAAAGATAATCAGTCTTTCGATTTAATTTCTAAAGAAAGTTTTTTTTTAATCAATAATATTCTTTTAGTAACAGCAACATTCACTGTATTATTAGGCACAATATATCCACTTATACTAGATATTTTTGGTCTAGAAAAAATTTCTGTTGGTACACCATATTATAATTTAACATTTTTACCTATAATGATTCCACTGATTATACTTGCTGGTGTTATTCCTACACTCCGTTTTGACAACAATAGTAACCTCAAGAATATTGCCATAAATTTCATTTTTATAGCATTAACAAGTCTTGTTTTTATACTTATTTTTTCCATAATAAATTTATATGTAATGTTAGGTTTATTTTTATTTTTTTGGATAACCATTAATTTGTTTATACACTTGTTTAAAAACCTCTCTTGGATGCACATTGGTAATAGATTTAAGCAAAATATAGGCATGTATTTTGCACATATAGGTCTAGCTATTTTTACATTAGGAGCGACAATTGTAGAAAGTAATAAAATTGAAAAAGAATTAATTATGAAAACTGGTGATACGATTAAAGTCAATAAATATACATTTGAATTTGAAAAATTTTTTAGAGAGGATGGACCAAATTACGAATCTTTGAAAGGAAAATTCAATGTTTTCAAAGATGGAAAATTAATCTCAGTTTTAAACCCTGAAAAAAGATTATATTTTTCAAATCAATCTGGCATGCCTATGACGGAAGCTGGTATTCAACCTGGTTTAAGTCGTGATTTATACGTGAGCCTTGGTAATTTAGTAGATGATAATAGTTGGTCTGTAAGGATATATTACAAACCATTGGTCAGACTTGTTTGGCTTGGAGCCTTAATTATGGTATTAGGCGCATTATTGAGTATTTATTTTCAAATAAATAGAAATAAGAAAAGAAGGACAACATGAGAATATCTTTTCCCTTCATCATTTTTTTAGTTTTATTTACCATATTAATATTTGGTGTATATAATAATCCTAAAATTGTACGTTCACCTCTAATAGGAAAGCAAATACCATCATTTAATTTAGAAGAATTAAGCAGTGGAAAAATTATTAATCAAGAATTTTTCTATGATAAAGCATCTGTCCTAAATGTTTGGGCTAGCTGGTGTTTAGAATGTCTAAGAGAACATAGATACATTGCAGATTTGAAAGAAAGGGAAATAATTAATGTATTTGGTTTGAATTATAAAGACTTAAGAGATGATGCGAATGGATGGCTAGATATTCATGGAAATCCATATGAAATTATTTTATATGATAATTTTGGTAACTATGCTATGAATCTAGGTGTATATGGAGTCCCAGAAACTTTTTTAATTGATAAAAATGGCATCATAAGAAAAAAATTTATAGGAGCTTTATCAGAGCAGGTTTACTATGAAGAATTGTTACCAATGATTGAGAAAATTAATGAAGAAAATTAATTTGTTTTTATATTTCATATGTATTTATAATATTTTGTTTTCTCATGATGTGATTGGAGAACAAAAATTCAATCTAATTCAAGAACAGCTATATAAACAAATAATTTCTGAAACTAGATGTATGGTGTGTCAAAATCAAAATTTAGCAGAATCAGAAGCACCTTTAGCTATTGATCTCAAAAATAAAATTAAAGAGATGGTTGAAGAGGGTAAATCCGAAAAAGAAATAAAAAATTTCTTAGTTGAAAGATATAGTAGTTATATTTTATATAAGCCACCATTTTCACATCAAAATATCATTCTATGGTTAGGTCCATTGATATTTTTAATTATATTGTCTTATTTTTTATATAGGAATATCTATCTTAGAAAATGATTTATTTTGTATTGTTTATTATTTTAGCTGTCTATCTTTATTTAATTTTTAATAGTTTAAATAAACAATATTTATTATTAATAGCGTTTATTTTTTTAATTTCATTTTTATTTTATTCAACATCTAATATTCAAGATATTAATCAATATAGAAATATATTGGTTAAACATAAAGATATAAGAGATAAAATTTCAAAGATAAGAGAAAATATACCTAATTTAGAAAAAAACCTCTCAAATAATCCAAATAATTTTGACGGCTGGATTATATTAGCCAAATCATATTCGTTAATTGAAGGTTATGTCCAATCCATAGATGCTTATGAGAATGCTATCTCTCTCAACCCTAATGAAAAAGAGATTTGGTTGAATTATATTTCAGTATTAACTTTATCAGATGAAAAAGCTAACAAAAATAAAATTAAGATAGCTTTCTCAAAATTAATTCAATTAGATAATGGTGATAATATAAATTTTTATTTGGATAGACTTGATTTTGCTATTAGAGTTAATGAGCCTGAACTAGCAATTTCCACTATTAAAGATATCATCAAACACCCCGACGTTATCGATAAAAAGAAATATGAAAAAGTATTGAATCATATTCTTAAACAAAGAAAATAATTAAACTGTTATTCTGTCATCAAACACAAAACATTCTCCAGACCACTTAGAATTCTTTATATCCGAATTTAAATAATTGATTATACCACCTTGCAATTTAACAATATTTTTAAAACCAGATTTATCTAATATTATGGCAGCTTTTTCACAACGAATCCCGCCTGTACAAAATATAGCCACTTTTTTTTCTTTATCAAAATTATCTAATAATTTTTCTCTATCCTTTAAATCACTGAAATTTAATAGATCTAAATTTTTTGCATTTTTAAATGAACCCAATGAATATTCAAAATTATTTCTGACATCCAAAACAATGACATTTTCGTTTAAAATTTCTTGCCATTCATATGGATTTAATGACTTGAATTTATCAATGTCATCTTTATTTATTGTAAAACCTGCTTTGATAATTTCTTTTTTTATTTTTACTTTTAATCTTTTAAATGCCTGAATATCGGTAGTTTGTTTATTAATATGTATGTATTTTATTTTTATTAATTTTTGTATTTTTTCAACAACAACATCAATCTGACTATCATTACCATATAAATTAGCATTCATACCTTCTTTCGATAAATAAACAGTCCCTTTGATATTATTGATTAATAATATTTTATTTATATTATTTCTTAGATTTTTTAAATTATTCATTTTTAAAAAAATATAAAAATTAATAACAATATTATTTTCTATTTTTTTATGCATAATGTCATTCCATCATAAATAGTCAGTAGACAGTGATCTACTCTAGAATCTTCATATATAAAATCATTTAACTTTCTTATAGAATCAGTACCACTTGATTGATCGTTATTATCAAAAACTCTGCCTTTCCATATTGTATTGTCAATAGCAATCAAACCACCCTGTTTTATTAATTTCAAAGAAGATTCATAATATTGTTGATAGTTTGATTTATCTGCATCAATAAATATGAAATCAAATGTACTTTCTTGTTCCTCTTCTAAGAGCTTTTTGAACGATAAAACGCCGTCATCTAACATTAATTTAATTTTATGATTTACTCCCGCTCTCTCCCAATATTTTTTAGCAATATTTGTATATTCTTCACTATTATCAAGTGCATATAAAATGCCATCTTCGGTTATACTAGACGCTATACATATTGAACTATAACCAGTGAAAACTCCTACTTCTATACATTTCTTGAAATTACCAATCTTACATAAAAATTGAAGTAGAGAACCTTGCATCGCTCCTATTTGCATGATTGATAAATCACTAATTTTTTTTGTCTCTGCTCTTAACTCTTGTAAAATGTTAGATTCTTTATAACCAATACGATCGATATAATTTCTCAAGTCTTGAAAATCAATTTGATTAATCTTGTCGCTCAATTAATTTCTTCTAGCCTCAAATTCTATTATTAAATCTATGTTGTCACCAACTAAATCTTTTTTTATTGCATACATCATACCAAAGTCAGAACGCTTAAAACTACCTCTAGCTGATACTCCCATAACCATTGGTTTTGACAACCCACTTCTAAATGGATATTCTGCAATTTTATTTATTTTGGCTTCTAATTTTATTGGTTTCGTAATACCTAGCAAAGTCAAATTACCATCAACAGAAGCATTTTTATTCTGAATTTTTATTTCGTCAGCAGTAAAAATCATTTCTGGATATTCATCAGAGTTTAGAAAATCTGGGCTGCGCAGATGTGCATCTCTTTTTTCATGATTAGTAAAAACACTAGATGTTTGAACTATTATTTTTATGTTTTTAACTTTATTATTTGATTCATCATGAACGAAAGATCCTGAAATATCTCTAAACATCCCTAATGTTTTTGCATAACCAGCATGCTCTACCAAAAAACCTAAAGCAAAATGGCTTTGATCAATTTCATATTGATATTCTTCACTATATGTATAGCTAGAAAATACAAAAAAGTAGATTAATAAAAATTTTTTCATATTCATATATTTCCATTATTTTTGTTTTTATATAACCAAATTATATCTCTAGCGAAAGAAAATGTAATTAGAAAAATTGCAAAATTAATAGTATAAGTAATGATATTAATAGTGGTACCTGGTATATGGCATAAAATCAACATAAGAGTGACTGTGGCACAGATGAATTTTCGTAGGAAACTTTCAGATAAATCCTTAGAAAGAAAAGTAATTTTTTTTTGCATAAAAACAAATAAATATCTATAGAAGGGGATGATTAAGATAAATATATGACTATTAAAATTCATATATAAAGATAAGCTTAAAACTAACATTAATAACGTATCAGTTTCCATATCAAATACAGATCCAAATTTCGATGATTCATTGAATAATTTGGACAAATAACCGTCTAAACCATCAAGAAAAAGAGAGATTAAGGCTAAAACTACAATTAAATAACCAAGAGAAATTTCTTCATAGAATAGAATCAGGGAAAATATAATTATATTAATAATCATTCTAGAGAAAGTTATTATGCAAGCATAAGAGAATCTTTTTTCTCTCATTTTTAAAAATATAAAGAACAAAATGAATGAAATAATGAAGTATATTAATGAATTCATTAACAATGCATCAATATATTTTGTATTATAGAAAAATATCAATGTCATTAAGGTTAAATATAAGTAACCTAAAAATATTGCTTGAAATAGAATTATTTTCATACAAGATATAATATAACTAACAGGGAAATAATGATATGAGTTTGATAAATGTTGAATCATTTTGGATTAATAAAAAAAATAGAAGTTATATAAAAAAAGAACAAATTAGTGGCCCTATAAAAAGTGAAGTTTTAATTAAAACTATTTTTAGTGGAATTAGTTATGGTACTGAACAAATTGTTTATGCCGGGAAAGTTCCAAAAAGTGAAAAGAAACTTATGAGATGCCCATATCAGGTAGGCGATTTTGGTTCGGATGTTAAATATGGATATTTAAATATAGGTAAGATTATAGATGGTGAAACTAAAGATATAGGAAAAAATGTATTTACTCTATATCCTCATCAAAATTTATTCACAATTAATGAAAGTGAAGTATCTTTGATTCCTAGAAAAATACCATTGAAAAGAACTTTATTAACAGCAAACATGGAAACTGCAATTAATGCATTATGGGATACATTGCCAACTTCAGGCGACAAATGCGTAGTCATAGGAGCAGGTATTGTTGGTATATTAATGGCATATCTTTTGAATTCAATAATTGGAGTTGATGTGGTTATAATTGATAAAGACAAGAAGAAGAAAAATATTGCTAATTTATTCGATTTAAATTTTGATACATCTTTAAGTAAGACTATGCGGGCTAATTTCATCTATGAATGTTCGGGAGATTCAAAAATTATCAACAAATTAGGAAAATTCACTGAAAATGAAGCAACAATTTGTATTTTAAGTTGGTATGGAACAAATCAATCAAGAATCAATTTTGGTGAACATTATCTGTCTAAGAGATTGAATATTATTTTTTCTCAAGTTTCCAAAATCTCAAAAAATAGAATAAAAAATTGGACGAATAAAACAAGAAGAGATTTCGCGATAAATTTATTAAATAATAAAAAATTAGATTATCTCATAGATAAAAATGAAATTAAATTCCACAAATTACCTAATTTCTTTAAAAATTCAAAAAATAAAAATTTTTTTTGTAAGGTTGTAAATTATAATAAATAGTATGTTTGAAGTTAAAGTAAGAGATTATTTGTTTATAGCACATAGCTTAAAAGACCAATATTTTGGAAAAGCTCAAAATGTACATGGAGTAACTTATATAATTGATTTAATAATTTCATCAGACAATATAAATGATAAGAATGTTGTTATTGATATTGAAAAAGCAACAAATATTTTGAAAGAAGTTTTGTCTAAATATAATTATAAAAATTTAGATGAAATTGAAGAATTTAAAAATATACTCACTACTACAGAATTTATGGCAAAAGTTATTGTAGATGAATTTACTAATCATTTAAATAAGTTAGAAAATAATATTGCTAATATAATTTCGATAAAAGCAATATTAAATGAATCACATATCGCATCAGCGTCATATACTAAAAAATTTTAATAATGAAAAATTTCTTTTTTGTTATTCCCGTGTTCAAAGATATTATTACTGGTGGCACTAAGTATGATTTTAAAATAGTATCTGAATTAAAAAAGAAAATGTTCAAAGTAAATGTTATACCGTATGAATACAAAAAACATAATAAGTTAAAACTTTTACTCAAAGTATTTAATATTCCTGATAATAGTATTATTTGTATAGATGCCTTATTAGCACCTTTTATGAAAAATGTTATACCTATTCTTAATAAAAAATTTGAAATTATCTTTCTTATACACCATCCAACGTCACAAGAAAATGCAAACAATCCCATGATTTTAATTAATAATTATTTTGCTGAAAGAATTACATATAGTCATTCCCATAAACTAATTGTTGTTAGTAGTTATATTGAAAAACAAACAAAAAAATTCCTTAGCAATCGTAAAAAAATTTTTACAGTTAATCCGGGCATAGACAATATATTCTTTAAACAAAAGCATAAAAAAAATCAAAATAATGTAATATGCATAGGAAATATAATAGAAAGAAAAGGATACGATGTTTTGATAGAGGCTATGTCTAAAATTCCAGGCAATTGGAAGCTTTTTATAATAGGGAACTATAATGTAGATGAAAAATATTTCTCATCTCTTAAGAAGAAAATATGTGAATATAATTTAGGAGATAAAATTCAATTCTTAGGAACATTAAAACAAAAAAAATTAATCTCATATATGAAAAAATCTAAAATTTTTGTTTCGCCAACTTATTTTGAAGGTTTTGGTATAGCTTTATTAGAGTCAGCTATATTTGGACTGAAAGTAATTACATCTGATTTACCAGTTCTAAGAGATACATTGAAAAGCCAAAATGTTGATTATATTTCTCCTGGCAATGTTAATGAATTTGCCAAAAGTATTTCTATCAATCTAAATTCTAAAAATAAGATGAAAACTTCATACTCAAGAGAACAATTCACATGGAAGAATTCAGCAAGAAAATTTCTATATGCTATTAAAAAATAATACATTTACTTTAAAATGGATCGAAGACAGAGAGTTTTTTGATAACACTTCTAGAAATAAATTTATCTATGAAAAGCTGATTATATTAAATAAAAAAAAATCAATGCTGGATCTTGGATGTGGAACAGGATCTTTTTTAAGGTGGTGCTTATCAAATAAAGTTTTCTTTAAAAATGTACATTTAATTGATCACGATAAAGCTTTAACGAAACATATATATAATATTTTAAAAAAGAAACTTAATAATAGTTATAAAATTATAGGAAATAAATATTTAAATAAATTTAAATTAATCTATAAAGATCAAGAAAGTATCAATATTCTTATTAAGAATAATAATATTTTAGATTATATTGATAAATTAGACAATTTTGATGTTGTAAGTTTTTCTGCAGTTTCTGATTTATTATCTAAATCTATCACTAGAAAAATATTATCAAATCTTAATTCTGAAAAAGTAATATTATTTACATTATGTTTTAATGGGAAAATCCAATGGCATCCTACAAATATTCATGACAAATATATCAGCAAAATATTTATCAAAGATATGCAAACAGATAAAGGTTTTGGTCCAGCATTGGGATGTAATTTTAAAAAATATTTAACTCAATTAATTGAAAAAAAATACTATAAAATAGAGAGTGCTGATTCTACGTGGAGAATCAAATCTTCTGATCTCAGGTCAACTAATTTTCAAAAATCATTTCTTCAAATTGTTTATAGTGTAATGAAGAATAGAAATGACATTAATATAGACATTTTAGAATCATGGTATCATTCTAGATTAAAATCCATACAGAATAAATCATCAAAACTGATAGTTGGACATGATGATTTTATAATAAAGAAATGAAAACATTTTTAAACATTCTTAAATATTTTATATCTATTTTTTTACTTTATTTAGTTCTTAAAGATCATGGAAAAAACTTTTTGAAAATTATTCAATTAATTGAGTATAAATATTTATTATTGATTATCCTATTAAGTATTTTCCAATATATCATTTCTGCTTATAGGTGGGCATACATATCTAGATTCTCAAATTTGAATATATCATTTTCATATTCTCTTAAATTTTATTACATATCTAGCTTTCTAAATAATATACTTCCTGGTGGGGTCGTGGGTGATATTTATAGAATCTATCATAGTTCTGAAAAAAAAGCTTTTTTTGAGCTAGGTAAATCATTCCAGTCTGTATTTTTTGAAAGGCTTTCAGGTCAAGTAGTCTTATTTATAACTTTTATTATATCTTTAACGATATATTTTTTTATTAATGAAAAATATACAGCATTTATGTATCTATTTTTATTAGTTTTTTTTTCTGTTGTAATATTAAAAATACTTTTTGGGAAAAGAATTAAAAACTTTATTTCTAACAATATCATGGGTAAAAACTTCTATCTAATATTTTCTGGTCCCATATTCTGGAATCATATTTTTTATTCATTTTTAGTTGTCATCACGTATATTCTTATCTATATTATTTCCGCATTATCACTCAATTTAACAATAGACTACTTTGCTTTTTTTGTATTTTCACCAATTATTTTATTTTCAATGACTTTACCTATAAGTATTGGAGGATGGGGTGTAAGAGAAGGTACTGCGCTTTTAGTATCTTTTTTACTTGGACTTTCAGCAAGTGCTAGTATCAGTGTATCTATCATCTATGGATTACTAAATTTAATTTGTTCTATCCCCGGGCTGTTTTTAATTTTCTTATCATTTAAAAAATCGAGAGTTTAATATCACACAACATATCAGACCCCATTTTAGAAAATTTTACATTTAAATTTCTAAAGAAATTTATAGTAGATCTTTTGTCTATTATAAAACTTGATTTTCCTTTTCCAAGAATAGATGGTGAAACACATAAATGCATTCTATCTAAAAATTTATTTTTATAAAAAAAAGATATTGTTTTACCTCCACCCTCAACATAAACAATCTTTTTATTGAGTTTTTTGAAAATATTCAATAAATCTTCTGAAACGAATTGATTATTTTTCATAGATAACGTATAAAAATTTACTTTATCATTACCAGGTTTACTACATAATAAAATACTTTTGTTATTCATACATTTATATTTATGTGCTTTATTTATGAGTTTATTATTTGGATCTAAAATGACTTTAATTGGATTTGTACCTTCAACTAGTCTTGTAGTAAGCTTTGGGTTATCTAATAAAATAGTTTGTGATCCAATAACTATGATATCAGCTATTGCTCTTAATCTATGTATATGTTCTAAGTTTTTTTTATCACTAATGTATTTAGATTCACCAGTTGTTGTTGCTATGAACCCATCAAGCGTTTGAGCTAGATGTCCAATAAAATACGGTGTTTTTTTCTTATTCAAAACTATTGGTAAATAGATGTCAAATAATTCATCTACTTCATCATTTGTATTGAAATTCCTTTTTATAATCCTGTGTTTATTAAAATCATAAACTAGGGATAATTTTTTATTTGATACTTTTCTATAGAAAGTCTGTGTTTTTTTATTATTTTTTATATCATATATAGACTTAATTGCTAAAATTAGTGACCAAGCTTGATTTTTTGTTATACTTAATTTCATATAGATTAAAATGTTTGTTATTAAAAATATTTTTAGAAACATTATTATAGGGGCTTTGATTCTAATACCTATAGTAATATTTCATCATTTCACATATCAATATTTTTCTAATTATAGTCTAGTTCCATCAATTGTGTACTTATTTGGTGAAATGGGAACGCTAGGACCTATTTACTTGATTTTAATATTTTATATATGTGGAGTTTTAGCCAGATTTTTCAGTCAAAATTTAACTTTCAATAATTTACAATAACTAGAGGATTGTTGGGTTTGGTGAATCTCCATACACATCTTCTGGATCAAAAGTTTTCTCTTTTTCCGTGAACGATAGCTTGGTTTTGCCTTTTATTACTTTAATTTCTCTATAAAAACATGAATGATAACCAACGTGACAACTTGCATCTCCAGTGACAGAGACTTGCAGCCAAATGCAATCTTGATCATCATCAATTAGGATATGTTTAACTTTCTGAACAAACCCGCTTGTAGCGCCTTTGCGCCATAAACATTTTCTACTTCTACTATAATAATGAGCTTCCTTTTTTAAAATTGTTAATTTGAGCGCTTCATCATTCATATAGGCATGCATTAATAGCTTGCCAGATTTATAATCAGTTGTTACAACAGGTATCAGTCCATTTTTATCAAATTTTGGACTTAATTTTAATCCTTCCTCTACCTCTTTTATTGATTTCCTATCTGAGAACATTCTTGCCACCTTTTTTATATTTAAGCTTTTTTATTGGTTTTTTTATATTTGCAATTGATTTCCAGCAAAAAGTCTTGCCACAATAATAGCATTCTATTTTACCATCTTTTGGATTTATGTTGAGGAATATTTGAGGGTGCGTGCCACTCTTACTATCACCGGAACATGATACAGTTGTTTGACCATCATCAATAATTACTTTATTAGTAATTCTCATATGTATTCGCCAAGTTTAATCAATCTTTCTCTAAATTTCTCTTTTATTTCTTCAGTTAATGAATCTATCTGTATTACATTCTTCATTTTATCAATGTTATCAATATCTATATAAAGAAGGTCAGTAATTTCATATATACTCATAGAATTTTTTTCTTTTTTTATCAAATCTAACGAATCACCAGGGCTAATCTTTCCAGTTTTTAATACTTTCATGTACGCACCAGTACGACCACTTTGTGAAAAGTTTTTTGGAAAATTTCTGTCATTCATTTTTATACCTAATTTGTAACAAGGAATTCTTGGTTGTGTAATTTTAAGAATACAGTCTGAAATACTAAACTCATCTCCTATATTTATTTTTTCTTCATTAAAATCATCAATAGTTAAATTTTCACCAACCAATCCAAATTCATCAAAGTTTCTTTTCAGTTTTTCAGACCACAATTGGTAATGTTTGTGCGAGTAAACATACACAGCTTTATCATAACCTCCATGAACTTTAAGATCAGCCTGTTGGTCACCCATAATGCCTAAATCTGTTAATTCAACACTTTTATCTACAGGTTTTTTATATATACTTGTGATAAGTTCTTTACCATTGAAAATGATTTTTTTTGGTTCTGATATATTAATCGATAATATTTTCATGATAATTATATGCAAAGGATAACTTAATATGCATTCATATACAATAAACTGGATTTTATTAATGGTTTTATCTGCTATTTGGGGTGGAGCATTTACTTTAAATAAACTTGCTTTACAAAACTATAGTCCAGAAATTATAGTCGCTGGAAGATTGATTATAGGAAGTATTATTTTAATCTTTCTTTTAATAATTATTTTTAGAAAATTGGAATTTAATTATAAGCAGTTTAATTATTTTTTTATTATGAGTGTCTTTGGTATAGTTGCACCATTTTTATTAATTATTCATGGACAGAAAAATATTGATAGCTCTATGGCTGGAATATTAATGTCAACTATGCCTATATCTACATTAATTTTGTCTCATTTTTTTTTACATGATGAAGCTATGACAAGAAAAAAATTGTTTGGTTTTATAACAGCTTTTATTGGTATTATTATTTTAATCGCCCCAGATACTTCAAACATTGAGAATCAATCCAACGGAAGTGAGTTAATGTCTGAGTTGATGGTGATGTTTGGTGCAATTTTATATTCTTTTGCAGCTGTTTATGGTAAGAAATATAAAAATACCAATGCATTGAATGCATCAACCGGTACAATTTTTTTATCAGCTATAATTATGTTTATATATCTAATTTTTTTAGAGGATAACAATAATATACAGATGAGTGACTTTTTGTCTATACCTATATTATTGTTAGGTGTATTTTGTACTGCAATTGCAACTATACTATATTTTCAAATTTTACAGTCATCTGGAGCAACTTTTCTCTCAATAATGAATTATTTAATACCAATATGGTCTATTATATTTGGATTGTTAATTTTTAATGAGAAAATATTTTGGAATTATATTATTGGCTTAGTAGTTGTTATTATTGGCATACAAATATCAGAGAAAGATATACGTAAAATATGAGCATATAATATCCTTTATAGATATTATCATTTACAAACAGTGTATTGATTCCAAAAAATATTATAGGATATAAGTATGAATGAAATTTGGTGTAAATATGAGTAATGATGAAAAAATAAAAGCAGCTACTTTCGATAGAATAGTTAAACATTTACGAGATAATCCGGATGTTCAGAATATTGATCTTATGAATTTAGCAAACTTTTGTCGCAATTGTATTTCAAAATGGTATGTTAGCGAGTCAGAAAAATTGGGAGACAATATTAGCTATGATGACGCCAGAGAAATAATTTATGGTATGCCATACAGCGAATACAAATCAAAATTTCAAAAAGAAGCAACAAAAGAACAACTAGAAAAATTCAATGCAAACAAAAAATCTTGAAGATTTTACTTTATCTGACAAAGATCTTCTAAAATATAATAGACATATTTTGTTGCCTGAAATTGACATAGAGGGACAGAAGTTATTAATGTCTAAACATGTTGTATTAATTGGATTAGGTGGTCTTGGATCTCCAATTGCATACTACCTTGCATCATCAGGAATAGGTAATATTACTATAATAGATAAGGATATAGTCGATCAAACAAACTTACAAAGACAAATTTTGTATAACGGCGATGATATTGGCAAAAGAAAAGTAGATATTGCTTTTGAAAGAATGAGAGATATAAATCAAGATATAGATATAAATAGAATTTCAGAAGATTTAAACGATATTACTGATAACAAGTACTTTATAGATAGCGATTTAATTATAGATGCTACAGATAATTTTAAAACAAGAAATAACATAAATAAATTGAGTTTAATACACAAAAAACCTTTGGTTATGGGAGCAGCCATAAAAATGGAGGGTCAAATCTCAATTTTTAGAAATGATAAAAAAAATGCACCTTGTTATAATTGTTTATATAATGATTTAGGTGATGATGATTTGAGTTGTAGTGACTACGGAGTTCTATCTACATTGACAGGAATCGTAGGATCGATACAAGCAAATGAATCTATAAAAGTATTACTTGATATTGGTGAAAAGTTGGAGAGTAAATTATTAATGATAGATGCCAAAAATTTATCATTCAAAAAAATAAAAATAAATAAAGACCCAAATTGCAAGGTATGTTCCAAAAAAATATTATAGATAAGCATGGTAGATTATTAGAATATCTTCGTATTTCAGTAACTGATAGATGTAACTTTAGATGTAGTTACTGTATGCCTCATGAAATATTTAATCATGATTATACTTTTTTATCTAAAAATAATTTGTTGTCATATGAAGAAATTGTGAGATTTTCTACAATTTTAAAAAATGTTGGTCTAAAAAAAATTAGGCTTACAGGTGGTGAACCATTATTACGAAAAAATATAGATAGACTTATATATTCATTAAGAGAAAGAGCACAAATAAATGAAATTTCTTTAACAACAAATGGATCACTATTAAATAAAAGCATAGCTCAAGATTTAAAAACAAGTGGTCTTAATTCTATCACTATCAGTTTAGATTCTATTAACGATTTTACTTTAGAAAAAATTAATACATTAAAAAACAACAAATCAAAAATTTTAGAAGCGATTGATATTGCCATCAAAGTATTTGGCTCTGTCAAAGTGAATATGGTCGTCATTAAAGATATAAATGATTCAGAAATTATACCTATGATTGAATATCTAAATGATCCGAGAATACAGCTTAGATTTATTGAATTTATGGATGTAGGTGAAACTAATAATTGGAATATTGAGAGCGTTATAACAGCTAATAGTATGAAGAAATTAATTAACACTAAGTATACTATTGAGAAAATGACTGATAATGCAAACTCGACATCACAAAAATATAGGATTATGGAAAAAGATCAAGAAATAGCATTTATTGCATCTGTATCAGAACCATTTTGTGGTACATGTAACCGTGGAAGACTATCAGCTGATGGAAAATTTTTTACATGTCTATTTTCTAGCCTGGGTTATGATTTTCTTAATAAATTAAGAAATATAGACAATGATGATGAAATCTTGTCACATTTTATAAAAATATGGTCTACTAGAATTGATAAATATTCTGAAAATAGATTGCAATCTGGAAATCATAAAAGAAGAAATAAAATTGAGATGTCATATATTGGAGGATAAGTAAATGTTTAAATTAATAAGTTATTTATTTTATATTGTTGCAATAATTGCTGGTTACTTAGCTAGTTATGAATTACTACTTCAAGTAGTCCCAGAGTTTGGTGCTATAGCTTTTACAGGGTGGTTTATTGTAACTGCTATGTTTTTCCCATTGGCTCCATTTTATCCAGGCATTACAGCAGGGAACTGGATGTTTGCTATTGTTTGTTATGTTGCTATTGCAATAGGAGTTGTATTTGGGAATATGGCAAGAAAAGTAAAAACATAAAAACGTCTATATATAACTTTGAATTTTGATAATTAATGATGAATTTTGTTGATTGTTCTTGGTTTTATAATTATTATACATGGTCAAAGATATGAACATAAATGTTAAGTATTTTGCTAGTATTCGAGATTTGATTGGAAAAGATAGTGAAATATTTGACTTAAATGATGGAGCAGATGTTAGTGATCTTTGGGATTTGATAATTGCTGATAGAAATAAACCAGCTAAATTATTGATAGCCGTAAATCATGAATATGTTGGCAAAAAGCATAAACTAAAAGACGGAGATGAGGTTGCTTTCTTTCCACCAGTAACAGGCGGTTAATATGAAGATAGAAATAATAAACGAACAATTTGACCCTTGGGTAGCACTAGTAAACTACAAAAGAGAAAAGTTAAATAATGATCCAAAAATAGGTGCAACATCAGTCTTTTTAGGCACTATGCGTGATTTCAATGATGATAAAGAAGTTGAATCAATGATGCTTGAACATTATCCAGAAATGACGGAAAAATATTTGACGGATATTTTAACTAATGCCATTAAAAAATTTAAATTAATAGACGGAATCATATTTCATAGAATTGGAGATTTAAAACCATCAGACCCAATTGTCTTGGTTGCAACATGGTCTGAACATAGAGATAGTGCATTCAAAGCTACTAGAGAAATAATGGAATTTTTAAAATCTGAAGCACCTTTATGGAAAAAAGAATCTAATTCTAATGGTTTTAAATGGGTTGAGTCTCAAAATGTAAATCACCAAGAAGAATTAAATGAAACCGACTAAAGTTGTACTAGCTTATTCTGGCGGTTTAGACACATCTGTAATTGCAAAATGGTTGATGGAAAAATATCAATGCGATGTCATTGCTTTTACTGCTGATATTGGACAAGGTTCAGAAATAAAAGAAGCAAAAATAAAAGCAAAAAAAATTGGAATTAAAAAAATTTATGTAGAAGATTTGAAAGAAATTTTTGTCAAAGATTATATATTCCCTATGTTTAGAGCCAATGCCATTTATGAAGGTGAGTATTATTTAGGAACATCGATCGCTAGACCTCTAATTAGTAAGAGACTTGTAGAAATTGCTAAAAAAGAAAAAACTAATTATATATGTCATGGGGCAACAGGGAAAGGTAATGATCAGGTTAGGTTTGAACTTTCTGCATATTCTTTAAATAAAGAGATTAAAATTATTGCACCATGGAGAGAATGGGCATTTAAATCTAGAAAAGATCTAGTTAGATATGCAAAACTAAATAAGATTAATATAGATTATAACAAAGGGAAAGAAAGCCCTTATTCTATGGATGCAAATATTCTGCATACTTCTTATGAAGGTGGAATATTAGAAGATCCTATAACTGCGCCAGATGAATCTATGTGGTTAAATACTCAATCTTTAAAAGACGCACCATCCTCACCTCAAGTCATTGAAGTAGAATTTAAAAATGGAGATATGATAAGAATTAATGGAAAAAAAATGACCGCTGCAAAAATATTAGCAAGTTTGAACAAATTTGGAAATAAACATGGTATTGGAAGATTGGATATAGTTGAAAATAGATATGTAGGGATTAAATCAAGAGGATGTTATGAAACTCCCGGTGGAACAATTTATCATAAAGCGCATAAGGCTATTGAATCACTTACACTTGACAGAGAAGTTCTTCATTTAAAAGAAGATGCTGTTAATAGATATTCTAGGTTAATTTATAATGGATATTGGTTTAGTCCTGAAAGAGAGATTTTACAGAATATGATCAACCAAACACAAAAAAATGTTGAAGGTATCGTTAAGATAAAACTTTATAAAGGAAATGTTATAGTTCTTGGAAGACAATCTAATAAATCTTTATACAGTAAAGATTTATCAACATTTGAATCAGATTCAGGTGATTATAATCAAAAGGATGCTGAAGGATTTATCAAGGTTATTTCAACAAGATTAAAAAATAAAAAAAAATAATTATTTAATCATTTTGCTGATATCAGCTGTAAACTTTAATGATTTTTTTCTATATTGTTCTATTTTCACCGGTATAAAATTATGATTAATGGCATACCATGTTAGTGTATTTCTTTTATTAATTTTATCATTTTTTTCGGTGATAATTTTATGAATTACAATTGTTTTAGTTTTACCAAAAATAGTTTCAATTTCTTCAGACTTTACATATTTAAATATATATATTCTTTCTCTTCCTTTATCTAATACAGTATACGTATTGTTATATATTCCATTTTTTATTTTTTCTCTTAGATCAATTTGTACTGATAATCTATCATACCAATTTTTATTTAAATCATGACTAATTTCAACGCCATTTTTTATGCTAAATGACTTTTTACCTTCATTAATTTCTGTTCTAATGTTAATTAATTTATCTTTCTTCTTACCCTTAAAAACATAAGATAAAGTTTTTAAATTATTATCTGATAAAATGAACTTTGATCTCTCAAACCTATGATCTTCTTTGAGCTTCATTATGCCTGCAGTTTTACTGATAATTTCAAAAAACCAATAATCTTTTTCCTTATAGAATTTGTTATTACTTACAGCAAAAGTTATACCACTTTTTTGTAAATTATATTGTATGTTAAATTCCCTCCATGATTCTTTAGCATTTAAATTATTTGAAAAAAGAGCAAAAATAATTATAAATATTTTATACATAATTATCCTAATATATGCTCTATAGGCTTATCTATTCTTTTATTTTTAAAAATGAAAAAATTCTTTTCTTGTTTTATTAATCCTTTTTGGAACCAATTAATTGCGATAGGATAGATTTCATATTCAATTTTATGCACTTTTTCTTTTAAACATTTTATTGTGTCTGTATTCTTTATTTTTATTTTACCTTGTATAATTAATGGACCACCATCGAGTTTTTCAGTTACAAAATGAACTGTTGCTCCATGTTCACTTTCATTATTTTTTATTACTTGTTCATGTGTATTTAATCCAGGATATTTCGGTAAGAGTGAAGGATGTATATTTAAAATCTTACCAAAATATTTTTGAATTATATTAGGTGGAAGTATTTTCATAAATCCTGCAAGGACAATCAAATCCATTTTTTTATTTGCTAGTATTTTATCTAATTCTTGTCCTAGTTCTTTTTTATTATCTATTAAACAAGTTTCAATATTTTCTTCCCTAGCTATCTTTAGTCCATTGGCATTAGCATTATCGCTTATAACGCAAGTAATATTTATATTGATTTCTTTTTTTTTATTATAATTAATTATATTTTTTAAGTTACTGCCATAACCTGATATTAATATAACAACATTTAATTTATTCATAAATAATTCTCTTATTTTTATTTTTCTTTACTATTGCCCCAATAATTTGATAATTATATTTATTCTTTTCTATGATATCACAAATTGTTTTTACATCTGATTCTCGAGCAATTAGAATCATTCCTATTCCACAATTAAAAGTTTCTAACATTTGATTTATATTTAAATTTGCTTTTTGTTGTATTAAATTGAATATATTTGGAAATTTCCAACTATCTAAATATATCTTGGCGCATAAATTTTCCGGTATTATTCGAGGTATATTTTCAGTTAAACCTCCTCCTGTAATATTTGCAATACCATTTAGACGAGGTAATAATTTTTTTATGATATCTGCATAAATAGTAGTTGGCTTTATCAATATTTCTCCTATTGTCTTTCCTTTAATTTTTTTATTTAATAAAATTTTTTTCTTTTCAACCAACTTATTTATGAGAGAGAATCCATTTGCATGAATACCATTAGAATACAATCCAATTATGATATCTTTATTTTTAATCTTCTTGCCATTGATAATATTTTTTTTATCAACTATCCCTACACAAAAACCAGCTAAATCATAATCTGATCCAGAATAGATACTTGGCATCTCTGCAGTTTCTCCGCCAATTAATGGTACTTTATATCTATTACATGCATTTTTTATACTTTTTAAAACTGCAGAATGTATATTCAAATCTAATTTTCCTGTAGCAAGATAATCAAGAAAAAAAAGTGGAGTTGCCCCTGAAGTTATTACATCATTTACACACATAGCCAAAAGATCTTGACCAATAAATTGATGTTTCCTTAAAATCTTTGCTAGTCTTAATTTTGTCCCTACACCGTCAGTTCCAGACACAATTACTGGATTTTTGATTTTATCTAACTTATATAGACTGCAGAAGCCACCTATAGGTGAAATTATATTTGGTTTTATGTTCTTTGATTTACTCTTTAGTGTATTTATTAGCTTATTAGCTTTTTTTATATCTACACCAGATTTTGCATATGTTAATTTATTAGATGATTTTTTCATGTTTAAATAACTTGAATTTAATTATATATTAATCTATGAGATATATATAGCTATGAAAAAAACTTTATACAATCTACATCAATTACCTATAGATTATAGTTTTGCTACTAGTAAAAATTTTGATAATTTTGTTGCAGAGGGTAACGAATTTTTAATTGATAAATTAATAGAATTTTCATCATCTAAACCTAGTAATGAGAATATTATTATGCTCCAAGGTGAAAAATCCTCTGGTAAAACTCATCTTTGCAGAGCAATTAAAAACCATAGTAATAAAAAAATAATATTTGTTGAATACGATAGCATGAAAATTATACCTCATGAACAATTCGATATATTAATAATTGACAATATAGATAGATTGATTGTTAACTCAGAAAATGAAGAATATTTGTTCTCATTGGTTAATGATTTTATTTTAAACAATAAAAGTATCTTGGTAACAACTACTATATCAATTGAAGATATACAATTTACTTTGCCAGATCTAAAATCTAGATTAAGATGGGATCTAATTTTTAAAATAAAAGATTTAAATGATATCAATAAAATAAAAGTACTAGAAAAATTTGCGTCGGAAAGAGGGTTTAAATTAACAAAAAAAGTTAGCGATTATATTATGAATAATTATAGAAGAGATTTATTTTTTTTATGTAATGTTATAAGAGCAATTGATTATAGTTCTCTATCTGAAAGAAGAAATATAACGATACCTTTTGTAAAGAAAATAATGGAATATAAAAAAGACTAGTTTTGAATTTTTTTAGAAATTTCAGCAATTCTTTTTCCAAACGACTTGCAAATTTCTTTCTCGTCATTGCTTAATTCTTTCGAATCATTAAATGATACATGACTTGGGCCATATGGAGTACCTCCCGTTTTTGTAGATACTAAAGATTTTTCACTATAAGGAACACCAACAATTAACATTCCATGATGTAATAGTGGTAGCATCATAGAGATTAATGTTGTTTCTTGTCCGCCATGCATACTTGATGTAGATGTAAATACACCCGCTGGCTTTCCTGACAATGTTCCTTTTAACCATTCCGAAGTTGTTTTATCTAAGAATGATTTTAGTGGTGATGCCATATTCCCAAAATGAGTAGGACTTCCTAAAATGAGAGCTGAACAATTTTTCAAATCATTCAAATCTACAATTGGATCGGAATTTTTATTAGTATTTTTTTCAGATGCAACTGTTCTTAAAGTGGCACTTGCACCATCAACTGACTCAACTCCTCTAGAAATCAATCGAGCCATTTTTTTAGTTGATTCATTGACAGAGTAATATAAAATGAGAATGTCGACCATTGACTATAGGATATTCCATATGAGCCATAAAATAAAACTTTTTAGGAAATTTATCATATTAATATCTTTCTCTCTAATAATTTCTAATTGCTCACTCATTGATACTTCTTATGCACCTATTGAAGGGCAAACTTCTTTTTCATCTCCTCCTATTGTAAAGGATAAGACTTATCATTCTGTTAAATCAGGTGAAACTTTGTGGAATATTTCAGATAAATATTATAATAATCCATTTCTTTGGCCGATAATATATAAACACAATCATGATACAATTTATGATGCTGATTTGATTTTTCCCGGTCAAAATCTCATAATAGAAGCAAACATAAATAATTTATTATTTGATAAAGCAATTATGCATGCAAAAAATAGAGGTGTATGGATAATTGGATATCAAGAAGAGAGTGATAGAAGATTTTTATTAGAATAAACTATGAAAAAGACAATCTGTTCCATATTATTAGTTTTCTGTTTTTCAGTGTATGCAGCTGATTCTGTTAAATCCAGTAAACAAGAATCAGAAAGGATAATTTCTCAAGCTAAAATAGCTAATGGTAAGGCTATAAAGCTCAAAAATGAATGGAGAGGAACAAGGAAACTTATAAAGAAAGCGAAAAGTGAACATGAGAAAAAAAATTATAAGGTGTCGATAAAATTAGCTAAAGAAGCTTTAAATCAAGCTAAAATGGCTATCCAACAACATAAGTCACAGCAAGATTATCGTTTTTTTGATTGAATTAATCCGAAAAATAAGATAAAAGCTCGTTAATAGGGATCAATTTTTTATCATTATTTATTTTTAAAGTAATAGTCTTATTGGTAGTTTCATCTTTACCAATTATTAGTATTTTTTTTATCCCAATAAGTTCATAATCATTGATTTTGTTACCTAACCTTAAATCTCTGTCATCTAGTAATATATCAAGATTATTATCTTTAGAAATCATTTGATAAATTTCTTCACTATATTTTTTAATTTCAGAATTTTTATTACCATCTATTGCAGCTATGACTGCTTTAAATGGCTCTAATGCTTCAGGCCATATAATCCCATCATTTGAACTATTTTGCTCAATGGCTGCAGCTATAATTCTTGTAACACCAATTCCATAACATCCCATTAATATATTTATATTTTGGGATTCTTTAGTATTAATCATAGCTTTCATTTTCGAAGAATATTTATCACCTAATTTGAAGATGTGTCCAACCTCGATTCCTTTAACATGTTTTAAATTTTTTTCTTTTAAAATATCATCTATATTGTCATGTCCATATTTTCTTTTAGCTATTTCAACATTCATACCTACCATAGAATCATCTAAAAGCAAATCATCTTCACCAGTTTCCGCTATAACATGAAATTCATGGGATTCATTACCTCCAATATTACCGCTATCAGCTTCTACTATTCTAAAATCGAGACCAAGCCTATTAAATATATTTATGTAAGCGGATTTATATTTTTCATAAGTTACATTTAAACACTCTTGATTAGAATGAAAAGAATATGCATCTTTCATTATAAATTCTCTAGCTCTGATAACGCCGAACCTTGGTCTAATTTCATCTCTAAATTTTGTAGATATTTGAAAAAGGTTTAAAGGTAATTGTTTATAACTATTTATTTCTTTTCTTATTATGTCGGTTATGACTTCTTCAAATGTTGGACCAAAACAAAAATCCCTCTCATGTCTGTCTTGAATTCTCAAAAGCTCAGGACCGTATTGATCCCATCTTTCAGACTCTTTCCATAAATCAGCAGGTTGTATAGAGGGCATTAAAATTTCCATAGAACCAATATTATTCATTTCCTCTATAATGATTTTCGAAATTTTAGAAACTAGTTTCATCCCCAAAGGAAGCCAAGTATATAGCCCAGCATTGAGTTTTCTAATTAATCCAGCCTTTATCATTAACTTATGACTTAAGATTTCTGCATCAGACGGATCATCTTTAAGAGTGAATATAGGGAAAATTGAAGCCTTCATTATTAATATTATCTTTATTTAATCTCACATATTTTGCAAATAGCTGTTTTAGTTTAGCATGTTTATAGGTATTATAGAAAAAGCAATTTATGAAAAAGATTTTCACTAAATCCTATGCTTAAATTTTTCAAAGAATGGTACGATAGTCACTTAACTGATCCCAATCAAGTTTCATTAGCCTTGATCATACTATTTACCACTCTGATAACATATATCTTACTTTCAACAGTAGTGCCAATTCTTGTTGCAGTAATATTGGCTTATATGCTTGAAGGCTTAGTGCAAAGATTTCAAGATAATATCAATTTTGACAGAAAAATCGCAGTGATTATTGTTTTTTTACTTTTTTTGTTTATGTTTATGTTTTTAATTTTTACATTAATACCCTTAATGCTAGATCAATTGACTGTTTTGATAAAATCTCTTCCAGCTATAATTGAAAAGAGTAAAGAACTTATAGGCGTTACTTTTGAAGAGGATAATTTAGTTACACCTGCGCAAATTGATAGTGTATTTTTGAGTATAAGTAATGAAATAACAACTGTTGGAAAAAATATTTTAGCAAGTTCTCTATCTTCAGCTGGAAGTTTATTTGAATTAATCATTTATATGTTAATTGTGCCCATACTAATTTTTTTCTTACTATATGATAAATCTCAAATTTTTGGATGGTTCCAGCGTTTTTTCCCCGAAAAATTAGATTTAACTAAAAAAGCATATAATGAGTTAGATATGAAAATTGGTAATTATATTAGATGCAAATTTATTGAAATAATAATAGTTTGGATTGCATCGTTCATTATATTTGGTCTGATTGGATTGAAATATACATTATTACTAAGTTTTTTATGTGGTGTATCTGTAATTATTCCATATGTTGGCGCAATTGCAGTAACTATACCCATTATTTTTGTTTCATATTTTCAGTGGGGGTTAACATCAGATTTTTGGATAATTATGATTACACATGTTTTAATTCAGGTTATTGATGGTAACGTCGTTGTTCCAATTCTCTTTTCAGATGCAGTCAGTATTCACCCATTTGCTATCTTACTAGCAATACTATTTTTTGGATCTATATGGGGAATATGGGGTGTTTTCTTTGCTATACCACTTGCCGTATTTTTAAATACTCTTTTAAATATTTGGCCAAAAATAAATGTCCAAACTTAAATTAAGAAGAGGTAGTAATGTTTAAAGGTAGCATGGTTGCAATAACGACACCTATGGATTCAAAGGGCAATCTAGATTTTAATTCTTTAGAAAAACTACTAGAGTTTCATATTTCTAATAAAACAGATGTAATTGTTAGTGTTGGTACTACTGGTGAATCAGCTACTTTAGATTTTAATGAACATTCCAAAGTCATTCAGAGAACTTTGGATATTGTCAATAAAAGAATACCTGTTATAGCTGGCACAGGAGCTAATTCTACTAGCGAAGCTATAGAATTAACGCAAAAATCAAAAGAATTAGGAGCAGATGCTTGTCTTCTAGTTACGCCTTATTATAACAAACCAAGTCAAGAAGGCCTCTATCAACATTTTTTGAAAATTGCAGATGAAGTTAATATACCGCAGATTCTTTATAATGTACCAGGTAGAACATCTGTAGATATACTTCCAGAAACTGTATATAGACTTAGCAAACATAAAAATATTATCGGCATAAAAGAAGCTTCTGGGAATCAACAACGATCTATAGAACTATTAGAAAAATGCTCCGAAAATATTTCAATTTATTCTGGTGATGATAAAACTGCATTAAATGATATTTTGATTGGATTTAAAGGTAATATCTCTGTAACAGCTAATATAGCACCTTTAGAAATGCATCGGATGTGTCAATTTGCAATTGATGGCAATGCTGATAAAGCGAAGGAAATAAATGATGTATTAGATATCTTGCATGATAATTTATTTTTAGAATCTAACCCAATACCAGTGAAATGGAGTTTACATAGGATGGGACTTATTCAAAAAGGAATAAGATTGCCTTTAACATGGTTGAATAAAAAATTTGAAAAAACTCTTGAAGAGTCACTTATTAAAGCTAATATAATAAAATAAAAATGAATAAAAACTTTATATTAAAATCTACGATTTTATCGCTTTGTATCACATTAATGGGATGTGGCACGATCACTGAATATTATAATAATATCGTTTCAGATCCAAGAGAGAGTAAAATTGTTTATAAGACTGGGGTGGATTACGATGAAACACAATTCGATTTAGAAGTCCCGCCAGATCTTATCACACCATCGACACCATCCGCTGTTTCAATTCCTGAACTGGCTAAACAAGAAGGTATGGAATTATTTACCGTCGATACAAAATTAGACAGCATAGAACTATTGAGATCTGGAAAAGATGCCTATCTATCGATTAATAAAACTGATAAAGAAAAATTGTGGTCTAAACTGATAGCGTTTTGGCGAGACGAAGGTTTTAGAGTTTTGCAAAATAATATTGCATTAGGGACTATGAGAACTGATTATGTAGAAAATTTAAGTGAAGCTCAATTAGGCACACTCCAACGAATAGTTGGTAGATATTTGCCACTCTTAGTTGAACCAGAAACTAGAGATAGCTATAAAACAAGAATAGTTGAGAAGGCAAATAGTACTGAAATAATAATCACACATTATGGAAAAGAGTTTACAACTGATGGTGATACTGAGTATAGATGGCAAAATCGACCTAGAGACCCTGAATTTGAAATGGAAATGACATCTAGATTATTTATTTATTTGGGAGGAGAAGAAGCCAAATCTAAAGGATACGTAGTTGTCAAAGCTACAGGTGTTCGTGGTAAGGCTTTTTTATCAACCGATGAAAATGGTATGTATTCACTATTTGTCCCAGATATTTATGAGAGAGTATGGCCGCAATTAATCAAAACAGTTGATCAACTTGGAGTAAAAGTCGTCTCATCAAATCAATCGGAGGGAGAAATAAAAATTTCATTAACCGAACAAGAAAAACAAGAAAAATCTTTCTTAGATAAAATTGTATTTTGGGGTAAAGATGATGCAGAAGTTTATATGTTGATGGTAAAACCAGATATTGAAGGAACTATGATTGTTATAGAAGATGAGAGTTATGTTCAAGTCAGCACGCAAGCAGCTGAGGAAATGATGAGAGGCTTGTATTCTGGCCTTAGATAGGGTTAGACTTTATCTTTAACATTGTGGATTTGAGCATACGCAGAGTGATTGTGTATCGATTCAAAATTTTCTGACTCTACAACATATTCAGTGATCCTATCATCTTCATTGAAGTGAACAGCTATATCCCTTACCATATCTTCTACAAATTTTGGATTGTCGTACGCTAATTCAGTAACGTATTTTTCATCTGGTCTTTTAAGCAGACCATATAATTCAGACGAAGCCTCTTTCTCAATTACATCAATAATTTCTTCAATCCATATAAAGTCCTTAATTGTAGCTGTCACAGTAACATGCGATCTTTGATTATGCGCTCCATATTGAGATATTTTCTTTGAACATGGACATAAACTAGTTACAGGAACAAGCACTTTAATTTTCATATTAGAAAGACCATCTTTTATTTCTCCAATAAACGTGACTTCATAATCCAATAAACTTTTTACTTTGGAAACTGGTGCAGTTTTATTAACAAAATACGGAAAAGACATCTCTATATGACCAGATTCAGCCTCTAAAATTATTAGCATCTCATCTATCATTTTTTTGAATGATTTAACAGTAATTTGTTCTTCATTGTTATTTAATATATGAACAAATCTTGACATATGTGTTCCTTTGAAATCGTGTGGTAAATTGACATACATATTGAATTTAGCAATAGTAGACTGTTTTTTACCTGATCTTTGCTTAATTATCATTGGATGTAATATATCTTTTATACCAACTTTATTAATTGGTAGATTTCTGGTATCAATCAAGCCTTGTGTATCAGGCAGATTATTTTTTTGTGTTATTACTTTGATGTTTTTTTTAGTTGTTGACATAATAATTACTCCGTATATGTTACAGACGCTCTATCAGTTTCCCATAGTTTTACTGATTTAATTTTAGTATCATTTGTATTAAATATTTTTGATAGTTGTGTATAAAAATATTCAGAGATGTTTTCAGCAGTTGGGTTTTTAGTCTTAAAAGGCTCTAAATCATTCAAATATTGATGATCAAGCTTTTTAGCTATTTCATTAGTTGATTTTTTTATTTCTTTAAAATCTATAACCATTCCCACATTATCTAGTTTATTTCCAGAAACTTCAACTTCAACTTTCCAATTATGTCCATGCATTCTTTTACAATCACCTTGGTGGCCATGTAATATATGGGCAGAACAAAATTCAGTATGTATAGTGAGTGTATATATAGCCTTTCTCCAATTCTATTTATGATGTATTTTTTTTAATTTTGATATATTTTTCCGTAATTCGAGTGAGGTTTTTAAAATACCATCTTCGTCTAGACCAAGTTCTGATAATAATTCATCTTGACTGCCATGTGAGATGGTATGATCAGGAACTCCTATATTGTGGACATGATTGGGAAGATTTTTGGATAAAATATATTCATTGACCGCCGAGCCAGCTCCTCCTAAAACTGAATTCTCTTCAACAGTTATAATCAAATCATGAGATGAACATATATGATTTAGCATTTCTTGATCTAAGGGTTTAACAAATCTCATATCAACAACAGTTGCATTTAAATCACCAGCAACTTTTATTACGTTTTGCAATAGTGTCCCAAAAACTAAATAAGCAATACTTATTCCCTCGCGGATTATTTTAGCTTTACCTATTTCAAGCCTATTTTGATCACTATCTAAAGACAAACCAAGTGAGTATCCTCTAGGGTAACGAACTGCGGCCGGACCCTTATAATCAAAACCTGTATTCAACATTTTCCACATTTCTTGTTCATTGGAAGGTGTCATTACAATAAATTTAGGAAGAATTCTTAAATAAGATATATCATAAATGCCATGGTGAGTCTCACCATCCGCACCTACCAATCCAGCACGATCAATTGCAAATAAAACATCTAATTCTTGTATCATCACGTCATGTATTACTTGATCATAAGCTCTCTGTAAAAAAGTAGAGTATATGGCAACTATTGGCTTCATACCTTCTGCAGCTAATCCTGCCGCAAAAGTTACAGAATGTTGTTCTGCTATTCCTACATCAAAATAACGATCGGGAAATTTTTTTTCAAATTCTACTAAACCAGACCCCTCTCTCATCGCAGGTGTTATAGCTACTAAATTATCATTATTATTAGCCTTATTTGTTATCCACTCACTAAATATATTAGTGTATGTTAATTTATTTTCTATTTTATTCTTTTTCTTTTTTCCACTTTTAACATCAAATGGGGTTACTCCATGATAATTTATTGGATTATCTTCAGCTAATTTATAACCTTTGCCTTTACGTGTAATTATATGTAGGATCCTCGGCCCTTTCTGTAGTTTTAAGTTTGCTAAAATTTTTACAAGATTAGGTATATCATGACCATCTACAGGCCCATAATATTTAAATCCAATTTCTTCAAATAAATGACCCGGAGTAATAAATTTTTTTGCACTTGTTTCAACTTTTTTTGCTATATCTTCAATTATTTTTACTTTATTAAAAACTTTCTTACTTTTGTCTTTAATTGATGAAAAAGTTTTTCCACTTAGCATTCTTGTTAAATATTTATGAATGGCACCAACATTTGGAGAGATTGACATATCATTATCATTTAGAATAACTAAAATATCAGAATCTATGTCTCCAGCATGACACATTGCTTCGTAGGCCATACCAGCAGTTAAACCACCATCTCCAATAACAGCAACTACTTTTTTATTTTCATTTTTCATTTTAAGAGCTAAATCATAGCCTATAGCAACACTTATAGAGGTACTAGAATGCCCAGCTCCAAAACAATCATATTCGCTTTCAGTTTTTTTTAAAAAACCAGATAGGCCATTTTTTTTTCTTAGTGTATGCATCAAATTTTTTCTACCAGTTAAAATTTTATGTGGATAACATTGATGGCCTACATCCCAAATGATTTTATCGTTTGGTGTGTCAAATACATAATGTAAACTGATGGTCAATTCAACCGCACCAAGACCAGATGCAAGATGTCCTCCTGTTTTAGATACACTATCTAAAATGAAGTTTCTTAATTCTACTGATAATGATTCTAAATCTTTTATACCTAAATTTTTCAAATCATTTGGCAGATCAATTTTATCTAATAAAGTATATTTTGATTTCATTTTTTTGACTTATCAGATATTAATTTAACTTTTTGTTCAGCTTCCTTTAAAGCCTCTTCACATCTTTTAGATAGTGTTATTCCTTCTTGATATTTTTTAATTATTTCTTCTAAAGTTAAATCTTTAGACTCAATTTCCTCAAGGATAGATTGCATCTTCTTTAAATCACTTTCGAACGTCGAAAGAGGGTTTTTTGTTTTATTTGTCATATCTGTAATATACTATTTTTTTGTAATCTTTACATTCTTTACGAAATTATTTTTTATATTAATTATTTCAAAATGATAATTTTCTATTTGGAATGATGTTCCTTGTGTAGGAATATTTTCTAAATATTCTAATATCAAGCCATTAATTGTTTTTGCATTAGATTCTGGAAGTTTCCATACAAGCATCCTATTTACTTCTCTAATGTTCACAGAGCCATCAATCAAATATGATTGTTCGGATATTTTCTGTATTTCAGTTTGTTTGTCAGTTGTATTAAATTCGCCTACTATTTCTTCAAGTATATCATCTAATGTTACCATTCCTTTTACATCACCATATTCATCAACAACACAACCTATTCTTTTTTTTTCTTTTTTAAAGGTAATAAGCTGACTTAGTAGTGATGTATCTTCAGGTATAAAATAAGCAGGATTTAAACTTTCTAAAATTTTTTCTTTTGTTATATCTCCATTTTTTAAAATTTCAATAACTTTTCTTTTATGGAGAAATCCTTCTAGAGTATTTAGATCATCTTTATAAACAGGAATTCTTGTATGTTTGCAATTTAGAATTATTTCTGATATTTGATCTATTTTGTTATTAATGTCTATACTAATAATTTCATTTCTTGGAATCATAGTATCTTCTACTTTGACTTTTTCTAAATCTAATAAATTAACAATCATCTCTTCATAAAATTTAGGAAGCTTATAACTAGATTCTTTTATTATAGTTTTAATTTCATCTTTAGTTAGTAATTCAAATGCTGTATTTTTATCTTTTACACCAAAAAGTAATAACAAAGATTTAGAAAAGAAATTAATAATAGATACGATTGGATAAAAAATTTTCAAAGCCGGATAAAAAAACAGAGAAACAGGGTAAGCAATTTTATCAGGATAAAGAGCAGCAAATGTTTTTGGTGTTACTTCAGAAAAAACCAATATTACAAAAGTTAGAACGCCAGCTGATATAGCAATGCCAGAATCGCCATATAGTTTAATTGCAATAACTGTGCTTATAGCTGATGCTAGAATATTGACAAAATTATTTAGTAATAAAATTAGTCCAAGTGTTTTGTCGGGATTATTTACTAAAAACAAAACTCTTTTCGCTGATCTATCACCTTCTTTATGTTTATGTTTAAGCTTATATCTATTCACACTCATCAATGATGTTTCAGAACCAGAGAAAAATGCTGATAAAAACAATAAGATTATAAGAATAATAAATAAACTATTAATATCTAAGTCAGTCATGTCAATATATTAAATATGAAATTCAAATAACAATTTAGTACCCAAATAAGCAATGAATAGAAAAATAATTCCACTGAATGTTATATTTATGGCTCTTTTGCCACGAACACCATTTGAAAACCTTTTATATAAAAGATAAGCGAAAGTGAGCCATGCAATTAATGAAAAAAGTATTTTTTGCATAACATGTAAATTACTATTTTGTATTACAAATGGGGCGCCACTTAACAATGATAAAGTGAGCAACATGAAACCAAGAGCTATTAAATCAAACATAATTTTTTCCATTACTTCAATAGCAGGCAATGATGCTAGAAATTTTGAGTTAGTAACATTTTTTAATTGTTTCTCCTGATAATTAAGTAATAGGGCTTGTATTGCTGCTAGGCCTAAAAGCCCATAAGAAGCGAAAGAAGTTAAAATATGTAATTGCAAACCTTCTGGAATCACCTTTTGAGTATTTGAAATATCTTCAATTGATTGAGACATTATTAGGACAAACGCAGTTAATGGAAATAAAATTAACCCTAGATGATATATTTGTTTTTGAAACATAAAAAGCAAAAAAAATATATTTATAATTAGCAAGGTAAGCAGCAAGGATTGTATAAAGCTAAAACCTAAACCGTATGTAGGATATATTGTATTATATGAATAAAATACAAAAAGCAAAAAATTTATATGCACTAGGATATTAAAAAACTTCTTCAATAAATCTATATTTATTTCATTCATGAGCATCGTGCGTACAATCAGAGTTAATACTATGTACATCAACGCTATAATTACTGGTAATAGTTCCATTTTTAATGAGATAATCTGAATTATTCGTTTATTTTTAGCATGTTATTTCATTTATATACGAAATCTAGGTAATTCATTTACTCCCATCCTATGATAATATCAAATTTTTCCTATAAAAATAGTAACATTATGTTATTTTCTCATTTTATGGATAAAATACTAACGTAGACCATTGAGTAGTGATATAATCTCCTTGATTTTAATTTGACAGAAAAAACTATGGTAAGAGTAAGACTTGCACGCGGTGGTGCTAGAAAAAAACCCTATTACCACATTGTGGTAATTGATAAAAGAGATAAAAGAGATGGTAAATGTCTTGAAAGGATAGGCAGCTATGATCCATTGCTCGAATCTGAAAATCGAATCAAACTTAATATGGAAAGATTGGAATATTGGGTTTCTAAAGGAGCTCAACTTAGCAATCGTGTTAAACTTTTAAAGAATTATACTTTAGACCCAAAAAATATTGATAATCGTACGGATGCTAAAGCAAAAGAATTAGAAAAAACTAAGGCTAGAAAAGCTAGAAAAGCCAAAGAAGAAGCAAAAGCTGAACAACCCGCTAAAGAAGAAGCAAAAGCTGAAGAACCCGCTAAAGAAGAAGCAAAAGCTGAACAACCAGCCAAAGAAGAAGCAAAAGCTGAAGAACCAGCCAAAACCAAAAAATGATATAATTTATCAATGTCAAACAATGATTATATTGTTGTAGGTAAAATTATAACAACACATGGAATCAAAGGTTGGCTCTCTATAATATCTTATACACATCCTTTAGAGAATATTTTTAAATATGATTTGTATATCAAAAAATCTGAGAGATTAGAACAAGTTAAGATAGTAAAATCAAAATTTATTAAAAAAAAGCTCGTTATGCAAATTAAATCTATAGAAGATATTAATGACGCTGAGATTTATAAAGATACTGATATATATACAAAAAAAAAATTACTTCCAGAAACTCAAGAGGGTGAATATTATTGGCATGATTTAATTGGGAAAAAAGTAATCACCACAGAAAATAATTTTATTGGTATTGTTGATTCATTATTTGCAACTAATGCTAATGATGTATTATTGGTTAAGAGCGAAAAAAGCAATGATACTTTAGTTCCATTTGTCAAAGAATTTATCGTACAAATAAAAGATGAAGAAAACACAATCTTAATAAAATTACCATGAATTTTAATATAATAACTATTTTCCCAACAATCTTTAATACATTCAAAGAAACAGGATTTATAAAAAGAGCAATAACGAATAAAATTTTATCTATGAATGTAATTAACTTACGAGATTTTTCAATTAATAAACATAATAAAGTTGACGATAAATCTTATGGAGGTGGCCCAGGAATGGTTATGCAATTTGAACCTATATACAATGCTATCGTATCAATTAAAAAAAAATCTAGAATTATTTTTCCTTCACCACAGGGAGAAACTATTAATCAAAAGAAAATGTCTGAACTATCTAATTTGAAAGACATAACTCTTTTATGTGGTCGGTATGAAGGTGTAGACCAAAGAGTAATTGATGATTTAATAGATGAGGAAATTTCTGTCGGTGATTATGTTGTCTCTGGCGGTGAAATTCCGAGTATGTTGATTATTGAAGGTGTTACACGACTATTACCTGGCGCAGTGGATGATGAAAATTCTATAAAATTAGATTCTTATCAGAACCATTTACTAGATTATCCTCATTATACAAGACCTGAAACAATAGATAATAAAAAAGTGCCCAGTATATTATTAGAGGGAAATCACGAAGAAATTTCTCGTTGGCGAAGGAAGCAAGCTCTAGGAGCAACTTGGTTGAAAAAACCTGAGTTACTAAAAAACGTGAAACTTTCAAAAGAAGATGATAAACTCCTTGAAGAATACAAAGAAGAATATAAACGACAAAATCATGAGCAAAATAATTGACAAAATAACATCATCTCAATTGAATAATTTTGATAAATTTTCTAGTGGCGATACTGTAGAAGTTCATGTCAAAGTTAAAGAGGGTAAAAGAGAAAGAATACAAACATTTGAGGGAATTGTTATAGCTACTAAAAATAGAGGAATCAATTCATCTTTTACCGTTAGAAAAATTTCTTATGGAGAAGGTGTAGAAAGAGTTTTTCAATTACACAGCAAAATAATTGCAGATATTAAAGTCAAAAGGAAAGGCGATGTACGTAAAGCAAAACTATACTATTTAAGAGAAAGATCAGGAAAATCTGCACGCATCAAAGAAAAAATTAATTAACTGGTTTTGAACACTGTATTTATAGCTTTAGGTAGTAATAAAAATCATCCAATTTATCATGTTCGCAAAGGCATGATCCAAATAAATCATTTGAATGGAACCAGAGTTATAAAAAAATCATCACTATATTCTACAGATCCTTTAGGATATAGTTATCAGCCAAAATATATTAACGCAGTAATAAAAGTCCAGACTACTAAAGAACCAGAAGAGCTTTTAGATCATTTGCAAATTATTGAATCAAAACACCATAGAAAGAGACAAAAAAAATGGGGACCAAGAACTCTAGACTTAGATATTCTTATTTTTAATAGTAGAAAAATATCTACTAATCGACTTACAATCCCTCATCCAGAAATGATTTTTAGATCATTTGTATTAATACCGCTTTATGAAATTACTAATTATAGATTTAATATTCCTAAATATGGTAGATTACTTAAATATTTAAAAAAAATTTAGAATATGAATACAAAAAAAAGATTCATTGTAGTCGAAGGACCAATTGGAGTTGGAAAGACAACTTTAGCAACTAAACTTTCTAATACTTTCAACAGCGGTCTTTTATTAGAAGATTTTTCCAATAATCCATTTTTGGAAAAATTTTATGAGAAGCCCAAGCAATATGCGTTCATTACCCAATTATATTTTTTACTTCAAAGATCAGAACAATTCTCAGAAAAAAAACAAAATGAAATCAATGAAAAATTTTTCATATCTGATTTTTATATTGCTAAAGATAAATTATTTGCAGAGAATACATTAAATTCAGATGAATTTAAATTGTATATGAGATTATATGAATTGTTTAGATTAAATTCCCCAAAACCAGATTTAGTTATTTATTTACAATCTACTGTTTCTTCCTTAGTAGACAGGATAAAATCTAGAGGTATTCCATATGAACAGAATATAACTACTAGCTATCTTTCTAAGATAAATGATGCATATACAAAATTGTTTCATAATTATTCTGATTCACCACTTTTAATAATAAATACTTCTGATGTTGATGTTAATAATAGTAAAGATTATGATTTATTAATTGAAGAAATAAGTAAAAACATTAAAGGTAAACAATATTTTAATCCAACTAAATAAATATAAAAATGCCGAGAAAAAGCCTAAAAAATATTCAGCAGATGAAAGCAAAAAACATTGGAATATCATGTTTAACCGCATATGATGCCAGTTTTGCGTCAATTCTCGATAAATTGGGTATTGATATCATTCTAGTTGGAGATTCTCTTGGGGAAGTAGTGAAAGGTGACAAAAGCACACACAATGTTATTCAAGACGAAATGATATATCACACCAAGTCTGTTAAAAAAGGCATTAAAAATGCCTATTTGATTTCTGATATGGTTATTGATACTTATAAGACAAAAAAAGAAGCCCTACATCATGCTTTACAGTTAATTAATTGTGGCGCAAACATGATAAAAATTGAAAGTACTTTAGATCATCTCAGTATTATAAAATTCCTAGTATCAAAAAATATAAAAGTTTGCGGTCATATTGGCATCAGACCTCAATACAAGAAAAAAAACACACCGTATAAAAAAGTTGGCATAACCAATGAATCAAAGATATTAATTATGAATGAAGCACTGGCTATTGAAAAATCAGGAGCAAGTTTATTGATAACTGAATGCATTGGATCGGATTTAGCTAAAACCATTAGTCAAAAATTATCTATACCTGTAATTGGGATTGGTTCAGGCAATAATTGTGACGGTCAAATCTTAGTTTTATATGATTTATTAGGTATAAGTTATAATGGTGTTCCAAAATTCATTAATAATGATATTTTCAAAAATAGTGATATAAAAACTAAAATTAAAAAATATATCAATAAAACAAAAAATAAACACAAATTTTAAAATTGAAAATTATTACAAAAATTGAAGAAATAAAAAATCATATTCATCGTTTAAAAAATGAAAATCATATAATTTCTTTTATCCCAACAATGGGTAATCTCCATAATGGACATTTAAGTTTAATAAAAAAATCCCAATCAATTGTTTCAAAAAAAATAGTATCAATCTTTATAAATCCGCTACAGTTTAATAATACAAAAGACTTTGATGCTTATCCAAGAAAAATTGATAAAGATATAGAGTGCCTGAAGACACAAAATATAGATTGTTTATTCTTACCAGATGAAAATATTTTAGACGATCTACCTATTATAGACACATTACCAGACGGTTTTACTAAAATTCTATGTGGGAAATATAGACCAAATCATTTCATAGGAGTTTACAAAATAGTCCTAAGATTATTCAATATTATTTCGCCAGATTATGTCTTTTTTGGGGAAAAAGATTATCAACAATTATTATTAATTAAATTTTTAATTCAAAAAAATAAATTAAATATAAAAATTAATGAATGCGAAACTATAAGAGATTTAAATGGTCTGGCATTAAGTTCCAGAAATAATTTATTAACTCAAAATCAAAAAAAAATAGCTTCTAGTATTTATAAGTTGATGCAAGAATATACAATGAAATCAAATATAAAACATCAAATATTATCATATTTTGAAGATAAAATTGATAAGTTGATTGAGACAGAATATTGTGAAGTAATTGAAACTAAAGATTTATATGATATTCATGGACTAGACATTATTGATTCAGATATAAATTTCAAATATAGATTGTTTTATGCTGGATATATTTCTGGTGTTAGATTGATAGACAATTTATCATTTAATTGAAATTCATAGTTTCTCAAATTGGACAAGATACTAATGTAGTAGTATTATTACTTCTATGATTAAGACATTTTTAAATTCAAAAATTCACAAAGGATCGGTCACTGATTCTAGAATTGATTATGAAGGATCATGTGAGATAGATATTTCTTTATTAAATGCATGTGGTATCAAACCTTATGAAAAAATTGATATTTATAATATTTCAAATGGAGAGAGATTATCAACATACGCAATACCTGGAAAGGCAGAATCGGGAATTATTTGTGTTAATGGCGCTGCGTGCCATAAAGTTAAAATCAAAGATAAAATCATCATTTGTTCTTATATTCAATTAAATACAGATGAAATTGTTAATCATAAACCTACTATTATTTATGTAGACGATAAGAATCAGATTATTCAGAACAAGAATTATATAAATTTAGCAAAATGAACACTTTAATTAATATAAATGATATTGGCGGTGTAATTACTAAAGAAGACGATAGATATATTGTGAAAGATAATACACTACTAAAGAATTTAGTCGTAAGTAGTACAAATTTGAATCCAATGAAGAGTACCTCTGGTCATGATCACCAGGGTCAAGAGGAGGTATATTTTTTTGTTAGCGGTAGTGGTCAAATGGAATTAGATGAAAAAAAAATAGATGTTAAAGCTGGTGATACTGTATTAATAGAAGATGGTGTATTTCACCGAGTGCATGCCGGCCCTGAAGGTTGTTATTTTGTTTGTGTCTTCGACGGAAAAAGAACTGTCTAATTAATTATATTTTCTATACTATTTATTTTCTTTTTTAAGTTTTGATCATTATCATCAATAATAGTTATATGACCTAACTTTCTATTAGCTCTCTCTTTTTTATTATATTTATGAATAAAAACATTATCTAATTTATATATTTTATCAAATTTAGGTAATGTCCCCAATAAATTTATCATAGCTGATTTTTTAATGATTTTTATTTGTGTATTTTTTACACCTATTATAGAGTTTATATGTGATTCAAATTGACTTATGTTTGCACCCTCTATACTCCAATGGCCAGAATTATGAACTCTTGGAGCCATCTCATTGGCTATAAGTACATCATCAGAAGTGAGGAAAAATTCTATTACTAGAACTCCTATATAATCTAAACTTTCCATTATTTTTTTTAGAATCTTTTCTGCTTGATTTTGTAAATCATTATTTCCATAATCTGAAACACTAATACGAAGTATTCCTTTCTTGTGTATATTTTCAACTAATGGATAAAAAACTATTTCTTTTTTCTGGTCTCTGACGCCAATTAATGATAATTCTGTTTTAAAATTAATTTTCTTTTCTAGAATAGATGGTATTTTTTTGCAATCTATCCAAATTTTTTCAATATCATTATTTTGAATCATAAATTGATTTTTTCCATCATAACCAAATTTTCTTGATTTAAGAATTGAATCTTTTCCAATATTTTTTACAGCATTTTTTAAATCTTCTAATGAAGAGACATTTTGATATTCAGCAGCTTTGACATTATTTTTTATAAATAATTCTTTTTCCATTTTCCTATCTTGACAAATTCGAAGAGATTGCGAACTCGGAAATACTTGAATTTTTGTTTCTAAGTATTCAAGCGATTCTGCAGGTACATTCTCAAAATCTATAGTTACAACATCACATTCTTTTATCAGCATATCCAGCATTTTTTTGTCATCAAATTCAGCTCGTATACAGTTTGTGAATTTTGATGCGGGAGGATTTTCTGCTGGATCAACTACAATATATTCTAAATCTAAATGCTGAGTTGTCTCAACCATCATCATTGCTAGTTGACCGCCTCCTAAAATACCAATACGCATCTTACTTTCTTGGATCTCCGCTTTTTAAAACAGTTTTTGTTAGATTAGTCCTATATGATTTTAATTTTGTTTTTATGTCAGGATATTTATTGCTCAATATACTCGCAGCTAATAAAGCAGCGTTAATTGCCCCACTTTTGCCAATTGCTACGGTGCCAACTGGAATTCCTGCAGGCATTTGTACGATGGATAAAAGCGAGTCCATACCCTCTAAATTTTTTGTTTTGATAGGGACTCCAATTACTGGAATATGCGTTTTGGAGGCAGTCATACCTGGAAGATGTGCAGATCCTCCAGCTCCAGCTATAATTACTTCTATTCCATTTTCTGCTGCTGAAGATGCAAATTTATATAACAAGTCTGGTGTTCTGTGTGCTGACACTACTTTACATTCATACTTTATTTTTAACTTGTCTAGCATTTGTGCTGCGTTTGTCATGGTTGGCCAATCAGATTTTGATCCCATGATTATAGCAACTTTCTTAGTGCTTTTATTCATCTACACATTGTATCAGTTTTTAAAATATTTGATAAGAATACTTATCATCTTTTATTAGTCAAATTGATGTTTGTTTTATATAATAAATAAAAATTTGAGTATATCTTAATCATGATAATTGTAACAGGCGGATCAGGCTTTATTGGCAGCAACTTGATAAGTTCATTGAATAATCTTGGAGAAGAAAATATACTCGTTGTTGAAGAACTGAATAGTAATACAGAAAAATTTAATAATCTTGATAATCTTAATTACATAGACTGCGTAGACAATAAAAAATTTTTAGAAGATATAAAAAATAATACAAAAGATTATACAAAAAAAATTGACTTAATATTTCATCTTGGTGCTTGTTCTAAGACTACTGAACAAGATAGAGATTATATTATGGATACAAATTTTGATTATTCCAAAGAACTTTTACATTATTGTGCTAATTCAGGTACAAATTTTATTTATGCATCGTCAGCTTCGGTTTATGGATCAGGAACAAAATTTTCTGAAGACCCTAAGAATGAAAGTTTTCTAAATCATTATGCTGAATCAAAATATAAATTTGATCAATATTATCGAGAATATAAAGATCGTATAGATACACAAGTTGTAGGATTAAGATATTTTAATGTCTTTGGCCCAAGAGAGAGTCATAAAAAAGAAATGTCTAGCGTCATTTACCATTTTTATCATCAAATGAAATCTAATAAAATTATTAATCTTTTTGAAGGTAGTCATGGTTATACTGACGGTGAACAAGAAAGAGATTTTATATTTGTAGATGATACTATTGCAATCAAATTATGGTTTATGAATAATAAAAATATTTCTGGTATATACAACGTCGGAACTGGAGAAAGTAATACATTTAATAATGTGGCAAATGCAGTAATAGAGAATTTTGATAGTGGACAAATAGAATATATTGATTTTCCAAAAAATCTTGAAAAACAATATCAAGCTTATACTAAAGCAGACATTTCAAGTTTGAGAAATGTTGGATATGAGAAAAAGTTCTTTAGTTTAAATGAAAGTGTAAAAAAATATATAGATTGGTTATCACAACCTAATGGTAGCTAATAAAAATATTTTAATTGTTGCACCAGCCTGGATAGGGGATTTTATAATTTCTCAAGCAGTCTATAAACAGCTCAAAAATTTAAATGAATCATGCGAAATAGATTTAATTATCAAAGGAGATTTAATCCCTCTAGCTAAAATGATGCCAGAGATAAAGAATATATATGAACTTACAATACCTCATGGGGTTTTAGGATTAAAAAAAAGAATTAAATTATCACAAAAACTTTCTAATCATAAATATAATGAATGCTTTGTTTTACAAAATAGCTTTAAATCTGCATTAATTCCTTGGTTTCTAAAAATACCAATTAGAGTTGGTTACTCTACAGAGCTGAGATTTTTATTGTTAAATCGACATTACAAATTAGTTAAACACCAATTATCTATGGTAAATAGGTATTTAAAATTATTAGATTCACAATACTCTTATAATTTAAAACCTCAGATTACTATAGATTCTGATTGTAGAATAAAAACTATAAAAAAATTTAATTTAGATAATAACAAAAAAAATTTATTCTTCTGTCCTGATGCTGAATTTGGTCCGGCAAAAAGATGGCCAATTGAAAAATGGATAGAATTAATAGCGCATTTATCTATAAATTATCCAATATATATTGTTGGGAAAGATCCTGAGATGCTAAAATCTTTTTCATCTGCTTTTGCAAATCATAAAAATGTGCATAATTTGATAAATCGAACATCTCTTCAAGAAGTTGTAAACTTGTTATCTTGTGCAGCTGTTGTTGTATCAAATGATTCTGGGTTAATGCATATTGCCGCATCTGTAAATGCTAAAATCATCTCATTATTTGGATCTTCATCTCCAGATTATACAGCACCGTTGATTGATGATGGGGATAGCAAAGTTATATATAAGGAATTGTCTTGTAGCCCATGTTTTGAACGTGAATGCCCACTTAAACATCTTAATTGTCTTAATTCAATTACTTCTGAAAATGTTATTCATGAAATAGATAAAATTTTATGAGACACCAATAAATTTTTGAATTTCAAGAATTGTTCTATTTTCATCAATTTTTATATTTCTGAATCTTCCACCTAAATCTGTAAAATGTAATCGTCTTCTTGAATTATTGATAGTTTCCCATCTTAAGTGTGTTGAAGATCTTTTGGATGGGAAAAATCCCACTGTTTTCTTATTCAATGCTCCAGCAATGTGCAAAGGACCTGTAGATCCAGAAATAAATACATCACATAAATTTATATTTTTTAACAAAGCATCTATGTTATGTGTAGGTCTAATTAATTTTACATTTGTTATTTTATCAAGTTTATTAAATAATTCAGAAGCTAATTTTTTTTCAGTTATTGAGTGATGAATTATAAAATTATAATCATCAAAGCTCCTCAAACCTTTACAAATAGCCACATAGTCATCAATAGATAAACTTTTAGAAGAACCACCAGACCCTGGATGAATGAACAATATTTTTTTATCAAGATTAATTTTATATATATTGCAGAAATCTCTTTTATAGTCTCTGGATTCTTTTTCATCCAGTTGAAGATATGGAGGTTCATCCATAGGTTCAAAATCTACAACTTGATATTTATCTAATAATTCTACAACTAAATCTGTATTATATTCATGTTCCGGTTTTTTTGATTGGGATCTGTTTTGTTTAAGTGTGTGATTGTAAAAAAACTGTGCCATTTTAGTTGCTGGCGCAATCCTTAAAGGTATTTCACAAGATTTCAAAAGATATCCAATTCTAAATGTAGAAAAGAATGATATTGATGCGTCAAATTTCTTTTCTTTTATTATTTTTTTTAAATTAGCTAAACTTTGATCAGTTATAATTTCATCAATGTTATTACATTTACCGGCTAGTCTTTCAACATCTTTTGACACCAAACATGTTATATGGCAATTTCCCAAATTTTTCTTTAGATAGGAAATTGCTGGCCAAATTAGCATGAAATCTCCTATTTTATCATTCCTTACAAGGAGGAATTTTTTGTTTTTTAAGTCCATTTTTATTTTATTTGTGTTTGAAAAAATTTTATTGTCTCTTTTAAACCATCTTCCACTTCAATAGTAGGTTTCCAATTTAATGTTTTATTAGCAATAGATATATCCGGTTTGCGTCTAACCGGATCATCTTTTGGTAAATCAGCGTGAATGATCTTAGATTTAGAATTTGTCATATTAATTATTAATTTTGCTAAATCAATAATTTTTAATTCTGTAGGATTGCCTAAATTTATGGGGCCAATTATTCCTTCATCCGAATCCATCATGTTTTTTAAACCAATAACCATGTCATCTATGTAGCAGAATGATCTGGTTTGTTTTCCGTCACCAAAAACTGTAATATCTTTATTTGTTAATGCTTGCATAATAAAGTTACTTACAACTCTTCCATCATTAGGATGCATCTTTGGTCCATATGTATTAAAAATTCTTACAACTTTTATATCGAGCTTATGTTGTCTGTAATAATCAAAAAATAATGTTTCTGCGCATCTTTTCCCTTCATCATAACAACTCCTAGGACCGATTGGATTTACATTCCCCCAATATTTCTCATCTTGAGGATGGGTCTCAGGATCTCCGTAAACTTCAGAAGTTGATGCTTGTAATATTCTTGCATTGATTCGCTTTGCAAGACCCAACATATTTATGGCGCCATGCACGCTTGTTTTTGTAGTTTGAACAGGATCATGTTGGTAATGTATAGGAGAGGCAGGACAAGCTAGATTAAATATTTGGTCAACTTCAACATATAACGGAAAACATATATCATGTCTTATAGTTTCAAAATATGGACTATCTGATAATTCCTTTATATTTTCTTTTGTACCAGTAAAATAATTATCCAAACATAGCACATCATTGCCTTCATCAAGAAGTTTTTTGCATAAATGGGAACCTATAAAGCCAGCTCCTCCAGTAATTAGGATTTTTTTCATTGATTATTATTTATTTATGTATTCGAAAACTCTACAATACATTATAACTATTTTTTTTACCATTTTTATACTTAATTTATGAAAAAAATATTAGCAATTTGCACATCTCCTGATATAGGCGGCTTAGAATTGTATTTCACAAAAATGGTTAATTATTATAAGGATAATTCTGTAAGTGCTGTTTGTAGAAAAAATTCGGAGATAGAAAAGCGTATTCCTGATTCAAGGATAGCTATTAGTAAAATTAGCATATTTAATATCTTATATTATGCTCTCAAAATCTCTAAATTTATAAATCAAAACAAAATAGATGTTATACATGTAAGTTGGTCAAAAGATATATTATTTTCAGTTTTAATAAAGATTTTGTCTAAGCAAAAATTATTATTAATCTATTATAGACAAATGAAAATAACTAGGTACAAAAATGATTTTTATCATTCTTTTCTTTTTAAATATATAGATTTAGTTTTGGTTATTACTCAAAAACTTAAAATTGAAGCTCAAAAATATTATCCAATTAAAAATAATAAAATACAAATATTAACATATGGAATTTACAAGCCAACAGAAATTGATATACATGGAAAGAATCAGTATTTTGAAAAAATTAATCTCAATACTAGTTTATTTACTATAGGTTTATTCTCCAGAGTTGAAGAACAAAAAGGACAGCACTTAGTTATAGATGCTATTAAAGAATTAAAATCCGAAGAAATACAACTATTGAGCATTGGACATGTAATGGATGAAAACTATAAATCTAAACTTGATAAGTTAATTGCTGATAATGATTTAAAGAGATATATTAGATTTATTAACTTTATTAACGAACCAATGAAAATTATGCCATATGTTGATCTTATAATACTACCTACATATGAAGAAACATTTGGATTAGTTTTGGCAGAGGCAATGATAATGCAGGTACCTGTAATTGGTAGTAATGCTGGAGGAGTGCCCGAGATTATAGAAGACGGACAAAACGGCCTATTATTTGAGCCAAAAAATTCTAAAGATCTTTCTCGAAAGATACTTAAAATCAAAACAGATACATTATTAAGAAAAAATTTTTCTAAAAAAGGTAAAGCTTTTGCTGATATTAAGTATAATTATGATTTACATTTTCAAACCATAAATAAATATTTAGATACTCTATGAACAAAATAACTGGAACAGTCATAACATTAAATAATGAAAAAACTATTAAAGAATGTATACAATCATTGAAAAATATTTGTGATGAAATAATTGTTGTAGATTCAATAAGCAAGGATCAAACCTGTGAACTTGCAAAAAATATGGGAGCCAAAGTAATAGAACAACCTTTTTTGGGTGATGGACCACAAAAAATATTTGCATCTGAGTTTGCTGTTAATAAATGGGTCTTTAGTTTAGATGCAGATGAAAAACTAGAAGATGATTTAATCAGATTTGTTAAATCTCTTGATTTAGATAATAGCAACTACGATGGATATTCTTTTAAAAGAAGAAATTATTGTGGAAACAGGTGGATTAAAGCGGCAGGGTTTTATCCTGATAGAGTTATAAGACTATATAATAAAAAAATTACTAATTATGTTGATAGGACATCACATTCATATATTCCGGTTAAATCTGAATTTAAGTCTGATTACCATATCACCCACCATACATATACTTCTTATAAAGAGTGGATTGATAAAATAAATTTTTACAGTTCTGAGAGTGCGAAAACATTACATTCAGAAGGAGTAAAAGCATCTAGAATTCGCCCTATAACACATGCATTTTTTGCACTCTTTAAAAAACTTTTTTTAAAAGGTGGAATCTTCCAAGGATTAGATGGTATCACTGTTGCCATAACAACAATGTTTAATACATACATGAAATATGTAAAGTTAAATGAGTTATATGATAATAATGTCGACCCTAAAACTCATTTTCCAAAAAAAAAATTAAATAGTAAGTAAATCTTCTTTTGTATCAATATCTTTTAATTTTTCTAATAAAATATAATCATGGTTATTCGTAGTGATAGTATTTATGATATTTGTAAATCTAATTTTTTCTGTATGAAATGTATTAAATATATTATTACGATGTATTGTGCTACCCAATAAATAAAAACCACCATCTTTACTTGGTCCTATTACATATTTTTTGTAATTTAATGATTTGACAGCATCAGCAATAATTCTGTGATTTAAGGTTGGGATATCTGATCCTAAAATAATTACTTTTTGATGGATAGATGATTGGTTATAGAGGCAATGATTCAATCTTTCAGATAAATTACTACCTTCCTGCCTATACAGATTAACTTTATATTTTTTTTTAATTTCGGTAAAAAATACATGATTGAAATGAGGATATATCCAAAGATTTATTATAGAGTGATTTGTGTTTGTTACTTCATCGAGTATATTTATTAACATATACTTAGATAAAAAACTCCTTTCATCTTTATTTAATAAATTTCTAAGTCTTGTTTTACACTTTGAACTATAAGGACATTTGGAGAATATATTGATAGAATTCATGTTAGTAGTATTTTTCTAAAAATGATGGACTAAAGCCAAGATAATACATAAGTCTTAGTAATCTCATTTTTAATATAGTTTTTATAAATCCTTCATTGCTCCACTTTCTGGTAGATGTACTTACTACTTCATTTATAATTAGTGGATTATATTTTTTTTTAAGAATACGACAGAGTGCTACATCTTCCATTAAAGCAATTGATGGGAAGCCACCAATTTCATTAAATAAATCTTTATTGACAAAAATACATTGATCTCCTGTTCCATATTTGAAAATTATAGATCTAAAATTAATACATTTTTTTAATATAAAAAAATTAAAGTTTTTTGTATCGAAAGATATTTTAAAAAAGCCCCACATAAAATTATTCTTTTTTTCAATAAGAATATCTAATCCAGATTTAGTTACGATAGTATCAGCATGTAAAAATAGAATTATTGAACCATTTGCGCTTTGTGCACCTAAATTCTGTTGTATATATCTTCCTTTTTTGCTCATGATAACTTTATCTACTAAATTTTTTGAAATTTTGACTGTATTATCAGAACTATTTCCGTCAACTAAAATTATTTCAATTTCTAAGTCTTTTTTAAGTTGATTTAAATTATTGAGAGTTTTAACAATATATTGTTCTTCGTTGTATGTAGGTATAACTATGCTAATCATTTTTTAAGTTACCTTCGCAGCTGCTCCCATTGCCCGCAATACATCCATAACAATGTTCACCGGTCTTGATACTTTTTTTATATAAATCCTGGATTGATAATTTTGATATATGTAATTTTTTTCTCCCAGAAATCCCCATATTCAGCATTTGATTAAAATCGCAGTCATAGACATATCCTTTATAATCAATACTTATAAGTGTTTTACACATAACATTATTTAGATGATCTGTGTTTGAAGTATTTTTCAATAAATTCATATAAGTATGAAATTTACCCTTTGATATTAAATAACTCCCAAATCTTGATATGGGCATATTTGTAATGGTATAAAGGCGGTTAAACTTTATTTTATATTTTTTGTATAAATATGATTTATATTGATTCTCCAACAATTTTTGATTACCTGGCAAGTTATCACCTTGGGGATTGTATACAAGATTGAGCGGCAACTTTTTGTTTATTCCATAGCCTATATTATTTAGTTTTATTAAAGCGCATATACTTTTTTCAAAAACACCTTTTCCTCTTTGTTGATTTACATTTTCAGATGAGTAGCACGGAAGAGATGCAATAATTTCTACATTATATTTTTTTAAAAAATTAACTAATGAATTCATACCAGGCTCTAGCAGGACTGTTAAGTTTGACCTGTCTATTACATGACAACCAAGTTTTTTTGATTTTTCTATTAAATATGTAAAATAGGGGTTTAGTTCTGGAGCACCTCCAGTTATATCAATTTTGTCTATATTATTTTTTGAAATAAAATTAATAATTTCATTAACAGTTTTTCTGTCCATCATTTCATTTCTATTAGGACCAGCATTAACATGACAGTGAACACATGATTGATTACATCTGTAGCCCATATTAATTTGTATACATTTTAATTCATCCCTAAAAATAACAGGGAAATCTGAATTTTTAATTAATTGGTAAACATCATGCATTAGATACTCTCTAGTGTTACAATTTAATATTATCATGAAAGAAGACTTTATAAACCAAGTAAAACAGCTCCTGCCAGACGTAGATTACTGTTCTTTCAGATTTGTTAATCAGTTTGTAAATACAATATCTGTTACCAGAAATATTGTAGAACCTGTTACAGTTTCTGAAGATGATGGAATAATGGTATCTATAATCAATCAAGGTGGAATAGGTTATGGTTCTTCAAGTGATTTAACTATGGATGGAATTAAATCGGCAATAAATGAAGCTATAGAATGGAGTAAATTTACTAAAAATAAAACAACATTCCTTCCTGACTACAAACGTATAAAGCAAGTTCAAGGAAACTATTTCACAAAAGAAGAGACTAATTGGATGCAAGTTTCAACTAAAGACAAGATAGATTATTTGAGAAATCTTAATAAAATTCTCAAATCAAAGTCTACTATATCAAACTGGGGTGCAAGTTTGAGATATAAAAAAATAGAGACATTATTTATTGATACTAATGATTCTCATTTCAGACAAAGAATTTCATTTTTATTACCTCAAGTTGTTGTTTCTGCCGCTCATAAAAAAGAAATACAAACAAGGACATATGGTGGTCATGCTCATGCAAGGCAAGTAGGTTACGATTTTTTAGATACTATAAATCTGAATCAAAAGGCTGCAGAGCTATCTGAAGAGTCTATTCAATTAGCAAAGTCCCCTAATTGTCCGGATAAAAATATGAAAACTCTAATAGCGCCCGATCAAATGATTCTTCAACTCCATGAATCAATTGGACATCCACTTGAGCTAGATAGAATTCTTGGTGATGAAAGAAATTATGCTGGATCAAGCTTTGTGACTTTGGATATGTTTGGAGAATATCAATATGGTTCTAAATGTTTAAATGTTACTTTTAACCCTACTTTAGAGTCACAATTAGCAACATATAATTATGATGATGATGGAACTGAAGCTTCCAAAGAATATTTAATCAAAGATGGACTTCTAGTTAGACCTATTGGTGGTCATATTTCAGGTCAAAGAACTGGGCTGGATTATGTTGCTTGTTCAAGAGCAAGCAATTGGAATAGACCTCCCATAGACAGGATGGGCAATATCAACATTGAACCTGGCAATTATTCAGAAAAAGATATGATTTCATCAATTGATGATGGAATATTACTAGAAACTAATAATTCATGGTCTATTGATGATAAAAGAAATAAATTTCAATTTAGTTGTGAAAAAGGAACTTTAATTCAAAATGGCGAATTAAAAGGAATAGTTAAAAATCCGAGTTACAGAGGTGTTACCGAAAATTTTTGGCATAATTTAACCATGATAGGGAATAAAGATTCGCAAAAAATATTAGGAACTTCTAATTGCGGAAAAGGCGAACCTAATCAAACTATGTTTGTAGGTCATTCCACTCCAATGTGTTTATTTGATAACATCGAAGTTTTTGGAGGGTTATAGTGAAAGAATTCTTCGAAAGTATTTCGAAAAAGATTTTACATGAAATTCATGATGATGAAGTTATGATTATCAATTTTGATGCTGAAGTTAGCAATTTTGTTAGATTAAATCATTCAAAAATAAGACAGGCCGGGAATGTTAAACAATTAGATTTAAGTCTAAGTCTTATTCATAAAGGGAAAATTCACACATCCTCTTTAAGATTGAGTGGAAATATTGATAGAGATACAGAAATATTGATGAAATCTCTTAATTATCTCAGAAGAGAAATGCCTGAACTGTCTACAGATCCATATTTGCTATATTCTAAAAAGAAGCAGTCATCATTTACATCAAACTGCAATAGCAAAATAAACAATCAAGAAATTCTGCAAAATGTGCTCGACTATGTTAGCAACGAAGAATTAGTCGGAATTTATTCTTCTGGAAATATTTATAGAGGTTTCGCTAACTCCTTTGGTCAGTTTAACTGGCATGAGAGCACTTCATTCAATTTTGATTGGTCATTGTACAACAATAATGATAAAGCTATAAAGCAAAACTATGCCGGAACTGAATGGGATTACAGTAGATTTAAAAAAATTCTTGATGAAGGAAAATTGAAATTATCTGTTCTTGATAATAAAGAAATAAAACTAAAACCTGGTTTGCAAAGAGTTTATTTGTCACCTTCAGCTCTTAACGAAATCATAGATATGATGTCTTGGGGTGGCTTTAGCTATAAAGCCAACAAGATAGGTTCCAGCCCATTACACTTAATGACTAAAGGAGATAAACAATTAAACGAAGTTGTGACAATTACAGAAGATTTATCGAGTGGTATCGCTCCAAATTTCCATGAAGATGGTTTTATAAAACCAGAGAAAATTGAATTAATTAGATCAGGGCAATTTAATACTTCATTAATATCACCAAGATCAGCTTTAGAATATTCAGTAGATCATAATGCCGCAGAATACTATGAATCTCCTGTTTCTATAGAAATTAAACCAGGAAATATTCCCGATGACAAAATTACCGAATATCTTAAAGATGGTATCTATATAAGCAATTTATGGTATTTAAATTTTTCAGATAAGAATAATGCCAGAGTTACTGGTTTAACTAGATTTGGTTGTTTTGAAGTAAAAGACGGTGAGTTTATTGGTCCAATCAATACCATGAGATTTGATGAAACTATATATAATATATTAGGTGACAATTTATTTGGATTAACTAACAATCAAGATATGCTTATGGATTGTAGTACTTATGAAGGCAGATCTTCTTATAGTTCTACATTACCTGGTGCCATAGTTGATGAATTTAAAATGACATTATAGGTATGATTCGAACAAGATTTGCTCCAAGTCCAACTGGTTGGTTACATATTGGTAGTGTAAGAACAGCACTGTTTTCATGGTTATATGCAAAAAATCATGGAGGTGAATTTTTAATTCGAATAGACGATACAGATACATCTAGAAGCACACAAGAATATACAGAATCTATAATAAGCGCGTTAGAGAACTTAGGTTTATCATCTGATAAAAATATTATTTATCAGTCAAAAAGATTCGAAATTTACATCGATAAAATAGAAGAATTACTTAATAATAATTTTGCTTATTATGATGAAATTGAGATAACTGAAAAAACAAAAGGAACAGATTTAAATATACAATATGATAACAGACTAAATAAACCTAACCATGTCATTAGATTCAAAAATCAGAAAAACAAAAAAATAATAGTGAATGATAAAATTCATGGTGACATTAATTTCGATCCAAAAACATTTCATGATGTTGTTATATTAAGATCTAACGGTATTCCTACTTATAATTTAACGTCGGTTGTTGATGATATAGAGTTTCAAATTTCTCATATAATAAGAGGAGATGATCACTTAAGCAATACAGCAGTTCAAATTAATCTTTTTAATGCTTTGAATCCAAAAATCCCTGAATTTGCTCATCTGCCTATGATACATGGGAAAGACGGAAAAAGATTATCAAAACGTCATGGGGCTGTTGATATAAAATATTTTCTTGATGAGGGGTACCTAAGTGAAGCTATTATTAATTATCTTGCAAGAACAGGATGGTCGCATGGGGATAAAGAAATTTTTTCTATGAATGAACTAGTCAAATTATTTTCTTTAAATAAAGTAACAAAATCTGCTGCAATATTCGACTATGATAAATTAAATTGGCTAAATCAATATTACATAAAAAATAATAGTATAGAGAATATAAGAAAGATGATAATGCCGTATTTGAAAGATGCAAATATTACAGTAAAAGATGAAAAATATTTAGAAAAAATTCTTGAATTAGGAATAGAAAGAGAATTTAGTCTCAAAAAAATTGCTGAGAGTTTATCATATTATTTTGATGAAAATTTATCTTATGATTTAGAATTAATAAAAAAATTTAATACGGAAAAAATGATTAATATTTTAGATAAATCTATAGCTAAATTTGAAAAAACAGATTTTTCAAAAAAGGAGAACTTGAGCAATATACTTAAGTATATTTCTAAAGAATTAAATCTGAAATTTTCAGAAGTAGGTCCAGTCTTAAGATTGGCTCTAACTGGAAGATTAAAATCTCCTTCTATTGATGACTTAAGTTTTACACTTGGATCTAATAAAACACTGGATAGATTAAATAATTTTAAGACGCTAATTCTAAAATTAAATTAATTAAAATTATTTTCTACAAATTGTAATAATTTTTTTTCTGTAATTTCTGTTGCGTTGTGTTGATATTTTACATAAGCTCCGTCTTCAGTACATGTTTCTATAAAAAGAGATCTATTTTTAACAGAATCTAGCTTTAATGTTTCATATATATTCATGGTTTGAAAATTATCATTAATCTTAATAACACAATTGCTCGAGAAATCAGTTATTATTGGTTGCCAAGGTATATACGCTCCTAAATAGAAAGCATAATTATCAAAACCATGATGTGCGTCATTTATCTCAACATACTCTGTGTTATGTATTTTTCTAAATTTTATGGACATGTTTTTGCACAATTTTGATGGTGTAATTGTATCTGCACTTCCACTAATTAATAAAAAGGGGGTTTTTGAAATATTTTCATTTTCAAAAGAAAAACCACAAAACGTATATATACCAGCCATGAAACTAAAACTATTTTCATTAAGATTAAATCTTTCTAATAATCTTTTGTCTTTCAAAAGAACAGTTCCTATTCCTCCTTTAGACCAACCTATATACCCTATCTTATTTGAAATAGATGGATGTTTTTTTAATAAATTATATGCTGAGATAGTATCATATATCATCATGGGCTCAGTTATGTCCACAAAGTTATTGTCTAATACTTTCCCTCGTGGATGAAAATGATCAATTATCAATACCGCATAACCTTTACTTAAAAATAGTTTTTTATATTTATGATGAAAACGAAATATACCGCCCGCGCCATGAGACATGATAATAGCTGGTACAGGTTTTTTAATATTTTTAGGTAGGTAAAGATTTGCTGGTATAATAATTTTTTCGGCATTAACATCGTCAAAATCATAGATATTTTTGCTACTAATGCAAATGTTACCCCATTGCATCGCTTGAAAAAAATGTGTAGTTGGTTTTTTACCTAAGCACGAATGAGAAGGATGGGCTGTCACATAGTAAACAACAAGGACGAAAAATATCAGGTAGGGAATAATTCTTTTCATACAAACTCAAATTACAACATATTTGTTATCATTTTATTAAATTACTGGGTATAATAAAAAACTTGTTAATTCTTTATGATAATACTAATTAGTCCCCATCGTCTAGAGGCCTAGGACACCGGGTTTTCATCCCGGCAACAGGGGTTCGACTCCCCTTGGGGACGGCTATCTTACAAACATACATTATTATTTTATATATTAAATTTTATTGCTTTATCCTAATAATCAAGTACTATTAGCCATGGAGTAAAAATGAAAACAGGAATAGTTAAGTGGTTCGATTCAGTCAAAGGTTTTGGGTTTATCAAACCTGATGAGGGCGACAAAGATATCTTTGTTCACCAATCAGATACAACACAAACCTTGAAAGAAAACGATAAAGTTTCTTACGACGAGGAAGAGAGTCCAAAAGGTAAAAGAGCAGTAAACGTTCAAGTACAATAGTGATTACGTATAGATAATGTTAGAATCAGATTTCATGAATGATAATCTGATTAGACATAAAATAACGCAACACTACTGCACGCATTGTGGTTCAAAAGTTTCTATAAGAATTCCAGAGGGTGATAATAGAGAAAGAGCTATATGTGATGCTTGTGGTGCAATTTTTTACGAGAATCCGAAAATTGTTTCAGGCTGTCTTTTAACATATAAAGACAAAATATTACTATGCAAAAGAGCTACTGAGCCTAGATGTGGATATTGGACATTGCCTGCAGGGTTTTTAGAAAATAACGAAACTCTTGAAGAAGGAGCTTTAAGAGAGACATTTGAAGAAGCAGGTGCTAAATCACAAGACATCAAGCTTTTTTTAATATGCAACCTACCTCACATCAGCCAAATATATATCATGTATCATGGATCTTTATTGGATGGTAAATTCTCAGCTGGTGTTGAAATGGAAGATATTAAGTTGGTTACTGAAACTGAAATACCATGGGATGATTTAGCTTTTCCAGTTATATCTCAAACATTAAAATGTTATCTTGAAGATAGGAAAAAAGGTAACATTGATATCCATTTTCACACTATAATGAAAAAATAATGTACTATGTTAACAAATTTTTATTCTTATTTGCTTTTGTATTTTTATCAATTGATGTAAATGCTCATAGTAGAGATGATAGAATAGAATTTTGGAAAAAATATTACAATCCTACAGTAGAAGTTACTCAAGAAAAAATTCCTAGTGTTAAAATCAAACTTCATAGAACAGGTTCGTTTTATCAATTAGAGTCAATAATAGATAATTTCAATTTAACTCCTGAAGAAGATATGAAAAACAATAACTCTTGGCGCGGATATGGAAAATTGTTTATCAATGGAGATTTTGTAACAAGGATTTATTATAAAAGGTTTTTTATAAAAAAAATGCCTATTGGAAAAAATGAATTTAAAGTTATATTGAGTAGCAATATGGATCATGATTTGATTCTCAATGATAAATTAATACAAGACACCATCTATTATCAATTCCCAGAATATAATTTTGCAGAAGCCAGGGCAAAATCATATGACTTATTTGTAAAATGTGAATTTTCATCAGATGGTCAAATTCAATTAAAAAAACTATCAAAAAATGGCATGACATTACAAGAATCATCAAAATACTTGCAATGTGTTCATGATAGCAGAAGTTCTACTTTGGATGTTTTTAAAAAGCAAATGAAAAAATATCAGTTAACTCATTATAATATTACTCAACGCGCTTTGAATGAAAGAATAAAAATTTGGAAATTATATGAAAAAAATGAAATAAGTTTGCAGGAAGCTAGAAATAAAAATCAAATAATAGAAGATTCTATAGATATTGATATGAATAAATTTATTGATGAGACTAAAAGAAAGAAATGATTGGTGATAGTTATTTAGAACTATTCTTTTATGCCTATACTGTAACTTCCCAGGTTATGTTTCCAATTTTAGCAATTATTATTATTTTACTTATAAGAGATTTTAATAGATATGGAGATATTTCTAAAAAAATTGAAAAAAAACTATATGATTTATCAGACTTAGTGTCAGAGAAAAATTTCAACAAAAAACCTAACGAATCTTACTTAAAACATATTGAGAGATTTTTATCCAAAAAGAAAAATAATTAAAAAGACTTTATATAATCAAAGATAGTATCAGCGTCTAAATCGTACATACATTTATTTATAGGACATTCTTTTATTGCTTGCGTATCATAGCAAGGACTGCATTCAAGATTCAATGTAGCTATTTTTATATTATTCATTGGTGTTTTATATGGTGCTGATTGAAAATAATTTGTTGGCCCATGAATAGATACAATATTTTTAGCGGATGCTCCTGCAACATGCACGCTTCCACTATCAGTTGCGACAACACATTGAGAGTGCTGCATAATAGTGATGAGTTCTGATATAGTTGTTTTTCCAGACAAATCAAAAACTCTACTATTTAGTGGGTAAAAGTTTTTAAAATATTTTTCTTCGTTTTTACTTCCAACTAATAAAATATTTAGTTGTGTTTGTTTTAATATTTTTTTTATTAAATCAACCCAATTTTTTATTGGCCACGATCTATAGCCACGGTAATTCTCATTTTCAAAGTGACTATTTGTAGGGCATAGGACGATGTATTTATTTTTTATAGGAAAAATATCTTCTAATTCTTTTTTCTTTTTACCTACTATTGATGGAATTGCATATTTTTTGTCATATCCAGAAAAAAATTCATTTAAAATTCTTAATTGATGATTAACTCTGTGTTCTTCAAAAATATCGTCATTAATGTATTTATAAGGCATACCAATTTTATAGTGAGAACGAGAAAACCTTACAACATCATTAAATTTATTCCCAATTTCTAAATTTAAGATCAAATCGAATGGTTTAAATAAAGAATTTAAAATTATCAAGAATTTATCTACATTTAAAAAAAATGGTAATTTAGTATGTCTAAGTATATAAACTTTTTTAATTCTTTCATCTAATTCAAAAAGCTGACTACTTTCTGGTTTTGAAACCCATGAAATTTCAACATTTTTGCCAAAAAACTCTACAATTGGATTTATTACCGACGTTGCGTCCACGGTATCACCTAATAGGCCGCATCTTATAATTAACACTCTTTTCTTTTGTTTCATTTTCTTTTAGTTTAAAATTGTTCTTTTAATATTATATTCTATTTGAAAACAACAAGATGGCTAAAATATCAAATAAAATCAAACCTAGCAAAATATTAGCTTTATGGAACAATTATAAAACATTAGCGAAGGAGAAGGGACTCAATAAGCCAGAAAATCCGCTGTATATTAATAAATCCATATCTACTTTTATTGAAAGTGGAGTAGATATTGAAAAGCCAGCGTTCTATTCTGAAGATATATATTACGAAGGTGAGATTGGAATTGTTATTGGAAAAGAATGTAAAAATGTAGAAATCGAAAATGCTAAAGATTATATTCTTGGGTATACATGTGTAAATGATGTAACTGCAATGAATTTAGTTAAAAAAGATCCTACATTTGATCAATGGACGAGAGCAAAAAGCTTCGATACTTTCGGGGTATTTGGACCATGTGTTGTAAGCGATATAGATCCAATGAACTTAAGAGTTACATCTAAACTGAATGGGAAAATTGTTCAGGATTATAATACAAGCGATATGTTTTTTAATGTTTTTGAAATTGTAAGCTATCTTTCAAAAGATATGACTCTTTTTCCTGGTGATATTATTGCCTGCGGGACAAATTCTGGTTTAGGGCCAATGAACGAAGGGGATACTATTCAGGTTTCTGTAGAAGGAATAGGCGAGCTGACAAATAAATTAGTATAGCGTAACTTTCAAATATATTTTAATTCTATTTATCTTCTTTTCCATATATCTGGAGCGTTCACAGGTCTTGGTTCAGGTTTATCATCAAACTCTATATTTTCAGAACCATTATAAACCAAGAAATGTTTTCCTTTAGCTCTTCCCATTAAAGTAACACCTGTTTCTTGTGCTACAGTTAAACCCATTTCAGTAATACCAGATCTTGAAATTAAATATGGTATCTCCATTTGTGCTACTTTAATTACCATCTCTGATGTTAGCCTTCCTGTTGTATAAAATATTTTGTCCGTACTTTCAATATCATCAAGCCACATATTTCCTGCAATTGCATCTACCGCGTTATGTCTACCCACATCTTCAACAAAATCTATTATTTTCTCTTTATCGCACAATGCACAACCATGTACAGCTCCTGATTGTCTATAAATTTCATTTTTATCATGTAATAACTTTAATAACTTGTATATAGTTGATTGTTTGATTTGTTTTGATTGTAATTTTTTATTTTTCAAATCATCCCAAATACCACTAAATGTTGTGCCTTGTCCACAGCCAGAAGTAACAATTTTATGAGTTAATTCGTTATTAAGTTTTTGGTTTTGATTTGTAGTTTGAACAACCGCAGAATTTACATCCCAATCTACTTGTACAGATACTAGATCATCAATTTTTTTTATGAAACCTTGATTTCTTAAATAACCAATGACAAGCGATTCAGGATAATGACCTAAAGTCATCAATGTTACAACTTCTTTTTTATTTACATAAATAGTAAGCGGTAATTCACCAGTAACAGGAAATTCCCTCTCATCATTGTGCTCATCACGAACTTTAATTTTACTAGTTCGTGGTCTTTTTGCATTAGAAATCTGCGGTTTTTTTATTTCAGTGTTATCCATTATCTGCTAAATTATATTACAACTTAACATTAAGAAAATGAGAATTCTAACCCTTTCTTTTTTACTACTATTTACATTGAGTGTAAATGCTGAAATTATGCGTGTAATTATGTTAGGCACTGGAACCCCTAGACCGAGCATTGAACGATTTGGACAGTCAATACTTGTTGAGTCTGGACAAAATAAATTATTATTTGATGTGGGTAGGGGTGCGGTAATAAGGTTAAAACAAGCAAATATACCCCTTCAAGATGTAAATGTCGTTTTTTTGACTCATCTGCATTCTGATCATACCTTGGGTATGGCAGATTTAATATTTACTGGATGGGTCTTTCAAAGAAGAGAGCCAATGCAAATTTATGGGCCTATTGGAACTAATCATTTTATAACTAATCTTAAGGAAGCATTTGAAGAAGATATACATATAAGAACATCGCCACCAGAAAATTTACAAGAAAATTTCCTCGAAACCAGTGTCAGCGAAATTAAATCAGGAATAGTTTACAAAAAAGACAATCTCAAAGTAACGGCTTTTCATGTAGATCATGGGGGAGGGGTTAAACATGCATTTGGTTATAAAGTAGAGAATGGTAAATACAGTATCATTATTTCGGGCGATACAAACTATTCAGAAAATCTTGTTAAACATGCGAAAGAATGTGATTTATTAATACATGAAATTGCTGACGCCCCTATGAAGGTAAGAAAAAATAATCCAAAAGTACAAGGATTGATGAATTATCATACAACACCATTAGAGTTAGCCGAGGTTCTAAAAAAAACCAGACCAAAACTTACTCTTTTGACTCATATTTTGGCATTAGGTGGCGTAACACCCGAAAGTATATTAGCTAAAGTAAAAAAATTAGATAAAAACAAATCAGATGTAAGGGTTGCCCATGACTTAATGGCTATTGACGTTAAAGATTCAATAAGTGTTTACAAAATTAATTATTCCAATGTCNAATAAAAATAAAACTAAGATAATAGGTATTCTAAATTTAACGCATGATAGTTTTTTTGATGGAGGTAAATATTTATCTAAAAAACAGGCGCTACAACATGCAACAAATATGATTGATAGTGGAGTAGATATTATAGATATTGGAGCGGAATCATCTAAACCTGGTTTTTCAGATGTAGATGTGAGTCTACAACTAGATCGGATAATCCCTATTATGGAAAAGTTAAGAAATCTTAATGATAAAATCATATTAAGTGTTGACACAAGATCAAGTATTGTCGCCAGCGAAGCTATTAAACGTGGAGCCTCTATCATAAATGATGTTTCATCTGGCACNCATGATTCTGATATGTTTGATATTGTTGCTGAAGCTGGAGTTGAAATCATAATTACACACATGCCCTCAGGACATAAANGTAAACAGACTATAGTGTCAAAAAACATTATGAAAGACATAAAAAAATATTTGACTGAACGAATTGGAGTTGCTGTTAACAGCGGTATAAAAAGAAAAAAAATTATTGTTGATCCAGGGATATGTTTTGGGAAAAAAGGCAATGATAATGTAAAAATTTTACAAAACTTATCTTTTTTAGTAGATACATTTAACAGAGTATGTTTAGGAGCAAGCAATAAAAAGTTTTCAAGTAAATTACTAAAGAATTACACTAAAAAAGACCTATATATTCCCTCTATAGTAACAACTACAAAAGCTGTAATGTCGTCTGTAGAATTTGTAAGAGTGCATGATGTTTCGATCACAAATGATGTTCTAAAAATTTGTAATAAAACTCTGAGCGTCTAATTAAATTATTAAAAGATTTTTTTCTAGTGAACGTACAAATAATTTATTATTAAAAAATTTATGATTTTCATTCATTAATTTTAATTTCTGAATGAACTTATCTTGAGTTTTTTTATTTGTTAGTATTTCAATAGCCATATTTTTATATTGATTCATACTTTCGCAACATAATTCATCTAATTCTGCATTATGTAATAAACTTGTTGATACTCTTGATGCAAAATGGTTTCCTTTGAGAGTTATCACAGGAATTGAAGTTTGAAGTGCATCTGTCGTCGTCGTATGACCATTATATATTCGTGTATCAAGCACTAAATCAACTAATTTTAATCTTTCCATATGTTCTTTTCGTGAGACCTTATTAGCGCAGATTAATCGGTTTTTATTAACATCTGATTTTTGCATGTAATTATGTATATTGTTTTTTGTCATTTCATCTTCGATCAATAACCATAAAACTGAATTTGGAACATTTTTTATTATCGACAACCAACAATCAAACATAATTTTATCAATTTTATAAGTTTGGTTAAAACTAGCTAAAACTAGCGAAGATTCTGGAAGAGTATAATCTGATTTTTTTACATTTAAGTTGTTTGTATTTTTTATACCATCATTAATTTGATAGCAATTTGGCAAATAGAGAAATTTTTCGGTATAGAATTTCTGATATTCTTTCGGAGTTACAATTTCATCTGTAATCATATAGTCATAACATTCATAGCCTGAAGTCCCTGGAAACCCTAGATATGAAACTATCTTTTTAGCTGGTCTTGATTTGATGATATTAATATGATTGTTTGTAATCAATATAGACAAATCAATTAGAATATCTATTTCACAACTTTGTATTAAGTCAATTGCATCTATCTCTGATAAATCATTTATATCATGAAATTTGTAGATTTTTTTTTCTAGTTCATCTTTTATAATATTGTCATGATTATATGAAAAAATATGTACTTCAAACTTATCATGATTGTGATATTCAAAAAGATTTTTGATTAGATAGTAAGTTGGATGATTTCTAAATTCACCACACATATAACCAATCCTAATTTTTTTGTGAATGCTAGAATTAGTAGTATTTTTTTTAAGTACAATATTATTCTTTTTAGCCCAAGAAGTTGCAGTTTTAAAATTTTTTTCATTATCTATAACTCGACTAATATTTATAAATGGATGTTCTTCCCCATTGCCAATCATTAAATCCAGTTTTTGATTTAGTATTTCAACTTTATCCCATTCACATGTTTCTTGTGCAATTTTAAATGCTAATATTAATGCTTTTGCATGATTTGGTTGCAAATTAATAATTTTATCTAGCTGAATTTTTGCTGATGGCAGTTCTTTTTTTCTTTCATATATGAGAGCTTGATTAAAAAGAGCATCTACATATAAAGAATCAATTTCTAAAGCTTCAGATGTATATTTCAATGCCTCATCATATAAACCTTGAATGACATACATATGCGCTAAGTTATTTAGTGCTTCTTTGGATTTCTTTAATGTCAAAGACTTTAGATAATAGTCTTCAGCTTTTTTGTACTCCGATCTTAATGTATATATATTCCCTGCATTAGTATACAAAACATATGTATCGGGATATTGAATAATTGCGTTTTCTAATTCTAATAATGCAGAATCATAATCTTCTATTAATAAGAATTTTTTAATTCGAGATATATATTTCTCTAGACTTATTTTAGTAATCACAGTTTTAAATCAATGAGTAGATGTTTTTTGAATTTTTACTGCACAAAATTTAAATTCTGGTATTTTGGCATCTGGATCTAAAGCTGCATTAGTTAAAAGATTAGCTGCAGATTCAACATAACAAAATGGTATAAAAACCTGGCCTGATTGCAAGTGATCATCTCTCTTAGCGTATACATCAATAGTTCCTCTTCTAGAAGTGACTGTGATTAAATCCCCTTGTGTTATATTTAATTTTTCTAAATCCTCACTTGACAATGATGCTGTAGGATCTGGCTCAATTTCATCTAACATGCTTGCTCTTCTAGTCATAGCGCCAGTATGCCAGTGTTCTAACTGTCGTCCCGTAATAAGAATATAATTATATTCATTATCTGGAAGTTCATCTGCACTTTTGAAAGGCGATGGTATAAATTGAGCTAAACCATCTTTTGTAGGAAAATCATTTATAAATATTACAGGTTGCCCAGGATCTTTTTTTGTTACGCATGGGTAAGTGACTGACTGTTCTTTTTCTAATCTATCCCATGTTATACCTGCTATACTTGGCATGCATTTTGTCATTTCTTCAAAAATATCTTTTGCTCCATTATATTTCCAATCCAAACCTAATCCATTTGCTATTTGTTGTATTATCCATAAATCTTGTTTCGCTTCACCAGGCGGATTAACTGCTTGTCGTCCTAATTGAACTCTTCTATCGGTATTTGTAAAAGTCCCTGTTTTTTCAGGAAAAGCTGAAGCTGGTAATATTACATCAGCATAAAAAGCTGTCTCAGTTAAGAAGATGTCTTGAACTACAAGGTGATTCAAAGTTGCTAACGCTTTTCTGGCATGATTTAGATCTGGATCTGACATAGCAGGATTTTCCCCCATGACATATAATCCTTTTATATTTTTAGAAATAACTTCATTCATTATTTCTACAACTGTTAATCCAGCCTTTTTATCAAGTTTAGTGTTCCAAAATTTTTCAAAAAATTTATTAACCTCCAAATCGTCAACTCTTTGATAATCAGGATAAACCATTGGAATTAGCCCCGAATCTGAAGCTCCTTGAACATTATTTTGTCCTCTAAGTGGATGTAGTCCGGTTCCAGGTCTGCCTATTTGGCCAGTCATTAAGGATAAGGAGATAAGTGCTCTTGCATTATCTGTACCATGAACATGTTGAGAAATGCCCATCCCCCAAAATATTATAGAGGCTTTTGATGAAGCATATATTTTTGCAATATTTTTTATTACATCTGCTTTGATGCCGCAAATTGTAGACATTTTTTCAGGTGTATAATCAACAAGGTGGTTTTTAAGCGTTTCAAAATCTTTTGTTCTTGTCTTTATAAAATTTTCATCAACCAATCCTTGATCTATAATAGATTTCATAACTGCATTCAGAAGTGCTACGTCTGTATCTGGTTTGAATTGTAGATAATATTTGGCATGTCTAGCTAAATCATTTTTTCTTGGGTCCATAACAATTAAAGTTTTCCCGTCTTTAGATGCATTCTTCATAAATGTTGCTGCAACAGGGTGATTAACTGTTGGATTAGATCCAATAACTAAAATTACTTCTGCTTCAGCAACATCTGCAACCTGATTTGACACTGCACCTGATCCAATCATTTCCAATAAAGCAACTACAGATGATGCATGACATAATCTTGTGCAATGATCGACATTATTTATATTAAAGCCAGTTCTTATTAATTTTTGGAATAAATATGCTTCTTCGTTTGATCCTTTAGCACACCCAAATCCAGCTAAGCCACTAGGACCAGACTGTTTTTTTATATTCTTAAAACCGCTAATTGCTTTTTCTAAAGCGACTTCCCAAGTGGTTTCTTCGAAAATTTCTAGTGCATTATTAAAATCAAAATCCTCTAGCTTTAAGTTTTTTTCTACTCCGGCTTTTCTGATAAGAGGTCTAGTTAATCGACCTTCGTCGTTGATATAGTTAAACCCATATCTACCTTTAACACATAATCTGCTCAAATTTGATGGNCCATCTCTACCCTGTGTAAATAAGATTTTATTATCTTTAATATTATATGTAAGCAAGCATCCAACACCACAATAAGGGCAAACACTATCTATTTTTTTATCTGGCATTTCTAACCCAGCATTCTTAGAAGGCATCAGTGCGCCTGTAGGACATGCTTGTACGCACTCCCCACAACCTACGCATGTACTTTTTCCCATTGAATCATTGAGATCAAAAACAATCTCAGAATGATTGCCTCTCATTGCATAACCAATAACATCGTTGACTTGTTCTTCTCTGCAAGCTCTAACACATCTTGTGCACTGTATACAAGCATCCAAATTTACATCGATGGCAGGATGGGTTGAATCATGTTTGTCTTGTATCATGACCGGGAATCTTTTTTCTTTTATATTTAATTTTTTAGACCATAATGTTAATTCATTTTCTTTAAAATATACTNTTTCTGATACATCAGATGTTAATAATTCTAAAACCAATTTTTGAGAATGTTTAACGCGGTTATTTTCAGTATTAATAATCATCCCATCCATTACAGTTCTTACACATGACGGTTGAAGAGCTCTTTCTCCTTCAATCTCTACCATACAAGCTCGACAGTTTCCATCTGGCCTCATGCCCTCTTTGAAACACAGATGTGGTATTTCTATATTTTCTCTTTTAGTTACATCTAATATAGTATCACCGGAATATGCTTTAATATTTTTTCCGTTGATTGTGATATTAACGACACTATCATTTAATATTTCTTCAGGTCTTGCTGCCAATTTTTATCTCCTTTGGAAAATATTTTATCACACATTTCAATGGATTCGATGCTGCTTGTCCTAGGCCACAAATTGATGAATCTGTCATAACTTGAGACAAATCATTTAACAGCGACACATCCCATGAATTATCTTTTATTAGTTCTGATGCTTTAGATGTGCCAACTCTGCAAGGTGTACACTTGCCACAAGATTCATGTTTAAAAAAGTTTATTGTATTTTTTGCTGCATCTGTAGCTTTATCTTTGTTTGATAAAATAATTATCGCAGCTGAACCAATAAAACAATCATGTTCATGTAATGTATCAAAATCTAAAGCAACATCACCTAAACTAGCTGGTAAAATACCTCCTGAAGCTCCTCCAGGAAAATATGCGTAGAATTCATGCCCCTTTAACATTCCTCCAGCATATTCATTTATTAGTTCTTTAACGGTAATTCCAGCTGGTGCAATATGAACACCAGGTTTTTTAACTCTTCCACTTACCGAAAAAGATCTTAGTCCTTTTCTGTTTTTTCTTCCATATGATGTAAACCAGTCAGGACCTTTTTCAAAAATATCTCTCACCCAATATAGAGTCTCCATATTATGTTCTAGTGTTGGCCTCCCAAATAGACCTACTTGCGCAACAAATGGTGGTCTCAATCTAGGCATACCCCGTTTGCCTTCAATAGATTCAATCATAGCTGATTCTTCTCCACATATATATGCACCCGCACCTCTTCTTAATTCAATTTCCGGTATTTTGTTAGCAAAGTGTTTTTCTAAATTCTTTATTTCTTCGGTTAATATTTTTCTCACCGCAGCATATTCATCTCTTAAGTAAATATATATTTTATCGATACCTACAACTTCGGATGCTATTAACATACCATCAAAAAATTTGTGAGGATTCTTTTCTAAAAAATATCTATCTTTAAATGTACCAGGTTCACCTTCATCAATATTTATAGCTAATAATCTTGGAGAAGGCTGATCCATTAAGATTTTCCATTTTCTTCCTGCAGGAAATCCTGCACCACCAAGACCTCTTAAATTTGATTTATCTAATACCTCAACAACTTTCTTTTTATCTATTTCACCATTTTTGATTTTTTCAAAAGTTTTATAGCCGTCATCTGAAATATATTCTTTAAAACTTAAATACTTTGGTATATTAGGTTCATATCTTTTTTCATCTATAGCTTTTTTGACTGTCTTGAGTTCTGCGTTGTCTATCGGATTAAATTTGACAACTGCAACTGGCGCCGACATACATCTACCAATACAGGGGACTTTTTGTATCCTTACGGTTCCTTTATAATACTGTTGAAGATTTTGAAATAATTTCTCTGATCCATTTATCTCACAACTTAGAGAGTCACATACTCTAACCGTTAATGCTGGAGGTTTATCTTTTTTATCTTTAATTACATCAAAATGATGATAAAATGTTGCCACTTCATAGACTTCTGTTTGTGATATATCTAGCAAGTCTGCCAAGGCNCTCATATATTCATTATCTATATATCCGATGTTATCTTGGATAACATGAAGATATTCTATAAGATGATCTCTACGATAGTTAGATATGTTAATCAAAGACTCTAATGATTCTTTAACTTTAAGATTTACATTTCTGCCTCTAATGCGCAATTTTGTCTTTATTTTAAGTTTATTTTTCACGTTTTTCTTTGATAATTTGATAGTATTTTCACCTTAATTATATGAGCTTTACTTGACTAATCAAAGGTTATTCTATAAAGAATAGGAGAGTACTATGAATAAAGAAAAAACATATAGTGAAAAAGAAATTAATGATTACTTGAAAGAACATTTGTCACATTGGTATTTTGAAAATGGATGGATCAGAAGGAAATATAAAACTAGTGGATGGAAAGGAACTTTAATGGTGATTTCTACGATCGGACATTTGGCTGAGGCCGCATGGCACCACCCAGATATAAGCGCGTCATATGCATTTGTTATAGTGAAACTTCAAAATCATGCGGCACGAGGTATTACAGATAAAGACTTTTTGTTAGCAAAAAAAATAGAATCAGTAATACATTGGCAGCCTGGGACTGAAGAGGGTACGCTTGAGGGAACTCCTGAAGATCCAAGGTTTAAATATATTAAGTACGATAATTCAGAGTAACGGTTTAATCGCTTTTATAATCTCAGTGCCTGGCAAACCGCTTGGTAAGATTTTCTTTACATATAAGCTTTTATCAATAATGTATAAATTGGAACTATGTTCTACTAAATAATTTTCAGTATCATGATCTAGTAGCGCGTACGTAGTCCTAAAAAATTTATTAATTTTATCAATATTTTTTTTATCAGATGTGACTCCCAATATACGTTTATCGAAATACTGTGTATACTGTTTCAACGTCCTTGGACTATCTCTCTTATAATCGACACTTATAAAAATTGGTTGAACTCTTTTAGCATTTTCTCCAAGACCATCAAGTGCTTTTTTAATATCCATTAACGTTAACGGACAGATGTCTGGGCAATGTGTATAACCAAAGAAAACTAAAATTATTTTACCTTTATATTGCGATAAATTCGCAGTTGTTATTTTATCACCTTCTCCAATATGAAAAATAACTTCGTTAAAAGCAGGATTCATGTCTGGCATAGCAATCGTTGGTTTGGTATTTATAAAAAAAATTAACGACAGCGTCAGCAACATAATAAGTTTTTTTTGGCTAAATTTCATAATATTCAAAACCCTCAATTCTCTGTCATTCAGAATTAAATGCTACCATTAATAGAGGGCTCAAATAAAGTGAATAAAAACATATTTATCAGTATTTTAGTAAATTCTAATAAACACAAAATAAAGCAAATTAGTTTTGACTAGATAAGCCAGTGATACTAATATTTAAGTATTAGGAAGTTATTCCTAGGGAGCCCGTCACAAGAGATGATAAGTCTTTTGTCTTATGCTTTATGGCAACGGGAAACGTAAAGGCTTCGATTTATCTGGAGGTAAAGATGATCGGAAATATATTATTAAACTTACGCTACTTACTAGCTCCAATACTAATTATAGTTGCCGGTGCTGGTGTCCTAATCGGTGGTATTATGGCTTGGTTAGGTGTAGTTTTACTATTTGTTGGTCTACTTGTAGACATAGCAACTAAGTTTGAAACTACAGGTGTTGGACATGATGACGGTGGTGAAACTCTTGGATGGGTAACTTTCCAAAACTTAACCATGTACTTCATGTTACCTGTGTTTGCACTTTTCCAACTAGTAATGGCATGGAGATTATATACTTTCATGGCACTAGGTGGAGCTGAAGGTGCAGTCATAATGGAAATAATTCCTGGCATAATTGTTATGCATGAAGGAATTTCAGGTATTAACTTAATAGGTGCGACATTGTCATCTGGTATCTTCATTGGTATCGGAATTATCTATGGTCATGAGTTATCACATACTAAAGGTTTTAGTTTTGTAATTTCTCGTACTATGATGGCTCTATCAGGTTCAGCTCATTTCTGTTATGCACACGTGTACAACCATCACTTAGAATTAGCTAGTGAAGATGATCCTGCTACTGCACCGCGCGGTCGTACAATTTATGGTCATTATCCACTATCTTATTTTGGTCAATCTAAATTCTTATTTAATATGGAAAAAGAAAGACTAGCTCGTATGGGTACACCATTTATTTCATGGCAAAACCGTTGGATTCGTGGTTATTTAATGGCAGTTCCAACAGTTACTCTGTTCTTTATGGCAGGTGGCTGGATTGGTATGGCATCACTAGCTACAATCTGGGCAATTTCTAACTTTGAATTAGAAGCTTTAAATTACCTAGAGCATTACGGTTTAATCCGTGTTAAAGATCAACCAATTGATTATCGTCATAACTGGGATAATTCTACATGTTTCACAGCATGGTTCTTTATTGAAATTGGTCGTCAAGCTGACCACCATGATCGTGGAGAAACACATTTCTGGGAACTTGAAAATGTTGGTTGTCCAAACACAGGATGGGGATACTTTGTAGTATTCTTTATCGCTTTAGTGCCGCCAATTTGGCATTGGTACATGCGTAAAAGATTAGCTGCATGGGATCAGCATTTTGCTACAGACGAAGAGAAAGCAATTGCTAGAAGAATCAATAAAGAAGTTGGTTATGAAGGCACACCTTTCGCTGGCGATGTACTTGCAGATGCTGGTAACGTTGATCTTGGTTTAAGATCAGCTAAGAAGTAACCCATTACAGGTTATTGAAGTTAGGTGTCTCTTATTTGGGACACCTAATTTCGTGTAAAGGAAGACGCTAAACTTTTATATCGGAGAAAAAGATGAANGTAACATATGATGCAGATGTTTGCACACATGCTGGAGAATGCGTTAAGGGCGCACCAAATGTCTTTAAAGTAGTTGATGGCAAGTTTGTAATAGATACATCGGCAGATACAGAAGATAATATTAGAGCGACAGTAGGTAATTGTCCTTCTGGTGCTCTTAAAATAGAAGAATAAATTAAATTGTAATTCGATTAGAGGGGGAAATTATGCCAATCGGAGATCATTTAAGGGACGTTATGGATCTTTACGGAGCTCCAACATGTCCTCATACCAACGCAGTCTTAATCTGTGCTGGTGAAAAGGGTGTAGATATCAATGCTCATGTTGTAAAAGACTGGGGCGCTGGTTCTGAAATCCGCAGCATGTCACCTTTAGGAATAGGTCCAATTCTTAAAGATCGTGCGTGTACCAACTACGGACTTGTCTCTTGCATATCATACTTAGATGATAAAGGGTTTGGTCCATCTCTTGTTCACAGAAATGGAGTAACAAGAGCTCGTATGTGGAGAGAAGTTACTGTAGCTATGGGTTGTAACGCATCTGATGATGCTTCACTATCTGCAGCACTTGATATACTTGAAGATACATTAGGTTCAGACTTAGGTAATATGAAAGGTGACTATGTATGTGGTCAATATACATTTGCTGATTGTGCTTGGGCTGGTGTATGTCAAGTTGCTACTAACAATGGTAAAGGCAATGCAGTGAGTTCTAGAGCACGCATCAACAAATGGTTTGCTGCTGTTCAGTCTCATCCATCTACAAGTAAAGAGTCTATAAATCCATTTTCATGTATGTGCACAAAAGCAGATTCAGATGGTGGAACAATCAGAAACATTTCAATTAATGCTGGTTAATTTTAATTAGTATTAATTTTAGACTAAAAGAGAGACCCTAATTATTAATTAGGGTCTCTTTATTTTAGATTCATGATATTGTAATNTGTCAATGACTGGATATCCAAGGATTAACTGCTTATGAATATTTATAAATATCTCTGGTTTTTTGGAACTAAACCGCAAGATAGTTATGTAACAATCCAACCATCTAACAAGAAAGTTTTTGTTAAAGCCGATCAAAGTATACTTTCTGCAGCATTAGATCAGGGATTAGATTATCCGCATGATTGTAAATTTGGTACATGCGGTTCATGTAAAACCAAGCTGATAAATGGCAAAATAAAACCCACTTCTGACTATAGTTATACATTATCAAAACAAGAATTAAGTGATGATTATTTTTTGGCATGTCAATGTAGATTAACAATGGATTCTGAGGTGGAAGTTGAACTTGGTGATTTAATTAGAAAACCTCCAAAGAAAAGCAATGCTAAAATTATATCTACAAATATGTTAACAAGTGACATTATGAGTGTTGTCATAAAATCTAATGAAGATNTAAAACATGATGCTCTTGCAGGTATGTGGGCAGAATTATCAATTGGTGGACTAGATAGGCCTCGTTCGTATTCATATGCCAATGCACCACAAAATGAAAATTCTAATGAGTTTACATTTTTCATACGTAAGGTCCCTGGAGGTAAATTTACAGAATGGCTTTTTGACCCTAATAGAGATAAAAATGAAAATGTCGAAATAAATGGTCCTTTTGGATCTTTTTATTTAAGAGAAAAACAAACTCCAATAGTTTGTATTGCTGGAGGTAGTGGTTTAGCACCAATAAAATCATTACTTGAAGATGGAGTTATAAAACAAGTTGCAAGAGATGTAGTGTTTTTATTTGGGGCAAGAACGCAAAGTGATTTATATTGTGTTGAAGAACTAAACCAAATAAAAAATCATTGGAATAAAGATTATTTTTTTGATTTTATACCAGTTTTAAACATGGAATCTCAGGATAGTGACTGGAAAGGTGCGAGAGGTTTGGTCACAGATTATTTTGAAGATGAATATATTAAGAAAAAAAATCTAAATATTTCAGAATGGCAAGGATATTTATGTGGCCCGCCGCCAATGGTTGATTTTGGAGCTGAACTTCTAAAAAAACATGGTATTAAATCAGATGAAATTTTCTATGACAAGTTTACAGATTCCAGTAACAAAGACTAAATATCACCCCATAATCATGTTATAAAAACATGGCTAAATTACCAATTAATATGTTTACAACACTTGAAAACTGTATTACTTTTAATAATGCACGGTGTAATGATATACGTATCATTATATCATTAAATGCTAATAAAGAGGAGAGTAAATTATGGGATTTCTATTCGGCAAAACCGCTCAAGGCACATATGTGATGGTAGCGTTCTGGATAGCGTGTTACTACTTCTTCAGCAGTATGTTCCCACAATGGCATTTTGCTCCTGGCTCAATGCCTGGGTTAGCTGGCTGGCCTGTAGCTCTTTTGATAGGTTTTCTATTAATTGTAGCTAATATGATTAGTGTATACTTATTCATAAAGGTAGCTGGTAATAGACCATGGGAATGGTTTGAAGATGGAAACTACGGACCAGGAGATGAAGGGTAAAAAGAATTTGATGGCTATGTATTAGCTGTCAAATAACTATAATAAGAAGTCTTATCTAAAAAGGACTTAAAAGGGGGAAAGCCAAAAACTTTCATTACACAGGAACGTAAGTCCCTAGCCATTAAGACGTTATTTATATATATATAAAAATGAGGAAAGTTATATGAAAACTCACACAAGACGTGATTGGAAACTTGGAGCTGCGGTAGGTACAGCCTTATCGTTAGGTTCGGGTGGAGCAATTGCAGGACCGCATGGGTTTGATCTACATAACGTGTTTCATGGAGCATCTGCTGGTTTAGCAGGTACTAGTATTGCTCACGTTGAAGATCCAGTCTCAGCGGTTTTTGGTAACCCTGCAACATTGACCACTTATTACGGTGGTACAAACTTTATGTTTGGGGCTACTTTCTATATGCCACGTGCGGAGATGACACATGATGGGTCAGCCGGTTACGCGGTAGGCGAGGTAACATCACTTGTAAATATTACAGCTGGTGCAGCCTCACAAACAGCAGCATCGTACTTCTTTAATGCTACATCTAAAGCAGATGTGTATGCGGTACCAACTGTTGCTGTGACACAGGACTTAACAGGTCTTGGTATACCAGTAGTTCTTGGTGTTGGTGTTTCTGCAACATCTGGTATCGGTGTGGACTATAAACATAGTTCAAACTCACTAGGTGCAGCTGCAGAACTTATTAACCTTGGTGTAAATGCTGGGGTTGGTATGACAATGGCACCTGGAGTTGATGTTGGTGTATCAATGACAATTACTTATGCAATGTTAGAAGCTGGTTTAACAGGTTCTGGCGGCATGACTCATGATATTGGTTTTAGAGCTACCGCTGGTGGTAGAATGGCATTATCGCCAGACTTAACACTTGGTGCTTATGTTCAAACTGAACAACCACATGAGTATGATAATTTACACGTAACAAGTAACCATGGCACTAGCCCATTTAGTGGTTTTGCTCAACCTGGTCTATTACCAACTGCTGCTTCTGCGGTTATGAAATGTAATCGTTCTAACCAAANTACAAGCAGTGTTTGTAGACAAGATGTTAGAGTAGAACAACCATGGAATGTTGGACTAGGATTTGCTTATAAAGTACCTGGTTATAATGGTAACTTGTTAGTAATGGGTGATTTCACTCATAAAGCATGGGATGACGCAAGATTCTTTAATGAATTTTACGATGATCAACAAGTGTATTCAGTTGGTTTACAGTTAACACAAGGGAACATGAAGTTTAGACTTGGTTATGGTTATGCTGATGATCCACTACGTGATCACGTAGATGCGGGTGTACAAATAGGTATGATCGGTGGTGTTAACGCTGCTGGTTCTACATATACATCTCCTATGTATCCATTATTTATGTCTTATTTCCAGGCTATGGAAACACCAGTTATATACAAACATCGTATAACAGCTGGTTTAGGTATCGATGGGTTCTTAGCGCCAATGTTGACGCTTGATGCTCACGTTGCATTCCAACTTGAAGAAGACAAATGTTTTGGTGCGGGTCAAACAACAGCTAATGGAGTTACAACTCCATGGATGAACAACTCAGCTTTAGGTACTGCTATTGCTGGTGGTTTAGCTAATTACGGCTGTGGTTCGACAGACCATACCAAAGCAACAGTATCATCTTTCCATTTAGGTGGAGCTCTTACTTGGAGCTTCTAANCGGGTAGGTTATACTTAATAGAATTGGAGGGTCAAGAAATTGACCCTCTGATGTTTAATTAAATATATATTTAATAAAGGAGCGCGCAGAAAATGAAGAAACTTATATCAACCTTTTACGGTATGTTGATGTCAAGCTTTCTTGCCTTAATGCTTGTACCTACACATGTATTTTCAGATGAAACATGCATGTCACCATATATGGCAAAAATCGTTGGCCAAGAGGATTATGTTTATGTATGGACATTAGGACAAGTTGGTGTTGGGGATGAACAAGATAAACTGGTTACAATATCAGTTAATCCAAATTCACAACATTACGGGCATGTAATAGGACATGTTTCAGTTGGGGGTCGTAATGAAGCACATCATTCTGGATTTACAGATGATAGGCATTATTTATGGGCTGCAACTCTAGATACCAGTAAAATTTTTATATTTGANGTTCACACTAATCCATCACAACCTAGACTTGCAAAAGTTATAACAGACTTTGTAAAAGCTAGTGGTGGTATAGTTGGACCTCANACAACATATGCATTACCAGGAAGAATGATGATTTCTGGTCTATCAAATAATAAAGACTTTGGTGGAAGAACTGCACTTGTTGAATATACAAACGATGGAACTTATGTTGCTACTCATCATATGCCACATGACGAAAATCTATATGGTGCTGTTAAATCAGGCCAAATAGCTGACGGATATGGTTACGATGTGAGAGCACTACCAAGAAGAAACGTTATGATTACTTCATCTTTTACTGGATGGAATAATTACATGATGAACTTAGGTAAATTAATGGGTGATAGCGAAGCGATGAAACGTTTCGGTAACACTGTTGTAGTTTGGGATTTACATTCACGTAAACCTAAGAAAATTTTTGATGTACCAGGTTCACCATTAGAGATTCGTTGTGCTTGGGGTTCTCAAAATAACTATTGTTTCACAACAACAGCACTTACATCTCAAATATGGCTGATTTATGAAAAAGATAATGACTGGCATACAGAGGCTGTAGGTACTATTGCTGATCCATCTAAAATTCCATTACCTGTTGATATTTCAATATCAGCTGATGACAAACATCTATGGGTTAACACATGGAATGATGGTATGACAAGAGTTTATGATATCTCAAATCCACATAACGCTGTATTAGCTTATGAGCAAAAAATTGGAGATCAAGTAAATATGTTATCTCAAAGTTGGGATGGTAAACGTGTTTACTTTACATCATCACTTTTAGCTAATTGGGATAAAACAGAAGGCCCTGAGGATATGCCTCAATTTTTCAAAGCTTATCATTGGACAGGAAGCGATCTTAAACATCAATTCACTGTTGATTTTGGAGCTGAAAAATTAGGTATGCCACATCAAATGAGATTCGGAGCATATTCTTTATATGCTAAATCTCCTAAAAATAGTGGCAAAATGGCAGAACTTAGCCGTTAAAAAATTGTCATAGTTATTAGTACACCTCATTGGTGGTTAATAACGTGAAATGGCTGTAACGTTGGGCCGCTTGCGACAAGCAAGCGGCCTTTCTCTTTTATGGCTTTTGCTATTAAAATTAAGTAAAATAATGATACACATGATGGAGAGATGTAAAAACTTTATACCACTTTTTGTGCTNATTTTTACTATAAATGTATCAGGCCAAGAAGCTACTTATAACTCGGAAGTATTAGCTCCCGGGTGGACTCAATTATCTTTTGTTCCACCTAAACCTGGAACTTATACTCTAGCAAAATACAAACAAGCTGCAGATGCATTGGTTTATGACTCAAGCGCACAACAGATTTCTTTGCACAATATTTTTGAAAATAAAGTAACATTGTTAAATTTTATGTACACGACTTGCGCGGATGTTAATGGTTGNCCATTAGCAACTGCAGTTTTTCATAAATTAAAAAATGAATTAGAAAATGATCCATCAATAGGAAAGCAAGTAAATTTATTAAGTGTAAGTTTTGATCCAATTAATGATACACCTGAAATTATGAAATTATATGGTGCGGGTTCTGATAGCGATATAGTTGATTGGAAATTCTTAACTACTGATTCAGAAAAATCTTTAGATCCTTTATTGAAAGGTTATAACCAACGAATTATTAAAGACTACGATGAAAACGGAAAATATATTGGTTCCATTTCNCATATACTTAGAGTATTTTTAATTGATAAAGATAAAGACATACGTAATATATATAGTGTATCTTTTTTACATCCTGATGTTTTGATTAATGATATTAAAACTTTACTTCATAATAAAACTAAAAATGGAACAAAAATTATTCAAGTGTCAGAAGTTCCATCAAAACCTCAACTTGCAGAACCTGGAGATTATAGAGAAGGTTATACGTCAAAAGAATTTGTTAGTAAAACTAAAAGTTTAAGAAGATCAGGCGAACCTGCAAATTTATTAAAAATAGCTCAAACAAAACAACTTGGCTTNCCATTACTTAAACTACCTGAAAATAGAAAACTAACAAATGAAAAAATACAACTTGGTAGAAAAATGTTTTTTGATAGAAGATTGTCGCATACTGATACTATTTCGTGCGCAATATGTCATGTTGCGGAAATGGGATTTGCTCATAATGAATTAAGAACAGCGGTTGGTACCGAAGGGAGATCCGTACCACGAAACGCTCCAACAGTTCTAAATACTGCTTTTTTATCAAGACTTTTTCATGACGCAAGAGAGAATACTTTAGAGGATCAAGTTTGGGGCCCTTTACTCGCTCATAATGAAATGGATAATCCATCGCCAGGCTATTTAATTAATAAAATTAAAGCTATACCTGATTATAAAGGCTTGTTTGAAAAAATATATGGAACAGGGCCTACAATGGATACAATTAGCGAAGTTTTTGCTGCCTATCAAAGAACTTTAATAAGCGGAGATTCACCTTTTGATAGATGGCATTTTGGTGGTCAATACAATGCCATTTCAAAAAAAGCTAAAGAAGGTTTTAAAATATTTACTGGGAAAGGAGCTTGCATAACATGTCATACTATTAAAGAAGACTATGCTCTATTCACAGACGAGAGACTTCATAATACAGGAATTGGATATGAAGCATCTATGTTTAAAGAACCACCAACCAAAAAAATAATACTTGCGCCTGGAGTAGAAATTGATGTTGATACATCTTCGTATGCAGATAAAAAATTTGATGCTCATATCGTCCCTAATGATTTAGGTTTATATGCAATAACTCAAGATCCTAACGATAGATGGAAATTTAGAACACCATCTTTGAGAAATGTTGCTATAACAGCTCCTTATATGCATAATGGATCACTTTCAACATTAAAAGAAGTTGTTGAATTTTATAACAAAGGCGGAATCAAAAACGATGTTTTAAGTCCTTTAATGTTTCCATTAAATTTATCAGAATCAGAAGTGGATAGTATTGTAGAATTCCTTAAAACCTTAACTGGATCGAATATCGATCAACTTATTTTGGATGCTGATGCTGCGCCGATAGGTGATGTGTCGCTAGAAGACCCAAATTGGTTTCATGACAATAAACTTAATTACTAAATATATATGAAAAAAATTCTACTTTATAGCTTTTTAATCTACATAACTTTTTTTTCATCATTAACTAGTGCACGTTATTTAATGGATCCAATGCCGACTAAAGAAGTTGCACCCGCTTTTAATCTTGTTGGTATGGATGAAAAGTTTCATACCATGGATGAATTTAAAGGAAAATTTGTATTAGTTAATTTTTGGGCAACTTGGTGTCATCCATGTAAAGAAGAAATGCCAACATTGGAAGCCATACATAAAATCATGGATAATAATAAATTCACTGTTCTTGGAATTCATGTGGGACCAGACCCTACTAATATTAAAAACTTTTTAAAAATTAGTCCTGTTAGTTTTCCTATATTTATAGATATGGATTTAGAATTAAACTGGGGCGTCCCAGGTCTACCAACAACATTTTTGATTGATCCGGATGGTAAAATGATTTATAGAAGTGTAGGTAAAAGAAATTTTGCATCAAATGATATGAGAAATTTCTTTTTAAAATTAATAAAAGATTATTCTAAATAAATTAAACTATCTTACTAGAAACACCTCAATCATATTAGAAGAACTTTTATCACCAAAGAATCTCTTTATTGTATTATTTTGAGAAATTACATTTATGTTATAAATGTCTCTTATTTTTTTTATAAAAAACCAAATAAAATCTTGATTAGCAGAGACTTCATTATATAAAGACTTTATTTTCCTATCTCTTGTAACTATAGTGCCTCTTTTTCCTTCTTTACAAAAATCTTTATTTATTTTNCCTTTAATAACAATAGTTCCTGATATCATTTGATATCCACATTTACTTCCCACATTACCATTAATCACGATTGTACCCCTTCTCATTCTTTCAATAGAATTATCTCCTATAGATCCTTTTACAAATACAAAACCATCTCTCATTCCTTCATTTAGCCCAACTGGCTTAGAACAAAAATAATTACCAGCATTTCCCATAATATAGACTTGTCCTCCATTAATTCCAGAACATGCATTATCACTGGTATTGCCATATAATTTTAATGTTCCAGATATCATTTCTTTTCCTAATGAATAGCCAGTATTACCATAAATGGTGAGATCCATATTGTTCATTTGATAACCTACATTATCAAACATATTAGATGAGGATTTTATTATAATATTTTTTAAATCTTTCCCTCGAATAGAGAATAATTCTGATAATTTCATTCGTGAATTTCCATATTGAAGGTAAAATGATTTTAAACTAGTAATAGTTTTAAAGTTGCCACATGTTAAAAATCTTAAGTCTAATCTATGTTTTATTTTCTTCTTCAGTGTAATTGTTAGAGGAGTCATTTCATTATCTTTCTTAGATGAAAATGATATTGTCCTAGTTTTCCTCCATAATTACCTGCAGAAATACTTACAATATTTTTCTTTATCTTCAATTTTGCTATTGCATCTATAGATGTCTTGATAGCATTACTTATGTCAGTCTCAGTTAATCCATTTACAACAATTTCTAGAACACAATTTACTTTAGATGTTAAATTGCTTTTCGTAATATTACGTAGTGTAGGGCAAAACGCATCGTTCGTTGATGCTATTAAAGATTTATATTTAGAACCTACTTTTGATCCTGACCTTACAACGCCTCCAGGAAACGGAGTAATAACGTTTTTGCAATTTTTTATAGCATTAACTGCAACTTCACATGCTAGTAAGCATGACTTCTTGTCAGTACTTAATACCAGAAAATTTCCTCCTCCAATTGCAGGGATTCTAGATGCTGTTTCTTGACATAGAAATTCACCGTCCATGACAGGTATACGCCAATATCTTTCGCCATTAATTTTTTTTGCAATTTGATTACCATCACCAAAATATCTCAGATTTTTTCCTAACGGTATTTTATCGTCACTGTTGATACCAGAGAATACAGCTGTTGTGGGACATGTCAAAATACATTGCCCAACTCTAACTTCTAATTGTTTTTCTAATTCAGATCTAGACATTGAGAAAAGTAATATAGAATAACCAGGTCTGCCATCAGGAGTTTCACTTTTATTTAATTTCTTTTCCACNCCTGCTTCTATTCCACATGCAATTACAGATGTTGCAAAACCAGTAAATGAATTACTTGCATGTCTTGCCCATTTGTCATTTTCAGCAGTTACTATTATCCTACTAGCTTTCATATTAAAAGCTTCAGCAAAAGTATTTTCTATTTTCAGGCCTTTATAAATCATATCTACTTATCAATACATTTATTAATTTCTATTTCATTACCTACAATTTCATACATTTCATCATCACTTATAATATAATTATTTAATTTCATAGTATGATATTTGTCAAAAAACTTTTCTAAGTGTTTTTTTATTGATTTATCATATTGAGGTTTTACTACTTGTGTTTTACCCCATACAAATTTTTTAATTCTTTTATTCTCTACAACAATCTCACCATTTTTTATCACAATAGATGGGTGTGCAAACATTTCCTCAGGATCTTTAATTAAACTATCATAGATAGTTATATCTGCATCTTTACCATCAGAAAGATCCCCTTTATTATTCAATCCTAGTATTTTTGCAGGCGCAGATCTTGTCATAATAGATATCTCTTCTAGAGTATATTCTCTTTTTAAGCTTTTTAAAATTGTATGTTTTGAAATATCNACAGGAAGTTCATCAAGAATGCTATTTCTAAAAGTTCTATCCATTAATAATTTTATTAGATGTGGATATGATGTAAAAGGACCTCCATTTGGATGATCGGTTGTTAAAAATATTTTTGTTGGATCTTTTACTAATAGAAAAATTTCTAGTCCTATTGCCCATTGTAAAGCATTTACAAAGCTTCTGTCTTGATATTTAAACGGAACAACACCACATCCTGCATCACATTCTATATCCATGCACATCCATTTTTTTGGGTTTGAATGATGATGATTTCTATGTTGACTCATACTATCTCCTGACATTGTGACTGTTTGCCCAAACATAATTTGCCCTACATCGCATGTGACATTTTCAGTTTTATTTAAATAATCAGATATTTCAACAGAAGCAGAAGAAAATTTTCTGTCTCCATTATTCCCATAACTATGAAACTGTATATGCGTTATGTGTATCGGCAGTCCACTAGCTGCTTTAATAGTTTTAATTGTAGAATGATAATTACCTGGAACTCCTAGATTACTACAATGTATATGTAATGGATGAGGTATACCCAAATCATATACAGCCCTAGCTAACTTTGTTACAATTTCTCTAGGTGTAATCTCATAATGTTTAGATTTTTCATCAACGTCTAAACTTCTTTGATTAAATTTAAATGCATTTATACCGCCAGGATTAACTACTTTTATACCTATTGATTGACTACTATCTAAAATAAATCCCACATAATCATTAATCATTGATTGGCTAGCTTTTGTTGCAAGTAATCTTAGAAAAAAATCATCATTNCCAAGTAACGCATAACCGCCTTTATCCACAAATGGTATGTCTGCCATTTCTGAGTGAGCTTCACGTGCATTTATGGGTAATAATGCCGGTTCAAAGCAACTTGTATAACCCATTTCTATATATTTTATACCTGTCTTAATAGTTGAAGGAGCAAATATTGCTGTATTGTCAGAAGCAAAATCACTCATATTATGAAATTCTTGCAGCATTAATCTTGCTATATTTACTTTTCCACCACCAATATGTGTATGTATATCAATTGCACCAGGCATTATAATTTTATCACTACAATTTATAGTTTTATGAACTTTTTTGTTTTTTGGTGGACTTATGATTTTACCATCTTCAATAAAAACATCTTTAACCTTATTAAATATTTTATTGTAAGGATCAAAAACTTTACCATTTTCTAATTTTATTATCATATTTATTCTACTAATTGATCAAAAATAAATTTTACTGAAGGGAGGTTACATTCTCTAATATGTTTAAGAGCTAATGATACTACATTGTCAGTTCTAAACATGATATCTCGATAATCTAAACCTGGAATACCAACAGGTATGAATATATCCGGAGTTTTTGTAAATTTAGATTGAGGATGACCTAAGACAATATTTTTTATTTTAGGATTTATTTCAATTTTTTCTCTACAGAAATTACTTACATATATTGCTAAATCAGTTTGAGATTCAGCAATTAGTCTCTTCACATTATATGCAAATCTATCATGATTGAAAGAGTTGTCAGAACATTTGATACGAGCAGGGAATCCTGTTAGCCAAGTTGTTACTTGATTAGAAGTTGTATCACCTAATGAACCAGCAATTGGCAAACATGCTGCTCTACTTAATTTATTNAGTTCTACAACATAATTAGAAATAGACTGAAGAATAATCTGATAATTATTAGATTTCTTGAAGTCGGAACCAGTCCACATAAAAACGGTATATTTAGACTTATTTATATTTAACAATAATTCTTCAAAAATATTTTTCTTTATTTTTATTTTATTAATATAAGTTTTATTATTAAGTGAGTTAATTAAAGCATCTGTCAATTCTAGATTAAAATTAACATGAATAATTCTTTTATCATTTTTATAATTTTTGAGTAAAGAATTAGAATAATTACCAAATAAATATATTTTTCTTTTTTTTACATTTTGAGCAAAACTATTTTTAGGTAATAAAAACTTTTCTATTATACGTGGATGTTGATTAATTATTTGACTGCCAAATATCATTATGACGTCAGATCTATTTTTTAATTCTCCTAATGTAGTTGATATATAACCTGATCTTTGTACTAAGTTCATTGTATTAAAGAATAATTCACTATTTACATGATCAAATGATGCATTATGGCAAGCAGAAAAATTCAACATTGACCTGATACTTCCCATATCTGTACCTAAATTTAACACTGAGATATCTTTCGCAGACTTAATCATATCTTTACTTTTTTTCATTATTTCAGAAAAACCAGATTGTTTATTTTTAATCTTTGGATAAGTTAAGCTTTTTTTATCTAAGTTGTACTGATGAATTTTTTGTATACATTTTTGATTTGATAAGTTAGTAACATGAAATTTGTCATTTTTTTTTGCAATCTTTATATCATCGCAATGCAGCGAGCAAAATGGGCATATAAAATCAAGATTTTCATCTATGGGCATATTATCATTCTACATGATTACTATGTCAGTTTGTATACAAAAGGTATAGAATAAGTATTTACTCAATGATGATATGACTAAATTTAATAAATCGAGGTCAATTACAGTTTCTAGCCCAGCAAGAATTCATTTAGGGTTTTTTGGCATAGAGGATAATTTTGGTTATTCTTTTGGAAGTATGGGATTGGCAATCAATAAGTATAAAACATCGGTCAAAATTTGTAGTTCTCAGAAATTTGAAACTAATCTACCTAAAAAATATGAAAATAGAATAAAAAAAATAATCAAATCTACAAACATTTCCAACAAATTTAAAATCTCATTATTGAATGAATTGAAAAGTCATATTGGATTAGGCTCAGGTACTCAAACTTCTTTGTGCATAGGAAAAGCAATATCAAGTTATTTTAATCTTAAACTAACTACTAACGAATTAGTTAATTTTTTCCAAAGAGGGTTAAGATCCGGAACAGGCATAGGCATTTTTGAAAAAGGTGGATTTGTTTTAGATAGTTGTAAAAAACCAGGAGAGTATCCTCAAATAATTGTTAGAAAAAGTTTTCCTTCACACTGGAGGCTCATTCTTGTTTCTGATGTCAAGTCAACAGGATATTCTGGTATTAAAGAAAAGAATTTTTTTTTGAATGATAAAGTTTTAAAAAAACGTGTTTCAGACTTATCGCATATAACACTGAGAGGGATTCTTCCAGCTATTGTATATGAAGATTATAATTGTTTTATTGAGAATATTGCAGAATTTCAAAGAATTACTTCCTTATATTATAGAAAAGTACAGAAAGGAACTTTTTCTAGTAAAAAAATTAGTAACATAATGCAATATTTGGGACAATTGGGGATTATAGGTACTGGACAGAGTTCTTGGGGTCCAAGTTCATATATTTTTGCTGAATCTATAAATCATGCCAAAGAAATTATAAATATTTTGAATAATAAATTTAGCATGTATAATAGTCTTAAATATGAAATTGTAAAACCCAACAACTCGGGTTATATTTTAAAACATAATAATTAAAAAAATGGAAAAACCTTTTATATTACATGTCATAACTCCTGAAAAAAATGTTAGTCCTTTCGATGTAAACATGGCATATGATGCAGGATGGACGAATACAGTACCTTATACTAATGTAGAAATAAATGAAGTTAAAGATTTAGTTCAAGATGCTATATTTTCAAGATCGAGTTCCTCGCTCAAAAAAACAGGTATATTTTTTGGTGGAAGAGATCCTCATATGGCAATGGATATGATAGATGAAGCAAAAAAATCTATGGTTCCACCATTTGAAGTTTCAGTTTTCGCCGATCCTAGCGGTGCATTTACAACTGCAGCTGGAATGGTTGCTTTAACTGAAAAAGCATTAAAAGAAAAATTTAGTCTCTCATTAAAAGATATGAAAATTATCATTCTAGGTGGAACGGGCCCTGTAGGCGTTGCTTCAGCAGTGATTACAGCTAAAGCAGGAGCTAATGTATACATCGTAGGGAGAAAAATTGAGAAATGCCAAAAGTTAGCAGAAATCTGTAATGACAAATATGGATCTAAGAGCGTTCAAGCAGGAGCCGACGAAAATAAATTAGATCTTTTATCTGACGCAGATATTGTTTTCAATACAGGGGCAGCTGGAATTCAATTAATGGATAACACTCACATTACATCATCAAAAAATTTAAAAGTTTGCGCGGATACAAATGCAGTACCTCCCGCTGGAATAGCCGGTGTAGAAGCTTTAGATAATATNGTACCCATAAAGAATTCTCCGTCAGGTTGTTTTGGTATTGGTGCATTGGCTATTGGAAATATAAAATACAAATCTCAGCATGAATGCTTAAAGATGATGTGTGACTCAGAGAAACCAATCTATCTTCATTTTGAACATGCATTTGAATTTGCACAAAAAAACGTCTAAAAATATCTTAGTTTTAAATAGTGATACAAACTATTTGATAAAAAAGTCTAAACAATTAGGCTATAACCCTTTTTCAATTGATAATTTCGGTAAAAAAAGTTTAATTGGAAATAGAAATAACACTAATCTGAAGATTTTTAAAAAATTTTTAAAATATAATGAAAAAATTAAATTAATTTATGGTTCAGGCTTAGAAAATAGAGAAAANATTTTTGAATTTTTAGATAATAATTTTGAAATAAAAGGAAATAATCTGAAAATTGTAAAATCGACAAATAATATTTTGAGAATGAAAAAACATCTTTTATTATGTGGATTAAAAATTCCAAAAACTACTCTCTATATACCAAAAGACAAATACCCTTTTATTGCCAAACCTTTTTCTAGTTTTGGAGGATTAAATATAAAATTTTCTAATACTCATGAAAAAGAATATTATTATCAGAGATATTTACCTGGTTCTACTTATTCAATTTCATTTTTCATTCATAATAAAAAATTTATTTTTTTAGGATTTAACAAACTAATTCAACTCATTAATTATAAAAAACACCCCTTTATCCATGCGGGAGCTATAAAAATTGATAAATTAAAAACTTCTGACAAGATAAAAAAATCTATAAAAAAACTATCAAAAAAACTAAATTTAGTTGGTTATAATAGTATAGATTTTAAACTCTTTAACAATAATATATATATTCTAGACATTAACCCAAGAATTACTTCAACATTTAAAATTTATAACGACATTTATTCTAATCAATTACTTGAAATGCAAATTAATCCTAATAAAACTATGAAACTTAAGGAAAATTTTAAAGAAAAAAAATATTTTGGTTTTATATACATGTTTGCTAAGAATAATCAAAAAATATTTAAATCATTTTCTAAATATAAATGGATTTCAGATTTTCCTAAGACNAATAATATAATAATAAAGGATGAACCAATATTTACAATAAACTCTTCATCTTCTACGTTCTGCAACCTAATATCTAATCTCAAAAAAAAAAATAAGNATAACAATGAAACATTATAACTGTTATGATGTTAATATTTAGTTATGAGTGATACTGTCAGTGTAAATAAACTTGTTAAGCCACTTGTAGAAAAGCTTCTAGATGATGCAAATGAGCTTAATCTTGATGTTAATACGTCTGAAGGTGGTGCTACCATTGTCGATGCTGGTATATCTAGCAAAGGATGTCTAGAATCTGGAAGGCAAATTACAGAAATTTGTATGGGTGGTTTAGGATATGTTTCTTTTTCGATGACTGATACATTTTCTTCTTGGCCCTTAACCATTCATGTACACAGCTCTAATCCAATTATAAGTTGTTTAGCTAGTCAATATGCTGGATGGAATCTCTCTTTCGTAAAAGATGAGGATAATTTCAATGCTCTAGGCTCAGGACCATGTAGAGCTCTCGCATGCAAAGAAGATCTTTTTAAAGATCTGAATTATAAAGATAAATTTTTCTCAACAGTCGTGGTTATGGAAGTAGATAAAAAACCACCTCAAGAAATAATTGATAAAATTACACACGACTGTAATATATCAGAAAAAAATTTAACTGTAATATTAACACCAACTAAATCATTATCTGGTTGCGTTCAAGTTGTTGGACGTGTACTAGAAGTAGGTATGCATAAAGTTCATGAATTAGGTTTTCCATTGGATAAAATCGTTGATGGTTTTGGTTCAGCGCCATTACCCCCGCCTGCGCCAGATTTTCTAATTGGAATGGGTAGAACGAATGACGCAATATTATATGGTGGAACTGTACACTTATATGTTGACGTGCCTGATGACGAAGCATATGAATTAGCAAAAAGATTACCAAGCTCAACATCTAATGATTATGGAAAAACTTTTTCAGAAATTTTTAAAAAATATAAATATGATTTTTATAAAATTGATAAAATGTTATTTAGTCCAGCAAAAGTTATCATATCTTCAATAAAAACAGGTAAATCATTTACTTCTGGCAATATTAATAAAGACTTGATTGATGAATCATTTAACAAATGAGAAAAGTTTTAATATTAACAGACAAAAAAGGCTGGCACTTTAGACAACTAAAAAAAGCTTTTTTGAAAAAAAAATTTATTGTAGAAGATTGTAATTTATCAGATTTATCTATAAAAATAACCAATCAAGAGATATCTCTTAATTATATACAAAAAAAAATAACCAATTATTCTGATATTATTGTCAGATACATACCTGGTGGGACACTAGAAGAAATAATCACTAGTTTAAATATTTTAAAGATATTCTACGCAAACAAAATAAATGTAATAAATACAGCTGAGCAAATAGAGTGTACAGTTGACAAATCCATGACATCATTAATACTTAGGAATAACAATATTTTAACGCCTAATAGTTATGTAATAAGAAACCGTTTAGATGCTATTAAATTTATTAAAAACACAATCAATCATACAACTTTAATTTATAAACCACTATTCGGATCTCAGGGAAAGGATATTGTGAAAATATCAGATATTTCAGATTTTCATAAAATAAAAAATGATTCTAATATTTATTATTTCCAAGACTTTTTATCAACAAATCCATCCCATGACTATAGAGTACTTGTCCTTAAACATGGAAATACTTATAAGACATATTCAATGAAAAGATATGGAAAAAATTATATAAATAATTTTTCACAAGGTGCTGTTTGTAAATTAGAAAAATTGAATCCACAATTAATTAATATTGCAATAAAATCTGCGAAAGCATTAAATATACATTTTTGTGGAGTTGATATTATAGAATTTAATAATCAATTTTTTGTAATTGAAGTCAATAGCATTCCCGCCTGGAAAGGTCTGCAATCTCTTATTGACGATAATATAGCTGACCAAATTGTGAAAATATTTCTCAATCAAGGAGATATCAAAACTTCTTTATCTGTCATTTAATGTTGAGAAATATTTCATATCCAATCTTAGGTTCAATTAATATTAAGCAATTAATCAAAGAATCTTATCTTTATGCATGTCGAAAAGATATCGAAGCTATAAAACCTGGTAATGTTTCATTATCTTCACCTCATACCGATACTAATGCTGAAAATTATATACAAAGTTCCTTATGTACTTCTGATATTTTAATTGAAGATAATCTAACATTAGGAGAAAGAATCTATAACTCAATTCTAGCTACTAAAAAAATTGTATCAACAAACACTAATCTTGGAATTATTCTTTTATGCACTCCAATTATTCATTCACTCTTAACTTATAAGAATTTATCTATAACTGAATCAATACATTTGACCATCAAAGATGCAACGGATAAAGATACCTTGGATATTTGTAATGCAATCAAATTAGTTAATCCTGGTGGTATTGGAAAAAGTTCTAAATATGATATTTTTAAATCTCCTAAGGCCTCGCTATTTGAAGTAATGAAATATTCATCAGAATATGATCGTATTTCCTTTCAATACACAAATGGCTTCTCGGACTTATTGGATAAGGTAGTGCCTATATTAGTGTTTGATAATACTAGATATAAAAACACCAATCTTTCAATATCAGTGAGTTTTCTCAGGGTATTAAGTCAAATAGCAGATACCCATATATCTCGTAAATTAGGGGATAAAATAGCAAAAAAGACTAGCAATCAAGCGTCTGATTTGATTAAATTATTAGACAGGGATGTTAATCAGGATACATTGAATCGGGAGATAAGTAACCTTGATTACAATTATAAAATAAAAGGAATAAACCCGGGGACAACAGCTGACTTTATAGTTACAGGCTTGATGATAAAACAAATCTTCAAGGGCATAATATAACTCTCTTATATTTTTGTGACAAAGGAAAGCTAACCCACAATTTAACAGGAGATAATAATGGCAGTAGTTGATAAAGTATTGGTTGGTGAAGCATTAGTTGTTACTGAAGGTGGTGATAACGAAATTTCACATATCGATTTACTTATGGGACCACGTGGTTCGGCTGTTGAAGATGCATTTTGTAATTCATTATGTAATAACAAAGATGGTTTTACATCACTTCTTGCAGTAGTAGCACCAAACCTACCATGTAAACCAAATACAGTAATGTTTAATAAAGTAACCATTAAAGGTGCAACACAAGCAGTACAAATGTTTGGTCCAGCTCAAGCAGCTGTAGCTAGAGCAGTTACAGATTGTGTTGAAGATGGAACAATACCTGCAGATGAAGCTAATGATATCTTTATTTGCGTAGGTGTTTTCATTCATTGGGAAGCTAAAGATGATGGTAGAATTTATGATTATAATTATGAAGCTACCAAGATGGCGATTAAAAACGCTATAAGTGGTGAACCAAAAGCAGCAGATGTAGTATCACAAAAAGATACAAAACATCCATTTTCACCAAAATAAATAAATTTAAGAGTCAGCCATTAAAAATGGCTGACTCTTTCTTTTTTGAAAGTAAATTTATTTAATTTATTTACATGTATCATAGAAGATACTAAGACGCCCTTAGCTCCAATTTTCTTTGCATTTTTTATATCTAGGAGTGATTTCATTCCACCGGCAATATAATATTCGTTATTATATCTTTTTCTAATTATACGTTTTGCTAGATAAAAATTTGGTTTTGATAAAGTGCCAACTTTATATAAATCCATTATAATTATTTTTTTAGGGAATGATTTAATAAATCTATGGATTGATTTTGATCCCAATAGTTTCTTTTTGTAATCATACGAGCAAATATGACGTTTAAACTTATCTGATATTAATTCAAAGCCTTTGGATTTTTCACTGCAATATATAGGATAATAATTTTTATAATTTTTATTTAGATTTATCTTTTTTAATCCAGAATCTACCCAAAATATTATTTTTGGGAACTTATTTAAAATATATTTATATAAACTATGATTGACAGAATTTTTGTTTATTGCATCTAAGTCAGCTATATAGATTATATTTGGACTATATTTTTTTACAATTTCATTTATGATTATTTTTGGATCAGTGCTATTGTATAAATTAGAATTAATTGTTTTGTAACTACTTCTGTTACCTTTATAAGCAGTTACTACGTTATTATTCATAATATCTATAACAGGTATGATATCCATGGCAAAAAAAGTATTATTATATGAGTATGTTACAGGAGGTGGATTGATAAATGAAGCTCTTAAGTCAAATCTCTATAAAGAAGCTAAGTTAATGATCACAACTCTAATAAAAGACTCTGAAAATAATGAGAATATAAACAGTAGTTTTTTTTGTGATAATAGACTTTCTATATCATCAGTGTCAAATTCGATAAAAATTAATAAAAAAAATTATAAAAAAATCTATAATAAAAAAATATTAGATAAATTTGATTATATTATCCCCATTCTTCCTGAGTCTAATAATAATTTATATAATTATGTTAAATTTTTAAATGATAATAATATCAAAAATTTAATTTCGAGCCCAAGAGCTATAATGAACACATCTGATAAATGGCTATTTTATAAAAAATGTCTTAATTCCCAGATAAAAACAATTCCGACATATTTGGATAAGTGCGACTTAAGAAGTAATATCGTTATTAAAGATAGATATGGTGAAGGCTGTTCAAGTATTAAATTATATAAAACCAAAAGATCCATTATAGAAAATATTGAAAATCAGAATAAAATTATGCAACCATATATTGAAGGAATTGATTTGAGTTTGTCAGTTTTTTTTGATAGAGAGAAGTTCCATATATTATCTGTTAACAAACAAAATTTGTCGATAAATAAAGATAACCTAATAAAATTAAAAAGTATATTAGTTAATATCACAGTATCATTTGAAGAAAAAATTTATGCTCTAGTAAATAAGATACATAAATCTTTTTTTGGGTTATATGGTTATATAGGAATTGATATAATTGTTGATGATAAAAATATATTTGTAGTTGAAATTAATCCCAGACTTACCACTTCATTTGTAGGAATTAAATACACTAAAGGAATTAATCTGCTTGATTTAATTTCTAAAAAAAATCCGTACAAGAATATTATTTCAGGTAAAAAATATTTAATAAATTTATGAAGACCACAAAGAGACTTAATATATACATAGCATGGGATATTGGTGGAGCATATACTAAGTTTGCAATTGAGACTAATAGTCAGATTAAATGTTATATACAAAAATGTGAATTATGGAAAGATCTTTCTGAATTAAAATCCTTGATATCCAATGTGTCTAACAGGTATAAGAATAAAAAAATAATACATCTAATTACAATGTCCGGAGAAATGTGTGATATTTTTGACAATAGAAATATTGGTGTAAAAAATTTAATTAATATATTCAAAAAACTTTCATCTTCAAGTTACGTCTTACAACATAATTGTTCTTTAATTAATATTAAATCCAATGAATATGCTTATGATAATATCGCTTCTATGAATTGGATTGCTACATCTAAATTTTTAACCGATAAAATAGATAATGCTATAGCTTTAGATATTGGTTCTACTACTACAGATATTATTCTTATAAAAAATAAAAAATTAATCAATAAGAGGAAAGATGATATCACTGGGTTAAGTAACCATGAATTATTATATTCAGGAATATTTAGAACACCCATATATGCATTAACGCAAGAAATTAAATATAAAAATACAATATATAAAATAATACCGGAAAATTTTGCCAATATGTCTGACATATATAGAATATTGTCTTATTTACATCCAAAGTACGATTATTCAATTACCAGCGATAATAGATCAAAATCAATGATTAATAGTATGAAAAGATTATGTAGAGTTTTTGGGTTTGATTATCATGAATCTAAGAAAAATCTATTATTTTCATTATGTAAACAAATAATTACTATACACATCAATCATATTAGTAGTAACATTAAATATCATTTAAAAAAATATAAAAATATTTCAGATTATAAGATAATAGGCGCGGGTGTAGGGAAGTTTTTAGTTAAAATAATTTGCAAGAGAAATAATTGGAGATATTTAGATTTTGATGATTTTTGTGAGCATAAGATTATTGGTACATATAAGCCATCAGATATTGCACCTGCTTATTCATTAATATATTTGGTAAAAAAAAATTACGATGATTTTTAAAGAAGAATTTAATTATTATAAAAATACAAACGAAATTTTTGATTTAATTAAAAACGAAGAGTGGCCAGTATTTTTATTTAGTAACAATAATATATTTTCAGAACAAAGATATGATATTATTTCTGCTAATCCAACCAAAAAAGTTATTACTTATCAAAACGCTACAATTGTTGAAGATTTAAAGTCAAAACAAGTTTTTAGAGATGATCCAATATCTATTCTAAAGGACGTTATGAAAGATGATCTTAGTGATGATGATAGTGAATTGCCGTTTTCTGGTGGAGCTATAGGATACTTTTCATATGATTTAGGAAATAAAAATGAATCTATAAAGCAGAAAACAAATAATGATTTAGATATTCCTATCATGGCTTTTGGAATATATGAATGGGCTGTAATTATCGATCATCATGAAAAAAAAATTAGACTTATCTATAAAAATAAGACTGATTTAATTAAGTTTTTACAAAAAAAACTTTCTTCCAAATCATTTGAAAAAATAAAAAACGTTAATATTGAAATCATAAATAGTTGTCAATCAAATCTAACATACGATGAATATATAGAAAAATTTAATTTAATTAAATCCTATATTGAAAAAGGAGATTGCTATCAGATTAACTTTTCGCAAAGATTTTCATTTGATTATAAAGGTGATGCTTGGAATATTTTTAATAAACTTTTACCTACATATCATTCACCATATTCAGCTTATATGAGTTTTCCGTTTGTAAAAATTTTAAGTTATTCTCCAGAAAGGTTTTTACATGTTGATAGAGATTTAGTACAAACTAAACCAATTAAAGGAACAAGAGCAATGATAAATAATATAGATCAAGATTCACTTATCAAAAAAGAATTATTATTATCAGAAAAAGATAGAGCTGAAAATTTAATGATTGTTGATTTATTAAGAAATGATTTAGGGAAGAATTGCGAATATGGAAGTATAGATGTTAAAAATCTATTTGATATAGAGACTTTTGCTAATGTCCATCATTTAGTTAGTACCATTGAAGGAAGAATTTCAAATAAAAGTAATATGTTTAATTTAATCAATGGTTGTTTTCCTGGAGGTTCAATTACAGGAGCTCCAAAAATACGTGCTATGCAAATAATTAATGAATTAGAGCCTGATCGAAGAGGTATATATTGTGGTTCAATAGGATATCTAAGTTTTAATCAAAAAGCAGATTTAAATATTGCAATAAGAACAATGATCGCAACTGACACAACAGTTTATTTTTGGGGTGGAGGGGGAATCGTTTTTGATTCTGATGCTGAATCTGAATACCAAGAAACATTAGATAAAGTAAGACCTATATTGGATATCTTTGATTCTAATGTTTTGCAATTTCCAAAGAAACTTGGTTAAGTAAATCTAAACTTATTTCATCTCTGTCATTACCGTTAATACACACCAAACCTCGAAAACCAAGAAAGTCAGGATTTAAAGATTTAAGTTTTTTTATATCACTGAAATTTAATGAACCAGATAAACCACAAAAAATATTTCTTTTTTTCATTTGTCTAACGAATTCTTCTATTAAGTGGTTTGGCAATAATTGTGTTGTAGAAATACCGTTTTTATTACATGTGTCTATCATTATACCTTTATAACCAATAGATGAAATTTTTTTTGCAACTTCTAAATTAAATTCTTTATCTGCGAACATCACACAGATTGGATTAGTATTCTGGAAATCAATTTTTTGAAGTAATTTATGATGCTCATGAACATATTTATTTTCAAATAACCCTATTTTAATGTAGTCGATTCTTGAACTTATAGCATATTTGATATTATTGATAGTGGTACAATTATTTGGATTTTTATCATTGCCAATAGTTACACTTATAGTATGGCTAGATAACAACTGTCTTACATTAGTCATAATATTTTTACCTACAAAACCTAATGCACCATCATTAATAGCTTTTAAATCTATTATATCTATATTAGCTTTTCTCACTTCTAGTGCTTCATATTCATTTTTTATACTTGCTAAAAATTTAGTCATTTTTCTTTCTATAATTATTTATACTTTTTTCAATCCAATCCCAAGCTTCTTTCTCTTTAGATCCAGCTGTTTTATCAATTCCAATTTTTAAGTATTTTATCTCATCCTCTATTTTTTCCATTGATATTATACCCATTCTACTTATTAGGACAGATGCTTCTATTACTGAAAACTGCGCTCTATTAAAACCATGGAATGGAAAATGCATTGCTTTGTTAAGAATTTGACATTCAATCTTTGGTCTCAAATCATTATCAAACACTTTTTGGACTTTAACGTCTAAGTGAGTATTTGCAATTTTTAATCTAGGTATGTCAAATTTATTATTATCAATAATATCCCAATTTTTTTTAAACCCTGAAACAATACCGGCAAATATTCTAACATCATCAGTAAAATTGACAGTTGCTATACCATTATTTTTTAAATTTTCTAATGTTGTTGATGGTTTGAATGGCTTTATTATTACCAATTCTGAATTCATTTCTATACCCATAGGAGCTATATGAATTTTCCCATTAGATTTACTGATTACAATTGATTCATGAATCATTTCTTATATGTCGGTCCTGTAGGTTTAAATGTCATTTTATCATCTTCTTCATTGTCAACCAAACAACCCCAATTAAGCTCTTCATCTTGAGAATAAAATTTACCAATTTGATATGCAATTTGAGCTCTAGCAAGTTCAACCCCTAAATAAAATGCATGCCCTGTATCTTTTCCAACATTTAAATGTTGGAAAAAATCAAATGGATCCTTAAAAGTATGCATCCCATCTCTATTGAATAAATGTATTCCTTCTTTAGTTACAATAATTCTGTAACTGGGGTCGCGTATATTTTTAGATAATTCAATTACTTCATCGTATGTATATTTATAAGGTGTATCCTCATGGGTTACAAGTAGTTGATTGCTAATGTGTTTAGGTGTCATGTTATTCTCGTTAGATGCGTGAATGATTCGTCTTGCCAAGTCTGTTTCTTTTATCACAGTTCGACAATGATCACTTACCTGTGTCGTAAGAACATGATTAAGTTTTAATTCAGACATGATTCCTAATAACATTAATGTTATCCCTGTAGTATCAGCATGTGTCAACTCTGTTATATTTCCAGTTCCCATCATTATATGTATATCTGGATACCTTTCTCTAATTTGAGTATATCTAGATATTGATTTTGTAAAACCGAAATGTATTGGATCTAATATTGGATCTGCGATAAATGTTTTTTTTAATTCAATACATTTTTCTATTGCATTAAAAAGTGTGTTCATATCACCATTATGAGGTATTAATACTGGATTAGATTCTACTTCATCTAATATAAACATATTATCTGATTTTATACTTAATAAATAATCTGCTCCAGACTTACCCCCAGTAATAAGTTCATCATTATCATGGGAATCAACACTCACATAAAAATCATGCTTTTTTAATTCTTGTACTGTTTCAGATAAATGATTAAATTTAACATTGGGTAAACATCCAATATCAATTACATCTGCGCCATCATTACGATATGAAGTTGCTATATCTAAAATCTCTGACACACTTAAATTTGGCGCATCTGTTATTTCGGCAAAGATTGATATTTCATATTTGGACAAATCAAAATCTAGAGATTTACGTCCAAATAAAGTAGGTAGGTCTTTTAATTCATCTGGACCCCTAAGAACTTCTATATTAAGTTTTTTACTTAAATCTTCTATATTTCCTCTTACTCTCCCTGGTAAAATTAGTTTTGTAAAACCTTGTGTATTACCAATACGTCTTTTTATCATATCTGTAGTCAATAAAGCTGCTACATTTATGCTTAAGTTTCTTATCTCAAAATTAAATTCCTTGTCTTCTATTTGATCTAAAACTCTTCTGAGGTTTTTTTCAGCTAATTTACCAGTTATAAATAATATATTTTCTTTTACGTCCATTTTTTTAATGCCGATTTAAGTTCAGTTACATGTTTAACTACATCAGTATTTTTGAATTCTTTTAGTAATTTATAATTTTTAAGATCAATTTCTCTTGGATATAATGTTACCATTTTTTTTGGAGCTTCAGTTATTACAACAGGCTCAGTATCACATGCAAATACAATTGAATGTATATTACATTTTCCAGCCTGAGCAAAAATATTTGTTATTAAATTATCTGACATACCATAAGCCATTTGAGCGACAGTATTAGATGTAGCTGGTGCAATTACAAGTAATTTATATATATCTTCATAAAACAAACTAACAGGCGCTGAACTTGCAGTTACATCTTTAAAAACTTTAATTCCATCTTTCTTAAGATCTTTTAAATCATAATCGTACCATTTTAAAACCTCATATCCAGCTTTGCTTAAAAATAAATCAACATTATCTAAAGATTTAATAATTTCCATAGACTCTTTTAAATAGTGACCAGAACCTGTTAATCCCCAAGCAATTCTTTTTTCTAAATCATTCATTTTTTATATTATTTAAAATTTGTTTTTTATACTTTTCTAATTCATTTTTATCATTAATATTAACAAACATCTCATTATATTGTGAAAAATCTATCAAATTTGTTATATTATTTTCAAACCATTTATCTATTTTTCGTTGGTCTGTTTTAAGAAAACTTTCTAGATTATTAGTTACACTTTTTTTTATCATACAATATACAGGTTGTATTCTTTTTCCATCATGAGCAACATTTATATCAGCATTGTTATCTGATGAAATCATTTTTTTAAAAAATATATCTCTAATAAATGGACCATCGCAAGGTAAAGTTATCATATATTCAGTATCTATCATCATCAAGCCTGAATATATACCTGCAAGCGGCCCTTGAAAGTCATCTAGTACATCTTTGCAAATTACTAACCCCATTGCCTCATATTTTTCAAAGTTTCTATTAACATTTACTATTATTTTTTTGGAGTATTTTTCAGCAATATTAATTATATAATTTATTATATATTTACCTTCTACATTTAATAACCCTTTATCTTGACCGTCCATTCTTGTAGATTTGCCACCAGCCAAAATTAAAGTTGTCACTTGTTTTTTATTAATTTTATACATAATCTACTATTTAAATTTTTTCTCTCATATATAATAGAATAACCTAGCATGACCAATAAACGAATATATTTAGCTCCAATGGTTGGAAGAACAGACAAGCATTTTAGAATGCTGGTACGTATTTTATCTAAAAATATCAATTTATATACTGAAATGATTACATGTGATGCGTTTTTGAATACTGATAGACAAGCATATCAGGTAAAAAAAAATGAACATCCAATAACTATACAATTAGCTGGAACTGATCCTAATAAATTTGCTAAATGTTCTGAGATTGCTGAAGTAAATGGCTATGATGAAATCAATCTCAATATTGGCTGTCCAAGCAATAAAGTTATAAAAGGTGAATTTGGAGCTATATTGATGGATTATCCAGAGAAAGTTTCTAAATGTGTGAAAGAAATTAAAAAAAGCTGTTCTTTGCCTATATCTATTAAAACAAGATTAGGCTTAGGATATGATAAAAACCTAAATAGATTAAAAAAATTAATAGACATGACGAAAGATTCTGGATGCACAAACTTTATTATTCATGCCAGAAATGCAATATTGGGAAAATTAAGTCCAAAAAAAAATAGAACGGTACCGGAACTAAGATATGAAGATGTCTTATATATTAAAAAAACATATCCAGATTTGAAAATTATACTCAATGGTGGAATATCCACTTTAGATGACATCAAAAAAAATATAAAAGATTATGATGGAATCATGATTGGAAGGAAAATATATGATGAACCTATGTTTCTTTTAGAATTAGAAAAGGAATTGTTCGATATGAATAAAACTACATCTATTAAAAAATTGGTATATACATATAAGAGTTATATAGATGAAGAAATTAAGAATGGGGAAAACAAATATTATATGTTAAGACACTTATATAATATTTATTATAAAACAGAATATTCTAAAAAATGGAAACATTTATTGTCTTCTATAATACAAGGCAAATCAAATATAGAAAATTTATTAAATTTTACGGTAGTTTGCGATGAAGAGAAAATACACACTAACAGCTAAGAACGCTGATATATATGATCTTTATGAAAAATCTGTTCAATCAGTTGAATTTGAAGTTGAATTTATTAATAAAATGTTTAAGAAGAACAATAGAGGAAATTGTTTAGATATTAGGGAAGATTTTTGTTCTTCTGCATTTATATCTACAGAATGGGTCAAAACTAAAAATAAAAAAGCATATGCTATTGATATTGATAAGAATGTACTAAAAATAGCTTTGACTAAAGCTAAGAAAAGAATATCAACAGAACAATTAAATAGATTATTTTTAATACAAGGGGATTCTTTGAACAAAAAAAATAAAAAGGTAAATTGTGTTTTAGCTACCAATTTCAGTTATTGGGTTTTTAAAGAAAGACATACTTTGAAGAAATACTTTTTAAATTCCCTTAAAAATTTAAAAAAAAATGGAATTTTTATTTTAGATGCATTTGGAGGATATGAAGCGCATCAAGAACTTGAGGAAAAAACCAAACATAAACATTTTACCTATGTTTGGGATCAAAATAAGTTTAATCCAATTAACAACCATATGACCTGCTATATTCATTTTGAATTTAATAATGGATCTAAGATTAAGAAAGCATTTAGGTATGACTGGAGGTTATGGTCTTTACCAGAGATTACAGAATGTTTAAAGGAGGTTGGATTTAAACAAGTTGATATATATATGCAGGGTTGGGATAAGAAAAAAAATGAAGAGAGTGATAAATTTTATAGCGTAAAAAAATGCGATGCTGATGCTGGTTGGATAGGGTATATAGTAGCATTAAAATAAAAAGAATCATTTACAGGTGATAACAATTTAGTATAATTCTTTTTAGAGAGCCGATCGTACGGTTGCTATATATAAATATAGAGGAAAGTCCGGGCTCCTATGGGCAAGAGTGCCAGGTAATACCTGGGGGATGCGAATCCACGGAAAGTGCTACAGAAAAGAACCGCCTTAATATTAAGGTAAGGGTGAAAAGGTAAGGTAAGAGCTTACCACGTATCGAGGTAACTCATACGGTTAAGTAAACCCCACTCGGAGCAAGGCAAATTTATAGCATATGTTTACCCATGACTTGCTATGTGGTTGCTGCTTGAGGTATATGGTGACATATATCCTAGATAAATAACTGTACTTTGACAGAACCCGGCTTATAGATCGACTCTCTCATCCATATAAGAATTCTTCAAACCTCTTATAAATATATGTTTTATATAACTATTCCATTATTTTTCTATAAAAAACAACATATTAGACCGCATAAAAAGCTTATAAACCTTGCATATTCTAAATAAAAAGCATATAGTGTTGAAATATGGTAATTTTTGTTAAATTATGGGAAATAGTGGTTAATATGTTTAAGGGTATCCATAACATTAATTTAGATACAAAAGGTCGTTTAGCGATTCCTACAAAATTTAGGGAAGTTATAACCAACCAAGTCAATGGTAATATGGTTATCACCATAGATACTGAAGAAAAGTGTTTATTGCTTTACACATTACAAATATGGAATGAAATACAGAAAAGAATCAACAACTTACCTTCATTTAATAAAAATGCTAGAAGAATTCAAAGGTTATTAGTTGGCCATGCTGAAGATGTAGTAATGGACAATAATGGTAGAATTTTGATTTCTAAACCTCTAAGAAACTCTGCAGATTTAGTTAAGAAAGTGACTTTAATTGGCCAAGGTGAAAAATTTGAAATTTGGAATGATGATCTGTGGCAAAGCCAAGTCTCTAAATGGAAAACTGAAGAAACTGATGAAAACGAAGAATCAGTTTTGGGAGATGTACGTATATGATGAATTTAACCCAATGTTATAAAATACTTGATATTAAAGGAAACGAAGATTTAAGTAAAATTAAAAGAGCATTTATTAAAGTTGCCTTAAAGCATCATCCTGACAAGACAAGTAATGACTTGGATTCTAATCAAAGATTTATTGAAGCTAGAGAAGCTTACGACAACATAATGAAATTTAAAAAGCTAACAGGATGATAAATCATATTCCAGTTATGAAAGAAGAATCAATACAAGCGCTTTGCGTTAAAAAGTCTGGTATCTATATAGATACAACATTTGGATCTGGTGGACATTCACAAGAGATACTAAATTATTTAAATAATGATGGTAAGTTATATTCCATTGAAAAAGACTTTGATGCTATAAAAAATGCAAACAAGAATACTTTAAGTGATAAAAGATTTACTCTTAAACACGGATGTTTCTCTTCCCTAGACGTAATAACTAAAGACTGGGGAATTCATGGTTCTGTGAATGGAATCTTATTTGATTTAGGTGTTTCATCTGAACATCTAGATAACCCAAAAAGAGGCTTTAGTTTTAAAAATGACGGCCCTCTTGATATGAGATTTGATCAGAATAGTGGATCCCCAGCTAGAGAGTGGATATCAGAAGTTAGTGAAGAGCAATTAAGAAATGTTATAAAGAAATTTGGACAAGAAAGATATGCAAATAAGATAGCTAAAAAAATAATATCATTTAGAAAATCTAATAAAATTGAAAACACACATGATTTAGTTAACATCATAAATCAATCTGTTCCAAAAAATGATAAAAATAAACACAATGCAACTCGAACTTTCCAAGCTATACGAATTTATATCAACCAAGAATTAGAAGTATTGAAAAATGCTTTAGAAAAATCATATCAGGTATTAGCCCCTAAAGGCAGATTAGTTTTAATTACTTACCATTCGCTTGAAGATAGAGTAATTAAAGATTTTATAACTTATACTGATACAAATCTTTCTGCACCAAAAGATTTACCTCTAGATAAATCTTTTTTATCTAAAATGTTTAATATTATCTCAAAATCAATAAAACCATCAAACGAAGAAATTTCTGCCAATCCAAGATCTAGATCAGCAAAATTGAATATACTGGAGAAAAATGATGAAAATATCAATTAATTTGTTCATTATGCTAGTATTATCACTTTCTGCATTTTCAGTAATATATCTTAAGTATCAAAATAGACTTATGAATATTGGATTAGAAAAAAAAGAAAAATCACTATCAGTAAAATTAAATCAACATAAAAAATTACTTGATATCAAATCAAATTATGAGAAAAAATTGAGCTACAAAAGTTATAAAGAAACTTTAGGGATGGATATTCCTAGTAAAAATAAAATTATTTATTTAAATTTAACGACTTCTAACGGAGGTATTTAATCATGTTTGAAATAGTAGATAATTACAGTCAAAACGCAATTATCAAAGTTATTGGTGTTGGAGGAGCTGGCGGCAATGCTGTTGATACAATGCTCAGAGATACAATACATGGAGCGGACTTTATAGTTGCAAATACTGATGCACAAGCACTTAGAGATATTGATGGAGCAACCACTGTTCAAATTGGTAGCGAAATAACAAATGGTCTTGGTGCAGGTGCAGATCCAGAAAAAGGAAGACAAGCAGCGCTTGAATCAAAGGAACAACTCCAAAAAACCATAGAAGGAGCAGACATGCTATTTATAGCAGCAGGAATGGGCGGCGGAACTGGAACTGGTGCAGCACCTATTATTGCACAAATTGCACGAGATCTAGGAATTCTAACTGTTGCGGTTGTAACTAAACCATTTGAATGGGAAGGCAAGGAAAGAATGGAGCATGCTGAGGTTGGTATTGTTAATCTTGAAGAATGGGTAGATTCTTTAATTGTAATTCCTAATACTAAATTAATGGAAGTCTTTGGTGAAAATGGTTCAATTTACTCTCAGTTTGATAATGCTGATGGTGTCATTACTGGAGCTGTAAAAGGAATTGCTGAAATTATAACAATTCGTGGATTTATGAATGTAGATTTTGCGGATGTAAAAACAGTAATGTCAGGAAAAGGTAAAGCCATGATGGGTTCAGCAAAAGCAGAAGGAGAAAATAGAGCTGAAGATGCCATCAACGCTGCACTAAGTTGTCCATTACTTGATAGTTTTAATCTTCAAGGTGCTACAGGAGTTCTTGTAAATATAACTTCTGGAGATGATTTAACTCCGAAAGAGCTAAATCTAATTGGACGTAAGATTAAAGATATTGCTGATGAAGAAGCAACAATCATCACAGGATGTATTAAAGAAGAGGATAATCTTGGCGAGTTGAGAGTCACAATTATTGCTACTGGATTTGATGAGGGTACTAATATCAATACAGTCAATAGTAGTCTTGGTTCAGCAGATAACACGAATATTGATGCACAAACACCAATAAACTCTGTTGAGCAAGCTGTAGTTAAGCCAAATATAACTCAGATGAGCTTTAATACTCAATCTAGTTTATTAAATACTGAAAAAAGTGTTAATAGTGATGAAGATGATGAAGATGAAAATATCGACATCCCAGCTTTTTTAAGGCAACAAGCTGACTAAACAAAAAAATAACGAAAAACATAACCTTTGGAGGCAATACACTGTATACGCTATTGTCTCCATATTCTTTGTTTTAATTTTATCCAGAACAATTCTTTTGCAAGGATTTGATACAGATTGTTTTATTTTGAATCAAAAGTTTTGTAAATCTAATCTAAGCAAACTAGCCAATAAAAGACAAACACAACTTCGCTCTATAAATACTTTTAGAGGCTTTATATATGATAGAAATGGTGAAATATTAGCAATGAGTCTACCTAGACAAACTTTATGTATTAATTTTTCAGAAATAAATCAACAAAAAAATATTGATCTAAAAGTATATGAACCTCTTTTAGTTTTATTAAATATAAAAAAAGATAAATTTAAAAAAATATTTACTATAAATAAAAACAAAAAAGAATATTATTTAAAAAGAAAACTACCAGATTCTATTGTTACAAAAATTAGAAAATTAAATCTACCATCAATTTATTTCATAGACGAGTATCATAGAACATACCCTGGTGGTCGTTATTTCTCAAATATAATAGGATTTACTAATATAGATGATATCGGTCAAGAAGGAATAGAATATGCCAACAATAATCTTTTAACCCCAATAAAAGGATTAAAAAAAATTAAAAAAGATAATTTTGGCAGACAAATTGAAACTATTGAAATTGTTAAACCTCCAAAACTTGGTCAAGATATACATTTGAGTTTAGATAAATACATCCAATTACATGCATATAATACTTTAAAGAAACATGTCAAAAAAACAAATGCAGATAGCGCGTCACTTGTATTAATTAAAAATACTACTGGCGAAATTATAACAATGGTCAATTATCCATCCTTTAATCCATCTAATAGAAGTGAGATGAAAGGTGAAAAAATAAAAAATAAAGTTGTAACTGATATTATTGAACCTGGTTCTACAATGAAGCCATTTATAATATACACCGCACTAGAATCTGGAAATTTTGATAATTATTCAGTTATTGATACTGCACCTGGATTCTTAGAAATTAACGGACATACCATCAAAGATTATAAATATTTAGGTAAATTAGACTTAAAAGGAATAATTACTAAATCAAGCAATGTAGGTGCAGCTTTAGTTGCCTTAGGATTAGATAAAAAACATATTTCAGATAATCTTGAAAAACTGCAGTTTGGCAAGTCATTATACATAGGTTTGCCAGGAGAGCAGAAAGGAAATTTACATCATTATAAAAGTTGGGAAAAAAGTGAACATGCATCCATTAGTTATGGTTATGGACTAGATATGACCTTATTACATCTTGCAAATGCGTATGCAATTTTAGCTAACTATGGAAATTATATTGAACTTACATATCTCAAACATTTAGATAATGATAAAATACATAAGAAAAAAATTTTAGATAAAGAACTTTCAAAAAACATCATAAAAATGATGACAAATGTTGTATCTAATGATGGGACGGCTAAAAAAGCACGATTAGAAAAATATTCAGTAGCAGGAAAAACAGGAACAGCCAAGATGATTGAGAACGGCAAATACAGTGATAATAAATATGTAGTATTGTTTGTAGGAATTGTACCTGCATCTAAACCTGAATTTGTTTCGGTTATTATTCTAAGAAACCCAAAAGTATCTGAACCTAGTGGAGGAAAGAACGCCGCTCCAATATTTAAAGAGTTTATGGGACATACATTAAATTTATTACAAGTTTATCCGGATAAGCATGAAAGACAGAATATTTCTAAAAGTAATTGAATTTCTCCAAGAGAACAAATTATATAAAAAAAAATTAGATAATATGTTTGTTTTTCACAGCAAGAATAATTGTAGAGGAAAAGTCTTTGTATCTATAAAAACAGACAAAAAAGTTAAAGTTAAATATGTATGTGAAGCAATCAAAAATGGTGCAAAAGCAATAATTACAGATACAAAAATAGAATTATTAGATACATTAAGAAATATACCTATTTTATATATCAAAGAAATTGGGTTAAATTATAATAACTTTTTGAATTGTATCTATGATGAACCTCTGAAGAAAATTCCTATAATAGGGGTGACTGGTACAGATGGAAAAACTTCTCAGTTACATATTCTTGCACAATGTTTCTCGTTAACAGGTGAAAAATTAGGAATTATATCTAGTGAAGGAAATGGCATATATCCAAAGTTAGACTCAACTAACTATACAACCCCAAGAATAGATATCTTATATAAATATTTTAATTATTTTAGAAAAAATCATGTTGATAAAATATTAATTGAATGTTCATCACAAGGATTAGAACAAGATAGATTAGTTAATATAAAATTTGATATAGGAATTCTTACTAATATTAATCAAGATCATATAGATTATCATAAATCGATACAAAATTATGTAAAAGCAAAAATGAGACTAATGAATATGTCAACAAGACATATTTTTATTAATGCGGATTGTTCTAGAAGTATGAAAAATTTGAAATTAATTACTTCTAAGGCTAAAAGACATTTCTATAATTCAGATATTGAAATAGATTTAAATAAAATTAAAATACCTACTACAATTTCAAATTTATATAATTTAAGAGTGGCATTCGAAATTCTTAAAATTTATAAATTATCATTTAAATTAATCTTCAAGATATTTAATAAATTGAAAACCATTAATGGCAGAAATCATTTTATACAAACTAATAACAAAGGCACTTATATAATTGATTACGCTCATACTCCTAGTTCATTATTAATGCTGTTAAAAGAGATTAGTAAATATTCATCACTAAAACCTGGTAAAATTATTACTATTTTTGGGTGTGGTGGTGATAGAGATGTTTGGAAAAGAAAAGAGATGGGGAAAATCTCATCTAACTTTTCTGATTATATTATTTTAACTGATGATAATCCACGTACTGAAAATCCTAAGAAAATATTAAATGATATTAAAAAAGGGATAGAAAATGAAAAAAAAGTTTTTGTTATTCCATCTAGAAAAAAAGCTATTTATAAAGCTATATCATTAGCCCGCAAGGATGATTTTATTGTTATTGCTGGCAAAGGTAATGAAAAGAATATTGTGTACAAGAATCGCAATATTCTCCATAATGATTTTAAAATACTAAATTCAGGTTTGAAATGAAATCTTCTTTATCTAAACTTAAAAAGTTATTAGATGCTGAATTAATTAATTCAGATTCTCAGTTTGATGGTATATCTATTGATTCAAGAACAATAGAATCAGGAAATCTTTTTATTGCTATCAAAGGATATAATTTCGATGGACATAATTATATCAATAATGCAATTTCAAAAGGTGCATCTGCAATCATCTCAGAAAGAAAAATTGATAACATACCTCAGCTTGTTGTCAAAAATACAATGATAGCATTAGGAAAAATTGCACAGCAACACATAAATCAGTTGAACCCATTATCAATTGCAGTTACTGGGACTAATGGTAAAACTTCAGTAACAAAATTAATTCATTCTATATTAAATGAAAATAAGAATGCATTAACTAATTATGGTAATTTTAATAATCATATTGGCGTTCCATTATCTATTTTTAAATTAAATACAAATCATAAATATTGCGTATTAGAAATGGGAGCAAGTGTTAAAGATGATATAAAGTATTTGTGTGAAATTGTTAATCCTAAAATTGTAACTCTTCTCAATGTCTCGGCAGCTCATATAGAAAGTTTTGGTAGTTTTGAAAATATTTTACTAACCAAAGAAGAAATATTAATTGATCAAGGTTTTTCTAAAACAGTTATTTTAAACAAAGATGATAAAAATTTTCTTAGATGGAAAAAAATTGTAAATAATCATAATCTAGTAACAATTTCTATAAAAAATAATGCTGATTACTCCATAAAAAGTATTATTGGAAATGAACTAAATATAAAATTACCAAATAATCAATTGTTACAGTTATTACTTAAAGATAACCATATAAAATTTATAGAAAATATTCTTATCGCTGTAGCGTGTTCTCATCAAGCTGGAGCATCTATACAAAATATAGTTGATGGTTATACTAACTATAAAGGCATAAAAGGAAGATTTTATCTGTATGATGGAATCAAGAACTCAATAATTATTGATGATAGTTATAATGCAAATCCTTCTTCAATGAAAAGATCTCTAGATTCTTTATCGTCAATGGCGGGTAATCACTGGTTTGTTATGGGTGATATGGGTGAACTTGGATCTGAATCAGAAAAATTTCATCAAGATGTTGTTAAATATGCGAAACAACTTAGGATTGAAAAGTTATTTTATATTGGTCAATTTGAAAAAATTGTTAAGGAAACCTTCGGAAATAATGTTCACTGTTTTGATGATAAACATTCACTTGTTGAGTTTATTAGAACAAAATTACATAAAGATGTTAATATCTTAGTGAAAGCTTCGCGTTTTATGAAATTTGAAGATATAGTCATGCAATTGATAAACACAGAGAATAAATAATAAATTATGTTACTTTATATTTTTGATTATCTTGCTCAATATTATTCTGGCTTTAATGTTTTCCAGTATTTGAGTCTTAGAATTGTTTTAGCAGCATTAACTGGTCTATTTATGTCTCTCATCATGACTTCATTATTAATGCGTTGGCTTAATAATAAAAAACTTTATCAATCAATTAGACAAGATGGACCTCAATCACATATTACAGAAAAATCAAAAACACCATCAATGGGAGGTTTGGTAATTATTATTTCAATTATTTTAACAACTTTACTTTGGTCTGAACTCAATAATAGATATATTTGGATACTATTATTTATTTTAACTACATTTGGTATTATTGGTTTTTATGATGATTATAAAAAATATATTCAATCATCTAGCGATGGGATTAAAGGTAAAAATAAATTTTTCTTACAAATCTTCTTTTCTGCATTAGCAATTATTTATTTATATATAAATTATTTAGATGTAACAGAACTAACATTAATATTACCTTTCTTCAAAGACTTCTCTTTTTTCATGGGAATTCTTTTTATACCTTGGTGTATATTTATTATAGTTGGATCAAGTAATGCTGTTAACTTGACGGATGGATTAGATGGCTTAGCAATTCTTCCATGTATATTAATAGCAGCAGCATTTGTTGTATTTGCATACGTACAAGGAAATATTAATATTGCTAACTATCTTTTAATCCCTTATCTAAAAGATGCATCTGAGATCTCAATCTTTGCAGGTGCAATTGTAGGTTCGGGACTAGGATTTCTATGGTACAACTCATATCCTGCTGAGATCTTTATGGGCGATGTTGGATCACTATCATTAGGAGCTGTTTTGGGAACAATGGCAATCTTACTGAGACAAGAAATAGCATTCGCTATTATGAGTGGAGTATTTATAGCTGAAGTCCTATCTGTAATTATACAAGTTTTATATTTTAAGCGAACTAAAAAACGTATTTTTAAAATGTCACCATTACACCATCATTTTGAATTGAGTGGATGGGCAGAACCAAAAATTATAGTTCGATTTTGGATAATAACCTTTATATTGGTCTTAATTGCTTTGGCATCCTTAAAGATTAGATAATATGGATGAGAAATGTACATTGATTATTGGAACGGGTAAAACCTGCCAATCATGTATTGATTACTTTCATAAAAATAACATACGATTTAAAATTTTTGATACAAGAGATGTTACTTGCATTGATAAATCTATCATAGCCATATCAAATAAACATGATATGAGATTTGTAAAATATGAAAAAGAATTTTTGAATAATGTAGAGGAAGCTATAATTAGTCCTGGTTTAGATTCTAATCAAGAAATAATAAAAGATCTAAATCAAAGATCAATTCCAATAATAACTGACATAGATTTATTTAAAAGATTATCTCGACGTAAAATTATTTCAGTAACTGGCACTAATGGTAAAACAACCATTGTCACAATGTTGGAATATTTATTAAATAGATTGGGTATTAAGGCTAAAGCTTGTGGTAATAATGGTATATCTCCATTTCTAACTTTAGATGAAGAATTTAATTATATTATTTTAGAATTATCAAGTTATCAGTTAGAATATATGACTAATTTAAATAGTAATATAAGTTTAATATCTAATATTCAAGACGATCATCTCGAAAGACATAATAATTTTGATAATTACCTAAATACAAAAAAAAAGATTTTTAATAGTACTAAGATTAATATTTGTCACAATAATCTTATAGAATACATGAAAGATATTCCAAATATCAGAAAATATGGGTTTGAAAATACAAATACGAGTAATTCTTATAAAATATATATAAATAATTCTCATGTACGTGATTTGAGAATGGATAAAACTAAATTATATTATGAGGATACTTCATTCGATTATAGAGGTATACATAATTTAGATAATATTTTAGCTGTGCTTTCAATTACTAAAAATATTTACGATAAAAATGATTTTTTTAAAAAAAGTATAAACATATTGAAAAAATTTAATCATCTCCCTCATCGAATTCAATTAGTAAAAAAGATTAATGATGTAAGTTATTTTAATGATTCAAAGTCTACAAATGTTTTTTCAACAATAACAGCATTAAAATATTTAAAGAAAAATATAATATTGATAATGGGGGGTTCAAAAAAAAATCTAGATTATACTAAATTGAATATTTATATTGATAACCATGTAAAATTGCTAATCTTATTTGGGGAAAATAAAAAATCAATTAACAAACAAATTGTCTCAAAGGCTCCAAGAATAATATGTAATACAATAAATGAATCTGTTCAAATATCATATAACAATGCAATAGCCAATGATATTGTATTATTATCTCCTGGTAGCCCCAGTTTTGATATGTTTGAAAGTTTCAAAGAAAGAGGAATTGCATTTATGGATGCAGTAAATGATCTTGATCAGTGAACGTATAAAAAAGTTATTAATCATTACTGATGGCCTTGGAGTAGATAAAACTTTTGTAACTTGTGTAATTATACTTTTATCTATTGGCTTGGTAATGATAACATCCGCTACATTGGATCAAGCATATCAAAAACTAAACAATCCATTTCATTTTACAATCAAACACTCAATATACCTTGTTCTGGGTATTTTTACTGTGTATATAACATCCCAAATTAAATTGAAATTTTATCAGGACTATAGCAAGTTATTTTTAGTATTAGCTTTCATTTTTTGTATTTTAGTTTTTATTCCTGGACTTGGATTTGAAGCCAAAGGAGCTCGTAGATGGATAAATCTTGGAATAATAACTGTTCAAGTATCTGAGGTTTCAAGGTTATTCATTTTGATTTGGGTATCTAGTTATATACTCCGAAATAATATTGATGAAATTTTTTATAAATCTGTAATCATAATTTTACTTTTATCATCTATCATAATTTTACAAAGAGATTTTGGTAGCATGTTTTTACTAATACTGACATTTTTCTCTCTTATGTTATTAGGTGGTGTGAATTTTAAAAAATGGTTTTCAACAGCAATAATCTTAATTATACCAATAGCATTACTTGTAATATTAACACCATACCGATTTAGAAGAATTATGAGTTTTATTGATCCTTGGCAAGATTCTTCCGGAGCAGGATATCAATTGATTGCATCAGAATTGGCATTTAGTTCTGGAGGGTTGTTTGGACTTGGTTTAGGATCAAGCATACAAAAATTAAATTATTTGCCAGAAGCATATAATGATTTTATTTTTGCGGTAATTGCTGAAGAATTAGGACTGCTTTTTGTTATATTGGTAATACTCACCTATATAATTATGATAATGAGGATATTTATATTGGCTCATAAATCTGCTGATAATGGATTATTATTCGGCTCATTTTTAGCTAATATGATAGGGCTTTTAATTACATTTCAAGTCATAATACATATGATGGTAAATATAGGTCTAGCTCCAACAAAAGGTATGGGACTTCCATTAATTAGTTATGGTGGAACCAATCTTTTATGTATTTTTATGTGTATTGGAATATTGATAAGAATACAAATTGAAAATAAACAAAAAATTAGTCAGGCAGTGCAAAGAGGTTATTAATGTCAGAACGTTATATTGGTATATTAGCAAGTGGAACAGGAGGACATGTCTACCCTGCATATACTTTATCTCAAGAATTTATTAGAAAAGGATATAAAATTATTTGGTTTGGAACTTCTGAAGGATTAGAAAATAAAATAATTAAAGAAAAATCTATAACTCTTGAAAAAATCAATGCTAAGGCATTTAGAGGTCAAAGTATACTACAAAAAATTCTAGGAATTATTTTTTTATTTCAATCTATTTATCAGTCATTTAAATTGCTAAGAAAATATCAACCTAAATTTGTTTTTGGATTTGGTGGATTTGTTAGTACACCCGTCACTATTTCAGCATTTTTATTAAATATTCCATCTTTTTTACTTGAACAAAATTCAATAGCAGGCACTGCCAATAAAATAAATTATTATTTTTGTAAAAAAGTATTTGAAACATTTCCTCTTAGTTTTAACAAAATTAACTCTAAAATCATTCACTCTGGAAATTTTGTTAGAAAAATATTCTATTCTTTAGAAAAGCCTGAAAAAAAATATCTATCAGAATCTACAATGATTAATATTTTGGTTTTAGGTGGCAGTCAAGGGGCACAATTTTTTAATAAAGTTTTACCCTTTGGATTTTCACATTTTGATGTTACAAATTTGTCAATTCGTCATATATCTGGAGAAAAAAATAAAGAAGATACTATAAATAGATACAAGCAATATGATCTGAATGTTTCGGTGGAAGGGTATGTAGAAAATATTGAAAAATTTTATGATTGGGCAGATATTGTAATTTGCAGATCCGGATCAACCTCAATTTCTGAATTATCGGCTATTGGCAAAGCTGCAATTCTTATTCCATTTCCATTTGCTACAGATAAACATCAATTAAAAAATGCTCAATATTTAGCTGATAGTGCAGCAGCAATTCTAATAGAACAAAGTGACTCGTTTATAGAAGAATTTGTAAATATTTTAAATTTATTACTGAATGATAGAAAACGTTTATATATGCTGTCTAAAAATATTCAAGATATTTTTCCAAAACATCCAATAAATATTATTACTAAAGAATTAGAAATATTAAAATATATTTAATTTATAAAAAATGAAAATTTTAAATAACTCACCACTATCCAAATTTAATACCATTCATTTAGGAGGTATTGCAAAAAAAATCTATTTTCCTAAAGATACTAGTGATCTGCAAAATATTCTTAAAAATATCAAAACAAATTTTATTGTTATAGGTAATGGATCCAATATTGCTTTCAAAGACACTAATTTTAATGGTCATGTAATTATTTTAAATGAGTTTGAAAAAAATAGAATAACTATTGAAAATAATTTTATAAAAGTTGGAGCCGGAGTAACTTGTTCAAAAATTGCAAAATTCCTCTTTAAAAATAAGATAAATGGATTTGAATTCCTCCATGGTATTCCTGGAACTATAGGAGGCTCTATGTTTATGAATGCTGGTGCATTCAAAAATGAGATATGGGATAAAATTAAAGAATTTAAAATGATAAACAAGTATGGAAAAATAAAAACTTATGAACGCAATGATATTAAAACCTCATATAGGAAAACTTTTTCACCTTCTAATTCTTATTTTATAGAAGCAACATTCAAATATAGACAATCTAGCGTCTTTAATAAAAAAATATTACTAGAATATGCGCAACAAAGAAAGTCTAGTCAACCTGTAAATCAATGGTCATCGGGGTGTATTTTCAAAAACCCCTCCAGCCATGTCTCAGCAAGTAATTTAATAGAAAGAGCTGGATTAAAGTCATTTAAAATTGGTGGTATTTATATTTCAAAAAAACATTCTAACTATTTTATTAACGATGGGACAGGTAAATGTAGTGAACTTGAAGCGTTAATAGATTTAGTTAAAAAGAAAATAAAAAAAGAGTGTGGTATAACATTAGAGAAAGAAATTAGAATTATCTGATAACAATGACTGATTTAAATAATAAAAATATTGGAATTCTATCCGGGGGATGGTCCGAAGAAAGATTAATTTCTTTAGAAAGTGGTAAAGCTGTATATGATAATTTGCATCAAGAAGGTTACACGGTTTTTTTATGTAACTTAAAAAAAGATCAATCCGAATTGGTAGATTTTGTACAGAAATTTTCAATTGATATAATATTTAACCTTATTCATGGAACAGGAGGTGAAGATGGAACTATACAATCTTGGTTAGATAGCTTAAATATCAATTATATTGGCTCAAACTCTCAATCATCAAAACTTTCCTTCTCTAAAGTTATGACTAAGCAAAAATGGTTAAATAATGGCTTAAAAACACCAGATTATTCAGTTACTGAGCTAATTGAATTCTTTGAAAAAAATAATAAATGTATATTAAAACCTGATAAATCTGGCTCAAGTGTAGGAATAGAAATTATCACGAACAAACAAAATTTACTCAATTTTCAATCATCTAAGAATGTTGGAGATTATTTTGTAGAAGAATATATAGAAGGATCTGAATATACTGCCCCCATAATTGGAGACATCGTCTATCCAATAATAAAAATTGAAACCAAACGAGAATTTTATGATTATCAAGCTAAATACGTAGACGAAGATACAAGTTTTACTTTTCCTACATTTGATCCGGATATGTTGAAAGAAATAGAATTAACATGTTTGAAAGCTTTTCAGGTTTTAGGTTGTAAAGGTTGGGGTAGAGTAGATTTCTTTATTGATAAAAACAAAGATATTAGTTTGATTGAAGTTAATACTATACCAGGAATGACGAGTCATAGTCTTGTGCCTATGTCTGCCAAAAAAAAAGGATTAAATTTTACAGAGTTGATTATTGAAATTTTAAAAACATGAAAAAAATATCTTTTATATCCATCATAATAATTATTTCTGTCGGTTTTTTCTATTTTGATGAACTTATAGGGTCTTACCCAATAAAAAATATAAAATATAAAGGTACTTTTTTGAGATCTAACGAACATATTATAAAGAATCAGCTAAAGAAATATATAGATAATGATTTATTGAAAATTAATATACGCAATATCAGAGAAGAAATAGAGAGTAATAGTTGGATAAAGAGTGTATTAGTGAGTCGAGATTTTCCAGATACTTTAGTAATTGATTTTTTAGAGTATGAACCACTTTTCTTCTGGAATGCTAAATATGTTATAGGAATTAATGGTGAAGTTTTTCAAATTAATAATACTAAAAGACTGAAACTCCCAATAGTAACAACAGACATTAACATCACAAACACAATATATACATTATATGTGACCTTGACAGACGAGTTAGATAAATTAGGATTAACAATCACATCCGTTAGTATTAAATCAGATATTTTATATATACATACGAATAAGCACCTGATTATTACTAGATATTCCTCATATAAACCAAAATTAAATGATTTAATTGATGTATACGAAGAGATGATTACAAAGTATAATAGAAAAATATCTACAATTGATTTGAGGTATTCAACTGGTTTTGCTGTTAAATAGATTTAAGTGAATAATTCCTATAATAATGAAAAATTTGTCGCACTAGATATTGGTACAACCAAAGTTTTATGTCTAGTTGCAGAATATAATCCAGAAGGTAAGTTGAGAATAATTGGAATTGGAGATGAACCTTGTTCTGGATTAAATAAAGGTGTTATTTCCGAAATTGATACAACAGTAACGAGTATTAAAAGAGCAACTGATACTGCTGCTGGTATGGCTCAATTTGCAATTAAATCTGTTACAACAGGTATCTCAGGAAAACATATACAAAGTTATAATGGTAATGCAATAATAACAATTATTAATGAAACAGTTACAGAAGAAGATAAAGAAAATGTGATTGATAAAGCAGCAGATGTTCAAATTCCTACTGATCAAGAAACACTTCATGTTATAGAGCAAGAGTATGCAATTGATGACCAAAAAGGAATTAAAGAACCACTTAATATGGCTGGATCTAAATTACACGCGAATGTTCATATTATTACAGCATCATCGACAGCAAAAAAGAACCTAACTAAATGCATAGAAAACAGTTTTCTTGATGTAGATGAATATGTTTTGCAGCCTGTAGCTTCAAGTTATTCAGTTTTAACAGAAGAAGAAAAATCTTTAGGTGTTTGTTTGGTTGATATTGGGGGAGGAACAACTGATATAGCTATTTTTACAGATGGAACCATAAAATATACATCTGTAATACCATTAGCCGGTCAATCTATTACAAATGATATTAGAGTCGGGCTAGTTACAACTTTAGATGCCGCCGAAGAAATTAAAAAAAAATATGGTTCATTAATAGAATCTCCAGATGATGATCAAATTAAAATTCCTGTACCATCAGTATCTGATAAACCAGAATCAGAAACAAGCAAACCCATTTTAAAACATATTATATCCTGCAGACTAGATGAAATATTTAAAAAAATTCAAGAGGTAATTCTCAATAGTGGCTATTCAAATAAAATTAGATGCGGAATAGTTTTCACAGGAGGAGGTTCAAAGATAGAAGGCTTAGATACTTATGCTGAAAGTAAATTTGGATGCCCAGCAAAAATTGGAAGCCCAACGCACATAGAAGGTTTGACAAATTTAACTGGCAAAACAAGATATGCTACAGCAGTTGGCTTATTATTGTTCAGGGAAAATCAACTTAAGAAGATGCCACATCGTCAGAATTCATCAAATTCTATATTAGAGTTTGTTAATAAATTATGGGAAAAAATATCAAATTATTTTCAAAAAGAACTTTGATAGCATAATCTTGTCTAATATCTTCAGGGGAATCGATACATTTTTTTAAATATGACGTTTTAATTAACAAAATATGACAAATAAAGTATAATTACAGTTCAATTATGATAAAACAGAGAACACTATCCAATACAATTAGAGCAACCGGAATAGGCCTTCACACTGGTCAAGAAATTAATTTAGTTTTGAAACCAGGCACTATCAATTCTGGAATAGTTTTTAAAAGAATAGATATTAATAATGATCCTATTTCTGCTACATTAAATAATGTTCATGATACAAGATTGTCAACTTCTATTTCTAAAGGAGAATCAAAAATATCTACGGTTGAACACTTGTTGTCAGCAATGGCGGGATTAGGTATCGACAATGCAGTTGTAGAATTGGATGGGCCGGAAGTACCAATACTAGATGGCAGTTCTAGACCGTTTGTTTTTTTAATTCAATCCGCAGGAATAACAGAACAAAGTAAACCAAAAAAATTTATTAAAATAAAAAAATCAATTGAAGTAAAAGAAGATAGTAAGTGGGCAAAAATTGAACCTTTTGATGGATTCAAAGTTGCTTTTACAATTGACTTTAAACATCCAACTTTTTCAGAACAAACACAATCTGCTGAAATTGATTTTTCGACAGTATCGTATCTCAGTCAAGTCAGTCGTGCTAGAACTTTTGGATTTGCAAAAGACATAGAAAAATTAAGAAAGAACAATTTAGCTCTTGGTGGAAGTGTAAAAAATGCAATTGTGATAGATGATTATAGGGTGATTAATGAAGAAGGATTAAGATTTGAGGATGAATTTGTTAAACATAAAATACTCGATGCAATTGGAGATTTATATTTACTTGGACATGGCATAATAGGTTCATTTTCAGCATACAAGTCAGGACATCATCTCAATAATTTACTTTTAAGAGAACTTATTAATAATAGTGAAGCATGGGAAGAAGTAATAATTGAGGATGATTCGAAAGCACCTATATTTTATACCAAGCCACTCCCAGAACCAACCTAAGTATTAACTATAATTTTTATATCATCAATATCCAAAAAATCATTTTTTTTCAAAATGTGAATATATTTGTCTTTCTCAAATCGCATTAATGTAGCAAATGAAGATTTTTTGCAACCTAAGATGAGTGTTGAGCCTGATATATTAATAACATTAATTTCAGATATAATTTCTTTAGGAAAATTTTGATTAATATATGACTCAAACTTACCAATTAATAGGCTTTTTTTAGCAAGATGTTTAGGTATAAAGCTTGAAATTTTTTTCATAATCATCAAATTTATTGTATTATAAAAAACATACTTACAACAATGGGTTTATTCTAAATTATAGATAAAATGTTACCTCAAATTATTAAAAATTTTTTTGGAACAAGGAATAATCGTCTACTTAAAGACTATAAAATTATTTTAAGTAATATTAATCGTTTGGAAAGTAAATATAAATCTTTCAATGATTTAGATTTGAAAAATCAAACTATACGCTTGAAACAAGAATATAATCTGCATAATGACTTTGACAAAATTTTACCTGATGCTTTTGCAATTGTTAGAGAAGCATCTAAAAGAACAATAGGGCTTAGACATTTTGATGAGCAAATGCTAGGAGGAATAGCTCTTCATCAGGGTAAAATTGCTGAGATGAAAACCGGTGAAGGTAAAACACTAGTTGCTACACTTCCGGCTTATTTGAATGCTCTCAGTGAAAAATCTGTATTTATTATAACAGTCAATGACTATTTAGCACAAAGGGATGCTGAATGGATGGGTAAAATTTATAATTTTTTAGGACTATCTGTTGGAACTATCACTAACACACTTGAACCAAAAGAAAGAAAAATCATGTATGAAAAAGATATAGTTTATGGAACAAATAATGAATTTGGTTTTGACTATCTTAGAGACAATATGATTTATAGCATGGATGATAAAGTTCAAGGGGAATTAACTTATGGTATAGTCGATGAAGTTGATTCCGTACTTATTGATGAAGCTCGTACACCTTTAGTTATATCGGGATCTAAATCTGAGAATAATATTTTATATCAGCATATAAATAAAATTACTAATCAAATCATTTCAAACAAACAAAATAATTTATTTTATACAATCGATGAAAAACAGAAAACTATTTCATTGACAGAAGAAGGTCACAAAGAAGTTGAATCCTTACTTGTTAGAAATAAAATGATTAGTTCAACTGATGATTTATATTTACCTAAAAACATTCAACTCCTTCACCATATTGATGCATCATTGAGAGCTAATTTAATATATAAAAATGATATTGACTATGTTGTTGAAAATAATCAAGTTGTTATTATAGATGAATTCTCTGGAAGAAAGATGCCTGGTAGACGTTGGGCTGAAGGCCTGCATCAAGCAATTGAAGCAAAAGAAAAAGTTAAAATCCAGAATGAAAACCAAACATATGCCTCTATTACTTTTCAAAACTATTTTAGATTATTTAATAAACTTTCTGGCATGACAGGGACAGCTGATACAGAAGCTATAGAATTTCAACAAATCTATGGTTTGGAAGTTGTTGTTATTCCTCCTCATAAAAAAATGATAAGAAATGATGAAGTAGATCTTGTTTATCTAACTATTAAGGAAAAATTCAATTCTATCGTTCAAAGAATTATACACATTCATAAAACACAGCAACCTATATTAGTTGGAACAACATCTATTGAGACATCTGAAAATATTTCAAAACTACTAAAATCAAAAAAAATCAATCATTCTGTTTTGAATGCAAAATATCATCAAAAAGAAGCGGAAATCATAGCGCAAGCAGGTAAGTTAGGTTCTGTCACAATTGCTACAAATATGGCAGGTCGAGGGACAGACATTGTCCTGGGTGGTAATTATTTATATGAGTCAGATAAATTATCAGACGCTAGCTTAGATGCTAAAAAAAATGAATGGGAAAGTAATCACGATCAAGTTAAAAAACTGGGAGGTTTATATATCATTGGAACCGAAAGGCATGAGTCTAGACGAGTTGATAACCAGCTCCGTGGTAGATCTGGAAGACAAGGAGATCCTGGTGCCACGAGATTTTATCTATCTTTAGAAGACAATCTTATGAGAATTTTTGCATCAGAAAAGGTTAGTGAAATTATGAAAAAACTTGGGATGCAAGAAGGCGAAGCAATTGAACATAAATGGGTAGCAAAATCTATTGAAAATGCACAAAAAAGAGTTGAAGCACATAATTTTGATATACGTAAGACGCTTTTAGAATATGATGATATAGCTAACGAACAAAGAAAAGTTATTTATAATCAAAGAGATCAGATTTTATCATCTACAAATTTAGAAAGTATACTCGAAAGAGTTGTATCTAGTGTAGTTGAAAATTCTTCTTTCAGATATTTGCCAGCTGATCTACCCGTCAGTCAATGGAATTTTTCAGAGTTTGACAAAAGTTTAAATGATGAATTTCTAGTATCTGTAAACCTGCAAAAAACACACGAAGAATCTTCGAATGAAGATGCTAGAAACTTCATTGAAATACACTTGAAAGAAGTGTTACTAGAAAAAATTTCTTCAAATCTGGATAAATTACAAGACTCTGAAAAACATGAATTAATAAGAAATATAATTTTAAGTATTTTAGATGAAGAATGGAGATCACATTTAAGTGCAATGGATTATTTGAGGCAAGGTATAGGGTTGAGAGGCTATGCACAAAAAAATCCTAAAAATGAATATAAAAAAGAATCATTCGAAATGTTTGAAGAAATGTTAATGGCAAATGATCATGAGATTATTAAAGTATTATGTAGAATAAATATTAAAAATAAACCTGTTGATAAAATTGAAAAAAATAGTAGTTCGAATACAATAAATAATATAACTGATGGAAATAACCCTAATGCTCGCAATGATCGGGTAATGGAAAATATACCAAGGAATGCTTTATGTCCATGTGGTTCAGGCAAAAAATATAAAAGATGTTGTGGTAAATTATAATGATTAAAAAAGTTGAACTAGAGGTACTTAATATAGGTATAAAACAAAATTTATCTGATGCTGTGTGCATGAAAATCCCAAATGATTCAGCTCTAGCTATGGTGTGCACAAAGAATAAATTTGCAGCAGCGCCTGTTGTTATATCTAAGACCAATATTCAAAATAATAGAATAAAATATTTATTCGTAAACTCTGGTAATGCTAATGCATGTACAGGTATTGTGGGGTATAACAATGCTCAGCAATACTCTAGAAAATTATCCGCGAAATTAAATTGTAAGAGCGAAGAACTGCTTATTTTTTCTACTGGTGTGATTGGCAAGCAACTTCCAATGAATAAAATACTTTCTAGTATTCATAATTCTAATTTTAGTTTTAAATCTACTTGGGAGCAGGCGTCAAAATCTATAATGACTACAGACAAATATAATAAATTTATTAATAAAACATTCACAATTCAGGGTCAACAAATTAGAATGAATGCTATCTGCAAAGGAGCAGGGATGATAGAACCAAATATGGCAACAATGTTGGCATTTATGGAATTAAATATCAAACTCAGTAAGTCAGCTATTAGTAAATTGATCAAACATGTTGTTGATAATAGTTTTAATAGAATTTCTGTAGATGGCGATATGTCTACTAACGATTCATTTGTAATCATAGCAACTGGAGAAACAGAAACTATTGACTATGATGTTGACGTAACATCATTTGCTTTATTAAAAAAGAATATAACAAAAATTTGTCAAGATTTATGTAAAATGATTGTCAGTGATGGGGAAGGATCAACTAAAATTATTGAAATTGACGTTAATAATGCCCAGTCTGAATCTCAAGCAAAAAAAATTGCTTTTGCTATTGCTAATTCTAACTTAGTTAAAACCGCTATGTTTGGTTGTGATCCAAATTGGGGTAGAGTTATGGCTAAAATTGGCTCTACCAACATTGATGTTGATATCAATAAAATTACTTTATTAATAAATGATCACATGATTTTTTGTAGAGGTGAAATAGACCGCCGGTGCAATATCGAAGTCTTAGAACAATCTATGAAAAATAGAGAAATTTTTTTAAATATAAATTTAAATTCAGGAAGATCTCGCTATAAAGTAATGTGCTCTGACTTATCTCATGAATATGTAGATACAAACTCCCTATATACAACGTGATTCTTCAAAATCGAACTAATGAAATGCACAAATACATTAGAATTTTTAATTATGACACAGATCCATATATCAAATGCCAAGAATCTACAATCAATGACAGTATAATTAGATTTAGGAATTTATATAAAGCGAATTCTAATCAATTAAAAAGAATTATATCTTTTACTATAGATACATCTTTTTTTTGTGTAATTGACTATCCGTTTGATAATTTTTTTACAGGGAAGTTCAGAGGTATTCATTTAAAAAGTAAATTTTTATATGAATTAAAATCTATTGATAAGAAACAAATACTATATTCAGCGTCATGTCATAACATTGAAGAAATAAAATTAGCTAATTCACTAAGTCTGGATTATATAATAATTTCTCCAGTAAAAATATCTAAATATCAAAATAAAAAAGCTATGGGATGGGATGAATTCAATAGATTATCTAAAGTGGCTAATATGCCTACATATGCATTAGGTGGAATGAACCCATTTAAAAATGATTATGAAATTTCATTATTGAATGGCGGGCTTGGTATAGCAGGAATGAAATATTTTTAAAGAATACACTTACTCAATCCAAAAGTTATATCTTCTTGATAAGGTATAAATTTATTTTTGTCATTTTTTGTCATAAACATAATGGTAAGTCTTTGTTTGCCTACACTAATTTGTGGAAAATAATAATGATCAGTTGTTAATGTTATTCTGATTAAATAAATTTTTTTCTGTAAATCTATTTTTTCTAGATAGAACCCTTTTTCAGCGAAGGCATCAGTATATGATGCAGATTGTCTTATTATTTCAAGAACAAAAACAACACTCTTTTTAATGAATTCAAGAGACTCCATCCAAAGATTAATTTGATTAGATCTAAAGTGACTATCTCTTGATAACCAAAACCCAATTGTAGTTGGTTGCACAGTCTCTCCGCTATTCTTGATGATTGTTTTAAACAATTCATCTTTCTCGTAAATATCTAAATAATTTGTTTTTACTGCATATAAATCTTTAAGAAGTATCTCTTGTTTTTCTAAAATTGAAATTACCTTTGATGAATTTGCATCTGGATGATCTTTTGCTTTTTTAAAAATAGTATATTGAGTTTCAATTTCTCTTATTAATTCAGATTTTATATCACTTCTTGATAATATTTGATGAAGCTCAGAGATATAAGTCATAGCGGTATATATCTCGATAATAGATTCGCTTCCTTGAAAATATGAAATATTCTTAAATAGAGCTTCTATTCTTAAAAATTTTCTAATTCTTTCTTGAACAGGTTCTTCATAAACAACTGTATGAGCATCAGATATTATCATTATTAAATCTCTAAAATATTAGATTTATAAAATTCTTCAAATTCTTTTTTTAATTGTTTCATATTACCATTATTAGTAATAATATAATTAGAATTATTTTTATAAAACTTTCTGGTTTTTTGTAGTTTATTCAATTTTTTGAAAATTGTTATAGATTTATTAGTTTTATTAGTCTTTCTTAACAACCTATGTTTAAGTTTAGAGTCTACCATTATAACTTCATAGTTTCTATTAATTGCTTTACATGTTTCAATTAATGGTATTTCAATCAATATTTTTTTGTATTTTGTCTTTTTTAAATAAATATTAATTTTTTTATAGAATTGATTATGTATTATTTTTTCAATATTATTTTTATTTTTATTTGATTCAAGTAATTTTTCTTTTAATTTTTTAAATGAAATATCTTTTTTATTATTTAATATAATATCATTAAATTTATTTATTAGTTTTTCTTTAACTAAATTATCTGTTCGTAAAATCTTTTTAACTTCAAAATCAGCACTTATATATTTAAAACCTTTTTTCTGTAATAGTTTAGAAACTGTTGTTTTTCCAGAACCTATTAACCCTGATATAACATATAACCTCATATGCTTACTTTAAAAGTATTGTTAATAATATGCCAATTAACATAATAATTGACAAAATCATTAATAGTGGTGGTCGTCTAGTCATTTTTTATTCTTTAATCCCTACAATTATGATTGATAAATTCAGATTCTGGCATATATGTATTACAATATTTGCAATACGACATATCTTTACCAGTTTTATTATCTAAAGTAACATTTCTTCTAGTCAACGATTTTATTATAAAATATACTAGAAGTATTATTATCAAAATTATTATAATGCGCATATTATTAAACTCATTAAATGAATTTATGTTTATTATAAACCATAATCCAGTAACGAAGCATATAATTTATAAATAATAAATGTTTTTTATAGGTAAATAATAAACTAGGAGACATGATTAGTGGAAAATGTAAAAAAAATTGATTATATATGTAGTTGGATTAAAAAATACGTTAACGCGATGTCATCGCCGGCTCAATCATTGGTTGTGGGAATTTCTGGTGGTATTGATTCATCTTTAACGAGTACTTTATGCGCCAAGACTGGAATCAATACTATTGTAGTTAAACTTCCAATTTTTAAGAATACTAAAAACTGCGATATACATGCAAAATGGCTCGATGAAAATTTTAACAACATTGAATGTATAGAATTAAATTTGTCTGATGTATTTAAACAGTTTCAAAAAATATGTAACGAATTTTATTGTAATAGTGATTTAGGGTTTGCAAATTCTAAAGCAAGATTAAGAATGGTTACTTTATATCAAATAGCGTCATCTAAAAATGGAATAGTTGTTGGGACTGGCAATAAAGTCGAGGATTTCGGTGTTGGTTTTTTTACAAAATATGGAGATGGTGGGGTTGATATTTCGCCCATCGCGGATCTAAGAAAATCAGAAGTAAAAGAACTTGCTACTGAATTAAGCATAAAGGCTGATATAATTAATGCAGATCCTACTGATGGACTTTGGGATGATGGTAGAACTGATGAAGATCAACTTGGACTGACATATGATCAAATTGAAGATGCAATGGTGAATGATAATAGTCCTCATAAAAAAGATTATAAAAAAATAAGAGATAAGAATTTACATAAAATGACTCCAATTCCTGTTTGCAAATTTGATGAAGATTAATTACCAAGAGAATATCGATAAAAAATCAGACCAATAACTACTTTCTTTATTTTCTGTTTCTAACTTATTTTCAGTCAACCTTATTTCTGGTTTTGAAATAATCACTTCACTTTCATTGTTTTTTTGTTCAACTATATAAACTGGATAATTCTTTTTTAAAACTCTAGCTGAATCATAAGCAAGATCATATATTTGTAGATTATTATAATTATCTATTAAAGTGATTAAACCTTCTTCTGTACTAGGTGTGCCGCTATAGTTTTCTAACATATGTTTGATTCTTGCAACAGAAGCTACATAAGCGGCTCTTTTATTATAGTATTTTGCAATATATAATTCGTGAGCTGCCATCTTGTTTTTTAAAAATACCAATCTGTTTAGTGAATCTTTTGCATATTTACCTTCAGGAAATCTATTCAAAACAATTAAAAAATCTTCATATGATTTTTTCAGTTTAGTTACATCATATTTCGCAATATCTTGATCTAAAAAAACTGCAAAAAAGGGTTTTTCTCTCTCAAAATTTGCTAAAGCTCTTAAATAAAATGCATAGTCAACATTCGGGTGGTTTGGATACAATCTTATAAATCTATTACATTCAGCTATAGCTTCATCAAATTGATCAAAGGCATAATTTGCATAAGCTAAATCCAACATTGATTGAGTGGCATATATACCAAAAGGATATCTTGATTCAAGTATTTCAAAAAATTTTATAGCATTGGGAAAATCTCTCGCTTCTAGAAAAGCACTACCTTCATCATATAATTCTTTAGCATTCATTGTTTTTGTAGTGTCTATTTTATCTGCAAATAAATCAAAATAGGAACAGCTGGAGAAGCCAAAAGAAAGTAATAGAATAATAAGAAGTATTTTTAAATTCATTTTTATATTATAGTCAAAATATAACAAATATATCATGAAAAATCAGACTTTTTATAAATTTGAAATTGACGGTTACACCCCTGGCAGACTAGATCAGATTATTGCTTCCCAATTACCTGAATATTCTCGCACACGCATAAAACATTGGATAAATGGGGAAAATATTACTGTCAATGGAAAAATATGTTCACCTAAGGACAAAATAAAAAAAAGATCAATCATTGAAATTAGAATATCTAACCAAGATGAATTAGATGTAGTGCCTGAAAATATACCAATTGATATTTTATTTGAAGATGATGATTTAATAATTATTAAAAAAAACAAGGGTATGGTTACTCATATAGCACCAGCAAATTATACTGGAACATTACAAAATGCTATTTTATATTCTTTTCCAGAATTAAAAACTGTACCACGTGCAGGAATCATCCATAGACTAGATAAAAACACAACAGGATTACTTATAATTGGAAGAAATATAAAATCTTACTATAAATTAACCAAACAAATGTCTGAAAGAAAAATTTTCAAACAATACCTGGCATTGTGTAAAGATATTATTTCGAAAAATACTATAGTTAATAAAAAAATAGGTAGACACAAAATAAATCGAAAAAAGATGACGGTAGCTAGCTACGGCAAAGAAGCTATCTCCAAAGTTTATGTAAAAGAAAAATACAAGAAAAGTTCATTAATAGAAGTAAATTTAATCACCGGCAGAACCCACCAAATACGTGTTCACCTTTCATATATAGGGCATCCTATACTTGGTGACAAATTATATGGTTTCAAAGTAAATAATTTTAACTATAATAAAAATCTGAAGGATTTTTTTATTAATTTTGAGGGTCATTTACTTCACGCAAAGTATCTTGCATTCAAACATCCTTCAACTAACAAAGAAGTATCTTTTACATGTGACGAGCCCGATGAGTTTAAAAAAGTTAAAATGATTTTGAGAAAAGAAAATGAAAAAAGTTGAAGTAAAAAAAATTGAATGGCAAGCCCCAAAAAATGTTCGTGCATATGTTACTACAAGAATAGATGGCTTTAGCAAAGGTAAGTATAAACATGCTAATATGAGTTTTGATGTAGGAGATTCATATCTATCAGTCAAAAAAAATAGAAAAGATATTGTGCAATCTTTAGATCTTCCATCTGAACCTAATTGGATGAAACAAATTCATGGAACTAAAATAGAATATCTAAAGAATCCAAAAATTGATCTTGTTGCAGATTCTTCATACACAAAAACTCCCGGTGTAGTTTGTGCAGTTTTATCAGCTGATTGTGTACCTTTGCTTTTTACCGATACTGAGGGAAGTTTTGTAGGTGTAATTCATGCAGGTTGGCGAGGATTACAAAAAGGACTAATTCAAAAATTTATTAAAACAATTAAAGTATCTCCAAAAAATATTATTGTTCATTTAGGTCCAACAATATCTGCAAAAAACTATAAAATACGTAGTGATGTTTATACAAAGCTACAAGATATCTCATCAGATATTTTTAAAAAAATAGATGATACATATTGGACCCTAAATTTAAGCTTAACTTCTGAAAAAATTTTAAGACAAGAAGGTGTATCAAAAATATTTTTCGACAAAATGTGTACTTTTGATAATTCAAATCTTTTTTATTCTTATAGAAGATCCAATGTAACTGGTAGAATTGCATCTATAATATGGTTAGATAATAATGCTGAATAAAATCAGAAATTATTTCAGTTTTGATAATCCACTTCGCTTAATTATTCTTTTGTTAATTATTGGATTACTTTATGGTGGATTTAGCATGTATGGCAAATATATGTATTATTCTAAATTTGCTAATACAGCCAAAATTATTTCAGTTAAAGTCACTCCTATAACAATAGGCCCGGCAATTAAAAGCTATCAAGCTTTATCCACTATTGAGGCAAGTAAATCGTCTGAACTCAAATCTAGAGTTAATGGTATTATTGAAAAAATCCATTTTAAAGAAACAGAAAAAGTAGTTAAAGGACAACAATTATTTTCAATCATTTCATCTGATAAAGTTGGAAGAACAATTATATTTTCTCCTTTTGATGGTTATGTTGGACTAAGTAGAGTAAATGTAGGTGAACGAGTAACTAAAGGAAGACTTCTAACTACCGTAGATAATAATGATGTAATGAAATTAGTATTTAATTTACCGGAAAATATTCTTGGTTATCTTAATAGAAATATAAAATTTACTGCAACATCTGATTTAATTCCTAATAGAAAATATGAGGGTAGAATAAATTTTATTGATACTCGCATTGACACGCAGTCGAGAACCATCAAAGTTTATGCATTAATAGATAATGAAAAAAATATTTTAAAGCCTGGAATTTTTATGAAAGTCAATCTAGTCTTGCTTGAAAAAAAAGATAGTTATTTAATTCCTGAAGAGTCAATAGTTAATATTAATTCTAAACATTTTGTTTATATTGTTGAGAATGATATTGCAAAACTTAGAGAGGTATCTATAGGAATACGATCGAATGATATGATAGAAATAGAAAAAGGATTGAACGCTAAAGATATTGTTATCTTTCTTGGCCAGGAAAAACTAAAAGATGGTTCTACAATCAATATTATTAACTGAGTTATTATGCATATATCAGAACTAACTGTAAAAAGACCTGTTCTTGCTATTGTAATTAGTCTATTTTTAATTCTTATTGGACTTGCCTCATATGATAAACTCACTATTCGTGAATATCCTGATATAGATAGACCGGTAATAACTGTCAAAACCGTATATAGGGGCGCATCTTCAGAAATCATAGAGAGAGATGTTACGCAGATTTTAGAAGATGCACTAGCTGGGATTTCAGATATAAGAGAAATTTCATCTGAGAGTAGAGATGAATTATCTAAAATAAGAATTGAATTTAATATTAATAGAGATATGGATGCTGCCGCAAATGATGTACGAGATAAGGTGTCTCGAGCATCATCCATATTACCTCCCGATGTCAATCAACCTAGAATTACAAAATCTGATTCTGATGCACGGGCAGTTATGTGGATTGGGTTTACCAGTAATCAACTTAACAGTATAGAACTCAATGACTATTTAGAAAGAAATATTATTGACAGGCTTTCAATTTTACCCGGTGTGGCTTCTATAACAGTTGGTGGTGAAAGAAAATATGCATTAAGAGTATGGCTACATCCAGATAAAATGATGGCAAGAGGTATAACTGTAGAAGATATTTTATCATCAATAAAGAATGCGAATGTTGAAAAACCTGCAGGTAGATTAGAATCAACAGAAAGAGAGATGAGCGTACAAGTTGATTCAAAATTAACTAGCTTAGATATGTTTGAAAAAATAGTTATCAAAGATTATCCTCAAGGAAAAGTGAGACTCGAAGATATTGCTGACATAAATATTGGCGCTGAAAGTAGAAGGGGTTTCTTAAGAGCAAATAATGAAAGCGCCATTGGTTTGGGCGTTGTTAGACAAACAAAATCAAATGTTCTTGATGTTGCAGAAGCTGTAAGAAATGAACTTAATGAAATAGAAAACATGCTCCCACAGAATATTGAAATGAGTATAGGTTATGACCAATCTGTGTTTGTGAATGAATCTATTTCAGAAGTGAGATTTGCATTAATTATTTCTATGATAATGGTTATTGGAGTAATTTATTTCTTTTTATATTCTCCTTCAGCAACATTGATTCCGGCAATAACAATACCCATCTCTATAATCTCTACATTTTTTATCATTTATGTTTTTGATTATTCGTTAAATGTTTTAACATTTTTAGCTTTGGTTTTAGCTATTGGATTGATTGTTGATGATTCAATTGTTGTTTTAGAAAATATTAAAAGAAAAATTGAGAATGGCGAAGAACCTTATGAAGCATCAATAAATGGAGCAAAACAAATTACATTTGTTGTTGTAGCTACCACTATTGTCTTGATAAGTGTTTTTTTGCCACTATCATTTATGGAAGGTAAGACAGGTCGGCTTTTCATTGAATTTGGTGTTGTCTTATCTTTTTCAGTAATTATTTCTAGTATTGTAGCATTAACTTTGTCACCAATGTTATGCTCAAAATTTATGAAGACTGACAGTCAATACTCTGAACCTGCATTTATAAATTATTTTAGAAATTTTTATTCACATAGTCTTAAAAATTCACAAGCCAATACAAAAACTGTTTATACGTTTTCTACTGTTGTAATATTAATAGCTTTTTTAATATTTTCTTTTATTCCAAAAGAACTAGCACCTACAGAAGACAGAGGTATTTTTATTGTCTCTGTGCAAGCTCCTGACGGCTCAACTTTGGAATATACAGATAAGATCGTAAAGAATGTTGAGGATGTATTAACGGAATATGTTGAAAAAGATGAAATAAAAACAATTTTTTCAATTGTAGCGCCAGGATTTTCAGGCGAACCGGGATCTGTAAATTCTGCATTTATATTTGCAAGTCTTAAGCCATGGAACACAAGATCTCGACACCAGAAAGAAATTGTTAGAGAAATATTTCCAAAATTAATTTCAATGCCTGGTGCTAGAATATTTACAATTAATCCACCAAGTCTAGGACAAAGCCCATTTAAATCTCCAGTAAGATTTGTTATTAGTGGAGATAATTATCTAGATGTTGGTAATTGGGGTAATCAAATCTTGACAGAATCAAATAATCTAAATTTAAGAAATGCAAATATAGATTATAAAGTAACAAAACCAAGATTTAATATGAAAATTAATCGTGACAAGGCTTCTGAATTGGGAGTTTCAGCAGAGAGAATTGCTAATACACTTGAGACATTATTTGCGTCAAATAGAATTACAACTTTTTCAAGCAAAGGATTAACTTATAATGTTATATTGCAGGCCGATGATAATTTTAGAATAAATGCGAACAGTTTAGATAATATCTTTATTAAATCATTCCAATCAGATTCTTTAATCCCTTTGTCTAATTTTGTCAGCTATAAAGAAACTTCTACAAGTCAAAGTTTAAAAAGAATAAATAGAATGCCTTCTACGACCTTATCTTCTTCATTGGTTCCTGGTTATCCTTTAGGAGATGCTTTAGATGATCTTGTCAATATATCAAGAGAAATACTACCAGCAAATGCTAAATTATCATTTCGGGGCACATCAAAAGAATTTTTTGAATCTGGAAATAGATTAGAATTAACAATTTTGTTTGCTATTTTAGTAGTTTATTTAGTATTGTCAGCGCAATTTGAAAGTTTTAGAAACCCTCTATCTATTATATTAACTGTTCCAATAGCTATAACAGCCGGGTTATATACATTATTTGTAACTCAATCATCTTTGAATGTCTATAGTCAAATAGGTTTATTGATGTTAATAGGATTAATAACTAAAAATGGAATCCTTGTTGTTGAATTTGCAAATCAATTAAGAAACGAGGGAAGAAATGTAGAGGAGGCTATTTTTGAATCTTCTATGATTAGATTAAGACCTGTGCTTATGACTACAATTTCTACAATGTTAGGTGCAGTGCCATTGGTTTTAAGTGATGGCGCAGGAGCAGAAAGTAGATACTCAATGGCGGCAGTTGTACTAGGAGGTATAATGCTATCATCATTAATCACTCTATATTTAATACCTGCTCTTTATAAATATATTGAATCCGAGAGATAATTATTTCGAAGGGAGCACTTCAAGACCTTTCTGTTTGGAGAAATAAAGTGATAAATCATTAATATCTTGTTCTGTTAAATTAGATGCGAAGCCATTCATAATAGCATTTTTCCTGTTACCACTTTTATATTCTTGTAATACATATACCAAATAATCTTTATATTGCCCGGCAAGCTTTGGATACATTTTGTTAGTCGAGTTACCATTTACACCGTGACATGCTATACAAGTCTGTGCTTTAGATTTTCCAGCATCATAGTTAGCACTAGCTTCAATATAAGATGATTGAAAAAACAGAATTAAGAAATAAATAAAAAAATACTTTTTCATTTGGTTATTGATTCGAAATATTTTGCAATATGATCTATATCTTCGTCGGTTAGTGAAGCTGCATTTGCATGCATTGTGTTATGCGATCTCTGCTGATCCCTATATGATATTAATGCTATTTTTATATATTCAGCATGCTGCCCACCTAATTTAGGTACTTTATATGTGGGATAAACATTATTATATCCTGGTATTGCATGACACCCCAAGCAAGTTTCGGATTTAGCCTTACCTAATGCAATATCATCTGCGAGTACTGGTTTATTTAGGATTCCTATGAGAAGTATTAAAAAAATTGATATTACGATTGATTTCATATTTAAATTAGCATGCATTATAACACTAAATTGAGATAAAAGGACAAATTTTTTGTATAATAGAATTTTGATATGAAAGATTATTTTTGTGCTGAAATTAGCGAATCACAACTAAACAAAACAATTACAACATGTGGATGGGTTGCAACCAGACGCGATCATGGTGGTGTAATATTTATTGATTTAAGAGATCATACTGGAATTTTGCAAATAGTTTGCAATCCAGATAATAAAAAAATATTTAGTATAGCTGAAAGAATTAGAAGTGAATATGTTATCCAAATTACAGGTAAAGTTACCTCAAGAAAAAAAGGGGCAGTAAATAAAGATTTATCCACTGGTACGATTGAAGTTGTTGTAGATAAATTAGAAATACTCAATCATTCTAAAAACCCTCCATTTAAAGTCAATGATGATGAAACTAATGAAGACCAACGTCTTCAGTATAGGTATATGGATTTAAGGAATTTTAATATGCAAAAAAATCTAAGATTTCGATCCAATCTAATTAAATTAATTAGAAATTTCTTTTATGATAGAGGGTTTATTGATATAGAGACTCCGATATTAACAAAAACAACACCAGAAGGTGCTAGAGATTATTTAGTACCTAGTAGAATACATACTGAAAAATTCTTTGCATTACCACAATCTCCTCAATTATTTAAACAAATCTTAATGATCGGAGGTTTTGACAAATACTTTCAAATTGCAAAATGTTTTAGAGATGAGGATTTAAGAGCTGACAGACAACCAGAATTCACACAACTTGATGTTGAAATGTCTTTTATTGAACAACAAAATATAATGAGATTATGTGAAGAATTATTTTCTATAATTTTCAAAGATTTATTAAATATTAAGACCAAGTTAGAATTTGATATTTTAGAATATAATGATGCAATGAATGAATATGGTTGTGATAAACCTGATTTAAGAAATCCATTAAAACTAATTGATATAAAAAAAATTTTAAAAAATATTGAATTTAAAGTTTTTTCAGACCATGTAAATAATAAAAACTCAAGAATCACCGCGCTTAAGATTCCTGGTGGTTGCACTTTAACTAGAAAATCTATAGATGACTATACTGACTCAATAAAAAAATTTGGCGCTAAAGGTCTCGCTTATATAAAATGTGAAAATATTAATGATATAGAAAAGGGAATTATATCTCCGATTAAAAAATATATATCTAAAGATATTTTACAAGATATTATTAAAATTACAGATGCACAATCTAGTGATTTAATATTTTTCTCTGCCGATAAAGCGTGTATTGTGAATGAATCAATGTCATATTTGATACAAAGAATAGGCAGTGATTTGAGATTACTTAAAGATGAGTGGAGTTTTACATGGATTGTAAATTATCCTTTATTTAAATTAGATGCACAAACTAAAAAATACACATCTATGCATCATCCTTTCACATCGCCACAGAATATAGAAGATTTGGATTCAGAACAAATTTCTGAGATTAAATCAAAAGCTTATGATTTAGTTTTGAATGGGAATGAAATAGGCGGGGGATCTATCAGAATACATAATAAAGATGTACAAAATAAAATTTTTAAATTATTAGGACTTAATGACAAAGAAATTCAAAATAAATTTGATTTTTTATTAAACGCTTTAGATTATGGGTGTCCCCCGCATGGTGGAATAGCATTTGGCATAGATAGAATAGTAATGCTTTTACTTGGGTTACCATCAATTAGAGATACCATGGCTTTTCCAAAAACTCAATCATCATCATGTTTGTTGACGCAAGCTCCTTCACATGTTGATAAAGAACAGTTAACTGAATTAAGTATCAAAACTTTGAATAAAAAATGAATTCATATAAAGAAAATTTGAAACAAATAAAACAATTATTGAAAAAAAATGATGCAAAAATTATTGCACATTATTATGTGAATGAAACTATACAAAAGATTACTGAGGATACAAATGGTTGTGTTAGTGATAGCTTGCAAATGGCTAAATTTGGAATTAATCAAAAGGAGTCATGTTTAATTGTAGCTGGGGTTAAATTTATGGGTGAGACAGCAAAAATACTCAATCCTGAAAAAAAAGTTTATGTATTAGATATTGAGGCGACTTGTTCGTTAGATTTAAGTTGTCCAGCGGATGAATTTAGTGAATTTTGTAAACAATATCCGGATAGAGAAGTGGTTGTATACGCAAATACCAGCGCTGATGTTAAATCTATTGCTGATTGGGTAGTTACATCAAGTATGGCTGTTCCATTAATTACACATCTTACATCTCAAGGAAAAAAAATAATATGGGCTCCAGATAAATATCTTGGGAATTATATTATTGATCGTACTGGTGCAGATATGATTTTATGGGATGGTTCATGTATTGTTCATGAAGAATATAAAACTCAATCATTAAAAAAAATGATTCAAAAATATCAAGACTGCGATATATTAGTTCACCCAGAATCTCCTAGAAGTATAATACAATTAGCTGATACTGTTGGATCAACAACAGATTTGATAAAAGCATCTAAAAAAAGCAATCATAAATATATTATAGTCGCAACAGAGAAAAATATTTTTTATCAGATGAAAAAACTTTCACCTAATAAAATATTTTTGGAAGCACCTACTGAAGGTGAAGGTGCTACTTGTAAAAGTTGTGGGAAATGTCCATGGATGGAAATGAATTCTGTCCAAAAAATTTTAAATGTTTTTAATAAAAAGAATGAAATTATATTAGACAAAAATATTATATCAAAAGCAAAAATTCCAATTAATAAAATGGTGTCTTTTCAATCAAATCAATTAACTAATAGAGCTTCTTAGAAGAATTATGGCTGGACATAGCAAATGGGCTAATATACAACATCGAAAAAAAGCCCAAGATAACAAACGCGGAAAAGTATTTACTAAAGTTATAAGAGAGATAACAGTCGCTGTAAAATTAGGAGGTTCTGAAACTTCAAGTAATTCTAGACTCAGACTTGCAATATCAAAAGCAAATTCATCAAATGTACCTAAAGATACTATAACAAGAGCTATTAAAAAAGCCTCAGGCCAAACAAACGAAACATTTGATGAAATTATTTATGAGGGTTATGGGCCAAAGGGAATAGCGATAATAATGGAGTGCCTTACAGACAACAAAAATCGAACTGTTTCAGAAATCAGACATATATTAAGTAAGCATGGTGGTAGTTTAGGAACTAAAGGTTCTGTGGCCCATCTATTTAAAAAAGTTGGTATTTTTAAATTAGTAGATATTACTGAAGAAAAACTATTAGAATATATAGATCAAATAAATATTATTGATTTTGAACTTATTAATACAGGATGCATTATATTTACAGAACCAAATGAACTATTTGATATAAAGAAAATTTTTGAGGAACATTCTTTGAAGGTAGAAGATGAGGAAATAGTAATGATCCCTTTGAATTTTATAGAATTAGATAAAATAGATAAAGAAAAAATTTTAGAACTTTCTAATAAAATTGAAGAACTCGATGATATTCAGAATGTTTATATGAATTTAAATATAAATTAGTAGAATGATATGACAACAATAATTTTAGGTATCGACCCTGGAACAAATATTACTGGCTATGGTATAGTTGAATTATCAAATGAAGGTAGTTTAAAATATATTCATCATGAGATCATCAAAACAGGATTAAAGAATAAATATACTAAAAAGTTATCTGTAATATTTCAAACTACACAAAAAATTATTGAAAAATTTAACCCAAATCATGTAGCTATTGAATCAGTCTTTTTTAGTGTAAATGCTGGAACTGCTATCAAATTAGGACAAGCAAGAGGAGCGGCAATATGTGCTTGTGGTAATCATGAATTAAATATATATGAATATAGTCCAAGAAAAGTCAAATTAATACTTACTGATAATGGAGCTTCAGATAAAATCGAATTACAGCGTAACGTAAAAAAAACACTCAACATAAGAAGAGAATTAGAAATAGATGCATCTGATGCACTTGCCGTAGCAATTTGTCATGCAATAATCTTCAATGAAGATAAAAATAATACCAATAGTATCTGACATGAAGAGTTTAATAATTAATGAAATTTTTTATTCAATCCAAGGCGAGAGTCTTAATACAGGTCAACCAACAGTTTTTGTTAGATTAACTGGCTGTCCATTAAGATGTAATTACTGTGATACTGAATATGCTTTTAATGAAGGTAGAAAAATTATTTTTGATGATATATTTAAAATAATAGATGATTACAAATGTAAAAATATTACAATTACAGGTGGTGAACCACTAGCTCAAAAAAATATTCATCAATTCATGCAAAAACTATGTGATAGTAAATATATTGTTTCAATAGAAACAAGCAATGCTTTAGATATTAAACTCATTGATAATAGAGTTACAATTATACTAGATATAAAAACCCCGGGATCCAAAGAACACAATAAGAATTTATCAGATAATTATAAATTTCTTAAGAAAAAAGATCAGATTAAATTTGTTATATGTAATATTGAAGATTATGAATGGTCAAAAGCGTATATAGAAGAATACAAATTAACTACTATATGCACTATACTTTTCTCGCCAAGTTCAAATGAAATGAACCCTCAAATGCTAGCAGAAAAAATGCTAAGCGATCGTATTAATGCTAGGTTGCAATTACAGATACATAAATATATTTGGGGTAATATCCGTGGAAAATAATAAAAAAGCGATAGTTTTATTTTCTGGTGGTCTAGATTCTTCAACAGCATTGATTATTGCACTGTCTCAAGGTTATCAATGCATTGCCCTAACAATTAATTATAAACAAAGACATTCTTATGAGATAGTTTCGTCAAAAATTTTTCTAAAAAATTATAAAGCTGTAGAGCATATTGTTTATGATTTAGATTTATCAATGATTGAAGGTTCTGCCTTAACTGATAATAAAATAGATGTACCTAAAATTGAAAGCTCAGGAATTCCAGTCACTTATGTCCCTGCAAGAAATACATTGTTTTTGTCAATAGCATCTTCATTTGCAGAATCAAAAAAAATTAAAGATATATTTATAGGTGTCAATGCAATTGATTACTCTGGTTATCCTGATTGCAGACCGGAGTTTATTAAATCTTTTGAGGAAATGATAAATAAAGCCACTAAATATGGGTTAGAACATGGAGATATCACTATACATACACCTCTAATAGAACTAACTAAAGCAGAAATAATCAAAAAAGGAACAAATTTAGGAATAGATTATTCTAAAACTGTGTCTTGTTACTCTCTTGATTCTGATGGTTCTGCTTGTGGTGTTTGTGATTCTTGTAGATTTAGAAAGCAGGGTTTTCAGGATGCGGGAATAGAAGATCCAACTATATATAAATAAATTGAAAATTTATCATATATATATTAACGTATACTAATATAATCATTATATGGAAGTTTCATACACACTGTTACAATATGTTGCATTATTAGGTTTAATGCTTGGTATTGTAGTCAATAAAACCAATTTTTGTACAATGGGTGCCGTTTCTGACTGGGTTAATATAGGCGATTTAAATAGATTTAAATCTTGGATGTTGGCTATTGCCATAGCTACTTTAGGTGTCTCTCTTTTAGAGTTAAATAATATAATCAATGCAAGCGATTCTAGAATACCATATAGGAATTCTGTTTTCTTTTGGCCCAGATATATATTTGGTGGATTAATGTTTGGCATTGGAATGACATTAACTAGTGGATGTGGTAATAAAGTTTTAATAAGATTTGGAGCGGGTAATTTAAAATCCTTAATTGTAATAATTGTTGCTGGAATAATGGCTTACCTAATGACCAGAACAGATTTTTATGGAATAGTATTTCATAGTTGGATGAGCCCAATAAGCCCAGATCTTGCCAATTTTGGAATTTATGAACAATCAATACCTTCTATTTTATTTGCTGACAGTGCTAGCAAATCATTAAGTTTTGTTATTGCAGTAATAATATCCGTTCTTTTATTTATCTTTATTTTTAAGAAAGGAAAATTTATACAGAATACTGATAATATATTGTCAGGCTTAACGGTCGGACTGGTTGTAGTAATAGCATGGTACATTACAGGAGGTTCTTTAGGCAAAGAGTGGATTGAAGCTAATGATTTTTTAGATACGCCGTTACCCGGAGTAGGAGTACAATCAGTAAGCTTTATTAATCCTATGGGCGAAACATTAATATTCGCAACTAAAAGCGCAGATATGTATTATTTAACTTTTGGAGTTACTATTTTAATTTCAACTATTATAGGATCGTTTATTTATTCAATTTTCTCTGGTAGTTTTAGGATTGAATGGTTCTCTTCAACAAAAGATTTTTTCAGACATATAGTAGGTGCTGTGCTTATTGGTATTGGAGGTGTTTTATCTCTAGGCTGCACAATTGGTCAAGGTGTTGCAGGCGTTTCAACCTTAGCGATAGGTTCATTTATTGCTTTAGCATCTATAATTTTAGGGGCTGCTCTTACAATGAAAATAGAGTATTATAAAACAGTTTATGAAGATAGTAGTTTTCTTGATACTTTAAAGTCTGCATTAGCTGATTTAAAATTAATACCTAGTAGATTTCGTACATTAGAGAAAATATAATGGGGCGTTAGCTCAGTTGGTAGAGCAGTGGCCTTTTAAGCCATTTGTCACAGGTTCGAATCCTGTACGCCCTAAAAGAAAATGAAAAATATTTTAATTATCTGTTTATTATTTTTTTCCACAGAAGCATTTTGTAAGAAAGTGCAAATAGAAAATAATATCGGTAAAAGATTAAATGGTTTTCATTATACGAATGCAAAATCAAAGTCTATAGCTCTTATATTACATGGTACTAGAGGGCACCAAAATCTAGAACTTATCACATCTTTAGGTTCAGCGTTATTAGAAAATAATATTGATTCATTGTCAGTAAATTTGAGTTATGGCATCGATAATCGTGCAAATGATTTCTTACCTTGTGATATAAAACATAAACATTTGCAATCAGATTCTATCAATGAAATAAAATTATGGTTTAATTATATACAAAAATTAGGATATGAAAAAATTTATCTAATTGGTCATTCAAGAGGTGGATTAAATATAATGCAATTTTATCACAATTTAAATACATCAGATAAGTTGTTAGTTAACTCAATATTTTTAATAGCTCCAATCTCTGATTTTTTTCATAACACAAGAAAAACATACGAAAAAAAATACAACATAGATATTACTAAAATTAAAAAAGAAAATTATAAGATTTTAAAAATTGAATTTTTAGGTTGCGCCGATACCGAAGTTAGTAACAAAACATTTTTAGACTATTATGACATTGATAGTGAGAATTCTTTAATTGGGCTTTTACAACTAACTAATCAAAATATATATATAATTACTGCATCTGAAGATACATTTGTGCCAAATACATACAAAAGAATTCAAAACATGAAGAAAAAACAAAATATTAAGTTGATTATGATTGAAGATGCAGATCACTTTTTTAGAGACTTTTATTTTGATGATCTTATAGATGTTTTGTTAGATAAAATCAAATAGTTTTATTGAATTTCAAAAGGTTCTTCAATACTTTCTTGTGTTTCTGGCTCGATATTTATACTTCTGTTTATAGTAGCAGATGTTTTAGGTCCTATGGTTATTTCAGATTCAGAGTTATTAAAGACTTTTCTTGATACTTTAATAGTAGCAAATCTATCTTCTTTATCAAAATTTAATAATATAAAATTACTTCTAACGATCGCAAGTTCTGTCCAGCCCTCACTTATCATAGCTTTTCTAAAAAAATCAACCACATCTTCTGCGCTTTCGTCATGTATGAGATATAAAACACCAGTAAATCTATTACCCTCACCAAAAATTACAGTTTTATCAGTTGCATATTTAGAATTATCTGGAATTGGTATTGAAATCTGCAGCCTTTGATCTAAGCTAACATCTTTGACTTCCGGGGCACTTTCATCTTCAGATGCCATCATTCCATCGATAGTTGCGCAGGACGTCAGTGATAAAGTTAAAATAAATATTAATACAAATTTATTTTCTAATATTTTCATAACTAGCTATTTCAATTATAACCTATTTTCTTGAACCTGGACCATTTATTTCTAAACCATTGCTCATAAAAGTCATAAAATACTCAAGATTTCTATATTCCGCACTCTGTCCTTTATAAGGTTTAGCTCTAATTCTGTTAAGACAGCCGGCATATCTTTCATGTAATGTTACTAATCGTCCTGCTACAGATCTATAAACAGGGAAGTGTGTAGGATGTCCTATTCCAGGACTCGTAATATCTGCACGCAGCTTAGTTCCTGATTTCCATACATGACAATCTGCACATGAGAAATTTAATTGTCCTTTTTTTGTAAAGTATAATCTCTTTCCTGCTTCATAAGCATCAAGAGCTTCCATATTATTTGGAATTTCTATATTAATTATATTACCTCTAGATGTGTAAGCCATATAGGCTGAGATATCAGCCATATCTCCACCCTTATAATAATTTAAAGGTTTTTCATTATTTTTTTTTCTACAATTATTAATTGCTAACTCAAGAGTAATAATTTTATTTTTATTTTCATCAAAATAGGGATAATTTTGACGAATACCAATTCCCCCATTTTCAAAACATGATGCATATTTGTTTCCATTTTTAAATGGTTCATTGAATAACTCTTCGCCATTCTCTATATTTATTTCATAAGGAGGAAAATCTTCGATGGACTCCCATTGTTCTCGTGATGATTTATCTATTGAATATACACCATTTGCAAAATCACTGAATGGTGTATTAGGAAAAAGTTCTTTGAAATGATTTCTAAAATCGGTTAAGTCTTCTTCAGGGGATGTTTTTGCTTCAATACCAAAAATTAATAAAACTATAAAAGGTATAATCAAAAATTTTTTCATTTTCATAGTTTATTTAGCAGCTTGATTTTTTGAATCTCTATTACCCTTATTATCAACCCACGTTAGTTCAACTTTATCTCCCTTTTCACCTTTATATTTAAAAGTTAAGTAAGGATTTTTAGATACAGCTGGCCCCCAATAAACTTTTATAACTTCTTTTCCATTTGCTTGTCCTATTACTTCTTGAATGTAGTGTGGTGGTATTAATTCACCCGTTTTTTTATTCTTTCTTTTTCCAGTTTCCATAGGATGTTTAATAAGTGCTTTAACAGTTACGATTCCTTTGCTTTCTTTTGCTCTAATTTTTATTGTACTCATGATTATCCTCCACAGCCACCAATAGTAATTTTAATTTCTTTTGAAGAACTGTATACTTTATTTCCGCTTTTAACTGCTGCAATTACTTTAGAAGATTTTCCCATTTTAATTCTTGTTCCAATGGTCGGTTCAGCTAAAGAACTAAGGTAATATCCACTCGATAATGGTTGTGGATTATTTTCAACAAAAACCATTATTGACTCAACTCTTTTTAATTTTGTTTTTACATTTATTGGAACAATAGCTCCATTCTCAGCAATTTCTGGTGCTTTTAAGATCACTTTAGATGATTCTGTCAAGTCGCTGTGTCCATAAACGCTTTTTATGGATTTCTCTAAATCTTTTTCGTCAAACGATGATTTTGGCCAAGAAGCAAATACACGTTTAGGTATAATAGAGAGAGTAGCTACAGACATTATACTGCCCACAGTTAGTAACGAATTTTTTAAAAATTTTCTTCTATTCATAAATTCCTCATAAAGTATAAAGATATTCTACTATCTTATTAATTTCTTTTTTAGTTAATATACCATGTTTCCCAAAAGGAGGCATGAAGGAATTGGGATTTTTCTCAGTCGCATCCCAAATTTGATTAAAGAGATCTTGTTTATTTGGAAATCTAGCTTTCATAGCTATTAATGGAGGACCATTGTTTCCAGCTAATTCACCATCTTCAATCATGTGACACGCTAAACAATTTCCTTTTTTCCTTTCAAATGTTAGCTTTTTTCCTTCATCAATCACATCTGAATATGAAGATGGAACATAGAACATAAGAAAGATGATAAGTAAATTTCTGACTTTTTTCAACATATCCACGTCATATTATAGTACTGATTAATAAAGAAAAAAACTATTTTAATAACAGGTTTTTTCGCCAAATATCGGTTCTAGAGGCTTTTGATATGTACAAATAATAAGTAGTTTTTTGTCCGCTAGATTTTTCTTTTCAATTTTATTGAGATTGTATGAGTTTATACCCTCATCAAGAACTTGAACAGATAATTTTATGTTATCCAGAATTAAATAGTAATCTGATAGAAAAAGTTTTGAATTATAAATATCATTTTTTTTCACGTATACTTTCGACACTAACCGTAAATAATCAGGATTTAGTTTTTGATATGTTTCAATTGATTTCATTAAATCCAATGCTCGATTTAAATCTCTATCGTTTTCAATTAATGCTTCTGCAAGATAAAAAGGTATAGAATTATTTAATGGATATATTTGTTTTAATTTATCTAAAATATCAAGACCATCATCTATTCTTTTGTTTTGTATCAATGCTTTAGCGTAAGATATTGCAATATAGATATTATATGGATTTTTATCATGTAATTTTTTAAATATTTGTATTGAATTTTTATAATCAGATTTTTTATTATACAAAAGTGCTTTTTTATATAAATTATAAATATCTTCACCTTTGATGGATGATAAATTCAATTGAACATCAGTAGTATCATTAACATCTAAAATTACTTTAATAAAATTATAATCATTAGAAGTATTTATAATTGGTTGATGTTGATATGTTGATTTAGATCTTATTCTAGCTATTCTATTTTCATATAATGGGTGTGTCATGAAATAAGCTAAAGAGGTATCTAGTTTTGGAGTAGCAGATTGCATTAGTTCAAAAAAATTTGCCATTTCCAAAACACTAAAATTAGATTTTTTCATTAATGATATAGCAAACTCATCAGCTTCTATTTCATTTGAACGTATTAAATTGATATTTAATTGGGTAGAAAGACCTAAACCAGATTGCATTGCTGCTATGCTTGCCTGCGGACTTCCAGAAAATATTCCTGCAATTACCCCGATAATTATTGGAAAGGATAATCTGGAAGTATTCGCCAACATTTCAGCTGAATGCCTTAAATTAACATGTGCAGTTTCATGCGCAAGAACACCAGCCAATTGAGATTCATTCTGTGTTAATTGTATCAAGCCTGAGTTAATTCCTATATACCCGCCTGGAACAGCAAAAGCATTAATCTGATTTGATTTTGTTACAAAAAATGTATATTGTCTTCTAGCATCAAGAGTGTGCCTCGTTAAAACATTACCTAAATATTTAATATATGAATTAACCAAAGGATCATTATTAATTAAATTATATTTTTGTAATCTACGATATGACGAAAAACCAATAATTTTTTCATCTTCTAAACTTAACACTTTGCCTAATGGGTCGCCGATATTTGGAAGGTCATTTTCATCAGCAATACTTCCCAGACTGAAAAACAAAATAAATAAAATTAATGGTAAATTTTTCATTTCAAATATACTTATTTAAATATATATTAATTAATATAAATGTACTAATATATAGTACCACATGAAGAATAACTTTTATGGAGTTACAAATGACTGAGTACAACAAGGAACTTGACACTAGCGGATTAAATTGTCCTTTACCAATAATAAAGGCAAAAAAGGAAATTAATGAAATGGAAACAGGACAAATATTACATGTGATATCAACTGATCCTGGCGCCGTGAAGGATTTCGAATCATTTGCAAATCAAACTGGACATGAACTACTAGATAGTAGTGAAAAAGATAATAAATTTTACTTTCTTTTAAAAAAAACCAAATAATGCGTGAAATCCTATCTTTTTAATTTTTTTTCTATTTTTGGTTTTATAAGTTTTTTAATTATTCTTCAACTTATATATTTAATAAATCAAATCTCGAAAGATCAAGACAATAAACTATTATCCAAATATGATGCAATAATTATAATGTCTGGTAATCCAGAAAGAGCTGTTATGGCATCTAATCTTTATAAAGATGGAATGTCAAACTTAATATTTTTAAGCAAAGAAAGAAGGGTTATTAAAAATCATCTATCACAAAAAAATAATAGGTTTATATATCAGTATTACCTTGAAATTTTATTAAAAAATTCTGTACCTAAAGAAAAAATTATCGTTTTTGGTGTAAATAATAAAAGCACTGTGGATGAAGCAATATCACTTGCCGCAGAACTGAATGAAGATTTTAAAAATATTTTAGTTGTAACAAACAAATACCATATTTATAGATCAAAAAAGATTCTTGAAAGTTATCTAACTGACAAAAATATACATTTTATTTATCCAGATAAACTTAAAACGAAATGGTGGAGGAATAAATATCAAATACAAAATATATTGAATGAATTAATGAAAACAATATTATTCTATTTATTTACTGATTTTGATAATTATCTATCATATTCTTAAATATAAGCTATTGAAATATATATAAAACGTGCCCAATCACATAAAAACATGTATTATGTACAAATTATTGAGGTTATATGAAATTAAGTGGATCAGAAATAATTATTGAATGCTTGAAAAAGGAGAAAGTTAAATATATTTTTGGCTATCCTGGTGGCGCTGTTTTGCATATTTATGATGCACTATTTAAAGATAAAGAGATTAAACATGTTTTAGTTAGACACGAACAAGGAGCTACACATGCAGCAGATGGATATGCAAGAGCATGCAATAAACCTGGAATTGTTCTTGTAACATCGGGCCCAGGTATCACAAATTGTGTTACAGGACTAGCCACTGCACATATGGACTCAATACCTATGATTGTTATTTCTGGACAAGTTTCCAGACAATATGTTGGCAGTGATGCATTTCAAGAAGCAGACGCTACCGGAATAACAAGACCTATCACGAAACATAATTTTTTGATTGATGATATAAATTCAATTGCAGAGACTTTTAAAAAGGCTTTTATAATAGCTACATCTGGCAGACCGGGACCAGTTTTAATTGATATTCCTAAAGATTTAACAGATCCAAACGTTAAAATTCCTTTTAATTATCCAAAGAAAATAAATATTAGATCATATAAACCACAAAAAAAAGAAAATGATATAAAAATTCAACAAGCAGCTGAATTAATTTGTAATGCAAAAAAACCAATGATTTATACTGGCGGCGGAATAATATTAGGTAAAGCGGACAAGCAATTACATCAACTTGTAAAAAAGTTGAAGTATCCTATAACCAGCACACTTATGGGATTAGGTGGCTTCCCATCCTCAAATCAAGAATTTCTTGGAATGTTAGGAATGCATGGTACATATGAAGCAAACATGGCTATGCATGAATGTGATGTATTGTTAGCTATAGGAGCTAGATTTGACGACAGAGTAACTGGAGATACATCTAAATTTTGTCCAAAAGCAAAAATTATTCATATTGATATTGATCCATCATCTATATCAAAAATCATACAAGTCGATCTTTCTCTTATAGGTGAGACAGCGTCGATACTGAAAAAATTAAATAGCTACATAACAAGACACATAAAAAAAATTGATTATTCTTCAATAGATAAATGGTGGAATAAAATTAATAAATGGAAAAAAAAGAAATGTTTAGCATACACTAAATCAAATAAAATAATAAAACCCCAGTTAGTTATTGAAAAATTATACGAATTTACACAAGGAGATGCATATGTTACTTCTGATGTAGGACAGCATCAAATGTGGGTAGCGCAGTATTATAAATTTGATAAACCAAACAGATGGATCAATTCTGGTGGTTTAGGTACTATGGGATTTGGATTGCCTGCAGCAATGGGAGCTCAATTAGCATTCCCTAAATCTAATGTTGTGTGTGTTACGGGTGAAGCGAGCATATTAATGTGTATTCAAGAATTATCCACTTGTTTGCAATATAGATTGCCTATAAAAATTGTCAATTTAAATAATAGATACATGGGAATGGTGAGACAATGGCAAGAATTTTTTTATGAAGGAAGATATGCAATGTCTTATGTAGATGCTATTCCTGATTTTTCAAAATTAGCTGAAAGCTTTGGACATGTTGGAGTAAGAATTGATAAACCAGAGCAATTAGACACTATGTTAAAGGATGCTTTAAATATAAAAAATAAACTTGTATTTATAGATGTAATAACCGATCAAACTGAAAATGTTTATCCTATGATACAGAGTGGGAAAGGACATCATGAAATGCACTTGTCACCAACCAATGAAGACACAGAGTTAGCATAAAATGAAAGATAAAAGATATATAATCTCTTTATTAGTTGAAAATGAATTTGGTTCATTATCACGTATAGCTGGGTTGTTTTCAGCTAGGGGTTATAATATACATTCATTGAATGTTGCGCCGACTAATGATGAATCTATTTCTAGGATGACACTTGTTACTTTTTGTAGTGATCAAAAAATTAACCAGCTAATGAAACAATTAGATAAATTAGTTGATGTTGTAAATGTTAAAGATTTGACGCAGGAAACTCATTTAGAAAGAGAAATGTTATTATTGAAGCTTAGATGCAAAAAAAACCAAAGAGAAGAATTAAAGAGATTAACTGATATATTTAGGGCAAGGATCATTGATGTTACTGACACAACATATACAATAGAAATGACTGGTGTTACTGATAAACTACTAGCATTTTTAACATCGTTAGGAGAAATAAATATAATTGAGATGGTTAGATCTGGAAGCTTGGGTATAAGTAGAGGTGTTGAAAGCTTGGAAGTAAATAAGAGAGGAAAAAAATGAAGGTATATTACGATAAAGATACAAATTTATCATTAATTAAAGAATTAAAGGTTTCGATAATAGGATATGGCTCGCAAGGGCATGCGCATGCTATAAATCTTAAGGAATCAGGCGTAAATGTATGTGTAGGCCTTAGGAAAAACTCAAATACTGCAGAGAGAGTAAAAAATGAAGGAATTGAAGTTACAGATGTGGAAAATGCTGCAGCCAAGGCAGACTTACTTATGATTCTTGCGCCCGACGAATATCAACCTTCTATATATAAAGAATGCATTGAACCAAATATAAAAAATGATACAACTCTGGCATTTGCACATGGCTTTAATATTCATTTTAGTCAAATCGTTCCTAATCCAAGTCACGATGTAATAATGATTGCACCTAAAAGCCCGGGACACTTGGTAAGATCAACATTTGTTCAAGGCAAAGGCGTTCCTACGTTAGTTGCTATTCATAATAACAAATCTGGTAAAGCAAAAGATATTGCTTTGTCATATGCATCTGCAATTGGCGGAGGAAGAGCAGGTATTATTGAAACTACATTTAAAGAAGAAACTGAAACAGATCTTTTTGGAGAACAAGCTGTCTTATGTGGTGGAGTAACTGCATTAATAAAGGCTGGTTTTGAAACTTTAGTAGATGCTGGTTATTCTCCAGAGATGGCTTATTTCGAATGTTTAAATGAGTTAAAACTTATTGTTGATTTGATGTATGAAGGAGGAATGTCGGAAATGAGATATTCAATATCAAATACTGCTGAATACGGTGATCTCACAAGAGGCCCTTTTTTAATAGACGATCATGTTAGAAACAAAATGAAAAAAGTTCTAGAAGATGTTCAATCTGGAAAATTTGCGAATGAATTTGTAAATGAAATAAAAAGCGGTTCAAAAGAATTTGATAAACTTAGAAAAGAGGGATCAAATCATTTAATCGAAGAAACTGGAAAAAAATTAAGAGATATGATGTCATGGATGCAAGACAGTAAACTTGTAGATGAGAAAATAAAATGATTAAAAATGAAAAGCCAAAAATGTCAGGGGTGTATTTGTTGCCAAATTTAATAACTACAGGTGCATTACTCTGTGGTTTTTTTTCCATTATTGCATCTATTAATGGAGATATAGTTACTGCTGTTTTTGCAATTTTAATAGCCATGGTATTAGATGGTCTTGATGGAAGAATTGCGCGTTTAACCAATACTCAAACACCTTTTGGTGCCTATTATGACAGTTTATCTGATTTGTTATGTTTTGGTGTAGCGCCAGCACTTTTAATGTATATTTGGAGTCTATCTAATTTTAATATTTATGGATGGCATTGGTCTAAAGTTGCATGGATTTCTTGTTTTATTTATGTTGCGGCAACTGCAATAAGACTTGCAAGATTTAATTCTAAACATTTAATACAAGACAAAAAATATTTTTATGGATTAGCTAGCCCTGCAGCAGCTGCAGTTATTATTTGTTATGCTTGGTTGATTCAAGATTCTAATTTTAAAGTTGAAAATTTTAATGTATTAAGTTTACTAATTTTAATTATGTTATCTATATTGATGATAAGTAATATTACATATTATAGTTTTAAAGACATAAATTTAAGACATAAAATACCACATATAGGTCTATTTATAATCGTTTTAACTTTGTCTTTTATATCATTTGATCCGCCCATGGTTTTGCTCACTTTTTTTGCACTCTATGCATTGTCTGGGCCTATTTTATTGTTAGTTAGAATGATAAGAAAAAGATCGAATAATAAGACGGAAAAAAGACCTTCAGCATCTCAATAATACTTGCAAATTTAGCAATTTAAGATACAGTTTGTATTATGTTGATTTATATCACATCAAATAATGAACACTTCTTAGACGTTCTTCTGCTGAAATTATTTAACTAATTTCAGTAATTACTATATCCTTATTACTGTTATGAATAGAGAAAATCTTATAATTTTTGATACTACATTGCGAGATGGCGAACAAAGTCCTGGCGCCTCTATGGATATTGATGAAAAAGTTCAAATTGCAAAGGCTCTTGAAGAGCTTAATGTTGATGTAATAGAAGCTGGTTTTCCAATTGCAAGCAAAGGAGATTTTAAGGCAGTTTCTGAAGTTTCTAAAGCTATTAAGAAGTCAACTGTTTGTGCGCTAGCTAGAGCTTTAGATAAAGATATAATAGCAGCTTCCGAAGCGTTAAAACATGCTAGTAAAAAAAGAATACATACCTTTATTGCAACTTCGCCTATTCACATGGAGAAAAAACTTAAAATGACACCAAGCGAAGTAATAGAAAGAGCAACTTCTGCCATTAAAATTGCAAAAACTTTCACTGATGATGTAGAATTTTCACCAGAAGATGCAGGTAGATCGGATCTTGATTTTTTATGCAAAGTAATAGAACACGCAATTAATGCGGGAGCTACAACCATCAATATCCCTGATACAGTTGGTTATAACTTACCGCATCAATTTGGTAATCTTATTAAAAATATTCTTTCCAATGTAAAAAACTCAAATAATGCAATTTTTTCAGTTCACTGTCATAATGATCTTGGATTAGCTGTAGCAAATTCTCTATCATCAGTATTGAATGGAGCTAGACAGATCGAATGTACTATCAATGGGTTAGGCGAGAGAGCAGGCAATGCGGCTTTAGAAGAAATTGTTATGACAGTTAGAACAAGACAAGATATTTTTAAATGCGATACGAACATAAAAAGCAAGAAAATTATGAAGTGTTCACGTTTAGTTTCTAGCATTACTGGATTTCCAGTTCAACCAAATAAAGCTATCGTGGGTAAAAATGCATTTGCACATGAATCAGGAATACATCAGGATGGTGTAATTAAATCAAGAGAAACATATGAAATTATGAGAGCAGAAGATGTTGGTTTAGTAAGCAATTCACTTGTATTAGGTAAACATTCTGGAAGAAATGCGTTCAAACAAAAACTTAAAGAATTAAATATAGAATATTTAGATGACAATGAATTAGATCAATTATTTTTTGCGTTTAAAGAATTAGCAGATAAAAAACATGATATTTTTGATGAAGACATTATAAGACTCTCAAACAAACAAGAATTAACTGGCGACATAATTCAATTCAAGTATATGAAAGTTTCCACTGAAAGTGGACATAAGCCTGCGGCCGAAATTAAGCTAGAAGTAGATGGTGAAGTTAAGGAATCAAAATGCGAAGGAGATGGTGCGGTAGATGCAGCTTACAATGCAATAGAAAAAATTGTTAATAGCGGATGTAAACTTGTTCTTTATTCAGTCAACAACATAACAACTGGAACTGATGCTCAAGGTGAAGTTACAGTAAGGATAACTAAAAATAATACAATAGTTAATGGGCATGGAGCTGATACAGATATAGTAAAAGCATCAGTACTTGCATTCATTAACGCCTTAAATAAACTCCAACAAAATCCTGATTTATCAGCCACAAAAAAAAGAGGTATATAAAGTGCATAAAACCTCAAAGTATTTCGATGAAATGGGCATTGAGGTATTTTGGTATAAAAAAAATAAAAAAACTATAAATTTTCTTCACTCAGACACTATTGATGAGTTGTCTTTACAAGTTGAAAATTGCACTAAATGCTCTCTTCATAATGGTAGAACACAAACAGTTTTTGGTGATGGTCTATTACAATCAAATATTTTAATCATAGGTGAAGCACCTGGAAGAGATGAGGACAAACAAGGAAAACCATTTGTTGGTAGGGCGGGTAAACTATTAACAGAAATACTTAAATCTATAAACATTCAAAGATCTGATGTATATATTACTAATACTGTAAAATGCAGACCCCCTGATAATAGAAATCCTTCAAAAGAAGAGGTTGATGCATGTTCAAATTATTTAGAAAGTCAAATTGAGATCATTAAGCCCCATTTAATAATCTTATTAGGTAAGGTTGCTGCTGATAGATTACTTAATTTAGATTTACCAATGTCGGAATTAAGGCAGAAGACATATTACTACAAAGCAAACAAAATACCTGTGGTAGTATTTTATCATCCAGCATATTTGCTAAGAAGCCCTAGCGAAAAATCTAAAGTATGGGACGATTTAAATTATATGAAGAACGTTTTTACTAAAAATGTCGGCTAACCCATCAAATTTAATTAATATCAGGCCAATGAATCTCTTAGATTTAAATACTGTTGATTCTCTAGAAAATGAAGTATATGAATATCCATGGTCAAAAAAAATTATCAAAGACTGCATATTATATCAATATAATTGTTATGTTGCTGTTAAGGAATTTTATTTAATTGGATATATTATATTTCAAATTATGCCTTCAGAAACACATATTTTAAATTTAACTGTCAAAGAAAAGTATCGTAGAAATGGTCTAGCTTCTGAATTTATGGAATTAGTAATTAATGAATCAAAGAATAGGAATTCAAATACTATCATACTAGAAACTAGAAAAAATAATAATCCAGCAATTAATTTATATAAAAAATATAATTTTAATAAAATAGGAATCAGAAAAAATTATTATCAAGCTGGTGAAAAAAGAGAAGATGCTCTTGTTTATCAAAAAATTCTATCTAATTGTCATTTGGACTAGCAGCACGTTTGATAGATAAAGCGTGTATTTCAGTTTTCATTAATTCAGCGAGACACTCATATATTAATTGGTGACGTTGAAGTGTATTCAATCCATCAAAGTTTTTTGATGAAATATATAAATCAAAATGCCCACCTTGTTTAGCTCCTACATGGCCTACATGTAGATGGCCTTGATCAATAATTTCAATTTCAGTTGGATTTAGTTGATTCAGACTTTCTTTGATAAGATTTATTCTTTTTTCTGACATTTTAATATTATAATTTATATACACCAAATATACATTAATCATGTTTGTTTTTGTTGTTTATGATAGAATTTAAATAGATTTGGAAATACTAAATGAGTAAAAAGATAGTCTTTTCAGGGGTACAACCTAGCGGTGATATTCATATTGGTAATTATTTTGGTGCCGTTAAACAGTTCGTAGATTTTCAAGATTCCCATGAATGTATATATTCTATCGTTGATCTTCATGCAATCACAGTATGGCAGGATCCCAATCTATTAAGAAATAACATCCATGAAGTTTTATCAATATTTTTAGCTGCAGGTTTAGATCCTGACAAAAATATAATTTTCAACCAATCAAAAGTCTCGGAACATAGTGAATTGGCATGGCTATTAGGGTGTACAGCTCGTGTCGGATGGCTAAACAGAATGACACAATTTAAAGATAAAGTTGGAAAAAACAAAGATACAGCGTCAGTAGGTCTTTATACATATCCAATATTAATGGCCGCTGACATATTATTATATAAAGCCAATCAAGTACCTGTTGGTGATGACCAAAAACAACATCTTGAGCTAGCAAGAGATATAGCTCAAAAATTTAATAATGACTATAAGGTAGATTTTTTTAAATTACCAGTTCCAATCATGAATAAAAACGCAACCAGGATAATGAGTTTAAGAGATGCCAGGAATAAAATGAGCAAATCAGACGTATCAGAATTTTCTAGAATAATGATTAAAGATAGTAACGATGAAATTATTAAAAAAGTAATGAAAGCAAAAACTGATAGTATGAAAATGCCTGAAAACATAGACTCATCCATGTCTAGGCCAGAAATTAATAATCTAATCAATATATATTCTGTGTGTAATAATTTAAGTAAAGAAGCTACTATTGAAAAGTTTGCTTTGAAAAATATAGCGGATTTTAAAAAAGATTTAGCAGATGTAATAATCAATACAATTGAACCAATTTCCAAAAATTCAAAAAAATTGTTTAAGGATAAATCATATTTAGATGATATATTAAAAGTAGGAGCAGAAAGAGCAAAAAATATTGCGTCTTATACGATCAAAGAAACTAAAAAAATTATAGGTATGATGTAAGTATTATGAATGCTATAAATCATGAATTCACTGCAAAAATACAAGGAAAATCTATAACAGATATTCCTGAGGATTTGTTCATTCCACCAGATGCATTAACGATTATTTTAGAAGAATTTGAAGGTCCATTAGATCTATTATTATATTTAATAAAAAAACAAAATATTGATATTGTTGATATTCCAATATTACCAATTACTGAACAATATATTGAGTATATAAACATGATGGAAAAGATGCAGTTTGAATTAGCAGCTGATTATCTTGTTATGGCTTCTACATTAACTGAAATTAAATCAAGAATGTTAATCCCAGTAGATGAAGAAGATGACGAAGAAGATGATCCGCGAGCTAACTTAATTAAACGGTTACTTGAGTATCAGAAATATAAAAACTTGTCAGAAGAAATTAATGAAATACCTCGGGTAAATAGAGATACTTACGTTGTGTCTGGCATTATGACACATTTCAAACATGTTCAAAAGATGCCCACAATTGAAATTGATGAGTTAGAAAAAGCATTTCAAGAAGTTTTAAGAAGAGCAGAAATATTCGCCTCGCATAATATTGAAGCTGAAAAATTATCAGTTAGAGAGAGAATGACTTCAATAATAGATGCTCTAAATTCTAAAAATATGATGAGTTTTATTGATTGTTTTAATTTTAAAGAAGGAAGGATGGGGGTAATTGTAACATTTTTGGCTATTCTCGAATTAGTTAAAGAAAATTTAATAGATATTATTCAAAATGAAAACTTTTCTATGATTTATCTTCAGTCTAAAATAATAAAAGAATGAATAAACCTCTCAAGAAAATAATAGAGAGCGCTCTTTTTTCATCAAATGAGCCACTTACATTTCAGCAATTAATAGGTCTATTCGATTCTGATAAGCCTACAAAAAATCAAATAAAATCTATCATCGATGAATTAAATAAGGATTACACTGATAGGTCGTTCGAGATAATAAATGTTGCTAGTGGATATAGAGTGCAAGTAAAAGCAGGTTATGAAGAATGGATTAGTAAACTTTCTAGTCAAACTTCTAATAGGTATTCAAAAGCATTTCTTGAAACCCTTGTAATAATTGCATATAGACAACCTGTTACTAGAGGAGATATAGAAGAAATAAGAGGAATAACTGTAAATCCAAATATAATACGAAATTTAATTGAACATGAATGGATTAAAGTTATTGGCCATAAAGAATCACCGGGCAAACCAGAGTTACTTGCTACCACAAAGAAATTTTTAGATTATTTTAATTTAAAATCTTTAAGTGAGCTACCAGAAGCTAAAGAAGTGGAAAGTTTATAATTTATTCTTTAAGACGGGGCATTAACATAACAAGATTACATGGTTTAGTATCACTATCAAGTTGATGGCTAATAATTTTATCCCATGCTGTAGAGCATGCATCACTAGAACCAGGCAGCACAAATATAAAAGTTGAATTCGCTACACCAGCTAAAGCTCTACTTTGTAGAGATGATGTTTTTATTTTCTCGTAAGATAATGATCTAAAGATTTCTCCAAAGCCATCAATTTCTTTGTCAAGGAGGACTTTTACTGCTTCGGGCGTTCCGTCTCTTCCAGTTATTCCAGTACCTCCGGTTGTAATAATAACATCTATATTTTTATCAGTAATAGATTTTGATATTTGATATCTGATTTCATATATATCATCTGGCACTATAATTTTTTCTATCACATCATGACCAGATTTTTCAATTAACTTTTTTAACAATTTTCCAGATTTATCAGTACTTTCATTTCTACTGTCAGAAATTGTAATTAATTTTATTTTTAATTCTTTCATATTTATTAATTATACTAGTTGAATATAGATAACACCAATCCCTCCATCATTTTTTTTAGCTGAACATGCTACTTTGATATGTTTTGACTTTATACAATAAGATGTTACGACTTTGATTAATTCTGACATACCAGGACTATGATGTCCTTTTCCAAATATAATCTTAATTTTCTTATATTTTCTTCTTATTGCTTCTTTAATTACATTATCTAATTTTGTTTTTGCTTGTCTTTTGGTCAAACCATGGAGATCTTCCACGCAGTCAAATTCATTCTTCTTATTTTTTTTTAATTTTTCTAGTATTTTTGTTTGAATACCATTAGATTTGTATGAAAATTGATCGTCTATTTCTGTATATTCTAGATTTTCTATATCAAAACTTGCTGGTTCAAAATTTTCTTCAAGTTCAATTAAATCTTTTTTTTCTTTTTTTGCTGATTTAATTTGGTCAGGATTCTCTTTCAACCACTTATCTAATTCTGGAATTTTATAATCTTTTTCTAGCATTTAACAATATAATATATTTATAATTAGTATATTATTATAAGGGATTTCAAGGAAAAATTATTGAAAATTTTATTATCTAATGATGATGGGTATAAATCTAAAGGGATCAAGATTTTATACAATCTATTAAAATCATATGGAAATGTTATAGTTTCAGCTCCTCATAAAGATGTAAGTGCATGTAGTAGTTATCTTTCTGTTAATAAAAATATTCGAGTAAAAAAATTACAAAAAAATTATTATGTGATTTTTGGAACACCTGCTGATAGTGTTCATATTGTAACTAGAGGAATTTTAAAAAAATTACCTGATATTGTTTTTTCAGGAATTAATTTTGGTGAGAATATGGGAGATGATGTTATATATTCTGGAACAGTAGCAGCTGCTTTAGAAGGTCGATTTTGTAATTATGCATCAGTTGCTGTATCTATTGCTTCAAAAAATCCAAAATATTTATCTGATATCACATTAAAGATAACACCAATATTGAATTTATTTTTTCAAAAACTATATAAATACAATAATATTTTCAACATAAATATACCTGATCTCCCATTCAATAAAATAAAAGGAATTAAATTTACTAAATTAGGCAGACGTAATATACCAAAAAGATCAAAAAAATATCATAAAATAAATGATTGTGTATATTACGATATTGGAGATGTAGGTAATGAAAAAATAATTAAAGGCGCTACAGATTTTAATGTAGTAAGATCTGGATATATATCAATAACCCCATTAAGCATAGATATGTCAGATAAAGAAATTCTCAATAAATTGAAAAAAAAATATGACAAATTCTATAAATAATGAGAAGCTGGGAATAAGGCACCTCAAATTATGTCGGAAGCACAAATAAAACTAATTGAAACGCTTAAGAAACAAGGAATTGCTAACAAGAAAATAATAGCTGCAATAGTTAACACACCAAGACATTTATTTGTAGAGTCAGTATTAAAAAATAGAGCGTATGAAAATAAGCCTCTTCCTATTGGATATAATCAAACTATATCTCAACCATATATTGTTGCAAAAATGTCTCAAGTCATACTTGAAGAGGAAAACATGGACAGAGTCTTAGAAATTGGAACTGGATCAGGTTATCAAGCTGCAGTTCTTTCAAATTTTTTTAAAAAAGTTTATACAATTGAAAGAATAAAGCCATTGTATAACAAAACTTCTCAGTTATTAAAGAATATGAATTATAAAAATATAGAATGTTTTTTTGGTGATGGATTTGAAGGACTAAATTTATATGCACCTTTTGATGCAATAATGATTACTGCATCACCATCTAGTATTCCAGAAATCTTAATTAAACAACTAAAACCTTCAGGTAGAATCATAATGCCGCTTAATGACAAAGGTAAACAAAAATTACTTAGGATTAAAAAAAATAAAAGTGGTTTATTAAAAAAAATAATTGATGACGTATTTTTCGTTCCAATGTTAGAAGGGACACAAAGCTAAAATTATGTCTGAAGTATTTTCTAAATATGTTCAGATATTTAATAATTCAAATTCTAAGTTTTTCTTAGGGTTTGTTAGTTTTATTGAATCAATATTTTTTCCTATACCTCCAGACATACTTCTTATTCCTATGATAATAACTGAAAGATTTAAATGGATAAATCTTGCCTTATTAACTACTGTATTCTCAGTTTTAGGGGGAGTAGTGGGATATTATCTTGGTATTGCGTTAATAGATTATGTGCTGCCCTATATCGTAAATTTTGGTTATTTATCTGAATTCAATGATTCAAAGGTAATATTTTTAGAATATGGAGTTTTAATACTTTTTCTCGCTAGTTTTACTCCTATACCATATAAAATTTTTACAATTACCGCTGGAATGATGTCAATCAATTTCATACTTTTTGTACTGATTTCGTTTGTTGGAAGAGGGATGAGATTCTTTTTGATAGGGTATCTAACTGACCGATATAAAAAAGATATAACTATTTATCTCAACAAATATCTAATACCTATTACATTAATAGTAATTATCATATTTATTTTATTTAAATTATAAATATAGCGCAGCCACAACATTTCTATTTTCTGATAATAAAACATTAAAAGTCTTACATGCTGATTCTGTAATCATATATTCTAATCCAATATTGTTATTATTTAAATTATATAAAATTTCTGGGTTAGGTGATAAAAACTTGTCGCCGGTACCCACTATAACTATTTCTGGATTTAAATCTAAAATAAGTGAAAAATCATCTATGCTAAGCGACTCTATGCCAATAATATTCCAAACATCTATTTTTCTACGAGAAATGATGATATTTTTTTTATAAACACTATTTCCTATATAAACTATATGATTTTCATAATTTTTGATGAAATTGTTATTATTAGAGTTATCTTTAGTAAGTTCCATATTAATGAGTATTATAAATTAATTAATGATAATATATAATCTTTTATATAGTTGGAGTTTATATGATTAAAATTGGAATATGTGGCCTTGGCACAGTTGGCCAAAGCACTTTGGAGCATTTAATAAAACATAAAAAATTAATACGCCATAACACCACAACTGATTTTGAAGTAACTCATGTTGCTGACCTTGATGTTACATCTAAGGATATGTATGGAGCTGATATAGTTACCACTAATGATGCCATGAAGTTAGTCAATAATTCTGAAATATCAATTATAATTGAATTAATTGGCGGAACAACTATTGCAAGCGACGTAATAGTGAAATCAATAAAAAATAAAAAACATGTTATTACAGCTAATAAAGCATTAATTGCTGAGAATGGTGATAATATTTTTAAATTAGCGAAAGAAAATAATGTTTATTTTGGTTTTGAAGCTTCAGTGGCTGGAGCTATTCCAATTGTACAATCTCTTACTAGAAATATGTTAAATGAAAAAATATCTTCTATAACAGGGATAATAAACGGAACATGTAATTATATACTCGATCAAATGGCATCAGAAGGTCTTAGTTTTGAAACCGCTTTGAGTGATGCCAAAAAATTTGGATATGCAGAAGCAGATCCAACGTTTGATATAGGTGGCAATGATGCTGCACATAAAATTGCTATTCTTGCATCGTTGGCTTATAAAATACCATTATCATATAATCAAGCATATATAGAAGGAATTCAAAATATTACTCCATTAGATATTAAATTTGCTTATGAACTTGGATATCATATAAAACATATAGGCATCACTAAAGAAAACAATCAATCTGTAGAATTAAGAGTTCACCCAACTCTAGTTCCAAAAGAAAATATTTTATCTCAAGTTCATAATGTTATGAATGCTATATTAGTTAATGGAGATAGATTTGGATCTTCAATGTTCTATGGACACGGTGCTGGAGGTAATGCTACTGCTTCAGCAGTAATCTCAAATGTTGTTGAAGCTATTAATTTTACTATGAATATTGATAAATCTAATTTAAATATTAGTGATCTTGTTGGTAGTGAAAAGAGAAAAATAAAAGACATTAATGATATTACAAATCAATTTTATTTACGTATTCAAGCAGAAGACACACCAGGGGTTATGGCAGAGATTACAAATATTTTAGCAAATGAAAAAATTAGTATCGAGGCTGTTACACAACATGAACCTGAAAATCAAAAGACTATACCTATAGTAATGATAACTAATGATGTAACAGGTTCTTCTATTAAAAAAGCAGTAAATAAAATTGAATCATTAACCACTATTAAGGAAAATATTGTTAGTATAAGAGTTTTAAAATTAAATGAATAAGGAACCTTTAAAATACATTAGTACTAGAGGTCATCAAGACAAATTAGATTTTAAAGACGTAATTTTTGAAGGTTTAGCGCCTGATGGTGGTTTATATATTCCTGAAAAATGGCCAACTCTAAATGATTCTATACTAAAAACATTTCCTAACAAAACATATCAAGAAATAGCCTATGATGTAATTTCAATGTTTGTGGACGACTCAATTAGTAATAGTGATTTAAGAAGTATAATTAATTCGTCATACAAAAATTTTAGATCACAAGATATTACGCCAGTTACAAAAATTAATGAAAAAGAATACTTACTGGAGCTTTTTCATGGCCCTACATATGCATTTAAAGACATTGCTATGCAATTTATTTCACAACTTATGCGTTTTTATCTATTAAAAACTAATAAATCTATAAATATTCTAGCTGCAACATCTGGTGATACAGGTGCCGCAGCTATTGAAGGATTTAAACATATACAATCTTCTAAAATATTCATACTACATCCTTATAAGAAAATATCTGAAATACAGAGAAAATTTATGACTACTATAGATTCAGAAAACGTTTTTAATATTGCAATTAAAGGTAATTTTGATGAATGTCAAATAATTATTAAGAAAATATTTTCAGATACTAAATTTAAAAAATCAAAAAACTTAACCGCAGTAAATTCAATTAATTGGGCCAGAATTATGTGTCAAATAGTATATTATTTTTATGCTGCTAGCAGATTGGATAATATTAAAAATAATATTTTATATTCTGTTCCAACAGGTAATTTTGGTGATATTTTTGCAGGTTATATTGCTTCTAAAATGGGTTTAAAAATTGGTACCCTTAATATTGCAACAAATGAAAATGATATTTTAACACGTACTCTAACAACTGGAATACATAAAACAAAAGACGTTATTTTTACTACATCACCAAGTATAGACATTCAAGTTTCTAGTAATTTTGAACGATTATTGTTTGATATTACTAAAAATCCTGATTTTATAAATTCAATAATGAATGATTTGAGCAAAAATGGCGAGTATACATTGCCAACAGAAATTATTTCTGATATTTCAAAATCATTTTCATCATACACTGTCAATCAGGCAGAAGTAGAAAGTATAATAAAAAAATTATTTGATAAACAAAAAATTATAATAGACCCTCATACGGCTGTAGGTTTAGCTTCATCTAGGAAATGTGATGATAAACACGATCTAAATGTTACGTTATCTACAGCGCATCCTGTGAAATTTAAAGATACTATAAGTAATATAATTGATTATAACGATAAAGAAATTCCAAAGAGTGTTAGATCTTTGTTTAATAAAGAAGAGAAATTACATATCATGGAAAATGATATTGTTATGGTACAAAAATTTATAGAAAAGAATACAATATGATAAGAATTATTTTAATTTTTTTGGCAATATTAACTTTATACTGGATTAATAAGAAAATTAATAAAAAATACGAATATATTCGTTACATTTTAAAGACTCTAATTATTATTTTATCTATATTATTTTTATTTATTTTAATACAACATTTTCTTGGAAATAGTTTATTTATCTAAAAATTTTTCAGCATCTAAAGCTGCCATACAACCCGATCCTGCTGATGTAATTGCTTGTCTGTATATTGAATCAGATACATCTCCTGCTGCAAATATTCCACTAATGGAACATTCAGTTGCATTACCTGCGTGACCACCTCTAATTTTCAGATAACCAGATTCATTCATATCTAATTGGCTTTTAAATAACCCAGTATTTGGTTGATGACCAATTGCTATAAATACTCCTGCACATTCCAAACTGTCTATATTGTTAGATTTTTTATTCTTCATTTTTATTCCTGTAACTTTTTCATTGTCACCATTAATTTCTTCTAAAGTTGTATCCCAAATGATTTCAATTTTTTTATCATTTACTTTTTGTTTTATTCTATCCACTAATATTGCCTCAGCTCTGAATTTATCTCTTCGGTGTATCATGGTGACCTTTGAGGCTATATTGGATAAATATAGAGCTTCTTCTGCGGCAGTATTTCCGCCTCCTACAACTACTACTTCTTGATTTTTATAAAAGAAACCATCACAAGTTGCACATGCAGATACTCCTTTGCCCAAATATTCTTTCTCGGATTTTAAACCAAGGTATTTCGCGCTTGCACCTGTTGCAATAATAAGAGAGTCACAAGTATATGTTGTATCATCTCCAACTAATTCAAATGGCTTTGCATTTAAATTGGCTTTTTTTATGTGATCAAAGATTACTTCGGTATTGAACTTTTCAATATGATTTTTCATTCTATCCATCAATTCTGGTCCTTGGAGGTTATTATAATCACCTGGCCAATTTTCTACGTCTGTGGTTGTAGTTAACTGCCCACCTGGCTCTAATCCTGTAATTAAAGTTGGCTTAAGATTAGCCCTAGATGCATATAACGCTGCTGTATAACCAGCTGGTCCGGAGCCTAATATTAAGAGTTGTATGTGTTTTGTATTGATGAAATATTCTCCAGATTTTTATAAATATAATAAAATAACATAAATATCTTATCATATTTAGTTTTAATTTTATTGACCAGTAACATAGAAAAATAGATATATATGTATTAATATAAGAAGAAACGAGGGTTAATTGGCACAAGCTAAGAGACATAAAAAGTTTATAAATAATAATAAACTTACCCCAATAAAAAGAGAACTAATAGGTTTTCTCATGCTAGTAGTCTCTCTCTTATTCTTTGTATCTATCTATTCTCATGATTCTTCTGACCCAAATTTTTTCAGCTCTGGCATTGCATCAACGGTAAATAATTATATTGGTGTAGTTGGAGCATATATTTCCCACTTTTTCTTTCAAATCTTTGGTGAATTTTCATATATAATGCCATTTTTTTTATTTTTTGCAACACTACAAACATTCAGAGAAAGTAAAATGGAAACTTCTTCTATAAAAAAATTTTTAAACATATCTTTATTATTTTTAATATTCACATCTTCATGTATTTTATTGCACTTCATAGGATTATCCTCCATAGATGAATCAGGTAATATAAATTATTATGGCGGTTTCATGGGAAATTACTTATCTAATCACATTGGAATGTATATGGGTGGTTTTGGAACTTTATTGCTTTCTGTTATTGTTTTTTTATATTCTATTGTAACGTTTTTTGACATACCTATAGAGAGAATTTCAAATGTTATTTATAAAAATGTAAAATATTTTCTATATAAAACTAAGTTTCAGATCAAGATGTCATTCGATAAGATTGTTTTGTATTATAAGAAAGTTAAACATAACGAAAATATTGAATCATCCATTCCTCATAACAACACTGACATTCAGACATCGGTAGAAATACCTAAAGAAAAGAAACATGTAAGCCCTAGAGAATTTAAAGAAAAACAGCAAGATTTATTTACTACTGGTTCTAAATCAAAACTACCTCTACTAGAATTTTTAATTAAACATGAAACTGAAAAAACTACTCATGATGATGAATCTCTAAATCTTATGTCAAGATTATTGGAAGATAATCTAGCTAACTTTGGAATAAAAGCTGTTGTAGAATCAGTAAAACCAGGACCTATAGTTACATTATTTGAAATTAACCCTGAAGTAGGGACAAAGGTTGCGAGTATATCAAAATTATCAAAAGATTTAGCTAGGACAATGTCTGTCAATAGTGTCAGAGTTGTAGAAACTATTTCTGGATCATCTTGTGTAGGCATTGAAATACCTAACGAAGAAAGAGAAATAGTGTCTCTTAAAGATATTATTATTTCAAAAGAGTATGAAAAATCAAAAGCTCCTTTAACAATTGCATTAGGAAAAGATATACAAGGTAATCCAATTTGTACTGATATAAATAAATTACCTCACTTATTGGTTGCCGGAACAACTGGATCGGGAAAATCAGTTGCCATTCATTCTATCTTAATAAGTTTATTATATAAATCAGATCCGTCTGATTTGAAAATGTTATTAGTAGATCCAAAAATGTTAGAATTAAGTGTTTATGAAGGTATACCTCATTTGTATCATCCTGTAATTACTGACATGAACGAAGCTGCAAATGGATTGAGATGGTGTGTACAGGAAATGGACAGAAGATATAGACTATTAAGCGGATTAAGTGTTAAAAATATTCAGTCTTATAATAAATTAATATTAGACAATGAACAATCAGGAAAAAAATTAGAAATTATGTCGAATGAAGGAGATACAATTGAACACCACAAAAAACTTCCTTATATTGTTGTTGTAATAGATGAATTCGCTGATTTAATGAGTGTTTCATCTATAAAAGTCCAAGAATTAATAACCAGAATAGCTCAGAAGGCAAGAGCAGCAGGAATACATCTAATCTTAGCGACACAGAGACCATCTGTGAATGTTATAACAGGATTAATTAAAGCTAATATTTCTGCCAGGATGGCGTTGCATGTTTCATCTTATGTTGATTCTAAAACCATTATTGATTCTATGGGTGCCGAGCAATTATTAGGAAATGGAGATATGCTATATATGGGACCAGGAACAAGATCATTACAAAGAATACATGGTGCATATGTTAGTGACGAAGAAGTTAAAAAAGTAGTAGAATTCTTAAAAACCAAGAATAAGGAAGATAATATTGAGTCAATACTCTTTGATGATACTGAAACACAAAATACTCCTGACATTGAGTCAGTAGAAGACCCATTGTACGACGAAGCAGTAAAACTTGTAAGACAAACTGGAAAAACGTCAATATCATTCATTCAAAGAAAATTAAGAATAGGTTATAATCGTGCAGCAAGATTTATTGAGACGATGGAAGAAAAAGGAATACTATCATCTCCTCAAACAAATGGTGGTAATAGGGAAATTTTAAAACCATAAATATTCTTAATAATTTTAAAATTTAATGTTAGATGTAAAATTTATACTTGATAATGTTTCAGAACTTAAAGAAGCATTGAAAACTAGGGCTTTTAGTCTTGATGTTAAATTAATTCAAGATTTAACCACTCAAAGAAAAAACTATATAACTCGAAAAGAATCTATCTCTGCAGAAAAGAATAAAATTGCTGAAATTTTTAAAGACATTACTAGTGAAAAAGAAAGAGACAAATTAAAATCTAAATCTATAGAGCTAGATAAAACTATTACTAATATCAAAAAATCTCTTGAAGATACTGAATCACAACTAAATGATTATGTTTTAGGTATACCAAACATACCGTTAAAGGATGTACCAGTAGGTGTAACATCTGAAGATAACAAAATAATCAAAGAATGGGGTTGTAAGCCAAAAGATTTTTGTGACCATTCTGATATTTTTAATAAAGAAAAATTACTAGACTTTGAATCTGGCGTTAATCTGGCTAAATCAAGATTTACAGTGATGAAAGGTAAAGTTGCAAAACTTCATAGAGCATTAGTTAATTTTATGTTAACTATTCATAGCGAGAAAAACAATTACTTAGAATATAACGTTCCGTATATAGTAAATAAAACAAGTCTGATAGGAACGGGGCAATTACCTAAATTTGAAACCGATCTGTTTAATCTTCGTGATACTGATTTATATTTAATTCCAACCGCTGAAGTTCCTCTAACCAACTTATATAGAAATCATATCTTTAATCATACGGATTTACCAAAAAAATTAGTATCACATACTCCATGTTTTAGATCCGAAGCTGGTGCATATGGACAAGATACCACGGGAATTATAAGACAACATCAGTTTGAAAAAGTGGAGCTAGTACAAATTGCTAATCCTTCAGATACTGAAAATGCCCTCGAAGAGATTACTCTTCATGCTGAGATGATTTTAGAATCTTTATCCATACCATATAGAAGAGTTCTATTATGTACGGGTGATTTAGGATTTGCATCTGAAAAAACTTATGATTTAGAAGCATGGTTTCCCAGTCAGAATAAATATAGAGAAATTTCATCATGTAGCACATTTGGAGATTTTCAATCTAGAAGATTGAATATAAAATTTAAAGATAAAACTAATAAAAAATTCTTTGTTAATACGTTAAATGGATCTGGATTAGCTATAGGCAGAACTCTAGCAGCTCTTATAGAAAATAATTATCAAAACAAAACCATACATATTCCAAATCAACTCCATAGTTATACTGGATTTAAAACTATTGAGTTATGAAAAATTTTTTAATTGAACTATAATGTCTCATAACAGGAGAGATGGCAGAGCGGTTGAATGCACTGGTCTTGAAAACCAGCAAGGTTTAACGACCTTCCAGGGTTCGAATCCCTGTCTCTCCATAATAAAATTTTACTTGTGAAAAATAAAAAAATTTTTAGTTGGGTTATGTATGATTGGGCTAATTCTGCTTATGCGACAATTGTATTAGCTGGTTTTTATCCAATTATTTTTGCTGAAAATTTTGCGTTATTATTTTCTGATGTAGAGAGAACTTTGGTGTTAGGAATATCAAATTCATCTGCTAGTTTATTACTTATAATATTAGCACCATTAATAGGCCTATTGTCTGATAGAAAACAAGATAAAAAAAATTTTTTAATATTTTTTGCACTTATAAGCATATCTTCTACATTACTATTATCTTTTGTTGGAGAAAATAGTTGGATGTTAGCTTCACTATTATTTAGCATTTCACTATTTGGGTTTATGCTTTCTAATGTTTTTTATGACTCAATGTTAGTTAACTTTGAAGGTTCAGATAAAAACTATGATTCAATATCGTCGTATGGTTATGCTATTGGTTATCTAGGCGGAGGAATTGCATTTGTTCTTTCACTACTTTTTCTTTTTTATTTTGATGATAAGACAATGACACTAATTGCGGAGAAAAAAATTGTTTTCATATTTACTGCATTATGGTGGTTAATTTTCATGATTCCATTAATACTTTATTGGAAAAATGATGATGGCAATATTTCATCAGATAAAATTAATTTATTGGATACATATAGATATGTAAAAAACGATAAACGATTACTATATTTTTTATTTGCATATTGGATATATATTGATGGAGTGGATACGATAATTCGTATGGCAGTTAATTATGGAATGACCATTGGATTTACATCAAGTGATTTATTGATTGCACTTTTAGTTACTCAGTTTGTTAGTTTTCCTGGAACACTTTTAATTAATAAGCTAGCAAGTTATTACACAATAGATATAAGCATAAAAATATGTTTATTTATTTATATTATTATCACTTTTATATCTTTTAATTTAACTTCTATTTATGAGTTTTATTTAATTGCAATATTAATTGGACTTGTACAAGGTGGTATACAGGCGCTAAGTAGATCTTACTATGCTAGATTAATTCCAAGAAATCGTAGCTCAGAACTCTATGGTGTGTATAATATGCTTGGTAAATTTGCTGCATTAATTGGACCGCTTGTGGTAGGTTTGGTTTCCTATATGTTTGATAGCACCAGAATAGGCATCTTAAGCTTATCTCTTTTCTTTATATTTGGTATATATTTATTCAACAAACAAAGTAGAATCAAAGTTACTAATAATTAACGGAGAGATGTCCGAGTGGTTGAAGGAGCACGCTTGGAAAGCGTGTATACAGGAAACTGTATCGTGGGTTCGAATCCCACTCTCTCCATGGTAAAGTATGATTATGATAAGTAAACTTACTGACTTAGAGAAAAAAAATATTAAAACATCTATAGATTTTCTAGTTCCGTTTATTAGTGCCTTGATTAAATTATTATCATCGGTAGATATAAACAAAACTGATTTTATCAAACAGATGAAGGAACTAAAAATGGAAAAAATATTAGATGATGGTTGGAAAGTAGAATCATCGGCTACTATTTCTAATTTTAAATTCTATATATTATATACTGGAACAAGAAGTTTCGTTCTCAAAGTAGATGGTTTATCAGCCTATAGAGGTTTTAGTTTTATGGAGACAAATAAAGGAATTAATATACATAATTCTAATTTTGTAGATTCTAAAGACTTAACAAAATTTTTAAAAGAACAGTTCTTAAAAAAATATAAAAGTCCTTATTTAATTACTAATTCTTATAAAGAATTCTTATCTAATTAATTATTATTTACCTCTATATCCTCTTCAATACATTCTATTCCATGCTGAACTTCAATTATATGACATGATTCATTAAAAGGATTATATCCTCTATGCCAAGTTTTTGCAGGTATGTTATATGACTCTGTTAAGGGACTTAAGATATCATCATTAACCATACATTTGCCTTTTACGACATACCACATTTCTGATCTTTTGAAATGCCTTTGATTAGAAAGACTCTTTCCAGGTTCTATAACTAATTCTTTAACTTTTATAGTTTTACCTATTGTATGTATAACTCTATAGTAGCCCCAAGGCCTTTTAACTCTCGTTTCCAAAATTAATTCTCCATGATAAGCTAATGATATGAATGATAGAGATAGTATAAAAACTTATAAGAAAAAAAGAAATACAAAACCTCGTAGAATTCATCGTAATTCAGGTGCAAGGTTAAAAGGGACGCTAAAAAAATATTGATTTATCTATGATAAGAACAGATTATTCCAAAAAAGAAATTGTTAATACGGAAAATGAAGAACATCATAATTCTCCATCAGAGGGTGTTTCGCGAATTTATTTAGAAAGAGATGATGGTGGAGAATATGCTGTAGCAACATCAATCGTTAAATTTAATGCAAATAGTCATTTTACAAGACATACACATGATAGAGGAGAAGAAATTTTTGTGCTCGATGGAGTATTTTCAGATGAATTTGGAAACTATCCGGCTGGAACGTATATTAGAAATCCAGATGGTTCTAGCCATAGTCCATTTAGTAACAAAGGATGTACTATATTTGTTAAATTGAGACAATTCCATGATCGCGATAAAAATAAAATAATAAAAAATACACAGACTGAACAATGGTTACCGGGACTTGTTGATGGATTATCTGTAATGCCATTACATCAATTCATCACAGAACAAGTTGCTCTTGTAAAATGGAGACCACACACTCAGTTTACTAACCATAAACACTTTGGTGGAGAAGAAATATTTGTAATAAAGGGAGTTTTCTATGATGAATATGGAGTTTATCCTCAAGGAACATGGTTGCGAAGTCCACATGAAAGTAGTCATGCACCATTCACAAAGGAAGAAGAAACAATAATTTTTGTAAAGACTGGTCACTTATTTCAAAATAAGTCATGATACAATATCAATATGACCAATGATGTATTAGCCTTAAAATATAGACCTAAATTTTTCAATGAAGTTACTGGTCAAGATTTAGCTGTTGATATGTTGTCTAACTCTATAAAACTTAATAAAATTCATCATGCATATTTATTTTCCGGAACAAGGGGTGTAGGTAAAACTACAATTGCAAGATTATTTGCTAAGTCACTTCTATGTAATGAGGGTATCTCGAATACTCCATGTGGGAAATGTAATGCATGTATAGAGATTGATAAGGGCAACCATCTTGATTTAATAGAAATTGATGCTGCATCAAGAACTAAAGTTGAAGATACCAGAACATTGATGGAAAATGTTCAATATTCTCCGACTTCATCAAGATTTAAAATTTATCTTATTGATGAGGTGCATATGCTATCTGATAAAAGTTTCAATGCATTACTAAAAACCATTGAAGAGCCACCAGAACACGTTAAGTTTTTACTAGCAACAACCGAACCAGATAAATTACCTGAAACAGTTTTATCTCGATGCTTGCACTTTAAACTGAACCAGGTAGATTTTGGAGTTATTGCTTCTCATCTAAAAAATATACTAGAAAAAGAAAATATTGAATATGATAATGAATCATTAGATTTAATTTCAAAAAATGCCAAAGGTAGTTTACGAGATTCATTAAGCATATTAGAACAATGTATTTCCTACTGTAATGGGTCATTAGATATAAATAAAATTAAAACACTTATGGGTCATATTGATGAAGAGATAATTCAAAACATAATTCTTAAAGTCATACACAAATCTCCGGAAGATCTTATTAGCATTATTGAAGGAATACAAAATAGTATTAGTTTTGAAAAACTATTGGATTCTATCATAGATATTTTATATAAATTATCTTTATATAAGATAAATCCAAAAATTAAAGATAATTTTTTTGATAATGATGAGTTTTATAATCTAACTACAAAGAATATATCATCTCAAGATCTACAGCTTTTTTATCAGATAGCTATTTCAGCAAAAAAGGATATACCTTTAACCCCAAATCAAAAAGATTATTTTTCTATGATAATGCTTAGAATGATATATTTCTTTGATGATGATGCGTCAGATACAGATAATGTTAATTCAGTGCCTGATAATTCAAAAGGTATAGATTTTGATTGGAATAAGATTATAGATCAACTTAATATTAGTGGCATTACGTTAGAACTCGCTAGACACTGTGTGCTGATAAAAAAAGATGATGATAATTTTTCACTCATGATTGATCAGAAAAAACAGGATATTTTTCCTAAATCATGCTTATCAGATTTTTTTAAAATATTAAATAATTTTTTTAAAAAAGAATACAAATATGAAGTTATTTATCAAGAAAACTTAAAAACACCAGATTACATACAAAAAGAAAAAATGAAAACTGAAAATAATATAATTTATAACAAAGCGTCAAAAGATCCCAACATTAATAATATTAAAGAGATATTTGGGTCAGATATTGATAAAAAATCTATAAAAAAAATTAAAGATGTGGAGGGATAATAATGAGTTTCATAGATAAAATGAAAGACGCTAAAAATGTTTATGATAATGTAAAAAAAGCGCAGAAAGAAATTGAGAAAATTTTGGTAGAAGGACAAGCAGGTGGTGGTTCAGTTAAAGTTACTGTAAAAGGAAATCATCAAGTAGTTGATATTCAAATCGATGATGAAGTTAAACTAGGTGATTCCAAGGTTTTGAATGATTTGATTATTGCTGCTTGTAATGACGCCATGAATAAACTTGATAATGAAATTAAAAGTAAAATGGGTGGATTGATGAATATACCGCCTGGTTTTAAATTACCTTTTTAATGTATGAAAGAATCAAGAAAGTTAATTGAATTAATTGAAGCACTAACAATCCTACCGGGAATAGGAAAAAAATCCGCACAACGTATGGCTTATCAACTTATAAGATCAGACAAAAAAATGGTTTTGAACTTATCTAAGAAATTAGAAGATATAACCACTCAAATATCAAATTGTAAAATATGTGGAATTTATTTAGATCTTAATGATGTATTAGAACAAACTAATGATGAATGTCTCAGTTGCGTTAGAGAAAATAGGGATAAATCAAAGATTTGTGTAACTGAATCCCCATCTGATGTTTATGTTATTAATAATAGTACTGACTACAATGGATACTATTTTGTTTTGGAAGGAAACCTTTCACCGATAGATGGAAGAGGTCCTAGAGAAATTGGAATAGAGAAACTTGAAAAAAGACTTAAATCAAATTGTGTGTCTGAACTTATATTAGCAACAAATACAACTGTGGAAGGGGAAGCAACTGCCCATTATATACATCAGATGGCAATAAATTTAAATATTAAAATTTCTAGAATTGCTTTTGGTATACCATTAAACGGTGAATTAGGTTATCTAGATAGCGAAACAATTTCTCATGCTTTCAATGAAAGAAAAACTATCTAAATTTTAGTAGCAAGATCAATTTTTGATGCACAGATAAAATCATTTTCTGATAGCCCATTGATTGCATATGTGAAATAAGTAATCCGTGCTGTATTGTAAGAAAAATTTATTTCAGGATGATGATCTTCTTTGTTAGATAACCATATCACTAAATTAATCAAAGATGTAATTTCATAATAATTTTTTGTTTTATAATCTTTATAAATTTTTTTACCATCTTGACTTAATATCCATCCATTAGATAATTTTGATAATAAGTGTTTTGCCTCATCGTAAGTCATTGGATCTAGACCGCCTTCACATGGCTGGCATTTTTTTTTAGACAAATCATCATTTAATTTGCTCATATTACAATTTTAAATTAGTAATTCTTTCAAAAACTGTTGGATGAGTGTAATAGAATTTAGAATAAATTGGATTTGGCTTTAATATACTTAAATTTTCTTTATAGAGTTTCAACAAAGAAGATATCAAATCATTTTTATTAGTATGTTGTTTAGCATAATTGTCAGCTTCAAATTCATTTTTTCTAGATATATAAGAATAAATAGGTGTTAGAAAAAAATCTACTAGAGGAAACAATAATATAAAGCTTATAATCATTGAGGCTGGACTTATAATAGATACACCTGCTGACACAAAGAATAATGGTGTTTTCATTAAAATATATAATAGAAAAAAAGTAAGGAGACTTATTATTGAACTCATTAATATAGATTTTGCTATATGTTTCTTTTTGTAATGTCCTATTTCATGTGCTAAGACAGATTTTATTTCATTTGTAGATAACATTTTTAATAAAGTATCAAAAAAAACAATTCTTTTAACATTCCCTAGACCAGTAAAGTAAGCATTCGAATGACTCGATCTTTTCGAACCATCCATTACAAAAACATCTGTAACATTAAATTGTGTTTTATTGGATAAATCTTTAATAACATTTAAAATATTTTCATCAGTAATTTTTTCAAACTTATTGAATAACGGAGATATTAAAGAAGGATATATTAAAATAACAAAGATATTAAATATCATAAATAGTAACCATGTTAATACCCACCAAAAATTATCATAATTATTATACAGATATAAGAATGATTGGAATAATATGATTATTGGTATTAGAGTTATAATTAGTGAAATTAGTCTATCTTTAAAGAATAGGCCTAGTTTCATTTTATTAAAACCATATTTTTCTTCTACAACAAACGTTTTATAAATACTTAATGGAATATTGACCAAATTAATAATTATAAAAAATAGTAATATAATTTGTAAATCGCTATTAATAAAATTAATAGATGATGATGATATAATCTTTGATATATAATCTATTCCTCCACCAAACAGAAGAAATAATAGAATTGTTATCTGCATAAAAAGATTGATTAGAGATAAAAATAATTTATCAATATTATATGAATTAGATTTTTGAATGAATTCTTTATTCAAGCCAAGCATATTTAATTCTTCTGATTTTATTTCAACTTTTTTAATATAATCAATTTGAATAATATCTAGAAAAAATTTTACTAAAAAATAAAACAGTATTGTGAATATTATTAGAGTGCTCATTATAATAGTATTTTTTTGAATTCTATTTAGATATACTACTCTATGATGATGAAAGATAAAAGTAATTTAATATGGATTGATTTAGAGATGACAGGATTAGACACTCAAAGAGATTATATTATAGAAATTGCCTCAATTGTTACTGACAAAAATCTTAACATACTTGATGAAGGTCCTAATCTTGTAATTAATCAACCTAATGAAGTTTTAAAGAATATGGATGATTGGAATCAAAACACTCATTCTCATAGTGGTCTTTTAGATAAAATAGCAAAAAGTTCTATAAACGAAACTCAAGCTGAGAAAGACACCATAAAATTTTTAGAAAAATACGCACTAAAAGGACAATCGCCAATGTGCGGAAATACTATATGTCAAGATAGAAGATTTCTTGCAAGGTGTATGCCAGAGCTTGAAGCTTTCTGTCATTACAGAAATATTGATGTAAGTTCAATAAGAGAATTAGGGAAACGATGGTATTTTGAGGATACAGATAAATTTCAAAAAAATTCTAAACATAGAGCGCTTGATGATATTAGAGAATCAATTGAAGAATTAAGATATTATAGAAAAACATTATTCAAACTTTAGAATGAACTAATTTCATAAAGTAATCTCCACGCTTTCCATGTATAAGTGTATTTTTTTTGTATTCTGTTTTAGTTAATGGGTAGTCTATTGAATAATGCAAGCCTCGACTTTCTTTCCTTGATAACGCTGAATCAATAATTAAACTAGATATTTCAATAATATTTCTTAATTCTAATAAATCTTTATCTATTTTGTGATGATGATAGTAATCATTAACTTCATCTTCTATAATCTTCAATCTGATTTTTGCACTTGTTAATCTTTTGTCGGATCTAACTATTCCTACATAGTTCCACATAATTTTTCTTAATTCATCCCAATTATGTGAGATCATAATATTTTCTTTTGAATCTGTGACATAGCTATCATTCCAAAGACGTAAACTATTATTGTCACTTTTTTTATCACTTATATTGCAAATTGATTCTGAACACATTTTTGACATAACTAGACATTCTAAGAGTGAATTGCTGGCGAGTCTATTAGCGCCATGAAAACCAGTGTGTGCAGCTTCTCCTATTACGTATAAATTATTTATTTCAGTTTGGCCATTTAATTTTGCTTGTACTCCACCACATGTGTAATGTGATGCTGGAACTACAGGAATTGCTTCTTTAGTTATATCTATACCAAGTTCATTACATTTTTTATATATTAATGGAAATCTTCTTTTTATAAAGCTAGCTGATTTATGACTAATATCAAGTAATACATTTGTGTAACCATATTTTTTCATTTCGTAATCAATTGCTCTTGCGACGATATCTCGGGAAGCTAATTCTTGTCTTTCATCATATTTTTTCATAAATCTTGCGCTGGAGGGTGATAATAATTTTCCTCCTTCACCTCTGAGAGCCTCAGAGATTAAAAATGATTTTGCAAGCGGATGATATATGCATGTTGGATGAAATTGTACAAATTCCATATTAGCTATTGTACAACCAGCTCTCCAGGCCATAGCAATACCATCCCCTGTTGATGTATTTGGATTAGAAGTATATTGATATACTTTACTGGCGCCACCAGTACTAATAATTATATTTTTTGCAGAAATTGTTGTAACACTTTTATTATTACAATCAAAAACATATGCGCCTAGACATGTTTTCACTTTTTGATTTATATCTATTATCAAATCTATTGCCATAGAGTTTTCAATAATTTCAATATTATTATTCAACTTAACAATATGAGATAATTTTTTATGAATGATTTTTCCTGTCTCATCGCGAATATGAGCTATTCTTCTTTCACTATGTCCGCCCTCAAGACCTAAATCAATTTCATCCCCATGTCTACTAAATACTATTCCATTCTCTTCTAACCATCTAATACAATTTGGGGCTTCTTGTATTATTAATCTTGAAACATCTTCATCAACGAGTCCGTGTCCATTTTTTATTGTATCTTCAATATGTTTTTCAAAATTATCACTTGAACTAAGTGCAGCTGCAATGCCCCCTTGAGCCCATGCAGTTGAACACTTATCTAAGTTTTGTTTTGTAATTAAGGTTACTTTATATTTTTTAGACAATATTAATCCAGTAACCAAACCAGATAGCCCAGCACCTATAATCAAAATATCCGTTTTTTTGCGGTTATTCATATATAATGAAAATAATATTATTATATACGATTTTATAGAAATACATATACTTGAGATATGCAACTATGGAAATAGACGATCAAAGTATAATCAAACAATGTCAGAATGGAGATATTGATGCATTTGAATTAATTGTTAAAAAATATCAAACTCGCATCATTAATCTATGCTTCAAATATACTAAAAATTATGCTGATGCTGAGGACGTTGCTCAAGAATCATTCATAAAAGCTTACAACGGGCTTTCAAATTTTAGATTTGAAAGTCAGTTTTATTCATGGTTACATAGAATTGCAATAAATTGCTCTATAAACTATATAAATTCGAAAGAAAAAACCAAAGAAAAGGAAACTATTTCAGAAAATTCTGGTCTAATAGATAGTAATGAGGCTTATAATTTGGAAAATATGCCAGATCATTACTATAATATGCAAAATTTGGCAAATGAGACTGAAAAAGCATATAATAATTTACCTGAAGAATTAAGACAATTAGTCAAACTTAGGGAAATAGAAGATTTAAGTTATGAGCAAATATCAAAGACAACAGAATTGCCTATTGGAACTGTCAGATCTAGGTTACATAGAGCAAGAGAGATATTAATATCAGAAATGAAAAAGATAATAAAAAATGGATAGAGATAAAATTAAACAAACAGAAATATTATATTTTATAAAATCTTTTTTAAAAAAGGATTATCCTCGTTATCTTTCTAAAAACTTTTCACATAATGTCATTAATAATATTAAAAAAAGTTCCGATCAAAAGAATGTTGGATTCTTTATGCAATTTGCAACAGCAGCATCTGTTGCTATTGTTACATTATTCTTTATAAAATTTGCCACAGTTACTCCAGTTGAATTTTCTAAAAAACCTGAAACTATTATTAATCAAAACCCTCAAACCTATAATGTTACAAATGATAATCTTGTAGAAGAATGCGATACCAAGGATAAAAATAGTCGATTATCTAATAAAAACTGTCAATAAAGAATGATTCCATTACTTAAAAATTCTAAGCTTATAGTTATATTTTTATCTATTTTATTTTCTACAGCGATTACAGCGCAAACTTCACTCCCAGATTTCACTTCTATAGTTGATAAAAATATTAAAGCTGTAGTAATAGTTAATGCTGTGCGTAACATTTCAGAACAATCTCCAAATGATTCTTTTAATTCCCCCAAAACGCCAGATGATTTGAGAGATTTTATGGAAAAATTTTTTAATGATAGAAATTTTGGAAATCAAAATAGGCCAACTCCAAGTTTTGGATCTGGTTTTATTATATCCAAAGATGGATTTATAATGACAAACTATCACGTTATAAAAGATTCAGACACAATTACAGCTACTCTATCAGATCGAACCATATTAGATGCTAAATTGATTGGTTTTGATGAGCGAAGTGATCTTGCATTACTAAAAGTGACTGAAACAAATTTACCAACAGTATCAATGGGGAAGTCTAAAAATTTAAAAGTTGGTGAGTGGGTTTTGGCAATAGGATCACCATTTGGTTTTGATCATACAGTTACCGCTGGCATCGTCAGTGGTAAACAAAGAAATCTTCCAAATGAAAATTATGTTCCCTATATACAAACAGATGTAGCAATTAATCCTGGAAATTCTGGAGGCCCTTTGTTTAATCTTAATGGAGAAGTTGTTGGAGTAAATGCACAAATCTATAGTAGAACTGGTGGATTTATGGGAGTATCTTTTGCTATACCATCAGAGACTGTAAGTAGTGTATATAATCAGCTAAAGCAGACTGGAAAAGTTCGTAGAGGTTGGCTCGGTATTTTTATTCAAGAAGTAGACAAAAACTTGGCTAAAAGTTTTGGTATGAATAAACCTACGGGCGCAGTTGTTGCTAAAGTTCTAGAAGATAGCCCTGCAGAAAAAGCTGGTCTTTCCTCTGGTGATGTTATTTTACAATTTGATGGTAATAATATTAACAAATCAAAAGATTTACCTCTTGTGGTAGGTAATACAGAAATTGGAAAGTCTGTAAGTATTGAATTACTTAGAAATGGAAAAAAAATTGTCAAAAAAATCAAAATCGAAGAGCTTCCAACGGATGAAAAAATCTCAAAGATGGATAGCAATCTAGTTGATAAAGTTAAAGTCGCCGGGATCACTGTGATTGATATTGATAATAAAGTCAAACAAGAATTAAACATAAATGGCGGGGTCATAGTAAAAGAAATATCTAACGCAATAGCAAATCAGTCAAGGCTAAGAATAGGTGATATTATAACCCATATGAATAATGTACCTATATCTAATTCTACAGATTTTGAAACAAGATTTAAAAAAATTGAAAAGAATGATTACGCCAATTTCTTAGTATATAGAAATTCTTCTCCATTATATCTTGCAATAAAAATTCCTTAATCATTGATGTTTATTTATGCTTATATATTATATAAGTTAAATGAAAAATATTCGTAATATTTCAATTATAGCTCATATTGATCACGGTAAATCTACATTAGCAGATAGATTAATAGAAAAATTTGGAGACAATCAATCTAGGCAAATTAAAGATCAAATATTGGATTCTATGGATTTAGAACGTGAACGAGGCATTACGATTAAAGCTCAAACTGTTACTTTGAACTATAATGTCAAAAAAAATGACTATCAAATCAATCTTATCGACACTCCAGGTCATGTGGACTTTTCATATGAGGTCTCTAGATCACTATCAGCATCCGATGGAGCTTTATTAATTGTAGATGCAACTCAAGGTATAGAGGCACAAAGTATAGCTCATACAGAATTGGCTCAGAGTTTAGGCTTAACAATAATTCCAATCATAAACAAAATAGATTTACCATCAGCTTACCCAAGTGATGTTAAAAAAGATTTAGCTAACATGCTGCAAATTAATGAGAGTGAAATACTTGAAATTAGTGCTAAATCAGGTTTAGGTGTGGAAAATATAATCCCTGAGGTTATTAAAAAAGTACCTACACCCAAAACTGAAAATCATAATTTAGCAAAAGCTGGTATTATTGATTCATGGTTTGATAAATATTTAGGTGTTGTCACGTTGGTTAAAATAATAAGTGGTACTATAGAGCCAAAACAAAAAATACAAGTATTATCAAATAAGAGAGAATTTATCATTGATAAAGTAGGTATATTTACTCCGCAAATAAAATATTTAGATAAATTAAAATCTGGTGAAGTGGGCTTTATTATTGCGTCTATAAAAAATTTAGATTCTGTGCAAGTCGGTGATACTGTTATTGATGTACGATATAATTCTGCAAAACCAATTCCTGGTTTTAAAAAGATTCAACCGAGAGTATTTTCTGGCTTTTATCCTGTAGATTCTAAGAATTACCAGGAATCAAAAAAAGCACTCGATAAATTATCATTAAATGATACATCATTTACATATGAACCAGAAAATTCACAATCACTAGGTCATGGATTTAGATGTGGTTTTTTAGGATTATTACATATGGAAATAATAAGAGAGAGAGTACAAAGAGAATATAACTTAGAATTTTTAATGACAATACCATCTGTGACATACAAAATAGAAAATAAAAAAGGAGAAATTATTTATATTAAGAGTCCCAGAGATTTACCGGACAGTAATCAAATAAAAGATTTTTATGAACCTATTGCTTTAATAAAAATAATAACACCACAAGAATATCTAGGTTCAGTTATTGATTTATGTATTAAAAAGCGCGCAAAACAAACAAATGTACAATATTTATCTAAATCAGTAGAAATCCAATTTGAGATACCACTATCCGAGATAATTTTTGATTTTTTTGATAAATTAAAATCTTATACTAAAGGTTATGCCTCATATGACTATGAAATTATTGATTATAGAATAAGTAACATGTTGAAATTAGATATTTTAGTTAATAAGAAGAAAATCGATGCTTTGTCACAGATAATGCATAAAGAAGAATCACAAAAAAAATCTAGAACTTTAATTGAAAATTTAAAAGAATTAATACCTAGACAGAACTTTGAAATAACTATTCAAGGATGCGTTGGCTCTAAAATATTGTCATCAACATCAATTAAAGGTTACAGGAAAGACGTGACTGCTAAACTTTATGGTGGTGATGTAACAAGAAAAATGAAATTATTAGAAAAACAAAAAGAAGGAAAAAAGAAAATGAAGAAAATAGGCAATGTTGAGATACCAAGAGAAGCCTTTTATAAATTTATGTCTCCAAAATCATAATGTTGGATTTTACTTTTATATTAGTAGTTTTAACTTTGTTTACTGGATTGATTTCATTGATAAGTAAATTAAGCACGATTAACCTTAAAAACAACAGTATAATTGATTTTTCAATATCTATTTTCCCAATACTACTGATTGTTCTATTAATACGTTCATTTATTATAGAACCTTATAGAATACCATCCGGTTCAATGATTCCAACATTAGTTGCGGGTGATTTTATATTAGTTGATAAAAATATATATGGTATAAAGATGCCATTATCAAATCTAACTATAATAGATAATGAAAGACCAGATTATGGAGATGTTATTGTCTTCCAATATCCATTAGATAAAAATATTAATTATATTAAAAGAGTAGTTGCACTACCTGGGGACAGAATTGATTATATAGATAAAAATATTTTAATTAATGGTCAGAAAATATTGCAGAAAAAAATATTTTCAAAAAATATACCCCAACAAGACATTGGACTATCAGAAATTTTTGAAGAAAGATTTGATACTAAAAAATATAAAATTTTAGTTAATAAACAAGATCACTCACAGAATTTTTCATACGTTGTTCCTGACAATAGTTATTTTGTGCTTGGGGATAATAGAGATAATAGTAATGATAGCAGATACTGGGGATCAGTTCCTGAAAAAAATATTATTGGCAAAGCATTCTTTATTTGGATGTTTTGGAATTATGATAGCGAGTATAAATTAATTGATAGAGTAGGTATGTCAATTGAATAAGTCTGATATATATTACGAGGACTTTATTATATTAGTCGAATCAAAATTCAATCATACTTTTAAAGATGAAAAATTAATTATTGCAGCAATAACCCATAAAAGTTTTAGTAAGGATAATTATGAAAGATTAGAATTTTTGGGTGATGCCGTAATCCAACTTATTGTTACTGAATTATTAATATCTAAATATAAAAAAATTGATGAGGGAATACTAACGAGAGAAAGACAAAGGCTTGTAAGTAGAAGAGCATTGAATAACTTTGCTAAAAAAATGCAATTAGATCAAGTTGTTATATCAAAAAAAAATACTATAAATTTTAAAAAATCATTACTTTTGGCAGATGTTTTTGAATCAATAGTAGGGGCTATATATTTAGATGCTAATTATGATAAGTGTAAAAGAATCCTGAGCAAATTATTTTTACATGAAATTAAAAATAATGAAGAAATAGGAAAGAAAGATCCTAAGACTCAATTGCAAGAATATACACAAGCAAAAAATTATGCATTACCATCTTATAAAAAAACAAAACTTACCAGCCCTGATCATAAACCAAGATTTAAAGTTTCATGCAAAATAGATGCATTTAAGCAGAGTTATTCTGTTACATCAAACACTGTTAAAGAAGGAGAACAACAGGTAGCACGTATAATACTGAGAAAATTAAATGAAAAATAATTTTTATATCTCTGTAGTAGGTAGAAGTAATGTTGGAAAATCTACTCTAGTTAATTTTTTATGTAATAAATACGTTACATCATCAAGCTCTAAACCACAGACTACAAGAATAAACATATATAATGAATTAAAAATTAATGATTCAAATATTATATTAGTAGATACACCTGGGATATCAACAAAAGAAAACAATTTACTATCTAAATCTATGCAAAATGAATACTTAAAAGCATTAAATAGTATTAATTTACTAATATTAGTTACTGATTCACTCAAATTTGGTAATTTTGAAAATTCAATCATCAACTTAAACTCAATAAATAATAAAATTATTTATGTTATTAATAAAATAGATAAATTAAAAAACAATGAGTATGATTTATTAAGATCATCACTTAAAAGAAAGTACAATGATAAAATATTTTTTATTTCTTTATTAAAGAAAATTGGTCTAAAAGATTTTATTGATAAAGGTATAACTAAGAATTTAACTTCACCAAATAATAATCATCAATATAAAAAATATTATAACCAAAATAAAAAATTATTTACTCAAGAATTAATTAGAGGTGTTATTGTAGAATTAACAAAATTTGAACTACCTTATGATTCTGCAGTAAAAGTTATTACTTTTACTGATAAAAAAGATTTAAAAATCATAAAGGCTGATATATATGTTGATAAGGAAAATCAAAAAAAAATTATTATTGGAAAAAATGGAGAAATGTTAAAAAATATTGGAACACAGTCAAGAAAAATTTTAGAAAAAAATTTTCAATGTAAATTCTTTATTGATTTAAAGGTATTAGTTAAAAAAAATTGGAAAAATAATTACGTTTTTTTAAAAGATTTAGGTTATATTAATTGAAAGTATTATTGGAAAATTCATTCATAATTCATTCTAGATCATATGGAGAAACCAGTATGATTTATCAATTACTCACGAGAAATAAAGGTCTTATGAGTGTACTTGGAAAAGGTATTAAATCAAAGAAAGGTTATACAAATCTTAAACCTTTTAGAGAACTTAAGGTTTCATATATACCAAAAGAAAGATTATCTTTAATGACTAACTATGAAATCACAAACGATTATAAAAATATTAAGAATAGTTCCTATTTAGCTGGAATATACTTTAATGAATTAATTTATAAATTTATACCACATCACGAACCATTACAAAATATTTTTTCTTTATATAAAGATCAAATGATTTATATGGCAGAAACTACTGATTCAATAGACTTGATTTTTTTTAATTTTGAAGTTCTGTTCTTAAAAGAAATTGGTTATGAGATAACATTTGGTAACATCAATAAGAATTTAATAAATAATAATAAAAACTATTTTTATGATTATGAATTTGGATTTAAAGAGGTTAAACAGAATATTGATTCTAAAAATTCTATTACTGGAAAAGATTTAATATGCTATTTAAAAAATAATTTCAATTCAATAAAAAATATAAAGACTTTTAGAATAATTATAAAAAATATTTTTAGGAGACTTAATGGCGGAACAAAGATTAAGAGTTACGATCTTTTTTAAACATTAAACTTTGTTTATTTATAATAGTCTTTCCATTATCGTATATGAGAAAAAAAGCTGATTGATACCAATCCCCCAATACTATTCTTTGAACTTTTTTATTATTAACTTTTATATTATGTATATTTGCTCGATGTGTATGTCCATGTATTAATATATCAGCCTCATATTTGATAAAAGCATCATTAACTGCATTTTGGTTTACATCCATAATGTCAGCACTTTTATCTTTAGTTTCAAGCATACTCTTTTGTCTTAATTCATTGGCAATTGATAATCTTTCTTCTAGACTTTTAGTTTTCATTGCAGTTTGCCATTTATCAGATCTCACCATTTTTCTGTATTCTTGATATTTAATATCATCAGTACATAAAGTGTCTCCATGCATCAATAATATTTTCTTTTCATTCAAGCTAATTATTGTTGGATCATTGAGCAATTTTATTCCATATTTTGAACAAAAATTTTCTGACATCATAAAATCTCTATTTCCTTGCATAAAATATATTGGGATGACTTTAGAGACTCGATGTAATGTATCAAATGTTTTCTCCAAGCCAATTGCAGGGTCATCATCGCCTACCCAGTATTCAACTAAATCTCCTAAAATATAAATTGATGTAATGTTTTTATCTATACTTGTAAGATAGTTAACAAAGAAATCAATAACATCAGGTCTACTTTGATCAAGATGTAAATCTGAAATGAATAATGTAGACATGAATTACTCTTCTATTATTTCAACATCTTCAATAATAATATTTTTTAAAGGCACATCAGAAAATCCTAATTTTGTACCTGTATCAGTTGTGCCAATTCTTTCTACAACTTCCATTCCTTCAACTACTTCCCCAAAAACACAGTAGCCAAAATTATCAGGAGCATTATTTTTATCTAAAAAATTATTATCTATTAAATTAATGAAAAATTGTGATGTTGCAGAATGCGGATCACTTGTTCTTGCCATTGCGACGGTCCCTTTTTTATTACCAAGATTATTACTAGATTCATTAACAATTGGATCTATTGCAGATATTTGGGACATGTCTGGTAAATGGCCGCCACCTTGTATCATAAAGTTTGATATAACTCTATGAAAAATTGTACCTTTATAACTTCCATTTTTTGCATAATATATGAAATTTTTTACAGTTTCAGGAGCTTTATCGGTAAATAAGCTTATTGTTATATCGCCTTCCGATGTTTTAAGTTTTATCAATTTTGATGCCTCAGTGTTTTTTATTTCATGTATACTATCAGTATAACTATAACATGGTACAGCTTGACACAATAGGACAAATAAACAAAACAATTTTATTTTAATACTTTGCATATCAATACTTAATATTCTTTAGAATTATAATAACATGGGCATAAAAATTTATAATACATTATCTAAGAAAAAAGAAGATTTCAAACCTGTCAATGAAGATAATATTACAATGTATGTATGTGGACCTACGGTTTATAGTAATCCGCATATTGGAAACGCAAGATCAGCTTTAGTTGGTGATCTTTGGTATAGAATACTGAAAAATAAATATAAAAAGGTTACATATATACGCAATATAACTGATGTCGATGATAAAATTATAGATGCAGCGAAGAAAGAGAATAGAAATGTAAATGAAATTACTGAGAAATATTACAAAACATATAAAAGTAATATGGACTCACTTACTCTTTTAGATCCAACTCATGAACCAAAAGTTACAGACTTTATTCCTAGAATTATTGAAATAATAACAAAAATAATTTCTAGTGGATATACATACACTTCTGAAGGCAACGTTATGTTTGATACAGTTAAATATACAAAATATGGAAAATTATCAAAAAGAATTGCCAAAGAAATGCTTGATGGTGTAAGAATTGATGTTGCATCATATAAAAAATCACCTAAAGATTTTATTTTATGGAAACCATCACATAAAGATCAATTAGGTTGGGATAGTCCATGGGGGTATGGAAGACCAGGTTGGCATATTGAATGCACAAGCATGATAAAAGAAATTATAGGTCATGACTCTACACTTGATATACATGGAGGAGGGAATGACTTAATCTTCCCTCATCATGAGAATGAACTCGCTCAAGGTAATTGTGTCTCTAAGAATGAATATTGTAATTATTGGTTTCATAACGGTATCGTTTTGGTTAATAAGAAAAAAATGTCAAAGTCATTAGGTAATGTTGTTTTAATTGAAGATTTATTAAAAAACACATCTCCAATATCTATAAAATATGCACTATTATCTTCGCATTATAGACAACCACTAAATTGGACGTCGGAAGTTCTAAATAATTCTATAAATATAGTCACTAAATATAAAAATTTAATTAGTGAAATGAAAAACAATGAAAAAGAATATATACCTGATAATGAACTTGTTTCAATTTTAGAAGATGATTTGAATACACCTGCAGCATTAAATTATATTTCAACGCTTGTTAAAAATATAAATAATAATAAATCAAATTATTCAAAGTTTTTATTTTGTATAGATTTTTTAGGATTAAATATTGTTGATGATATTTCTAATGTTATTTCAGAAATAGATAATAAAATTGTTGAACAGTTAATTAAAGAAAGAAATGTTGCTAGGTTGAAAAAAAATTTTAATAAAGCAGATTTAATACGTAAAAAACTATCTTCATTAAATGTAGAAATTAAAGATGACGGAAATCAAACAGTCTGGAAATTTAAACCAAAGTGACTTTTAATTTCAATATCAGAATCAATCTGTATAATATGTCTATACTACGGGGTGTAGCGCAGCTTGGTAGCGCGGCTGGTTTGGGACCAGTAGGTCGTAGGTTCGAATCCTATCACCCCGATATGCGCCTGTAGCTCAGTTGGATTAGAGTGCATCGCTACGAACGATGAGGTCGGAGGTTCGAATCCTTCCAGGCGCGCAAATGTGATAATATAAAATAATGGTGGGTGTAGCTCAGTGGTAGAGCCCTGCTTTGTGGCAGCAGTTGTCGTGGGTTCGAGTCCCATCATCCACCCTTAGAATTTGCGAGAGTGGCGGAATTGGTAGACGCGCTGGTTTTAGGTACCAGTACCTTTGGTGTGAGAGTTCGAGTCTCTCCTCTCGTAAAAAAAGGAGGTTTAAGATGTATAGATTTTTAATAGTTTGCTCTATAGCTTTTTTTATATCAAGTTGTAGTTCAAGCGCGCCTAAAATTATTTTGTCAGGAGATAAGCTAATGTGTCTATCTGAAACTAAAGATTCTTGTCAGAAATTAATTGAAAAAAGCTGTAGTCCATCATCGTATAAGGTAATACGAGAAGAATTAGAATCTAATATTTTCGAAGATGATAGATATATTCTTACTTATAAATGTAAATAATGGATATAACCGTCAATATTAATGTATTAAAAGGCCTACAAAGGTCTATGAAAATTGTTGTATCTAAAAACAATTATTCAACTGTATTTAAAAAAAATCTTACAAAAATGCAATCTCAAGTAAAAATGGATGGATTTAGATCGGGCAAAATTCCAGAAAAAGTCATTCTTTCCAAATATAAACAAGATATACATAACAATTCTGTAAATGAACTTATACAAGAAGCGTTGTCTAAAGCAATAGTTGACAACCAGATACAAACTGTTAGTTCTCCGCAGTTAACAATTGATACTCATCCGTCAGATAATTCTGACTTAGCTTTTACTGCTAAATTTGAAATATTTCCAGAATTTTCATTAAATAATATTGCTGAAATTATAGTCGAAAAACCTGATGTTAAAATTGAGAATCAAGACATTGAAGATGTAATTAATAATATTAGAAAACAGCATACAAAATGGAAAACTAAAACGAGTTCCGCAGAATCTGGCGACAAAGTTGTAATTGATTATGAAGGATTAATTGATAATAAATCTTTTGAAAATAGTAAACAAACTGATTTTACATTCATAATAAATAGCGATGTCAGAGGCGATGAAGCAACGAAAGGATTATTTGCCGAATTCTATAAATCAGTTATTGGGGAAAATATTGGAACCAATAAAAATTTTTCATACCAAATGCCAAAAAATTTTCCTGATAAAAACTTATCAAACAAAAAAGTTGATTACAAGATTCATATCAAAAATATTTATAGTGGCGTATTACCTAAATTAAACAATGAATTTTATAAAAATTTTGGATTAGAAGGTGTCTCTGATAAAGAATTTAAAGAAAATATACTTAAACACATATCCAAAGAACTAGATGATAAAATTAAGTCAAATCAAATTGCAATAATTAATCAGGAATTAATAGATAAAAATAATTTTGATATTCCAACATCAATGATAGAGTCTCAAAAAGAAGATATTTATAATCAATACAAAGCTATGATGAAAGAGACAGATGAGTCATTAACCAATGAAATCAATATAGTTGCTGAAAAAAGAGCAAAATTAAATATTTTATATATTAAATTAGCAAAAGAATTCAATATTACCATAACAGACTCTGATGTATCCAATTATATTACTTCAAATTATCCAAGCGATCAAAAAGATAAAATTGCTAAAAACACAAATTTGATAAATGAAATTAAGAATAAATTATTGGAAAGTGCTATTATTGAAAATATATTATCTAAGTGCAAGATAAAGGTAGTTAAAAAAATATTTAAAGAGGTAATGAATTAATGGATGATAAAATTATAGATAATTTAGTTCCAATGGTAATAGAACAGACATCCAGAGGAGAGAGAGCTTATGATATTTATTCTAGATTATTAAAAGAAAGAATAATTTTTCTTGTCGGAGCTGTAGAAGATCATTCAGCAAATCTTATAGTTGCTCAATTACTTTTTTTGGAATCAGAAAACCCAACTAAAGATATTAACCTGTATATTAATACACCCGGTGGATCCGTAACTGCCGGTATGTCCATTTATGACACTATGCAGTTTATTAAACCTGATGTTAGTACATTATGCGTTGGTCAGGCTGCAAGTATGGGTGCAATTTTACTATCTGGCGGTGCAAAGAAAAAGAGACATGCATTACCTAATTCTAGAGTCATGATTCATCAACCATTAGGCAGCTTTCAAGGTCAAGCATCTGATTTAGATATACATGCTCGTGAAATATTAAATATTAGATCAAGAATCAATGATATATTAGCTTCAAATACAGGACAAAGTCTTAAGCAAATACAGTCTGACACTGAACGTGATAATTTTATGACTGCTAATGAAGCTAAAAAGTATGGACTTATTGACAATATATTACAAAAAAGACCTTCAAAAAAATAAATTATAGTACAAAATTTACAATCTTTTACTTTATATAAAAAGATGGTTATAATGAATAATAAATATTAGCCATGGATACAGATATTAAAGAATCAAATAAATTACTACATTGTTCTTTTTGTGGTAAAAATCAGAATGAAGTTAATAAACTTATTGCAGGCCCATCTGTTTTTATATGTGATGAGTGTGTAGAACTTTGTAATGAAATTATTAGAGATGAATTAGAAGAGAAATCACTTCACACAAAAGACAATTTAGCTAAACCACAAGAGATTAAAACTATACTGGATGATTATGTAATAGGCCAAGATCATGCTAAAAAAGTTTTATCAGTTGCTGTTTATAATCATTATAAAAGATTGAACTCCAAAGTTTCAAAAAATGCTGTTGAATTAAATAAAAGCAATATCCTTTTAATAGGACCAACAGGATCAGGAAAAACTTTATTAGCTGAAACTTTAGCCCGATTACTCAATGTCCCTTTTACAATTGCAGATGCAACAACTTTAACGGAAGCAGGATATGTTGGTGAAGATGTAGAAAATATTATTCAAAAATTATTACAAAAATGTGATTATGATGTTGAAAAAGCGCAAACAGGTATAGTATATATTGATGAAATAGACAAGATATCTAGAAAATCTGATAACCCTTCTATTACCAGAGATGTTTCTGGGGAAGGAGTTCAACAAGCACTCTTGAAACTTATTGAAGGAACTATAGCATCAGTACCGCCTCAAGGCGGCAGAAAACACCCTCAACAAGAATTTCTTCAAGTAGATACAAGTAATATTTTATTTATCGTTGGTGGAGCGTTTGCAGGGTTAGATAAAATCATACAAGAAAGAACAGATAAATCTGGTATAGGATTTTCTGCAACAGTTAGAGATATCAATGACAAAAAAACATTTGCAGAAACTTTAAATATAGTAGGACCAGAAGACTTAATAAAGTATGGTTTAATTCCAGAATTTGTTGGAAGGCTTCCAGTCATAGCGACACTTGAAGAATTAGATGTTAATGCATTAGTAAAAATCTTAACAATACCAAAAAATGCCTTAATCAAGCAATATCATAGATTGTTTCAAATGGAAGATTGTGAGTTAGAATTTAGAAATGACGCATTATCTTCTATTGCAAAAAAAGCAATGGAGAGAAAAACTGGAGCAAGAGGGCTCAGGACTTTGCTCGAAAAAATCTTGCTAGAAACTATGTATAATTTGCCATCAGACTCTAGTATTAAGAAAGTTATTATTGACAAAACAGTTGTTGAGTCATCCAATAAACCACTAATGATTTATGGTAAATCAAAACAAACTAAGGCTAGTTCAAAAGAATAGTTGAAATATAATATTTTGACTACATAATAATTAACATATAATAATTATGTCAAATAGAATAAAAATAAATCAAATACCATTACTACCATTAAGAGATGTAGTAGTTTATCCAAATATGGTCGTACCATTATTTGTGGGAAGACCAAAATCTATTCGTGCTTTAGAAAATTCAATGAATAATTTTGATAAAAAAATATTATTAGTTACGCAAAAATCAGCAGATATTGATGATCCTAAAATTTCTCAATTATATCAAATGGGAAGCACAGCAACCATACTACAGCTTTTAAAATTACCAGACGGAACAATGAAAGTTCTTGTTGAAGGGATTGCTAGGGCAAATATTAAAGAAATAATTGAAGATAGTAATCACTTTTATGCAGAATGTAGTGAATTTGATCCAGAAACTGATTCAATTACTCAGACGCAATCTGATGCGCTATCTAGAACATTAGAAGATACATTTAACCAATATGTTAAATTAAATAAAAAAATACCACCTGAAGTTTTATCATCAATTGCTGGCATTGACAGTATTTCAAAATTATCTGATAGCATTGCAGCTCATATGACTATGAAAATTGAAGAGAAACAAAAAGTATTAGAATTAACTAGCACTAAAGAAAGAGTAGAATTTTTAATAAAATCCATGGAAAGCGAATTAGACATATTACAAGTAGAGAAGAAAATACGCGGTCGTGTCAAACAACAAATGGAAAAAAGCCAGAGAGAATATTACCTTAATGAACAAATGAAGGCTATTCAAAAAGAATTGGGTGAAATTGGAGATGAAACTCAAGATCTAGATTCTTTATTAAACAAAATTAATTCTGTTGGACTATCATCAGAAGCAAAAGAAAAAGTTACATCTGAATATAATAAACTTAAAATGATGTCACCAATGTCAGCTGAAGCAACAGTGGTTAGAAATTATATAGATACTGTTATAGCTCTTCCATGGAAAGAAGAATCTATTGTTAATTCTGACATTGATCATGCTAATAAAATTCTTGAGGATGATCATCATGGGCTAGAAAAAGTTAAAGAAAGAATTCTAGAATATTTAGCTGTTACTAAAAGAGTAAATAAAATCAAAGGACCTATATTATGTCTTGTTGGACCTCCTGGAGTTGGAAAAACATCTTTGGGTATGTCAATTGCCAGATCAACAAATAGGAAATTTATAAAGATGTCATTAGGAGGAGTCAGAGATGAAGCTGAAATTAGAGGTCATAGAAGAACATACATAGGTTCAATGCCAGGCAAAGTAATTCAAAATTTATTAAAAGTTAAAAAACGTAATCCTTTATTTCTACTAGACGAAATAGATAAAATGGCTATGGATTTTCGTGGCGATCCTTCTTCTGCTCTATTAGAAGTTCTTGATCCAGAACAAAACTATTCTTTTAATGATCATTATCTTGAAATTGATTTTGATTTATCAGACATTATGTTTATTGCTACAGCTAATTCGATGGAAAATATACCATTACCATTATTAGACAGAATGGAAATAATTAGGATTCCAGGTTATACAGAAGAGGAAAAGGTTGATATTGCAAAAAAATATTTACTGTCAAAACAATTTGCACAAAATGGTTTGAAATCAAAAGAGATATCCATATCTGTATCCGTTATCAAAGATATAATTCGCTACTATACTCGTGAAGCTGGTGTGAGAGGTCTAGATAGATCAATTTCTAAAATATGTCGTAAAGTTGTAAAAAACATATTGATGAAAAAATCAAAAAAATTAACAAAAGTAAAAATCACACCTCAAAATTTATCAGAGTATTTGGGTGTCAAAAAATATAATTATGGAATGATTGATAAAAATGACATGATTGGTCAAGTGAATGGATTAGCTTGGACATCTGTGGGTGGTGAACTGCTCAGAATAGAATGTGCATTAATGAATGGAAAAGGCAAAGTTACACAAACAGGTCAACTTGGTGATGTAATGCAAGAATCTATAAAGGCAGCAGTCACGGTCGTTAGAACCAGATCAAAATCTCTTGGGATCGAACCTGATTTCAATGAAAACAAAGATCTACACATACATGTTCCTGAAGGTGCAACACCTAAAGACGGACCTAGCGCCGGGATTACAATGGCATTGGCCGTTGCGTCAGCTTTGTCAAATATCCCTGTCAGGTCAAATGTTGCTATGACAGGTGAAATTACACTTCGTGGAGAAGTTCTAGAGATAGGTGGGTTGAAAGAAAAATTACTAGCAGCGTTAAGAGGTGGTATTAAAGAGGTCATTATTCCAAAAGACAACCAAAAAGATTTAAAAGAAATACCAGATATAGTGTTGAAAGGCTTAAAAATACACCCAGTTCAATTTGTTGATGAAGTTTTTGCAATTGGATTAAGGTCTAAGCCGATAAAAAACAAAAAAACTTCTAAGAAAACCGCAATATCTGACAAAAAAACAAAATCCGATATTGGGGATAACTTAACTCACTAGCATATTTTTTTTCTATTGTAAACGAAGAAACCCAAGAGATTTATTTTTTTATAGTCTAATATTGCTGTAAAATATGAAGTTAATTATATATCGTCAATTATTGATATATAAAAACATAAAAAATTTACAATTATCAACGAGGTTTTAATTCATGAACAAAGCAGAATTTATATCAGCAGTAGCTGAAGCAGCTAGTAGCAGTAAATCAGATGCAACTGCTCACGTAGAAGCAATGATTAATGTCATAACAGGAACTTTAAAAAGTGGAACTGAAGTTGCTATTGCAGGCTTTGGATCTTTTAAAAGCAAAAGAAGAGAAGCAAGAACTGGTAGAAATCCAAGAACTGGAGAATCTATTCAAATAGCAGCATCTAATGTGCCATCTTTCAAAGCTGGCAAAGCACTCAAGGATGCTCTAAACTAGAATAACCTTCATTTAAAACAAGGGGGGTGCTTAGCTCAGCTGGTTAGAGCGCCGCCCTTACAAGGCGGAGGTCGTAAGTTCGACTCTTACAGCACCCAAATTAATCTATAAGCAGCAGATCTATGCATCCAGTGTATATTCAAAACATAATTATGTTAATATATCTTTTATTTATTGGAGGCGTAGTTCAGTTGGTTAGAACGCCTGCCTGTCACGCAGGAGGTCGAGGGTTCGAGTCCCTTCGTCTCCGTAAATAATATAATTATACTTATGCTAAATGCTATCAGAGAAAAATTAAAAGGTTGGGTTATATTTGTTCTTGTTATTCTTATAGCAATACCTTTAGTTTTTTTGGGAGTTGGTGATTTTGGGACTAATCAAAAAAGCTATTCAATGATTGTTAATGATCAAATAATAAGTATTTCAAGATTAGAGCAGGAAATCTTCAGATATAAAAAAATATTACAAAAAAACTATCAAGGGAATATTCCTACTTCTTATTCAAATGCTTTTATAAAAAAAATTACTCTTGATTATTTATTAAGATCTATGTTAATCAATCACCATGCAGATGAATTGAACCTAATATATAGCCCTAAACTAATATTAGAAGAAATAAAAAACACAGATGCCTTTAAAACTGAAACTGGTTTTGATGCGGATTTATATAAAAGACAGTTGTTTACACTTGGGATGTCATCAAAAGAATATGAAAATTATATATATAGAACTGGCATTTCTAACCAATTAAAACAAGCAGTAACAGATACATCTTTTTTAACAAAATCAGAAACTATTGATTTAAAAAAATTTAGAAATCATATAAGAATAGGTGAATATATCTTGCTTAAATTTAATGATATAAAGAAAAATATTGTTATTAGCGAAACTGACATAAAAAATTATTATCAAGAAAATAAAGATAGTTTTTTGTCTCAAAAAAAGGGAGTTTTCAGATATTTAGATATTAATAAGCATGACATTATTAAAGCCATACCAATAAATGATGAATTAATTGAAGAAATATATAATAAAAACCTCTCTTTAGGAATATATAATCAACCTGAAAAGTACAGAATCAATCATATTTTATTCAAACACACAAAAGAAGGAGATAATGAGAAAATAAAACAAAAAGCAATCCAAGCCCGTAAAGATTTAATTAATAATGAATCTTTTTCATTAACATCAGAAAAATACTCCAATGATCAGGAGACAATAAATAATAAAGGTTATTTAGGAGAGTTCTATATTGAAGAAATACCATCATATTTACAGACCCATATTACTAAATTACAAATTAAAGAGATTTCTCAAATAATTAAATCTGATAAAGGTTATCACTTAATATCAATAACAGATAAATCTAAAAGCTACGACAAAACATTCACAGAAGTAAAGCACAATATAATAAAAGATTACAGAGATGAACAAGGAACAAGGCTCTACTATAATTTATCAGAAAAAATCAAAGAAGACGTGTTTGTTGGGAATAAATCCATAGATGAAATTTCTTTGGAATCAAATATACCTATCATAGAGTCAAAATTAATATCAGAAAATAATGGATATGGGATCTTTAACTATGAATTTATAAGAAATATCATATTTTCTTCCGCAATTATTAATGATCAGAAATTATCTGAGCCAATATATATTAATGACGATAGATTCATAATTGCTAAAATCAAAAATTATTATAAACCTAAACAACTTAGCATTGACGAATCACGTGATGCAATAGAGGCGTTGCTTATTACATTAAAAACATCAAACAAAATCAACGTACTATCCAACAATCTAATTATTGACTTAAATAACAGCATGAATCCTGAAGTCTCATACAAGTTAAAACCATTTGAAGTCAGCATTGATTCTAGAGACTTTAGTGAAGAGATTAAAGAGATATTATTTTCTTCTAATATTGATCAAAAGTTTTTAAAATATCAGTTAGAAAATAAAGATATTTTGATACTTTCTATTAAATCAATTCGCTATTCAGATAAAACGGACAATCGTTCAAATGATTCTTTTTCTAATTTTATTATAAACACAAGAAGCGAATCTGAATTTAATTGGTATTTTCAAAATCTTAAGAAAGATGCAGAGATAATATATAACGAAGAATATCTAAGTCAAAATTAAAATCCATTTATATTATATCCTGAATCTACATAAATTGTTTGTCCAGTAATACCAGATGATAAATCACTAGACAAGAAAAGCGCAACATTAGCTATTTCATTTAAAGTAATGTTTCTTTTAAGAGCAGATTTTGCCTCTACATGTTTAAGGATTTCATTAAATCCAGAAATACCTGCTGATGCAAGTGTCTTGACTGGTCCAGCAGAAATTGCATTGACTCGTATATTATTGCTTCCTAGCGAGTTTGCCATATATCTTACATTTGATTCTAGACTAGCTTTAGCCAGACCCATGACATTGTAATTAGGTATTACTTTTTCAGAGCCCAGATAACTAAGTGTAATTAATGAAGAACTAGTATTTAATATACCTTTAAAGGATTTAGCTAAGGCTGTAAATGAATAAGAACTGATTTCATGTGCAATATTAAAACCATCCCTATTGATATTATCAACAAAATCACCACTTAAAAGCTCTCTAGGCGCAAAAGCTGCAGAATGTATTATTATGTCCAGGCTACCCCATTTTTTTTTTGTAAAAGCAGCTAAATCATCAATATTCTTATCTGATGATAAATCACACGGAAAACACTCAATATTTTGATTTATTTCATTGGCTATTTCTTCAACTCTATTTTTGAGTTTTTCACCTTGATATGTTAAGAGAAGTTGTGCTCCATTAGCACTCAAAACCTTAGCAATTTCTGTTGCTATGGAACGATTACTTGCTATACCTATTATTAGAGCTTTTTTATTATCTAGATTCATTTTTATATTTTGATTTATTAATTTTATAGAATATCATATTACTATAACATTAATATAATCCAATGAATAATACACTAAAACTATATATAATTATTATTTTCACTGGACTTATTGTAACTCATTATTCATATGCTGATTACTCAATGGCCATTGGATATGAGCCAAAATATGAAAAAAATTTTTTGAATTTTGATTATGTAAATCCAAATGCTAAAGTTGGTGGAACAATTAAATTATCTGCATTTGGGACTTTTGAATCCCTTAATCCGTTTTTACTAAAATCCCTTGCTCCTGTTGGTTTAAATAATTTAGTTTTTGAAACTTTAATGGAAAGAAGTCTAGATGAGCCGACATCAAGTTATGGCCATTTAGCAGAAAATTATGAATTAGCTGAGAATAAGCTTGCTGTGACGTTTACTTTAAATAAAAATGCTAAATTTTCAAATGGCGATCCAGTTACAGCATATGATGTTGAACACTCATATTTAATGTTGACAAGCAAAGGTGCGCATCCGCAATATAAAATATATTGGGCTGATATCAAAGAAATTCAAGTTCTCAGTTCTTTTGAAATTAAATTTGTATTCAAGAGAAAAAATCCTGAATTACATATGATCATAGGAGATATACCAATATTTTCTAAAAAATGGACAAACAACAAACCATTTGATAAAACAATACTTGATAGCCCCATAGCAAGTGGCCCATATGTAATAGAAGACTATAAATTTGGTCGATATATTTTATATAGTAGAAATCCAAATTATTGGGCAAATAATTTCTCAACAAGAAAAGGAATGTATAATTTTGACAAAATACTTTTTAAATATTACAAAGACATGACAGTTGGCTTAGAAGCATTCAAAGCAGGTGAATATGATCTTATTTTTGAAAACCATTCAAAAAGATGGGCTAGAGATTATACAGGACCTAATTTTTTAAATAACAATATAATTAAACGTGAGTTTGTTCATCAAAATAATGCAGGAATTCAAGGATTTATTTTCAATACAAGGAAAAATATTTTTAAAAACAAAGATATAAGAAAAGCAATTACTTTAGCCTTTGATTTTGACTGGTCTAATAAGAATTTATTTTATAATCAATACCGAAGATGTGAAAGCTATTTTAGCAACAGTGAGTTATCTGCATCTATTCATTCTTCATTGAGTGAAATCAATCTGGCAAATGAATTAAATATACCATTGAAAAAAATTATTCCAAAAGAAAGTCTACCAACATCAAATACATCTAAATTAATGAGGGATAATCTTATCAAAGCTAAAAGTTTATTTGATAAAAATGGCTGGTATGTGGAAAATAATATTTTACATGATACTAATGGTAATAAAGTAGAATTTGATTTTCTTTTAGCTCAAAAAGGATTTGAGAGAATTTTAGCTCCATTTTCAGTAAATTTAAAAAAATTAGGTATAAAACTAAATTATAGAACCATAGATTTATCTTTATATCAGAGAAAAGTAGATACCTTTGATTTTGATATGATGGTTATGAGTTACCCACAATCACAATCTCCAGGAAATGAATTAATTAGCATGTTTCATTCTTCAAGTTCTAATAGAAAAGGGACATTTAATTTAGCGGGTATTGCTGATAAAGATATTGATAAAGTAATTGAAAAACTTATTTACACATCAAATAGAAATGAGATGATTACGGCTGCACATTTGCTTGATAGATTATTATGGAATCAGTATTTTTTATTACCTAACTGGTATATAAATAAGCATAGAGTTGCTTATTATGATAAGTTTAATATGCCAAATATTCTTCCTAAATACTATGAACCTATTAATTATGTTCTGAAAACCTGGTACTACAAATAATGTATAGATATGTTCTTAAAAGATTGTTATTAATGATTCCAACATTATTAGGAATATTATTTCTAACGTTTATTGTAACTCAATTCGTACCTGGAGGACCAATAGAACAATTAAGTAATCAGATTAATAGTATAAATGTTACTGGTGAAGTTGGAACAACAAGTAAAAATTTGTATAGAGGATCTAGTGGGTTAAGCGATGAACAGCTAGAACAATTGAATAAATTTTATGGTTTTGACAAACCATTTATAGAAAGATTTTTTGATTTAATTGTTAATTATTTATCTTTTAATTTAGGGCAAAGTTATTTTCACCATCAATCAGTTTCAGAATTAATAATTGATAAACTTCCAGTTTCAATTAGTTTAGGTTTGTGGTCATTTATAATAATATATTCAATTTGTATACCACTAGGTATAAAAAAAGCAGTATCTCATGGTTCAAGATTTGATTTAGTATCTAGCACACTTATTCTTATAGGATATTCAATACCAGGTTTTGTATTGGGAATTAGTTTAATAGTATTACTTGGAGGTGGTAGTTTTTTAGATGTTTTTCCAACAAGGGGATTGGTTTCTGATAATTGGGATAGCATGACATTATCAGCAAAAATACTAGATTATTTATGGCATATGACATTGCCTATTATTTCATCCGTCATAGGTAGTTTTGCTATAATGACGATGTTGACAAAAAACAGCTTTATAGAAGAAATCAAAAAACAATATGTCTTAACCGCAAAAGCTAAAGGATTATCTGAAAACTCGGTACTTTATAGACATGTATTTAAAAATGCTATGATTCCAATATTAACAGGCTTCCCTGCACAATTTATTTCCGCATTTTTTACAGGGAGTATACTTATAGAAACAATTTTTTCGCTAGATGGAATTGGATTATTATCGTATGAATCTATACTTCATCGTGATTATCCTGTTGTATTAGGGACATTGTTTTTATTTACACTATTAGGGTTAATAGCAAAATTATTGACGGATATTAGCTATGTATATGTTGATCCTAGAATTAAATTTTCTTCATTAGATGAGAAAAGAAATGTATAGGAAAATATATGAATGATTTTTCTAAAATATGGGAACGGTTTATTGCTAACAATAGAAGTAAATATTCGTTATATATTTTTTTAATATTATTTATAATTAGCCTATTTTCAGAGTTTATAAGTAATGATAAGCCATTAGTACTCAATATAGATAATCAATTATATTATCCAATAATAAAATCATACACTGAAGAGGAATTTGGAGGCCATTTTGAAACAGAACCAGATTACAAAGGTTATTTTATGTCAGAAAAAATTAGCGAACAAAATAACTGGGCAATTTTTCCACTAAACCCTCATTCTTATCAAAGTATTAATCTAAATAAATCTACACCAAATCCAGCTAGTCCATCTACGACAAATTATTTAGGAACAGATGATAGAGGAAGAGATGTTTTGGCAAGATTATTATATGGTTTTAGATTATCTGTTATATTCGCTTTAGCTCTGACAATTATAGGTATTATCATCGGTATTTTTTTTGGGGCAATCCAAGGTTATTTTGCAGGAAGGACAGATCTATATCTTCAAAGGTTTATTGAAATCTGGGGTTCAATGCCAGAATTATATCTTCTAATTATTTTTTCATCACTGTTTGAACCAAGTATTGGATTATTAATAATTTTATTGTCACTATTTGGATGGATGAGTTTGTCTGATTATGTTAGAGCTGAATTTTTGAAAGGCAGGAACATGGATTATGTTATTGCTGCTCGAACACTTGGTCTTTCAGATACAAAAATTATATTGAAACATATTTTACCAAATAGCATGGTATCTATAATAACTTTTTTGCCGTTTAGAATAAGTGGTGCAATTTTAATTTTAACAAGTTTAGATTTTTTAGGACTTGGAGTGCCACCGGACACACCTAGTTTAGGAGAATTACTGTCTCAAGGAAAAGAAAATATAGAAGCTTGGTGGCTATCGCTTTCTACATTTTTAGTTCTTGTAGGTACGCTCATGTTGTTAATTTTTATTGGAGAAGGTTTTAGAGAGTCTCTAGATACTAGGTTGAAATGAATATATTAGAAATAGATAATTTAAATATATATAACAAAGAAAAAACAAAAACTTATTTGAATAATATTTCGTTTGTTTTAAAAAAAGGTGAAACCTTGGGTATAGTTGGAGAATCTGGATCAGGAAAAACTCTAACAGGACTTTCAATAACGCAGCTATTAGATACTGATATTTTCTCACTTCATGCCAATCATATAATTTTTAAGAATGAAAATATCTACGAGTATGACGAACCTAAATTGCAATCAATTAGAGGAAATAAGATTTCTATGATTTTTCAAGAACCAATGCTATCTCTTAATCCTGTGCAAACAATACGATCCCAAATTCATGAAGTTATTAAATTACATGTAACAAAAGACACTGATATAATTAATGAACTCACAGAATCTATCCTTATTAAGAGCGGATTAGACGAATATAAGAAAGTTTCTAATAGTTATCCACATATGTTATCAGGAGGACAGAGACAAAGAGTTATGATAGCTATGTCACTTGTTTGCAATCCAGATATATTAATAGCAGATGAACCAACTACTGCTTTGGATGTAACATTGCAAGGTCAAATTTTAAATCTACTAAAAACACTTAAGGATGAAAATAATATGTCATTAATATTAATATCACATGATCTTGATCTAGTAAGACATTATGCTGATAATATTTTGATATTAAATAATGGCAGAAATGTTGAATATGGGCAAAGTAACACAATTTTTAATAATCCGACTCATGAGTATACAAAAGAATTAATTTCTAGTAGACCAAAAAAAATAGTACAGAATAAAATTAATACAAAAAATCTTTTAAAGATAGAAAATCTCAATTGTAAATTTTTAATGAAAAATAGTTTTTTTAAAAATAAACGAGAATATTTTAATGCTCTTCAAGATATTTGTCTTGATATTAAAGAAGGTGAGACTGTTGGTATAGTTGGTGAATCAGGATCAGGGAAGACAACTCTAGCATTATCTATTTTACAATTATTAGATTATGAAGGAAATATATCTTTAAATAATAAAAATTTAAAAAATCTAAATAATATTGAATTAAGACAAAATAGGAAAAATTTTCAAATTGTATTTCAAGATCCATATTCATCGCTATCTCCAAGGTTGTCTATCAAGGAAATATTATCAGAGGGATTAAAATCATTTAAGGAAAATTTATCTAACCATGATATTACTAAAATTTGTGATGAGTTAATGCAAGAAGTTGGCTTGGATAAAAATATGTTATCTAGATATCCACACCAGTTTTCTGGAGGACAAAGACAAAGAATTGCAATAGCTAGGGCGTTATCATTAAAACCAAAATTAATAATATTGGACGAACCTACAAGTGCTTTAGATGTTTTAGTACAAAAAAACATATTAGAGTTATTGGCTAATCTACAAAAAAAATATTCCATTAGCTATTGCTTTATTAGTCATGACTTAAAAGTAATTAGATCGATCTCTCATAGGATCTATGTATTAAAAGAATCAAGAATAATTGAATCTAATGAAACTGAAAATATTTTTGATAACCCTAAGACAGAGTATACAAAAAATTTAATCGAATCTTCATTTTTTTAGCCCAAAACCTCAGAAAGAATCTTTTTATAAATATTTGATAATATTACCAAATCATCACTGGTAGTATGTTCATCAACTTTATGTATTGAATGATTTAATAGGCCAAATTCTATAACCTCATCACATATTTTGGCCATAAATCTACCATCTGATGTTCCTCCGTCAGTTGTGATATTGGGTTTGATATCTGCGACACTATTTATTGCTGATTGACATTTTTCTAAAAATTCTTTTTTTGTTGTTAAATAGGGTTCTCCAGAATGTTTCCAATCAATGGTATAATTTATTTTAGAACTGTTTAATATATTCTCTACTCTTGTAATAAGTTCTTTTTCATTTGTTTCAGTAGAATATCTGAAATTAAATTTTATACTAATTTTACCAGGTATAATATTTTCAACACCATAACCACTATGTATGTTAGAAATTTGAAATGAAGTTGGCAAAAAGTAATCATTACCTTTATCATATTTTTCATTAATGAGTTGATGAATTACAGGACTAGCAAGATGTATTGGGTTGAGACTATTTTTCGGATATGCTATGTGACCCTGTAAACCTTCAATTATTAATTCTCCAGACAAAGAACCACGTCTGCCATTTTTAATTGTATCGCCAATATTATCTTTTGATGTTGGTTCTCCAATCAAACAACAATCAATATCATATTTTTGTAAAATATTTTCATTCACTAATCTTTGAATTCCATCAATTGCAGCACCTTCTTCATCACTAGTTAAAATATAAATCAAAGTTCCATCAAAGTTATTATTTTGTGCAATGAACTCTCCAGTGGCATACATCATACAAGCAATGCTGCCTTTCATATCTGCGGTACCTCTACCAAAAATCTTATTATTCTTTTCTTCTAAAATAAAAGGATTAGTTGACCATTGAGACTCATCTCCTATTGGAACAACATCTGTATGACCCACAAATCCAAGTACTGGTTTTTTATTTCCTCTTTTGAGAATAGTGTTGCTAACACCATTGAATTCAAATTTTTTTTCTTCAAAACCATATGATTTTAAATAATTACTAATATATTCTTGACACCCATTATCATTTGGCGTTATTGATTTCAACTTAATTAAATCTGCTAATATATTAATTATTTTTTCTTTCATTCAAATTCAGATACATTTTCTTCATTTCTAATGGTAAGAACTTCATGACCTTTTTTTGTTACTAGAATTGTATGTTCAAATTGCGCAGAAAGAGATCGGTCTCTAGTTACAACCGTCCAACCATCTCCAAGCACTTTAGTTTCTTCTTTCCCTGAATTTATCATAGGTTCTATTGTAAAAGTCATTCCTTCTTTCAATATAATACCAGTATTCTTTATTCCATAGTGTAGTATTTGTGGTGACTCGTGAAAATTTCTTCCAATACCGTGTCCACAGTAATCTTTAACAACCGTAAAATTATTTTTTAATGCGTGTTCCTGTATTACAGCGCCAATGTCACCTACATGCAATCCTGGTTTAACCAATTGAATTGCTTTTATCATACATTCTCTTGTTACTTGACAAAGTCTTTTAGCTAATATAGATGGTTCTCCGATAAAAAACATCTTACTTGTATCACCATGAAAGTCATTTTTACAAACAGTAATATCAATATTTATAATATCTCCATTTTTAAGTATCTTTTCGTTGGAAGGTATTCCATGACAAACTTGATGGTTAATAGAAGTACAGATTGATTTAGGGAATCCTCTATAATTCAAAGGCGAGGGAATGGCTTTAAGTTCATTGACTATGTAATCATGACATATTTGATCTAATTCAGCTGTAGATATACCAGGTTTCACATACGCACCTATCATTTCAAGAACTCTAGATGCCAAATTACCAGAGATTTTCATTTTTTCTATTTCGCTTGCAGATTTGATATTAGCCATGATTATTACTTAAAAATACACTTTTTAGCACAAATTATCAGATTTTTATTGTTGTATCCAATTAAATATGATAAAAACTTTCTAACATACAGAATTATCAATATATGAGTAAAAAAATAGTGTTAGATTGGAGAAGTTTATAAGATATGTCAAATATATCAATAAGAGAGATGATTGATGCAGGGGTTCATTTTGGACATCAATCTAAATATTGGAACCCAAAAATGCGCCCGTTCATTTATACTACGTACAAAAAACTTCACATAATTAACCTAGAAAAAAGCGTCACGTATTACAACGAAGCACAAAAATTTATAGAAAAATTAATTACTGCAAATTCAACTATATTATTTGTAGGAACAAAAAGAGCAGCTAGATTGATAATTGAGAAATACGCAACAAATGCAAATATGCCATATGTCACTAGTAGATGGTTGGGCGGAATGTTAACAAATTTTAATACAGTTAAAAAATCTATTGCTAAATTAGATGGCTTAAAAAGTAATATCGCATCAACACAAAGTGAAAAAATTACAAAGAAAGAATCATTAAGAATAAAAAAACAAATAGCTAAATTGGATAAAAATTTATTTGGGATTAAAGATCTACAAAAATTACCTGATGCGTTATTTGTTGTTGACACAAGATATGAAAAAATAGCTATACAAGAAGCTAATAAATTAAATATACCAGTTATTGCAATCGTTGACAGCAACAATTCATTTGAAGGTGTAGAATATATAATTCCTGGTAATGATGACTCAATGTCATCTATTGAACTGTTTGTTAAAAATATTGCTAATTTAATTATAAAAAATAAAAATGCAATTCAAAAACCATCTGAAAATCAAACAAATAAATCAACATCAAAATCAATCAAAAAGAAACAAGTTGTAAAAGTTCAACCTAAATCTGATAATTCTAAAATCTCTAGAAAAAAGAAAATAAGCAAAGAAGCAACTTCTATTTCAAAGGACAAGAGTACATAAGATGGGTGATAATTTAGACGCATTAAAAGAATTGAGAGATATAACTGGCGCTGGAATGCTAGACTGTAAAAAATATCTTGAAGCTTCTTCTGGTAACGTCGATGAAGCAGTAAAATTAATGCGTTCTGAGCAAGGTGTTATAGCAGATAAAAAATCAATTAGAATAGCTGCAGAAGGATCAGTTCAATTTATTCACAAAGACAAAAAATCTATGCTTATAGAAATTAACTCTGAAACTGATTTTGTTGCTAGAAGTGATGACTTTAAAGATTTTGTTATGGATATTAGCAATAAAATTATCTCATTTGATTTTACAGAAGATACTGAATGCAATGATTTTTCATCACTTGTTACTAATAGTAATTCAATATTTCAAGAAATTGATAACCAACGAACTGATTTGATTTCTAAGATAGGTGAGAATATACGCATAAGAAGATTTATTGTAAAAATGACTTCTGATAACTATATCAATGGATATGTACATAATGATAAAATAGGAGCTATGGTAGTATTAGACCGTAAAGATGAAAACTTAAGTAAAGATGTATGTATGCAGATTGTTGCTATGAATCCCATTGCACTAGATCAAGACACAATTGATTCTGAAATACTGTCGTCTGAAAAAGAGATATATAAAAAAGAATTAGAAAAAATAGACAAAAAAGAAGATATCAAAAGAAATATATTAGAAGGTAAAATTAAGAAATTTATTATTGAAAATACATTATTAAATCAACCATTTATCAAAGATAGCACTACAAATCTTAAGAAAATATTAAATGATAACAGAATCGTTAACTATTATAGATATCAGTTGGGTGATGGTATTGAAAAAAATAATGATGATTTTGCGAAAGAAGTTTATAGTCAAATAAAATAAATTAATTCCAATGTTTGAGGATTTAAAAAAAGAAACTGAAGTGTCAATGAACAAAGCACTCGATGTCTTACATCTTAGTTTAAACAAAATACGTGCTGGTAGACCAAATCCAAGTATGCTAGATCAAATTGAAGCCAATTATTTTGATACACTTACGCCTATAAAACAATTATCGAATATATCGGTTACTGATGCGACAACAATATCATTAAATGTCTGGGACAAGAATGCAGTTTCATCAATTGAAAAAGCAATCAATGAATCAGATCTTGGTATAACACCTACAGTTAATGGACTTAACATACACATAAAGATACCCCCTTTAACACAAGAAAGGAGAGATGAGCTCATAAAAATTGTAAAAAAAGAAGCTGAAAATACAAAAGTAACATTACGTAATATCAGAAGAAATACAAACACATCAATTAATAATTTAGAAAAAGACAAAAAAATATCTAAAGATTTTGAAAGAGATTATATTATAGAAATACAAGAATTAACTGATAGCTATATACTTAAGTGTGATGAGATAATAGCTAAAAAAAATACTGAGATTAGTGAAGTTTGACTATGACAACTAAGAAAATAAATCACGTATCTATTATAATGGATGGCAATGGTAGATGGGCATTAGATAGAAATATGCCAAGAGCATTTGGACATAGATCTGGAATTTCTGCTATAAATAAAATTGTGAAAGCATGTACTACTAGACAAATTAATGAGCTTACATTATTTGCTTTCAGCAGTGAGAATTGGAAAAGACCTGAATATGAAGTAAATTTTCTTATTAATCTATTCAACGAAGCTATAGATTCTAATATAAATAATTTAAATGATAATAATATTCAACTTCATTTTATTGGCAATTTAAGTAAGTTTAACTCAAAGTTAATCAGTAAAATAAAAAACGCAGAAACTTTAACAACTAATAATACAGGATTAAAATTAAACCTTGCGTTAAATTATGGAGGCAAATGGGATATTGTTAATGCTGTACAATCCATTATTTTAAATAAAAAAGATTTCAATATAGATGATATAAATTGTGAAAACATAGAAAAATCTTTAACTTTAGATTCATCATTTCCAGATTTACTTATAAGAACAGGTGGCGAGCAAAGACTAAGCAACTTTTTGTTATGGCAACATGCTTATACTGAGTTATATTTTACTGATTGTTTATGGCCGGATTTTAATGAAAATGAGTTAGATAAGGCCATAAAATGGTACCAAAATATTAATAGGAAATTTGGAGCATTATCAAACAAGGATATTTCTCTCGATAAAAATGCGTGAACGTATAATTACAGGCGCATTAGCACTTCTTTTTATTTCACTAGTTTTTGTTAATTATAACTTCTATGTTGTTTCTTTTCTATTTTCACTTATAGCTTTACAGGCATATAATGAATGGTTATGTATATCAAGGACTAATCAATATATAAGATATTTGTTACTGTTAATATCTACATTATTTATGTATATAACAATAATATATTATGATTATAGTTCTTTTATCAAAAACATAGTTAGTTTGTCGTTTATAATATGGTTTACTATTACAACTAGTTTGATTTTTAATCTTAAAATTAATGAATTTTTCATAAAAAAAGTTAATGCTGTTTTAGGATTCTATCTGATTTTTGCCGCATGGTTTTTACTGATTTCTTTTAATCAATATTCATCAACCAATATCTTAAATGAAGGGTTAATAAATAATGCTGATACTACTCCGTTTTATATATTACTGTTAATAATTATTATTTCTTCAGCGGATATATCTGCTTATTTTATTGGGCAATATTTTGGTAAGCATAAATTATCTGAAAATATTAGTCCAAATAAAACTATTGAAGGTTTTATAGCGTCAATAGTTATACCAGTTTTAATAGTTTTTTTATTATTTATTATATATGAAATTAATATTATGTTGCGTGATATAATATATATTATAATAATTAGTCTTTTTGCAACCATCGGAGATTTATTTATTAGTAAATATAAAAGGATTTACAATACTAAGGATACAGGTAGTATATTACCTGGACATGGTGGAATTTTAGATAGACTTGATAGTTATTTACCTGTAATTGCAATTTTTCAATTCTGGCTATTTCTATGAGATATATAACAATTTTAGGTTCAACAAGTACTATCGGTGTTAATACACTTCAAGTATTAAGCGGTATGCGTAATAAATATAAAATTTTTGCATTAACTGCTTATTCTAATTATAAATTATTATTCAAACAGATTATTAAGCATAATCCTACTTATGCCGTTCTCATTGATAAAAACTCTGGATACAAATTAATTAAATTATGCAAAGATCATAATATAAAAACAAAAATTATACTTGAACTTGATAGTTTAAATTTTGTAGTAAAACACCGAAAGTCTAATTGTGTTATGTCGGCTATTGTAGGATCGGCTGCGTTAGAGCCAACACTTAATGCAATAAAGTCTAGTAAAATAGTTTTCCTCGCAAACAAAGAATCCTTAATAATGTCTGGTAAATTATTAATTGATAATGCAAATAAATATAATTCAAATATTATTCCAATAGATAGTGAACATAATGCCATATTACAAATACTATTATCTTCTGGTTTGGATTATAAACCTGGGTCTTCGCTATATTATAGAAAAAACATCAAGGAAATCATTCTTACTGCTTCTGGAGGACCTTTTTTAAATATATCTAAAAATAAATTATCTAAAGTAACACCAAAACAGGCAATAAAACATCCTAATTGGAAAATGGGCAAAAAAATCTCTATTGATTCTGCAACTATGATGAATAAAGGACTGGAAATAATAGAAGCCAATATATTATTTGGACTAAATATTGAAAATATTAAAGTAATTATTCATCCTCAGAGTATTATTCATGCACTTGTTAGATATCCAGATGGATCAGTAATATCCCATATGAGTAATCATGATATGAAAATACCAATTTCATATGCATTATCTTGGCCTGCAAGAATGAATTTCCCTAATCAAAATCTTAACTTCAGGAAATATCCAAATTTAACTTTTGAGTACCCAAAAAAAAACCAATATCCTTGTCTAGATTTAGCATATCAGTCCATCAAAATTGGTAAAAATGCACCAACTATACTGAATGCCGCAAATGAGGTTTCTGTACAGTATTTTTTAAAAAATAAGATAAAATTTACTCATATTCCGGTTATAATTGAGGAGGTTTTATCTAGCATGAAAATTAAGCAAAATGTAACATTGAAGTCAATTCTAGAGAACGATAAGAATGTTCGTGAGTATACTGTTGATTTAATAAACACAAAAAAATGGAAGTAATACAAAGCATCATAGGATTTATAATTGCAATTGGAATATTGGTTACATTCCATGAGTTTGGTCATTTTTATATTGCAAGACTATTTAATGTCAAAGTGCTAAATTTTAATGTTGGTTTTGGTAAAAATATATATACAAAAAAATTTGAAGGAGACGAAACAGAATATAGCATAGGAATGATACCTTTGGGTGGATATGTAAAAATGTTAGAATCCCATGAGTTAGATACTTATATAAGTTCTTCATCAAATAGACGTAAATCCTCAAGGAGGATAAAACATTCAGAGATATATAATGATAATTTACGACATTGTTTTGATACACAATCTGTATATAAGAGATTCTTAATTGTTGCTGCAGGCCCTATATTTAATCTTATACTAGCAGTTATATTTTTTACTATGGTTCATTTTCTTGGAATTTCTGGCATGAAGCCAGTTTTTGAATCAATAACTCCATCAGCAAAAAACTCCCCAACAATAATATATGAAAATATGGAGATATATAAAGTTAATAATAATGAAACTAAACGTTGGCAAGATGTAAGAATGGAATTATTAAATAGTATAGTGGATAAACAAGAAATTATTTTATATGTAAAAGATAATAACAATAATTTTTATAACTTCAAACTTCCAGTCAATCATCAGAATATATTAAAAGCTGAAGGAGATATTATAAATAATATTGGTATCAAAATTAAACATCCAGTTATACCTGCAATAATTGGCAATGTTCAACAAAATACACCAGCACATCAAGCAAATTTATTGCCAGGAGACAAAATATTAGAAATTAATAGAACAAAAATACAATCATGGAAAGAGTTAGTGAATGTTATTGAGAACAATCCAGATAAGCAACTCGAGATTAAGATTAATAGATTTGATACATTTAAGTACTTAACCTTGACTCCTTTAGGAAAAAGGCATTCTGAAAAGTTAATTGGTTTTGCAGGTATAAGCCCTGATTCTAATTTACTTGATCAATATAGAGTAACTGTTAAATACCCATTAATAAATTCAATTTATCAATCTATAAATCTCACTTACCATTATTCCGTGCTAACTTTAAAAATGATTGCCAAACTTTTTCTTGGCGAAGCTAATGTAAAGAATTTAAGTGGACCAATTAGTATCGCAGAATTTACTGGTAAATCTTTATCAATGGGATTTGTATATTTTGCATATATATTGGCAATATTAAGTATTAGTCTTGGTATTTTAAATCTTTTACCAATACCAATGTTAGATGGAGGGCATTTACTTTTTTATACATTTGAAATTTTATTAGGAAAGCCTGTACCTGAAAAAATCCAATTAATTGGACAACAATTAGGAATTGTTGTTCTTTTTGGAATAATGATTTTGGCTTTTTATAACGATTTATTGAGATTATTATGAAATCTGAATATATATTAACAATTCTAATACTCCTATTTGTATTATCTCTACAATCATCAAAACCCTTTAATGAATCATCAGAAATATTAAAATTTAATATTGTAAAAACCGTAGAGGCTGATGAAGAAGTAAAAATAAATAATATTATTGTACAGGGAAATTTACGCGTTAGTGTACCCACAATCCTTTCTTATGCAGAGATTAATATTGGAGATATTTATACTCCGGAGTTAAGCAAGGACATTATTAAAAAGTTATATGCTACTAAATACTTTGATGATATAGCAGTATTATTAGAGTTTAATAATTTGATTATACGTGTTGTTGAAAAACCTATAGTGACAGAGATTAAACTTACTGGCAATACAATAATTGAATCTGAAGATATTATGAATGCATTAGATAATGTTGGTATTGCTAGGTCTAGACCATTTGATAAAAATGTATTTGATAAAGTTGAACAAGAATTATTACGTATTTATTATGATTATGGAAGATATAATATAACAATTAAAAGTGCTGTTACAGAACTTGAAAATCAATTAATTTCACTAGAGTTAGATATAGATGAGGGCGATCCTTCAACAATTAAAGGGATAACTATCATTGGAAATAAATCTTATAGTTATGATCAACTTATTTCTTTGATGGATGCTGGAACGAAATATTGGTTTGAATTTTGGTCTAGTAGAGATACATATTCAAAAACAATCCTTGAATCTGATTTAAATAAAATTCAGGATTTTTATTTAAATAGAGGATTTGTTAGATTTAAAATATTATCTAATCAAGTTAACTTATCAAATGACAATAAAGATATATATCTCTCAATTAGTATTGAAGAGGGCGATGTCTACGAATTTGGTGATATTACATTATTTGGTAATACTATAATTTCAGAACAATTATTAAAAGACACAATACTATCACTAATAAAACCTGGAAATAATTTTTCTAGAGAAGTCATAGAATTATCAAAGAACTCTATTTCTTTCCTATTAGGTGACTCGGGATATGCATTTCCTGAAATTATTACTGTGCCAAAAATAGATGATGAAACAAAGATTGTTGATATAGAATTTAGAGTTAATCCTGGACAACAAACAATGGTGCGTAGAGTTAATATTAGAGGGAATGAAAAAACAAATGATGAAGTCTATAGAAGAGAAATTAGACAGTTCGAATCTTCTTTGCATTCTAATTCTAAGATTGAAAGATCAAAAATACGTCTACAAAGATTAAAATTTGTTAAAAATGTTGAAATTAAAAAATCACCAGTAGAAGGAACAAAGGATCAAGTTGATGTAACTTTTAATATTGAAGAAACAACATCCGGTGAGTTTAAAGTTGGTGCTGGTTGGTCTGATACTAATGGAGCCTTATTTAACATAAAAGTACAACAGGACAATTTTTTAGGGAAAGGAAACAATGTTTCTCTTGAAGCTGCAAAAAGCCAAGTAACTACATCTTTTAAATTAATTAATACTAATCCATATTTTACACCAGATGGTATAAGTAAAAGTGTAAATATGATTTACAGTCAAACGGATGTATCAAGCACATCAACTGCTTCATATGTTGCAGATACATTTGGTGGTGGTGTTTTCTATGTGTCACCAGTTTCTGAAACTGATTCATTTGGATTTGGTTATGATATCTTATTTACAAAATACACAAAGACTATTGGTTCGCCAATTGTTGTTACACATCATTTAGCAGATCATGGTTCAACGTCATTTGGTTTAAGTGCAAAAACTAATTACAGAAGTGATTCGAGGGATAGAACTGTGTTTGCTAATAGAGGTAGTGACCACTTATATTCTCTCGAAGCTTTTTTTCCATTGAGTGGGGCATCATATGTCACTGCAAGCTATAAAGGCGAATATAATTATCCTTATATTTTTCCTACTTTTGGTCTTTTTGATTGGAATACAGTATTTCGTATAAAACCAACAGTTGGTATAGGAGCGGGATTATTTGGGACAACTTCGGTACCTTTTCATAGTAAGTTTTTTGCTGGTGGAGTAAAATCCCTCAGGGGTTTTGATGGTGCCAGTTTGGGGCCTTTGACTTATGAAGGTACAGGCCCGCTGTCCTGCACTGCAAAAACATGTGATGCTGTCGGAGGGGATTTTGTAGCGCTTTCTCAATTTGATTGGATATTTCCTCCTCCACCTGTAATAGCTCAAGATAAAAGAAATATAAGAGTATCATTATTTATGGACATTGGTAACGTATTTGAAGATATCAATGACTTCGAATACAATGAAATAAGAGCAAGTTATGGAATACAGGGTACATTTTTAACACCTATAGGAAATGTTACTGTTGGTTTTGTAAATGCCTTTAAAAAGAAAGATGGAGATGATACACAACCAGTTGTATTTTCCTTAGGAGGAAGTTTTTAAATGATAAATAGAGAAAGAATTTTTCAAATATGTTTAATCTTATTATTATATTTTGTGATACCAGGAACATCACAAGCTGAAATGAAAATGGGAATAGTTAATTTAGATAGATTATTTAAAGAAATACCTATATACAGAGACTCACAATCTAAAATAAAAAAACAGTTTGATCCTAGAGCAAAGAAATTAGCATCATTAGAAAAAGAATGGAATTCATTAAACGATAAGTATCTTAAAAATGAAAAAATTATGGCATCTAATGAAAAAGAAAAGCTTGTAAAAAAGATACAAAAAGTTGAGAAAGATTTTAGATCAAAACAAGAAAAATTTAATAAAGAATTGCAAAAAGTACAAGGACAAGAATTATCAAGAATTAGAAATATTGTTGAAACAACTATTAAAAAATATGCGGAAAAAAATAATTTTGATATTATTATAAGAGCAGATGGAACTACACTATATGCAAAATCATATATTGATATAACTCAAGCTATAATTTCAGAATTACAATAATGCAGCTTGAAAAAAAATATTCACTAAAAAAAATTTGTAGCCTTTTAGGTTGTATTTCAACTACCACAAAGAAAGTAGAAATTGACAATATATGCAGTATTGATAATCCAAAAAAGAATGGATTATCTTATTTGCTAAATTCAAAAAATATCAATTCTATAAATAAATCTGATATATCTATATTAATAACTAGTTCATTGTTGGCAAAAAAGATCACTAAACCATGTATTATTTCCAAGGAACCTTTATATTTATTTTCACAGTTTGTAAATTATTGTCTTAAAAATAAAAAAAATGGTTTATTATCTTTAAAAAAGAATTCTAATCAAATTATCCATTCTACATCTGATATTGGCAAGAACGTTGTTTTGGGAGAAGATATACATATAGGAAAAAATTGTAAAATATTTCCAAATGTAGTTATTAATGATGGAACGTTTATAGCTGATAATGTAATAATTCATCCAGGAGTAATTATTGGATCAGATGGATTTGGACTTGTTTTACATAAAGATAGTTGGAAAAAAGTTCCACAAATTGGAAATGTAATAATTGATTCGAATGTTGAAATTGGTTCTAATACAGTCATAGATAAAGCTGCCATTGATAGTACAATTATAGAATCAAATGTAAAAATAGATAATCAAGTACATATAGCGCACAATGTTATCATTGGTGAAAACACAGCTATAGCGGCGTGTGTTGGAATTGCAGGAAGTACAAAAATTGGTAAAAATTGTACAATTGGTGGTGGAACCGGTATAAATGGTCACATCAATATTGTTGATAACGTCCACATACATGGAATGGCAATGGTCACTAAATCTATTAATAAGCCTGGACAATACGCATCAGGAACAACCATAGAACCAGCTGCATCTTGGAGAAGGAATCAAGCTCGCTACAAGAATTTAGATAAAATTGCAAAATTAGTTCTAACTAAAAACGATGGAGAAAATAATGAATGAGAACGATATTAGAAATTTACTGCCACATAGATACCCATTTCTACTAATAGATAAAATAATAGATCTTAAAAAACATGATTTTTTAATTGCACAAAAAAATGTTACTATCAATGAGCCTTTTTTCCAAGGACATTTTCCAGATTATCCAGTTTTCCCAGCTGTATTAATTCTAGAAGCTATGGCGCAAGCTACAGCGCTTTTAGATTTCAAAAGTAATGATAGACCTAAAGATTTACTATACTATTTTGTTGGAATAGATAAAGCAAGATTTAAGAAACCAGTTTATCCAGGTGATGTATTAATGATAAAAGTTAATTTAATTCAGAGTAAAAAAGATGTGCATAAATTTACATCTGAATGCAAAGTAAATGATGAGTTGGTATGTACTGCAGAGTTATTAGGAGCAGTTCGAAGTAAAAATGATACATAAAACTGCAATAATTCATAAAAATGCTAATTTGGATTCATCAGTAAAAGTTGGTGCTTATTCAGTTATAGATCAAAATGTTGAAATAGGACCAAATACAATAATAGAAAATCATGTAGTCATAAAAAAAAACACGATAATTGGCGAAGGAAATCATTTTTATCAGTTTTCATCTATAGGTGAAATCCCACAAGATCTCAAGTATGGAGGGGAAGAATCAACACTAAAAATTGGAAATAATAATGTTTTTAGAGAATATTGTACTCTTAATCGTGGAACATCTGCAGGTATAAATTACACTTCTATTGGTTCTAATAATTTATTTATGGCATATACGCATGTCGCGCATGACTGTATCGTGCATAACCATTGTATTTTTTCAAATGCTGCTTCTTTGGCTGGGCATGTAGAAATTTTTGATCACGTAACTCTGGGTGGTTTTACCTTAGTACATCAATATTGTTTGGTAGGAGAATATGCATTTACAGGATTAGGTACTGTAATATCTATGGATGTTACTCCATATACTTTAGTTGCTGGTAATCATGCGCAAGCTTATAAAATTAATAGTGCCGGATTAAAGAGAAAAGGGTTTGATTCTGATTTAATTCAAGCTTTAGAAAAGACTTTTAAAATTTTCATAAAAAATAAAAACACTAGAGATAATGCGCATAAATCATTTGCTGAACTTGGTTATCAATATCCACAGGTAAATAAATTTGTTAAATTTATAGAAGATAGCAAAAGAGGTGTTACAAGGTAATTATTTTAACATTGTATTTGCTATTTCGGCTACTTTAGTGGCAGCACCAGGTTTTAAAATATTCCTAATTTCAGAATATCCATCTTCAAAACTTTTTCTATAATTTTCATCTTTATCTATTTTTTGTAATTCAACCATTATCTCAACTTCATCAGTATAATCAGGTTGAATAAATTCTTTAACCAATGGTTTAGAACCTAGAGATTCACCTAAGATTAAATTAACTAAACCAATATATTTAAGTTTGATCATATTTTTCATAATAAAATATGTTAATGGTGATAATCGATACATTATAACCATAGGAATATTTATTATAGCTAACTCTAAAGTAATCGTTCCTGAAGCAGTTATAGCTTTTTTACATTTTTTTATTTCATTAATATTTTTTCCATCTCTTAATAAAGACGACCAATCATTTGGCAATAACTTAAGAAGTAATTTTTTTGCTGTATCATTTGAATAAAATATTTTTATTTCATCTTTAATATTCGAATCTTTATTATTAGTTCGTATACAATCAATCATACTAAATAAGTTATTTTTTATCTCTGATTCTCTACTTCCTGGAAAAATACCAACTGAGATTTCTTTTTCATCATAATCTGTATTGGATTTAATAAGTTTCTTATTATCTGCCAATGGATGTCCTACATATGTAACATTCTGCATATATTTTCTAAATAATTTTTCTTCAAACGGAAATACAACAGCTAAATGATCTACAACTTCAATAATTTTTTTAATTCTTTTTTCACGCCACGCCCAGACTTGTGGAGCTACATAGAAAAGCACAGGTATTTCATATTGTTTTGCAAATCTAGCAATTTTCAAATTAAACTCTACATAATCAACTAAGATTATTAAATCTGGTTTTTTGTCAATTATATGTTTATAAGCTTTTTTTATTGCAGAATTAATTTGATAATATTTTGAAATCACTTCGATTATACCAACCACCGATATAAGTTCTGAATTAAATATTAAATCTACACCTTCATTTAGTAAATCTTGTTGTCCAATTGCAGAAAAATAAACATCTTTATTTATTTTTTTATGCTCTCTTACATAACTCGCTGCATGTTGATCGCCTGATGACTCACCTGCAATTATAAATATATGTTTTTTCGCCATTACTTAAATTTGTTAATTATATTTGAAATATATTTAATAGAATCATAATCTAATTCCGGAAACATTGGTATAGATACACACTCTTTTGTGATTTTTTCAACAATAGGCAGTTTTTTTGGTGAACAGATCTTTTTTAGAGATTTTTGTTTATATAAAGGTGTAGGATAATATATTCCAAAAGGTATTTTATTTTTATTTAAATACTTACAAAATTTGTCTCTATTTTTTACCTGCAAAGTGAATAGATTATAAACATGATAATTATTTTTACTATGATATGGTAATTTTATGTTTTTGTTGTTTATTAGTCTTTTATATAACTTTGCAATCTCATTTCTTTTTCTGTTAAATGAGTCAAGATGCTTTAATTTAACATTTAAAATAGCAGCCTGAATTTCATCTAACCTACTATTCATACCGATGAATTCATGGTTATTTCTGTTGACACCACCATGGTTTCTTAATTTAAAGAGTTTTTCGGCAAATGATTTATTAGATGTTACTATTGCTCCACCATCACCAGCGCAACCTAAATTTTTTGTAGGGAAAAAACTAAAACAACCAAAATCACCAAAAGCCCCGGTCTTCATTGATTTAATTTTCGATCCAATAGATTGAGCACAATCTTCGATTATTTTAATGTTAAATTTTTTACATATTTTTTTGATTTCAATCATATTTGCTGGCTGACCAAAAATATGTACTATTATTATAGCTTTAGTCTTTTTTGTTATAGCTTGAGATATTTTTTCTGGATTTATATTAAAGCTATCTTTATCAATGTCTATAAATATTGGTTTAGCTCCACATAATGTTATAGCTTCAGCAGTTGCAAAATATGTAAATGGAGATGTTATAACTTCATCTTCTCTTGTTATGCCCAAACACATCAAAGATAAAATTAACGCATCAGTTCCAGAATTACATGATATAGAATATTTAGAACCAATATATTTGCTCAAATTTTTTTCAAATTTTATAACATTCTGACCTAATATATACTGACCACTTTCTAATACTTGTTGTACGGATGTACTTATTTTTGGTTTAAGTTTTGAATATTGATTAGTTAGATCAAACATTTTTAATTTGTTTTTATTCATAATAATTTAGAAATTTTATGAGCTATAAGTAACGCCTCTTTTCCCATCTCTCCATTTACTAAAGGTTTTTCTTTACCTAAACATGAAAGAATAAAATTATTAATTTCAATTTTTAAAGCATCAGATTTATCAAACTTAAAATCTTCACGCTTAAATAATTTTATTTTATCCTTTGTATATTTTTTTATTTCATGATTCATAAAATCAACAGATAGGTATGTATCTTTCTGAAAAATCCTTAGTTTTCTTTCATTCTTTTGACTTATCCTGCTTGCAGTCAAATTAGCTATACACTTATTACTAAATTCAATTCTAACATTTGCAATATCAGTAGATTTAGTTAATATTTTCTTCCCAAACGCAGAAATCTTTTTAATATTACTATTAACTAATGATTTCATTATATCAATATCATGAATCATTAGATCATATATTACATTTACATCTGTTGATCTAACATTAAACTTTGATAAACGATGACCTTCTATAAACATGGGATTCTTTATTTGTCTATTTAATGTATCCATTACTGGATTAAATCTTTCAAGGTGTCCAATTTGAAGTATAAGTTTATTGGTTTTTGCAATTTTTATTAACTTATTTGCCTGTTCTATCGTATCTGTCATAGGTTTTTCCAACAAAACATGTATATTCTTTTCTAGAAAATATTTTGATATTGGAAAATGATTTTTTGTAGGGGTTACAATAGATACAGCATCAACATCTTTGATTATTTCCTTATAATTAGTTGTTTTTTTATACTGTGGAGATACATAATTTAGGTTCTTTTTATTAATATCTACAACCCATTCTATATTACATAATGGGTTTTTATGATATTTTTCATAGTGATATTTTCCAAGATATCCGAGCCCAATTATTCCAATATTAATCTTATTTTTTCTCATTTCAACGGCATAGGCCCAAAATTTTTGATATATTTATAATAATGTTCAATTATATAGTGTTTTACCGATGACAAGCAAACTTTTAGCTGGTATTGATGAAGTAGGAAGAGGTTGCTTGGCTGGCCCAGTAGTTTCTGTAGCGTTGATACTAGACAGAGGCATCGATGATAGCCAATTGGTTGACTCTAAAAGTATCAGCGAATCTAGGAGAGTAAAACTGTCTAGATACATTGTTAGTAACTGTCTTGCTTTAGGCATTGGTTTTTCATCAAACCAAGAAATTGACAAAATTAATATTCATAATGCTACACTATTATCAATGAAAAGGGCATTTGACAATTTATCTGTTATACCTGAATTGATATATATTGATGGCCTATATGCTCCTAAAATCGAGGTACCCACAAAGTGTTTTGTAAAAGGCGATAAAACTATTCCAGTTATATCGGCAGCATCTATTGTAGCTAAGGTAATTCGAGATAATGAAATGAAGTTCATTCACTCACAAATCAACGTATATGGTTTTGATAAGAATAAGGGTTATCCTACCAAAGATCATAAGATTGCATTAGATATTTTTGGACCTTGTATTCATCATAGAATGACATTTTCACCTTTACATACTATAGCTTTATGAAGAATGAATTTATACATCTACACTTACATACATCATATTCATTAGATAGTGGTATTATAAAAATTGATAAACTAATTGATTATGCCAAGACAAACAAAATTTCAAGTTTAGCTATTACAGATCATTCAAATATTTCTAATGCTATAAAATTTTATCAGAAATGTATAGAAAAAAAAATTAAACCAATTATTGGTTGTGAAATACCTATTACAACAAATTATAATCACTCATATTTTCCTAATATAGTTCTATTGTGCAAGAATATAGACGGATATAATAATTTAATTAAATTAATCACAGAAGCGCATACAAATAAACAGGCAAATCAAAAACCATCAACAACAATCAATAAAATATGCGAATTAAATCAAGGCCTAATAATGCTAACTGGTGGGAGAAATGGTTTATTGGGTAGAAATCTTTTAACAGAAAAAATAGATATTATTAAAAAGGATATACAATTAATTTCTGAATTCTATAAAGATAGACTGTATTGTGAAATAGAAAGGACATCTAGATTGAATGAGGACATTTATAATAATCATATAATTAATATAGCAGACGATCTAAATTTACCAATTGTTGCTAGTAATGATGTTTTGTTTATGAATTCAGAAGATTTTGAAACAAATGAAACCAAAGTTTGTATAAACAGAAAAATAAAACTTGATGATAGAAATAAACAAACAGAGTTTTCTGATCAACAGTACTTCAAATCAAACACTGATATGGATAAATTATTTTCTGATATTCCTGATGCCATTGAAAATGCAAGTCATATTACTAGGAAGTGTAATTTACATATTGATACATCAAATTATTATCTACCATCATTTGTATCGCCAAAAGATATGAATAATAATGAATATTTCTCTAAACTAGCGATGGAAGGTCTGAAGACTATTTTAGATATTAAAAAAATTAAAAATAGAGAGAATTATATAGATAGACTTCAAAAAGAAATAAATGTTATACAAGAGATGAAATTTACAGATTATTTTTTGATTGTACAAGAATTTATTTCATGGTCTAAAAAGAATTCAATACCAGTTGGCCCTGGAAGAGGATCTGGCGCAGGATCATTGGTAGCATATGCGTTAGGCATAACAACGATCGATCCAGTAAAATATGATTTACTTTTCGAAAGATTTTTGAATATCGAGAGAAAATCTCTTCCTGATTTTGATATAGATTTCTGTATGTTGAATCGCCAAAAAGTTATTGATCATATTATTGAAGTATATGGCGAAAGCAAAGTATCACAAATAATTACTTTTAATTCTTTATCTGCAAGACGTGTTATTAGAGATGTTGGTCGCGTTCAAGACCTTGCTTATACTTTTGTAGATAGAATCGCAAAACAAATTCCAGCTTTACCAGTTGGTATAACAATTGATGAAGCTTTAGCGGAAAATAAAGATTTACAAAAAGAATATACATCTAATAAAGATATAAAGCATTTAATTGATACTTCAAAAAAATTAGAAGGCTTGCCAGCAAATGCTGGTAAACACGCTGCAGGAATTGTTATAACACCCGATAAAATAAATAGATTTTTACCATTATATAGAATTGAAGAAAGTGATGAACTAGTCACACAGCTTGATAAAGATGATATAGAAAAACTTGGTCTGGTTAAATTTGATATTTTAGGATTAAGGACCTTAACAGTTATAAATAAAACAGTAAAAGCGATAAAAAATAAATCTGATCATGTAGATTTTCACATTGACAAAATAAATTTTAATGATAAAAAAGTTTTTAATTTATTCCAAAACAAACAAACAACAGGTGTTTTCCAATCTGAATCTTACGGAATTAGAAGATATATGGGTAGGATGAAACCAGATTGCTTTAATGACATAGTAGCTTTGGTGGCATTATACAGACCAGGCCCATTAGGAACTAACATGGTTGATGATTTTATAAGCAATAAACATGGAAAAGAAATTCAATATGAGCATGATCTTTTACAAACTATATTATCTAGCACCTATGGACTTATTTTATATCAAGAACAAGTAATGGAGATATCAAGATCCTTAGCAGGCTATACACTAGGCGAAGCGGATTTATTAAGAAGAGCAATGGGTAAGAAAAAGAAAAAAGAAATGGAAACACATAGAATAAAATTTCTCAATGGTGCCAAAAAAAAAGGTATATCATCTAATGTTGCTCATTCTATATTTTCTAAAATGGAGAAATTTGCAGGTTATGGTTTTAATAAATCACATTCTGTAGCATATGCATATCTTGCATATCAAACAGCATATCTAAAAACATATTTTCCGGCAGAGTTTTTGGCTGCATGCTTATCTTCAAATATGGATAATACTGATAAAATAATTAACTTGGTACATGCTTGTTCAGAAATTAATATAAAAGTTAAACAACCAGATATAAATGAATCAAACTTTGATTTTACAACTGTTAATGACAATAATATTCTGTTTGGGCTTGGTGCAATTAAAGGTGTTGGAGCTACGGCAGTTGCACATATTATTGAAGAAAGAAATAAAAACGGTTCATTTTTAAATATATTTGATTTCTGCGAAAGAATATCTTCGAATATTGTTAACACTGGAACTTTAGAATCATTAATATATTCAGGCAGTTTTGATGAATTTAACGCTAATAGAAATTTATTAATTAATTTAATTGATAAAGCTATCTCATTCGGCCAAAACAAACAAGATATACAAGCTTCAGGACAAAAAGAATTATTTTCAAATAATTCAAAGGAAATTGTCAATTCTAATGTCATCTCTATAAATCAAGCAAAAAAAGATACTAATTTAAGTTCTTCAGATAGATTAAAATTATTTTCTTCAGAAAAGAAAGTTATCGGATTTTATCTAACAGGACACCCCATACAAGAGTTTAGCGATGAAATAGATGAGATGTCAGTTAAAAATATAAAACACTATTATGAAAAAATTAATTCAAATGAAATAGATTCAAATACCGAAGAACATTCTACTATAACTGGCGTCATAACAAACATCAGACGTCAGAGATCCGGTAAAGACAAATTTATGTATATATTAATGGTAGATGATTCAACCTCTAGATTGCAGATAGTTGTTTATGATGATGTTTATGAAAAATATAAAAGCATGATACATGAAGATCATATATTATTCTTTACTGGAACAATTACCTTGGATGATTTTGATAATCAACTATCTTTTAAAGCTACAAGAATATTTGATATAGAAACTGCAAGATTAAAATATTCAAAAAAGATAGAATTACTTTTAGAATCTAATGCACTTAATAATGATTTATTAAAGAAAATAGTTCATATATTAGAGCCGTATAAACATGGAAGTTGTCCGTTATCTATAAAATATATAAGTGAGGGACATCTTTTAACTATGAAAGAATTAGATAATGATTGGCATGTTACACCATCAACATCTTTAATCAATAATTTAAGGGATTTATTAGGAAAAGAAAATATTCTTGTTAAATATCAATAGTTATTTTATAAAATTTGTTTATAATTAATTCTTACAATGGCTGAATATAATCCAAATTATTTAGATTTTGAACAATCTCTTCTTAAGATTGAAGATAAAATAAATACATTATCCAACAGTACTGACAAAAATGAATCTACATTAAGTCAAATATCTAAACTTAAAGAAAATTTTGAATCTGAAACTATTAAAATTTTTAAAAATTTATCAGATTGGCAAATATCGCAGTTAGCTAGACATCCATTAAGACCTTATACACTTGACTATATAGAACATTTGTTTACTGATTTTACAGAATTACATGGAGACAGAATGTACGGTGATGATCCAGCCATTATCACTGGTATAGCAAAAATTGATAATTTAGATTTTATGTTTATTGGACATCAGAAAGGACGTGATGCAAAAGAAAAAGTACATCGTAATTTTGGCATGCCAAAACCAGAAGGTTATAGAAAAGCCCATAGAATTATGCAATTAGCTGAAAAGTTTAATCTACCATTAGTTACATTTATTGATACACCTGGCGCCTATCCTGGAATTGACGCAGAATCACGTAATCAAAGCCAAGCCATAGCACAAAATTTATATACAATGTCTAATTTAAAAGTACCTATAATATCTATAATTATTGGAGAAGGAGGATCTGGAGGCGCTCTTGCAATTGGTATTGGTGATAAAATTGCAATGCTTGAATATAGTATTTATTCAGTTATTAGTCCTGAAGGGTGCGCATCTATTTTATGGAAAGATGCAAAAAAAGCTGCTACTGCGGCAGAAGCGTTATGTATAACGTCTTCAAAGTTATTAAACTTCAACTTAATTGACTCCATAATACCTGAGCCTGTAGGCGGTGCTCATAGAGATTATGTAGCTATGAGTTCAGCATTGAAAATAAATTTAACCAATATGCTTGAAGAGGTTAAACTTAAAAATATTAATGATTTAATTCTTCAAAGAAAAAACAAAATAGAAGATTATGGAGATTACAACGTCGACGAAAATAGTTAAGAATGAATTAGTAAATTTTTTAAAAAATATTAATATAAAAAAATTTCTATTAGCATTTAGTGGCGGAATAGATTCTAGTGTATTATTACATGCATTAAACAACTTAAAAGAAGATTATCACATCAACATAAGATGTATTCATATCAATCATCATTTAAATAATAATTCCTTAGATTATTTTAATCATTGTGTTAATATTTTTAAAAAATATAATGTTGCCTATATAACAGGTGATATACATTTAAATGGTTCTAGCAATGTAGAAGAAAAACTACGTGAAAAACGTTATAAATTGATAACTGATGAAGTAAAAGATGATGAATTTATATTGACTGCACATCATTTTGACGATCAAGTAGAAACATTTTTTTTAAGACTTATGAGAGGATCTAGTCCTAGTGGATTAAGTTGTATGGATATATTCTCATACATAAACTCTAAACCTATTGCAAGACCACTGCTTAAATTAGATAAATCAATTATTAAAAACTATTCTACTGATAATAAAGTTGAATATATTGATGATATTACTAATAATTTAAATGATTTTGATAGGAATTATATTAGAAATAAGGTTTTACCATTATTAAACAATCGATGGAAAAGTTTAAATAAAATTATGTCAAACAATATTCAACAACAAAAAATAAAATCTTATCTAGCAAAAGAGTATATGCAATCAAAAATTATTAAATTATATAATGATAATAATTCTAATGAATTATTATCAGCAAAATTAATTGCAGAAGATATTAATATTCAACCCTCATTACTACATGAGTGGATAAAAACTCAAACCAATGTCTCGCTATATAATAATCAAATCCATGAAATCTTAAAGAGTGTTGTCAAAGCCAAGAATGATTCACACCCACTTTTTGAATACAAAACAATCAAGATTACTAAAACCCAAGGAATAATTTACTTAGAAAAAATTAAATCTTGAGATACACCTAAATATTTATTATTTACAATTATACTTGCTCTTTATTAGTGCACTTTAGCATCAATATAGATCATTAATGTTAAAAAATTACCATTTTTTTGATATTAAATTATTGGCATGATTTATGCATATACTTAAGTAATTATTTTTAGGAGTTTAAAAATGGAAGATAAAATTATTGAGTTAGCTTATGCACTAGACACTTTTTATTTTTTAGTAATGGGTGCGTTCGTTATGTGGATGGCAGCTGGATTTACAATGTTGGAATCTGGTCTTGTTAGAGCAAAAAATACTGCTGAAATATTGACTAAGAATATTGCTCTCTATTCTATAGCAGTAATTATGTATATGATTGTTGGATATAATTTAATGTATCCGGCAACTGGTACTGGAATTATACCTGGTTTAAGTTTTTTCCTCGGTGCAGATCATGCGACAGATGCTGTTATAGCAAGTGGTGGTGATATTTACTATTCAGGAATTGCTGATCATTTTTTCCAAGTAGTTTTTGTGGCAACTGCATGTTCAATCATATCTGGCGCAGTAGCAGAGAGAATGAAATTATGGCCTTTTTTATTATTTTGTGTCTTCATGACAAGTATTATTTATCCTGTTCAAGGATATTGGAAATGGGGCGGCGGTTTTCTTGATGAAGCAGGGTTTTCAGATTTTGCTGGATCAGGTGTTGTCCATCTATGTGGAGCTGCAGCAGCGTTAGCAGGAGTAATGGTATTAGGTGCTAGAACTGGTAAATATACAGATGGCAAAGTTAATGCAATGCCTGGTGCCAATTTACCTCTAGCAACACTAGGAACATTTATTTTATGGTTAGGTTGGTTTGGATTCAATGGAGGCTCTGAACTTATAATATCAAATGTTTCAGAAGCTAATGCTGTATCAATGATATTAGTTAATACAAATTTAGCAGCAGCTGGTGGAGTTATGGGAGCTTTAATACTTTCCAAGATGATGTTTGGAAAGTCTGATTTAACTATGGCTCTTAATGGTGCGATTGGAGGATTAGTCTCTATTACAGCTGAGCCATTAGCGCCCACACCAGGATTAGCATTAGTAGTAGGATTTATAGGCGGACTTATTGTAGTTTTTTCAATTATTGGTTTAGACAAATTAAGAATTGACGATCCTGTAGGAGCAATATCTGCTCATGGAACTTGTGGGATTTGGGGATTACTTGCTGTTTCCTTAACCAGTGGTTCTTTTGGAACACAATTATATGGGACTATAGTCATCTTTCTTTGGACTTTTATAGTTAGTTACCTATTTTGGTCTGCCATTAATATGATATATGGCTTAAGAGTTAATGCTAATCAAGAAGATGAAGGAGTAGATATTGCTGAATGTGGGTTAGAAGCATATCCAGAGTTTAGTAAATCTATGGATAGCGCGCCTTCTGTTTATCCAAAAAAATAGACTAGTTTGTTGCAAATCTCATCCCTCACTCCTCCATTTGCAACAAATTTAATATAAAGGCATAGTGAACAACATTATGCCTTTATAGCTATATTTTCGATTTAATTTCGACTATAATTCGATAAAGATTATATGACAAGGTACATATTTATCACTGGTGGAGTAGTTTCATCCCTTGGAAAAGGAATAGCCGCCGCCTCCCTCGCATCGTTATTTAAACTTCGTGGATTCAAGGTATCTCTACAAAAACTCGATCCATATATCAATTTAGACCCTGGTACAATGAGCCCTATACAACATGGCGAAGTCTTTGTTACTGATGATGGAGCAGAGACAGATTTAGATTTAGGGCATTATGAAAGGTTTGTTGGAATTAAAATGACTCAAGATAGCAATGTAACTGCTGGCAAAGTATATTCCAACGTTATAACTAAAGAAAGAAGAGGTGATTATCTTGGAAGTACAGTTCAAGTTATTCCTCATATAACTGATGAGATAAAAAAATTAATAAGAAAAGGATCTAAAAATTCTGACATTGCTTTTGTAGAAGTTGGTGGAACAGTTGGCGACATAGAATCATTACCTTTTTTGGAAGCGATTAGACAGCTTAATTTAGACTTGGGTATAAATAAATCGTTGTTCATACATTTAACACTACTACCTATTATTGATGTAACAGGTGAAATAAAAACAAAACCAACCCAACATTCTGTAAAAGAACTACGTTCAATTGGAATACAGCCTGATGTTTTGTTATGTAGAGGTAAATCTAATATTGATAAGAAATTAAAAAATAAAATTGCATTATTTACTAATGTTGAAAGTAATGCAGTATTTTCTGCAAAAGACACACAATCAATTTATGACATCCCCATTCACTTTAGAGATCAAAAAATTGATGATTATGTTATAAGTAAATTTAAAATATCTCCAAGAAAATTAAATCTAAAACCATGGAAAAACTTTAGAAGCAAAATGCAAAAATGTAAAAAAACAATTAGTATTGCAATGATTGGAAAATATGTGGATCTAAAAGATTCATATAAATCTTTAAATGAGGCATTATTGCATGCTGGGGTTAATAATAATAAAATTGTAAAAATTTCGTATATTGATTCTGAAACTCTAAGCAAAAGAAATATACAAATCTTAAACCAATATAATGGAATTATAGTTCCTGGAGGTTTTGGTAATAGAGGAATAGAAGGTAAAATTTTGGCTGCAAATTTTGCACGGGTTAATAACATACCTTATTTTGGAATATGTCTTGGAATGCAAATTGCAGTGATTGAATATGCTAGAAATTATATTAAATTAAAAACTGCTAATAGTACTGAATTTGAAAAAAATACTAAATCACCTGTTATTGCGTTAGTAACTGAATGGGATGATTTTAAATCTGGTCAAAAGAAAGCAGACAGAAAGAATTTAGGCGGCACAATGAGATTGGGTGCACAGTCATGTAATTTACAAAAGAACTCTATTGCATATAAACTCTATAATAAAAAAACTATCATCGAAAGACATAGGCATAGATATGAAGTTAATAAGAATTTTATTCATATATTTAATGATACGGATTTAGTATTTACTGGAACTTCGAAGAAAGATAATTTGAAAGAGATATTAGAGATTAATAATCATCCATGGTATCTAGGATGTCAATTTCATCCTGAATTTACATCTTCGCCAATAGATGGACATCCATTATTTAATGGTTTTGTTAAAGCATCGAATAGTACATTATAATGACAGATAAAAACACAATAAAGATAGGAAAATCACCTGAACTAACTCTCATTTCAGGTCCGTGTGCAATAGAATCAGAGTCGCTAATTATGTCTATGGCGGAGGATATTTGCAAAATCACTGAAAACTTATCTATTAATTACGTTTTTAAATCATCTTTTGATAAAGCTAATCGGTCATCATTGAAATCATCAAGAGGGATCGGAATGGAATCTGGATTACAAATATTGGATAAAGTAAGAAGCACATTCAATATACCTGTACTTACAGATGTTCATGAAGATACTCCCATCGATGAAGTTGCAAGTGTAGTTGATATAATACAAACTCCAGCTTTTTTATGTCGTCAGACAAATTTTATTTTAAAAGTTGCGGCATCTATGAAACCAATTAATATTAAAAAAGGCCAATTCCTTTCTCCCAATGAAATGATAAATGTTGTTGATAAAGCTAAATCTACAGGAAATAATGAAATTTTTGTTTGTGAAAGAGGTGTTAGCTTTGGTTACAATAATTTGATATCAGATATGAGATCTTTAGTAATATTACGTGAAACAAAATGTCCGGTAATATATGATGCATCTCATTCAGTTCAACAACCAGGTATTGAGGGAGATAAATCAAGTGGTGAAAGTAAATTTATTCCAACATTAGCAAAAGCAGCCACAGCTGTAGGAATTGATGCTATATTTATTGAAACCCACCCAAACCCCGATAAAGCAATTAGTGATGGGAAAAATTCACTTAACCTTAAATATTTAAAAGCTTTAATTGAGGAACTAATAGAAATTAATACTGTTGTAAAAAAAAGGAGTTAATTTTTGTTTAAAGTCACAAGTGTAAATTCTAGACAAATATTAGATTCTCGTGGAAATCCAACTGTAGAAGCAGAAATTATTGTAGACGATAATAATCTAGGTAGAGGTTCTGTTCCGTCTGGAGCTTCAACTGGCGCACTCGAAGCATTAGAGTTGCGAGACAATAATCGTAAAATTTTTCTAGGCAAATCAGTTTACAAAGCTATTGATAATATTAATACTCAAATAAGCAAAAGTGTTTTAAATCAATCATACACACAAGAATTATTTGATAAGGCTTTAATTGATTTAGATAATACTCCGAATAAAGAAAGATTGGGCGCTAATGCGATATTAGCTCTATCTATTGCATTTGCTAATGCATGCTCAAGAAAGCTTAATAAGCCACTATATCAGACTATCTCTAAATCCAATAAATATAGTTTACCTGTGCCGATGATGAATGTAATAAATGGTGGGGCGCATGCTAATAATGGTCTTAATTTTCAAGAGTTCATGATAATACCTATCGGTTTTGAAAAATATAGTGATTCATTAAGAGCTGGAGTAGAAATTTTTCATGTTCTAAAAGAAAAAATTGAAAAATTAAATATGAGTACATCGGTTGGTGATGAAGGCGGCTTTGCTCCTCAAATTGAATCTAACATTGAAGCATTAGATCTAATTTTGGATGCAATTAATGATGCAAATTATGTAGCTGGCAAACATGTTTATCTTGGATTAGATGTTGCAAGTTCAGAGTTTTATGTTAATGGTAACTACATGTTCGAAAACAAAGAACTTTCTAGCACTGATTTTATTACCTATCTTGCTAATTTATGCGATAAATATCCAATCATTAGTATTGAGGATGGTATGTCGGAAGATGATTGGGATGGTTGGAGTGCATTGACTAAAAAGTTAAACGATAAAGTACAACTTGTTGGAGATGATGTATTTGTAACAAATAAGGATATTTTAAAAAAAGGTATAGACAAAAATATTGCAAATTCTATTTTGATAAAATTAAATCAAATAGGGACTATTACAGAAACTTTAGAAACCATTGATTTAGCTAAACAAAATGGATATACAACCATTATATCTCACAGATCAGGTGAGACTGAAGATGTAACTATTGCAGATTTAAGTGTATCAACATCTGCGGGACAAATAAAAACAGGATCATTGTCTCGTACAGATAGAAATGCTAAATACAATCAACTTATTAGAATTGAAGAGAACGTAAAAGAGTACAACCCTCAAAAGGTATTCAATAGATGGCTGTAGGTTAATATTGAGATTGAAGATGAGAATATTTTATATTATTTGTTTCATTGTTTTTGTTGCACTACAGTATTCATTATTTTTTAGTAATAATAATATACTAACATTTATGGAATTAAGGAATAATCAGGAAGATTTGAATAAAAAAATATATATAATAGATGAAAAGAACAAATTACTAAAAAATGAAATTCAATTTATGAAAGAAAATAAGAAATATTTAGAAATCTATGCGAGGGAAAAACTTGGATTAATAAAAGATAATGAGACTTTTTTTCAAATTATAAAAAATGCAAAAGAATAAATGTGACGCTATTATATTAGCAGCAGGATTAAGTAAAAGATTTAAGGGTAAGACAAAAAAACAATTTATTAAATTTAATAATAAGAATTTAATTGATCTTACCATAAATAAATTTCAAAGAATAAATAATATTGAAACTATACATTTAGTATTACCGAACGAACACATTACAAGTATTACATCTAAATTTAAAAATGTAAGTTGTATTGAAGGTGGTAGTTCAAGAATAAAATCTGTTTTCAATGCTTTATCACATCTACATTCTACGGATTATCCATATAGAAATATATTGATACATGATATTGTTAGACCCTGTGTTGATGAATCTGATATAATTAAACTGATTAATTTGGGAAATAAAAATAAAACAGGAATATGTTTGGGCTATCCAATTACTAATGCGCTTAAACTTGTTAATATGAATATAATTAAATCTAATATTAATAGAGAAAAATTATGGTCAACATTCACCCCGCAGATATTCAATTTTTTGAAATTATTTGATTCATATAAATATATCATTAAAAACAAAATCACTATTGATGATGAAGCCGAAGCAATGACAATTCAATCACACAAAATTAAAATATTATTATCCTCTCCTGGAAATATTAAGTTGACATATAAAGAAGATCTTTCGTCAATCAAAAAATTATTAAAGTAGTATGAGAATAGGTTACGGTGTAGATATTCATCAATTAGTTCAGGGGAAAGAAATAAAACTCTGTGGTGTTACTATTCCATCTAATTATACTATCAAAGCACATTCTGATGGAGATATCATTTTTCATGCATGTGCTGATGCTATATATGGGGCTATTGCCAAGGGAGATATAGGAGAACATTTTCCAGATACAAATTCTAGTAATAAAAACATTGATAGTTCTAAAATATTACTAGATGCTAGCAATCAAATGACAGCATTAAATTATGTTATTCAAAACATTGATATTACCTTGATTCTAGAAGAACCTAAAATTAATAAATTCAAAGAAAAAATGATAGCAAATTTATCATCAATTTTAAAAATACATTTAGATCAAGTAAATATCAAAGCCACTACAAATGAAAAACTTGGGTATGTTGGTGAGAATAAAGGGATTAAATGCTATAGTATTATTTTGATTGAAACAAATGATACCTAGAGGCCCTTTAATTATAAATATAGATAGTTTTATACTTTCTAATCAAGAAAAAAAATTATTAAAAAATAAAATTATAGGAGGTATAATCTTGTTTTCACATAACCATAAAGATTATAATCAAACAAAAAATTTAATTTCTGATATTAAATCTATTGATGAAACTATTTTAGTTTGTGTTGATCAAGAAGGTGGTAGAATTCAAAGGTTTATAGATGGTTTTAAGCCGCTACCGAGTTTTGAAACAATATCAGCGAATAATGACAATCACACATTAAGTTATGATATCGGCATCATGGCGTCAAATGAATTATCTCAAGTTGGTGTAGATATAAATTTTTCTCCAGTGGTTGATATATATAGAGATATAAATAATCAAAATAAATTACTAAAGGATAGAACATTTGGAAGTAATGTTGATCTTATTATATCATTAGCGAAAGAATATATTAAGGGCTTAATGGTTAATAAAATTATTCCAGTTCTTAAACATTATCCTGGACATGGAATTGTCGATGGTGATACGCATTTAGAAGAATGTAAATCTAATATAACATTAGAGGAATTATTATATTCTGATTTAAAACCTTTCACTACACTTCATAATGTATATAACATTCCTATAATGACCAGTCATCTTCAGTTTTCACAAATTGATGAGAATATTATTACATATTCAAAAAAATGGTTACAAGAAATACCAAAACATATATTTAAAAAACAACCTTTTTTCATAAGTGACGACATTGAAATGAAAGCTGCTGTTAAAACTGGAAATAAATCAGACAACTTATTATCAGCGTTACAAGCAGGATGTGACATGGTGATAATTACTACTATGCAAAATAAACACGTTATTCGGTCCAATAAATCATATGATTATTTTGAAGAGAATTATTTAACAGAAGAAGTAATTGATTACTATGAAAATATTTATAATAATAAGAAGAAACATATTTTAATCCTAAATTAATGATTGATGTTCTAAATAACATTGTTGGAGAAAAAATTTTATTACAAATAATAATAATTATAAGCTCGCTTATTATTTTATTATTTCTAAAGAATCAAATTATACTTTTTTTAACTGGAATATCTAAAAAAACAGCAACAGATTTAGATGACATAATATTTGATTCTATTAAGAAACCAACTACTTACTTAATACTCATTTCTGGATTAATACTTATTTATCATATACTACAACAAAACTATAATTATTTGTTTGCTATTTCTTTATCCCAAATCTTTTATATATTATTCATATTAATTATTTCATGGATTTTAGTAAGAATTCTTGATAACTATCAATCATCTAAATCTTACTTAAAAAATTTAAAAGATGATGATGATCCTAAAATAATTTCTCAAACATATGAAATTACACTAAGAATTTTTAAAATAATTGTAATTGTTATAACAATATTAATTGTTATGCAAGAATTCGGTTTAAGCGTTACTGGAATACTTGCCTTTGGTGGTGTAGGTGGTTTGGTTGTAGGACTTGCTGCTAAAGATTTATTATCTAACTTTTTTGGAGGTTTAATGATATTTTTTGATAGGCCTTTTAGGGTTGGTGAATTTATAAAATCACCTGACAGAAATATTGAGGGTATAGTTGAAAAAATTGGTTGGAGGTTAACAGTTGTAAGAACATTTTCTAAAAATGTACTTTATATTCCAAATTCTGCCTTTTCTAGCATCATTGTAGAAAATGCTACTAGAATGACTAATAGAAGAATAAATGAAATTATAGGATTAAGATACGATGACATTGATAAAATACCAAAAATTGTTGATGAAGTAAGATTATATTTATCTCATCATAAAGATATTGATCAAGAAAATAAACCGTTAGTATATTTTAAAAGCTTTTCAGCGTCTTCATGTGATTTTTTTGTTTATGCATTTACAATTACGAAAGAATGGAGAGATTTTCTCAGAATTAAGGAAGACATACTCTATAAAATTTCAGAAATTATTAATCAAAATGATGCTTCAATAGCTTTCCCAACTACAACTATAGATTGGAAGCAAGATATTAATAAATAATCACTCTAGAGAATTTATAAAACTTTCAACAAATTTACAGTGTTCTTCTGGGTTTTTAAAATCTTTAGTGTATTTTATTCTATTATTAGTATAAATTTTAAGATTAGAATTATCATATATCGATAATATCTTTTTTAAATTTATATCTGTTGAATTATTGAATTCAAATATTGTATTATTATCATTCATTTTGATTAATTTAATTTTAATATTGAAAATCTTTATTTTCAATTCCGTTATTAAAAATAGATTTTCAAGATATTGTGGCATTAGTCCAAATCTATCAATTAGTTCATCTTTCATATTAATTAGTGAATTTTTATCTTTACAAATTGATATTCTTTTATAATAAGTTAATCTTGTGTATACATCATTAATATAGTCTTGAGGGATAAGTGCAGAGAAATTAGTATCAATTTCTACTTCATTACCAATTTCTTCATTTTTTCCATCTTTTAAAAACTCAATTGATTTTGATAACATTTCCGTATACATTGCATAACCAATTTCATAAATTTGACCGCTTTGTTCTTCACCTAAAATTTCTCCTGCACCTCTTATTTCTAAATCATGAGTAGCTAATTCTAATCCACCTCCTAAACTTTGAATAGAATCAATAGCTTCTAGTCGTTTTATTGCATTTTTAGTTATTTTTAATTTATCTTTTATAATGAAATAGGCATAAGCTTGTTTTGATGTTCTTCCAACTCTTCCTCTAATTTGATGTAATTGAGAAAGTCCAAATTTTACAACATCATTTATAATTATTGTATTAACATTAGGTATATCTAACCCACTCTCTATAATACTTGTACAAATTAAAACATCATATTTTTGTTTTAGAAAATTTTTCATTTCTTTTTCAATAAGATTAGGTTTTAATTGTCCATGAATTATACCTATTTTTATTTTTTTATTTATGTTTTTTATTTTATCAACTTCTGATTGCATACTTTTTATATCATTATGTACATAATATATTTGTCCGCCTCTTTGTATTTCTCTTTGTATTGCATCAGATATAATTACTTCATCCCATTCTAATATTTTTGTGTCTATGGATTTTCTACCTGTTGGTGGAGAATTAATGATACTTAAATCTTTAATTTGAGATAATGCGGTATTTAATGTTCTCGGGATTGGTGTTGCACTCAATGCTATTACATCAATACTCTTTTTTAAATTTTTAATTTTTTCTTTTGCAGCCACACCAAATTTATGTTCTTCATCTATTATTAATAAACCTAAATTGTCAAATTTAATATTTTTATTTAATAAAGAATGAGTACCAATAATAATATCTATTTGTTTATTAGCTAATTTTTCTAAAATATTATTTTTTGAAGATGAAGTTTGTAGTCTAGATAATTTATCAATATTTATTGGAAATTCAGCAAACCTATCTTTAAATGTTTCATAATGTTGTTCAGCTAGTATTGTTGTAGGTACAAGGATCATAACTTGTTTGTTGTTAATTGTAGAAATAAATGCTGATCTCATAATAATTTCTGTTTTACCAAACCCAACATCTCCACAAATTAATCTATCCATAGGTCTTTTTGAATTCATATCATTCAAAACTTCATTTGTTACTTTATTTTGATCTTCTGTGTAAATAAATGGAAATTGACTACAAAATTTTTGGTAATATTTATCATCAATTTGATATTTATAGCCATTTTCTGACATTCTTTTTGACTGAGTTTCTAATAATTCTACAGCAATATCATTAATTTTTTTCTTAGCTCTAATCTTAATTTTAGTCCAATAGTCTGAGCCTAAATTATGTAATGGTGTATTTAATCCAGTATGACCTACATATCTTTTTAAAAGATTGATTGATGTTACAGGTATATATAATGTATCTTGATTTGCATATTCTATTTTAATCAATTCTGTTACTCTTCCTTCAATATCCATATTAATTAATCCTTTATATCTGCCAACTCCGTAGTTGTCATGAACTATGGCGTCATTTAACTGAAGTGATGATATATTGTTAATATAATCATCCAATAAGTTTCTTCTAGTAGAAGTATGTGGAGTAGTTATTGATCTATAACCGAAAATATCTTTTTCAGATATAACTGCTAATTTTAACTCATTATCTATAAATCCTTCGTTGATTGATTTATTAAGTAGGCATATTTTTTCACGATGTTGTCTAAAGTTATAATATGAGTCAATCAACTTACAAGCAATATTATATTTTTTTAAAATTTTCAATAATTCATTTTGCAAACTTTTTCTACCAATACACAATAAAACCTTGTATGTTGTGTTTCGTAAAAACTTCTCTAGATTAGAAAATGGATCTTTAAATGTATTATTTATTATTACTGAAGGTAGTTTATTAATATTCATATTATAACATTTTCTATCTTCATGAATTTTTAAAGATGTAATTTCAATCTTATTAAAATCATTTATGACTGTTTTAATTTTTTTATCTGTAACGAGTATATTCGAAGATTCTAATATATTTTTTTCATATTTAATCTTTTCATAATATTCATCAAAAAATAGTCTATACTTGTTAAATTCTGACAACAATGGTTTTGATGTAATAATAGTGAAATTTTGTTTATTCATTAAGTCAAAGATGTCAGATTTCTCCTTATAGAAAAGTGGAAGTAAATTATATAAATTAGGGTGGTATATTTTATTTATAACTTTTTCATACTCTAAATCATTGACGTAGTCGGTATCAAAGAGTTTTTTACAGTTTTTTTTATAATTTGTAAGATTTTCTTTTGAAAGTTGGATTTCTTTTGTATTACTTAAAATAAAAGAATCTATTGATTGTTGTGACTTCTGTGTATTTAAGTCAATTCTCTTAATAGAGATAATTTGATCATTATCATATACAATTCTATATGGATAATTTTCAATTAAAGAAAATATATCTATTATTGATCCCTGTATNCTATATTCCCCTTTTTCTTTAACTTCAAAAGTTCTATTGTAATCCATTTGTTTTATTATATTTATTAAATTATTATATTTAGTTGATTTATCTATTATCGAGAAATATTTTATAATTTCATGTTCAGGTGGTATGTTTTTTGATAATGCTGAATAACAGCTCAGTGTTAAGTTGAAGGAATTTTTTATTAAATTGTGATATGTTTTTAATCTTTCGGATAATAATTCTATATCATTATCAATTTCTTCATATGGTAGTTTATCGTAGTCATAGAATTTATTTATATTTATATCTTCTTTAACAAAACATCTTAATTCTTTTGATAAATTATTAATTTCAGTATTATTATTTAAAATTACTAAAATATTTTTATATTTTTCTAATACATTTGTAATAAATAAGCTTGCAGATGATCCATAAAGACCACCTATTTTAATATCATTGTATTTTTCAATAATTATATTTTTCATCAAAAAAAAAGCAGCGCACTTAAGGCACTGCTTTTTATAGTAATATTATTTATATTATTTTACAGTATTAAAGCCGAGAATTTCCCAATTCTGCATACCGCCACGGTACCATTTAATTTTATGTGGTGGATATCCATATTTTAATAAGCTTTTTATATTATTTGGAGATTGACCACACCACATTCCATTACAGAACATTACTAGTGTTTTGGCTTCATCATAATAAAACAAGCCATTTTGTTCTTTTGCTCCAAATTTTTCTGTCATTATTTCTGCTATAGAAATTGGATCAGCACCCTTTGCCTCACTTAAATGAGTCCAAGGAATATTTACTGCACCCGGAATAGTGCCTTTTGCAACCCAATCAGGTGTTCTAGAATCAATTATCATAATTTCAGAACCATCAGGCATTTTTTGGCGTTTACTTGCCATAACTGCATAATGAATTATTTCTTGTTCACCTATTGTCTCAATACCTGGTCTTAGCTTCATTGGTTGAATGCAAAATGGAGGACAAGGTCTTGATGTTTTTGCAAAGGCTGGATTTACTGTATTCTTATTATCTTGGTTTCTCGTGAATTTGTGAGAACCTGCTCGTACAGATGTCCCTAACTCTAGAGAATACGGACCATCACCTTTAGAGATACCGACAGGCTTTCCTGCAAAAATAGGACTAGCAGTCAGTGTAACTACTAAAGCGATGAGACTTAATACTCCGAAAAGATTACTTTTCATATCTCCTCCTTAATTAATTATTCACAATCTGGTTCTTCTTCCACTGGCTCTTTAGTCTTTTCATCAGCATATATCTCTTTTTGATATAACTTATCAGATGCGTTGACCCCAGAGGTAACAAAAAAACATATAAATAATAGTGTTAATAGTCTCAATATCATTATATTTTCCCTAATTTTTGTTAAAAATAGACTGTGTCTAGTATCCTATACTACAGTATATATTTCATTTATTGAACAACTTTTATGGCTTTTATACTATATGTTTTCTCTGAAAAATCGTTATAATCCATGCTAGATATAGTTTTATTATGAAGTTTTTTATTGCCTATAGATTATTANAATCACAAAAAAAAACGGGATTCATTTCTGTAATATCGAAAATATCAATATTAGGTATTATATTAGGTGTTGCCATATTGATTACTGTTTTGTCTGTTATGAATGGATTTGAGAAAGAATTAAGATCAAAAATACTTGGTTTTACATCGCACATCACAATATATGACAAAAAAGATAATTTTAATAATTTTAACAACGTTATACAAGAGTTAAGCCAATCAGAATATATAGAAGGAGNAGCACCATACATACAAAGAGAAGCATTAATTAACTCAAAGAATAATTCTGCATCAGTATTATTTAGAGCTATAGATCCTGAAAGCGAAAAAAGCGTAAGTACGGTTGCTGATAATATTATAATAGGCAAATATGAAGATTTTAATAAATATCAAGATGGAATAATTCTAGGAATAGGTGTAGCAAATAAATTATTAATTAGTATTGGTGACAAAGTAAAATTACATTCTCAAATTCATTCTAATAATTCAAATAGAGTGTTCAATTTAAATAAAACCTACAAAGTTATGGGTATTTATGATATCGGACTATATGAATATAACAATGCATTTGTATTTATTAATTTAAATAGTATTTCTAAAGATCTCTTAATTGGAAAAGATTTAAAAATTGATGCATTTAGAGTCAAATTACTTAATCCGTTGTCCGCTCCTACTATTAATTTAGCTTTGTCAAAAAAATATAATAATATTCTTGTTCAGGATTGGACGCAGACGCATGTAAGTCTTTTTACAGCCATACATAATGAAAAAAGAGTGATGTTTATAATTCTCACTCTTATTATTGCTGTTGCAGCATTTAATATAATTTCATCGTTACTTATGCTGGTTGTTAATAAAGAAAAAGATATTGCAATTCTTATGACTTTAGGTGCTTATAAAAGTACTGTTATAAGTATTTTCATAATTCAAGGTCTATTATTAGGTATTACAGGAATAATTTTTGGTGTTATTTTAGGATTATTATTATCACATAATATAGATATAATAATAAGAAGCATAGAAGGCTTTTTCCAAATCAATTTATTACCAGCAGAAATATATCATTTATCTCAAGTACCATCAATTATTCAATATTCTGATATATTGTGGATTAGTGGAATTGCTTTTTTATTATCTTTAATTTCTACTATTTATCCCGCACTTAAAGCATCAAATATATTGCCATGTAAAGTTTTTAGGACATCAAATTAAATGTTAGAATGCAAAAACATCAGTAAATCTTATACTAACTTCATCACAAATGAAAAACAGATGGTATTGTCTGAAATTAATCTCATAATCAAGCGAGGCGATATAGTTGCGTTACGAGGCCCTTCAGGTAGTGGAAAAAGTACATTATTAAACATTTTATCTGGATTAGATATTCCTTCAACTGGTGGTGTATTTTTTGATCATCAAGAAATTACTAAATTTGATTATAAAAACATAACTAAATACAGAAATTCAAACATCGGCATAATATTTCAATTTTTTAATTTATTACCAGATTTTAATGTTCTAGAGAATATTTCTATGCCTCTATTAATACGAGGTGATAAACAAAAAAATATTAATAAATATGTTTATCCACTTCTAAAAGAACTAAATCTTTCTAATAAGATTAATTCTCCAGTAAATACTCTTTCTGGAGGTGAAGCTCAAAGAGTTGCTATTGCTAGGGCGATTATCACACAACCTAATATTGTTTTAGCTGANGAGCCNACTGGTAATTTAGATAAAAAGAATTCTAATGATGTAATTAATTTACTAATATCAACTTGCAAAAAATATAATACATCACNTTTTTTAGTAACACATGATAGTGATATATTAGATAAATTTGATACTGTCCTAACTTTAGATTCAGGAAAAATTGAGATATAGATTATTTCTTTCTTTTTTGAAGTTGGTTATATAGATATATTTTCCAGATAATGTGCATAACAATGTATCCTAAAACAGATGTAAATATTCCTATTATCAGACAGCCTACAATTAATGGTTCCCATATATTTGAAAATGAATCTGAAATCCATTCTGTGCTTAATGTAAATTCCTTATATTCTGGGCTAGTACCAAGAATTATATTTCCAAATACATATGCAAAATACATCATTGGTGGCATAGTGATAGGATTTGATACCCAGACCCCTAAAAGAGATAAAGCAAAATTTGCTCTAAACCATATAGAACATAAAGCAGCTGGAATCATTTGGAACGGCATGGGCATCCATCCCCAAAACAAACCTATCGCAGTAGCAGAACAAAAAGATTTTCTATTAAATTCCCATAATTCTTTATGTAGAAGTGGTTGACCTATATATTTAAGCACCCCATATTCTTTTACAACACCCTTGTCGGGCATATATTTCTTAAAGAACTTCTTCATTTAATTCACTATCTAATCACAAACTATAGATTTTTAACTTGTAAATGTATTATTATCGTATAATACTACATTTCTTTGATATTATTGTTAAATAAATCATGCAAGAAAGTTATTCATCTAAAAAAGGTTCTCACATATATAAACGACTTTTAGGCTATACATTGGAGTATAAAGTTATATTTTTCATTGCTATATTAGCTATGGCGATGTTTGCTGTTACCGATACTGCATTTGCCGCAATGATAAAACCTCTACTTGATGGAAGTTTTGTAGAAAAAGATCCTGAAACGATAAGAATGTTTCCTTTATTTTTAATTTTACTTTTTTTAGTTAGAAGCATAGCTGGTTTTACATCCACATATGGTATGGCATGGGTTGGAAGAAATGTTATAAAAAATATCAGAAGAGAAATGTTTAATAAATTAGTTCATACACCAACAAGCACTTATGATTTTTCATCATCAGGCGAATTAATATCAAAACTTACTTATGATACAGAACAAGTTGCGGAAGCTGCTACTAAAGCATTAACTGTTTTAGTTAGAGATGGTTTGACCGTACTAGGCCTTTTGGGTTTAATGTTTTATCATAGTTTTTATTTATCATTAGGGTTATTAATAATTGGCCCCATAATCGCTATTTTTGTTAAAGTTATGAGTTCAAAATTTAGGGATGTGAGTAGAGATATACAAAAATCTATGGGATTTATAACTAATGTTGTAGAAGAACTGATAGAAGGACATAGAGTTGTTAAAATATTTGGGGGTGAGAAAAGCGAAACAAAATCATTTGAGAATGTAAATGAAAATAACCGCTCCAAACATATGAAACTAGCATTAATTCAAGGTATTAGTATTCCATCAGTTCAATTTGTTGTTGCGTTATTTTTATCAGGTGTAATATATATTGTCACAACAGATCAGTTCTTAGAAGCAATTAGTGTTGGTACATTTATGTCATTTATTACCGCAATGATATTAATGTTCGCTCCATTAAAAAGATTGGCTGAGATTAATGTGGTTTTACAAAGAGGAATAGCTGCAAGTGAATCTATTTTCAATTTGATTGATTCGCCTTCTGAAAAAGATAAAATAAGAGAGAAAAGCAAATCATACATCAATAAGGATATTGAGAATTTCTCAACTATAAATTTTAAAAATATAACTTTTAGTTATAAAACTAATAAAACGATACTAAAGAATATTACATTTGAAATAAAAAAAGGGCAAACTGTGGCAATTGTCGGAAAATCTGGAAGTGGAAAATCTACGCTAATGAATTTAATTCCTAGGTTTTATGATTTAGATTCTGGCGAAATCTTATTAGATAAAAATAATATTACAAATTATACATTGCAAGATTTGCGACATCTAATTGCATATGTAGGTCAAGATCTAACTCTTTTTAATGATTCAATACGTAACAATATTGCTTATGGCTCTTTGGAGTCAAAATCTATGGAACAAGTATATTTTGCCGCTAAAAGTGCAAACGCAATTGAATTTATTGAAAAATTTACAGAAGGTTACGAGACTATTGTTGGAGATAATGGTGTCTTATTATCTGGTGGTCAACGTCAAAGAATTGCAATCGCAAGAGCAATATTGAAAGAAGCACCAATACTTTTATTAGATGAAGCAACAAGTTCATTGGATTCAGAGTCCGAGAAATCTATACAATTAGCTTTGAATGAATTATTAAAAAATAGAACAACAATAGTTATTGCTCACAGATTATCAACAATTGAGAATGCTGATGCGATATTAGTTCTTGAAGGTGGTAAAATAGTAGAACGAGGAAAACATAGTGACTTACTCAAAAAACAAGGTATCTACAGCAATCTCCATAAATTACAATTTCCAATCACATAAATAATTATGTTCTTGTATATAAATAACCTGTTAAATGGATTGTGGTTTCATAATCGATATAAATTTTTGTTAATTATTCTAATACCAATCTCAATTTTATATTATATTTTAGTTGTTATTATAAAGTTACTTTATAAATATAGAGTTTTTAACAAGTATTATTCTAAATTGCCAGTAATAGTCATTGGAAATAGATCTATAGGGGGTAATGGTAAAACACCAATTACAATATGGCTGGCAAAATATCTTCATGACAAACATAAAGTTAAAATAGGTATAGTTTCCTCTGGTTATAATTCAAATGCAAAAGTACCTACGTTAGTCAACAAAGATTCAACTACTAATGATGTTGGAGATGAGGCTATAGAATTATATAAATGTTTGTCTAAATTCGCTACCATTATTAGTGGTGGAAATAGGGTAGCTGCCACTAAAATTTTAGACCATCAAAATAATTGTGAAGTAATAATTCATGATGATGGATTGCAGCATTATCATCTATATTCAAATTTAGTTATAGAGACAAATTCAAAAGATTATTCAAAAGTAATGAATTTAATATTACCTTCAGGTCCTTTTAGAGATTTTTATAATGGTTCCTTTTTAGAAATGAATCAGGATCGTATAAATGTATCATTTAATATTGATAGTAAAAAAAGATCCGAATATTTTTTTAAATATGATTTCACACTTTGGAACTCATACACTGATAAAAAATTATCTCTTAATGATTTAAATACTAATAAGGTAAACTTACTTACTACCATTGCTGATTCAAAAAATATTATAAAATTTCTAGAGCAGAATAATTTTTATGTCTTGCATAGTAAATTTCCTGACCATTATAGGTATACTTTAGAAGATATACAATTTGATAATGATAATCCGGTAATTACAACTATGAAAGATTATGTTAAATTATCAGAATTATCTGATAATCAATATTATGTATTATCAAATAATATTATACCTAATCAAAAATTTATTGATTTATTAAAAACAAAAATAGAGAAAGTAATAAAATAACATGAGTATTAAAATAATTATTCCTGCCAGATTAAATTCATCAAGATTACCAAGAAAAATAATGCGAAGAATTGGTAATATCACATTATTAGAACATATTGTAAATAGAGCAAAAAAATTAAAATATACGAACTTAATAGTTGCTACCGATAACAATGAAGTAAAAAATCTTGTTCACTCTCTAGATATTGAATGTTGGTATTCTTCACGAAAATTTGACAATGGAACACATAGAATTGGATATTTTACTAAAATTAAAAAATTTAATACTACTGATATAATTATTAATATTCAGGCTGATGAATATAATTTCTCTTTAAGTGGTGTTGAAAAATTAATTAATTATTTGTCAAAAAAATCATCCCACAGCGTTGCAACTTTAATTTACAAAGATTCAAATAAAAAAAATTATAACAACCCTAATATCGTTAAAGCTATAGTAGATAATAAAAATAACGCATTATATTTTACTAGACAAAAATCTCCGTTTAGTTCTTCTAATAACTTTTACACACATATTGGTATATATGGTTATAAGATTAATGCATTAAAAAAATATAGTGAGTTAGAAAGATCAAACTATGAAAATAATGAGAAACTTGAACAATTAAGATACATTTGGAATAATATCCCGATTCATTGTATATTGTTACCTATAAATAAATCAGTAAGTATTAATACAATAGATGATTTAAATTCTTTAAAAAGATGAAAAAAATAATAACTATAACAGGTGCGGCAGGCAATATATCTTATTCGTTGATATTTAGACTATTATCTACTTCCGTGTATTCTGTTGAAGACAAAATTGTATTGAAATTATTTGATATAACGCAATTTATGCCTGCCTTGCAAGGCATAAAATATGAAATTGAAGACTGTGCCTTTCCTAATCTTGAGACNATCATAACAACAGATAATGCTAATGAAGCATTCGCAGATAGTGATTTAATTATAATGGCAGGAGCAAAACCACGTTCTAAAGGTATGCAAAGGTCAGATTTGTTACTTGATAATGCTAGTATTTTTAAAGATCAAGCCAAGATTATAAATACAAATGCAAAGAAATCTACAATAATTATTGTAGTAGGAAATCCTGCTAATACTAACGCCCTTATAGTTAATCACTTCACGCCGAATATACCCGATGAAAATATTACATCATTGATGAGATTGGATCAAAATAGAGCAAAAAATATATTATCTAACAAAGTTAAATCTCCCATTACCTCTATATCAAATTTAGTAGTATGGGGTAATCATTCGACCACACAATATCCAAATATATATCATTCACATGTAAATGATGTATTAGCAAGTGATTTAGTTGATAANGAATGGGTGTTAAATGATTTTATACCAAGGGTCCAAAATAGGGGAGCTGAAATAATAGAACATAGAGGTAAATCTAGCGCAGCATCTGCTGCATCCGCGATTTATGATCATGTTAATATGATAATAAATAATTCTTCTGATTGGGAATCAATTGGTACACTATCTAAGGGTCATTTTAATGTTGTTAAGGATATATTTTTTTCATTTCCTACACAAATTCAAGATGGAAAAATGCATATTGTTGATGATTTAANATTAAATGATTTTTCTGCATCACAGATTAAAAATTCTGAATTAGAATTAATAAAAGAGAGAGATATTATTAAAGATATTATGAATTAGGTTGCATGATAAAAAGTTCATCTTTATCTACAAATAACTTTTCATTACATTTATCGATTTGTATTATCCCTAAAGCCAAACTTAAATTATTTAATATAATATCATTACAATATATCTCACCTACAACTTCATCATTGATATTCGAAATTCTTTTATTTAATATTTGGTTTATTGTTTTTATATACACCGGGAATATTCTTTTTTTTACCTTTCCTAAATAATGAGTTCTGGCAACAACTTCTTGCCCTGTATAACAACCTTTTTTAAAGTTAATTCCATTTAATTCATCTAAGTACAATACTTGTGGTATATATTTTTCTTTGTTATTTATATTTATCCGTGAAAAATTAGTTACTATATCTTTAATCTTTAATAAATTATTTGGACTAATACTATTATCTTTAACATTATTTAGTAAATCTTTATTTTTACTAATAAAAATTATAGATTTAAAATACTCATCTTGTTCTTCAATATATTTAATTGATTGTTTCTTTAATNTGTCTAAATTATTAATTATTTGTTTCTCTATATAGCAAAATACTTTATATGATGATTCTATTTCTATATTAACCTTTGACATAAGAATATATTTAGATATTTTTTCTATAAAATATTCTGCTAAATCCTTATTTAATATAACAATAAATGAGTTGTCCTGATCTCTAATAATTCTTAAAGTAGAAATTACTTTGCCTTGTGTTGTTAAAAATGAAGATATCTGGAATTTATTTTGATTTGTTAAAGTAATATCATTGGTAAGTTGCCCTTGAAGAAAGTTTTCACTATCATTACCTTGTATTCGAATACAACAAGATTCAGTATCTTGTGAAATTCCACCCAGTTTTTCAGTTATATTTTTTAGTAACATTTCTATTAATTTGCTATAAACTATTGATATATATATATATTTAATAGAGATATATCTATAAATAATTATTCTTACATGTATAAAAGTAATTATAATACAAAATAAGTATATACTAATATAAATTACTATTTATTTAATATATTTTTGAATATAATGGCTGTGGAGAAAAAATATGGACCATCCCAATAAATCACGAAAACATAAAAAAAATAAAAAATTTAAGATATTAAAGGAAATTGGTGGAAGAACCGAGGGATTAGATCCAACTCGTTATGGAGATTGGGAAAAGAATGGACGTTGCATTGATTTTTAAGAAAAGGATTTTATATGACTATTACAAAAAGACCTCTGTCGCCACATTTACAAATATATAAACCGCAATTAACGTCAGTTCTGTCAATTAGCCATAGAATAACTGGTGTTTTATTATCCTTGTTTTCAGCTATGATTCCAATTACATTATTTTTTATTTACCTGGGTGAATCGTATTTTTTAGAACTCAAAATATTTTTTAACCATATTTTTATAAAGTTTATTCTGGTTTCCTTTATTTTTGTACTTTTTTATCATTTTGCTAATGGTATAAGACATTTATTCTGGGATATGGGAATAGGTTTAAGTTTGAGACAAAGTTATTACTCTGGATATTTAGTAATACTTTTTTCAATCTTCTCAACTTACTTTTATGTATTTTTATTTGAAGGTTTTTAGTTTATGGCTGTCACACATTGGAGAATTCAGCGAATAACGGCACTACTATTAGTTCCACTGGTAATAATTTTTTTAAATTATATGTTGAACATTGGACAAACAGCATACACAGAAATTTTAAAAGATATAGCATCTACAACTGGATTTATAATGGTTTTTATTTCTACATTTATCTTATATATACATAGTTCGATGGGTATTGAGGTGATTATTGAAGATTATATTCACAACATTATATGGCAAAAATTTATTATTAATNTTTCTAAGATATTACATTTGATAATGTTTATTTCTACATTACTTATAATGTTCATTATTAGAGGTAGTTACTAATGACGGCGTATGAAATTCAAAAACATCAACACGATGTAATTATTATTGGAGCTGGTGGTTCAGGTTTGAGAGCTGCTATGGGTCTTTCAAACCATTCTGTGGCATGTATTTCGAAAGTATTCCCAACACGAAGTCATACTGTTGCCGCACAAGGAGGTATTAGTGGAGCTTTAGGAAATATGGGTGAAGATGACTGGAGATGGCATATGTATGATACTGTCAAAGGTTCTGATTGGCTTGGTGATCAAGATTCAATAGAATATATGTGCAAAAATGCAGTTGATTCAATTATAGAACTTGAACATTTTGGTGTTCCATTTTCTAGGACAGAAGAAGGTACAATCTACCAAAGACCTTTTGGAGGTATGACTACAAACTTCGGAAAGGGAATAGCTCAAAGAACATGTGCTGCTGCTGACAGAACAGGCCATGCAATCTTACATACTTTATACACTCAGGCATTAAAAAATAATGTTGATTTTTTTATTGAATATTTTGTTATAGATTTAGTTTTTCATGAAGATAAATGTGTTGGCGTTATGACTTGGTGTTTAGAAGATGGTAGGTTACATTTTTTTCAATCTCATATAGTTATTTTGGCAACTGGTGGATACGGCAGAGCTTATCTTTCATCGACATCAGCCCACACTTGTACTGGTGATGGTAATGCTATGATATTACGTNCTAATTTACCATTACAGGATATGGAATTTGTTCAATTTCATCCAACAGGAATTTATGGCGCAGGTTGCTTAATTACTGAAGGAGCTAGAGGCGAGGGAGGATATTTAACCAACTCAGATGGTGAGAGATTTATGCCTAAGTACGCTCCAAACGCAAAAGATCTAGCTTCAAGAGATGTTGTTAGTCGAGCGATTCAGATTGAAGTTAATAAAGGCAAGGGGATAGGAAAGGAAAAGGATCATGTTCACTTACATCTTGAGCATTTAGACTCTAAATTAGTTCACGAAAAATTACCTGGTATAGTTGAAACAGCAAAGATATTNGCAGGAATTGATGCCACAAAATCTCCTATACCTGTAATACCAACTGTTCATTATAATATGGGTGGTATTCCAACAAATTATAATACGGAAATTCTTTATAACAATAATAATAGTTCTTCGGTAGAAGGTTTAATGGCAATTGGTGAATGTGCTTGTGTGTCAGTTCATGGTGCTAATAGGTTAGGTTCTAATTCATTATTAGATTTAATTGTATTTGGAAGATCGGCGGCAGATAGAGCATCTGAAATATTAAAAAATAAAAAATATATTCACCCTGCTATTAATGATAATGTACTCGATAATATAATAGGTAAATTTGATGATATTAGAAACTATTCTGGTGATATATCTACAGCCGAATTAAGAGAAAAGATGCAAAGAACTATGCAAAGGTTTGCACCTGTTTATCGAGATGAAAGNACATTACAAAATGGAATAAATATTATGCTAGATGTTTTTAAATCATTTAAAAATATTTCAATTACTGATAAATCCTTAATATGGAATACAGATTTGGTTGAATCTTTAGAATTAAACAATTTATTATATCAATCACTAGCTACACTTTATTCTGCTCATAATAGGAAAGAAAGTAGAGGCAGTCATGCAAGAGATGACTATCCTGAGAGAGATGATAAGAATTGGCTAAAACACACACTTGTTTGGATTGATGACAATGGTAATGAAAAATTTGATTATAAACCCGTAAAACTAGATACATTAACTTCTGATGTTGATACCATACCCTTGAAAGCGAGGACATATTAGAATATGGCACAATTTACATTACCCAAGAACTCTATTGTTATGCAGGGCAAAACATTTACTGATAATAGCCCTGGTAACAATAAATTACGAGTAGATATATATAGGTATAATCCTGATAAAAAGTCAAACCCGTGTATTGATACATATATTTTGAATAAAGACAATTTAGGACCAATGGCTTTAGATGTTTTGATTTATATTAAAAATAAAGTTGATTCGACACTAACATTTAGACGCTCTTGTAGAGAAGGCATATGTGGATCATGTTCTATGAATATTAATGGAACAAATACACTAGCTTGTATTACAAATATAAGTGATGAAAATAAATTAAAAATTTATCCTCTGCCACATTTACCAGTCATTAAAGATTTAGTTCCTGATATGAAGAATTTTTATAAACAATACGAATCAATTAAACCTTGGTTGTTAAATGATGACAAACCAAAAAGAGAATACAAGCAATCCCAAGAAGATAGAAGTAAATTAGATGGATTAATTGACTGTGTTTTATGTGCTTGTTGTTCAACTAGTTGTCCTAGCTATTGGTGGAACTCTGATAAATATTTAGGACCAGCATCACTATTGCATGCATATAGATGGATAATTGATAGCAGAGATCAAGCGAAGAATGAAAGGCTTTCTGATTTAGCTGATAAATTTAAATTATTTAGATGTCATACAATCATGAATTGCACCAAAACATGTCCAAAATCNCTGAACCCTGCTAAAGCTATAGCTGAAATCAAAAAAATGCTTTAGATATAGGAGCATTAATAATGCAGATTTCAAAGATAAAATGGAGATGCAGAAAAGGATTAAGAGAACTTGATATCTTATTAACCTATTTTGTTGAAACTGAATATGATAATTTATCTTACAAAGAAAAGGATTTATTTTTAGAATTAATAGATTTTGACAGCCAAGAATTATTTAATATACTTCTTGGAAAAGAGATATGTGATCAGAAATTTCTTAATTTAATTAAAGTAATTAAAAAAGTTTATAAGCTGAAACTTAATGAATGATAAATATATAAAATTAGGGATCAATATCGATCATCTTGCTTTTATTAAAAAATCACGAAATACTGACTACCCTGATTTGCTAGAAGCTGTAGACATTGCAGAGAAAGCTGGAGCAGATCAAATTACTATTCATTTAAGAGAGGATAGAAGACATATTCAAGACATAGATGTAAAAAAAATTAGATCTAAAGCAAAGATTTTAAACCTAGAAATAGCTTTGACAGAAGAAATGGTTTCAATTGCTTTGGAAAATCAACCTAATTCTTGTTGCTTAGTACCAGAAAAAAGAGAAGAAGTTACTACAGAGGGAGGGTTAGATTTACAGGGAATGACTACATCAAAGATTAACTTTTTGAAAAAAACAATCAATAAATTCAAAGAGAATAATATAAAAACATCTATTTTTATAGATCCAGATATTCAACAAATTGAAAAAGCTATCGAATGCAATGCAAAAATTATTGAACTTCATACTGGAACATATGCAAATTCTATTAATCCAGCTGATGAACTTATGAAATTAAATGAAGTAGCTTGTTTTGCATCAAACAAAGGATTATGTGTAAATGCCGGTCATGGGTTAAATATCAAAAATGTTAGATCTATTTGTGATATCCAAGCCATAGAAGAATTAAACATTGGCCATGCTATTATTGCTAGATCAGTGTTCATTGGTTTAAAGGATGCAATCAAAGAAATGATAAGTATAATAAGAGAATAATGATTAGAGGAATTGGCATAGATTTAGTTGATAATAACAGAATACGAAAGATTCATAACAAATATTCAGATAACTTTGCAAAAAAAATTCTATCTGATGATGAGTATACTGAATATTTACGTGCCCGATTAAAAATTAATTATCTGGCAAAGCATTTTGCAACTAAAGAAGCGTTTTCAAAAGCTGCCGGAACAGGATTATTCAGAAAAGGCTTGTCTCCTTCAGTTTTAAACATATCTCATGATGCTTTTGGAAAACCAATTTTCAAGCCAAATAAGAAATATGTTCAGTTTTTAAATGATTTAAATATAAAAAATGCACATATTTCGATTACAGATATCGATAAAACTACTGCAGCAATAGTCATTTTAGAATCAAATGAAATTTCATAATATAGAACAATTAATTGGTAATACACCTCTTTTAAAAATATCATCCGATAATCAAAATAATATTTTTGCAAAACTAGAAGGTAACAATCCTGGTGGATCTGTTAAAGATAGACCTGCATTAAGAATGATTAGTGATGCAGAAAAAAAAGGTTTAATTAAAAAAGGTGATACATTAGTTGAGGCAACAAGTGGTAATACTGGAATTGCATTATCCATGGCAGCAGCTATAAAAGGATATAAAATAATTATTATTATGCCAGAGACAGCATCCATAGAACGCATCAAAACTATGAAAGCATATGGTGCTGAAATTATTTTAGTAGATAAAGAACAAGATATGGAAGGCGCTCGGGATCTTGCAAAAAAAATGGAAAGTAATAAGAAAGGTTTTGTTTTAGATCAATTTTCTAATTCATCAAATTATATGTCTCATTACGACACAACTGGTCCAGAGATTTGGAAACAAACAAATGGATCTATCACTCATTTTATATCTGCGATGGGAACAACTGGAACAATAACTGGAGTTTCGAGATTTTTGAAAGAAAAAAATGATGCTATAAAAATTATAGGTGTACAGCCAAGTGATGGATCAAAAATATCCGGAATTCGAAGATGGAAACAGGGTTATCAACCAAAAATATTTGAAAATGCCATAGTTGATCAAATTATTGACATTACTCAAAATGATGCAGAAAACATGGCTAGACATATGTCTTCTCATGAAGGTTTGTTTTGTGGGCCATCTGCTGGAGCAAATATATTTATAGCTAAAAAAATATCAAATCAAGTTANTGATGCAACTATTGTAACCATTATCTGTGATAGAGGTGACAGATACATATCTAAATTATAAATTATATTATTGCTTTATATGAATCTTTAAATTTTTACCTGCAGTGAGGTATTTTGAATTTTTTATTGAGTTTAATTCTAATAGTTTGCTTCGACTAATACCAAATCCTGATGATACCATAGCTGTTGTATCGCCTTGTCCTACTACATAACGTAATTTATAATCTTTAGTTGTTGATAAAATTGGTGTTTGCATTTTTATAATAATCTTTTCACCCACTTTAAGTTTTGTTGATTTTTTTGCTTTATTCCATTTAAGTAGTTTACTTAATCTAACATCATAAGTCTTTGCGATACGATACCAATTATCATATCTTTTAACAGTATGTTTATATTGGAAAATTTTATTCAATAATAAATATTTTTTGTCGTTGATTGTTATATGAGTCTTATCTGTTCTTGCCACATCAATAGGTATTTTTAATTTCTTTCCTGCAATGATCATGGTTGATTTTAAATTATTATATTTCATTAAAGACTTCACTGACACATTATACATGCGTGAAATCTTTGATAATGTGTCACCTCTAACAATTACATGAGATTTTTGATTATATAAAAACTTGGATATTTTTTTATACCTAGCTTTAAACTGTTTAACTTTGTTAACAGGTAAGAGTATTTTATTTTGCATACTTGGTAATATTAGCCAGGTATTAAAACCTGGGTTTAATTTATATAAAAGATCTTCATCGAGCCCACTTATTAAAGATAATGTATAAAAATCTATAGGGTGTTTTATTTTTACGACAGCGGTAAGTGGTTTATTTGGTATTTCAGGAAGGTTGAAGCCATATGCTTTTGGATTATAGATAATTTCTCTTAGTGCTAAGAGTTTTGGAACATATATTTCTGTTTCTCTAGGTAAATTTAAATCCCAAAAACTTGGACTTCCAAATGTTTGATTAGCTCTTCTCATAGATTTTCTAACTTTGCCTGCTCCAGTATTATATGATGCTACAGCCAGCAACCAATCCTTATTAAAGTGCCTGTACATATCAGTTAGAAAGTGTGTAGCAGCGCTGGTTGATTCTAATATATCTCTTCTACCGTCATACCACCAATTTCTTCTAAGTCCATACTCTTTTCCCGTAGCAGGAATAAATTGCCATATTCCAGCTGCTTTTGACCGTGAATACGCATAGGGCTGATAACCACTTTCCACTATCGGTAATAATGCTAGTTCAAGAGGCATATTTCTCCTTTGCAGAGACTTGATCACATGATACAAATAAGGTTCTGATCGTTTAATAGACCTATATACAAAGTTTTTATTGTTTACAAACCAACGTATTTCTTTTTCTATTCTCGCAGAGTAAGTAGATTCCAAACAAAATCCATCTTTCAGCTTGTTCCAAATATTTTGATAGGAATTGTTAGATAAANCTGAACTGTTACATGAAAAAGTTGAGTAATTATCAAATATTTGATGCTTATTGTATCCAACAGGCTGTGAACAGCTTGTAATAATGAAGACACATAATATAATTAAGGTATATCTCATGACAGATGAACAGTTTTATTTTATCAAACTACGTTCTAGTTTTCTAATAATAAAGTTGTTAAATTAATATTAACATTCCTATGCAAAGAGAGATTTCAAACTATACAGAACTAGAGAAATGGTATAAAAAGGCTCCTGGTTCTGGTTTTAAAAAGTCGATATTAGATGAAATACATAATCTTAAAGATTATACTGTCGGCAATAACGTTTTATATTTAGGACTATCTGAATTTAGCAAGAAATTCCAATTTAAGAGTCATCAGAGTTTTATATTTTTTGATAATTTTAATCTCTCTAGCCATATAGAGAATCAACAAAAAATGCCTTTTGGAGATAAATCTCATGACTTGATTATAATTGTTCATACTTTAGACTATGTTTCTAATCCATATGACCTTGTAAGAGAACTTGATAGAATCGCAACTGATGATGCAAAAATTATTATAATAGGTTTTAACAAATCTAGTATTTGGGGATTACTTAAACCTTTTATGAAAAAAGTAACGCCATGGAACTTAAAATATCATTCCATTTATGCGGTTAATGAATGGTTTAAGTTATTGAATTATGAATGCAAATATAAAGAGACTGTAAATTTCATACCTTTTTTTCATAAAAATCTNGATAAGTTTTTTGAATATTTAAAATTTCTTCAGAAGTTACTATTAAATAATTTTGGTGGAAATTATTTTTTAGTTTTTAATAAAAAAGTTATTCCATTTACAACTCAGAAAATAAAATTTAATGAAAAGTATATTGTTTCTCCTTTTGCTAAAAAAGGTTTAAATAGAGTTAAATGAAAAAAATTAAACTTTTTACCGATGGAGCATGTAGCGGCAACCCTGGAGCTGGTGGATGGGGGGTTATAATTATTGAGAATGATACCATAAAAAAAATTAAGGGCCATGAAAATAATACTACTAATAATAGAATGGAGCTAAAAGCAGCTATTGAAGGAATTAAAAGTTCTTTAGAAAATTCTGAAATAACTCTTTTTACAGACTCCAAATATGTCAAAGATGGTATAACAGAATGGATTCATAATTGGAAAAAAACAAATTGGATTACATCAACAAAAAAACCAGTTAAAAATAGAGATTTATGGGAGGAATTAGATAATTTAAATAATAAATGTAATATACATTGGAAATGGGTTAAAGCACATCAAAGCGTGACTAATGAGGAGTCAAAATATAACGACATGGCAGATATGTTGGCAAAGGAGGCNNCAGAAATTTTATGAGACAAATTATTATTGATACAGAGACTACTGGGTTAAACCCAGATGACGGACATAAAATAATAGAAATAGGTTGTGTTGAAATTATTGATAGAAAAATTACTGAAAATATATTTCATACATATATTTTACCTAATAGAGTTATAGATGATGATGCAATTAAAGTTCATGGCATAACAAATGAATTTTTGAAAGACAAACCAGTTTTTGATAAAATTGCGGATGATTTTTTAAATTATATTTCTAATTCCCCACTTGTAATTCATAATGCACCATTTGATATAGCTTTTTTAAAAAGTGAATTATCTCAATTAGGTAGAAGTACTGATTCTATTGATCCAAAAAATAGGAAGATACATGATACTCTTAAAATGGCTCGGACAATATCACCAGGTAAGCGTAATACATTAGATGCGTTATGTGAGAGGTATAATGTAGATAATTCAAATCGTGATCTACATGGAGCCTTGCTAGATGCTAGACTATTAGCCGATGTATATTTAAAAATGACTATGGGTCAAACAGATATTGCCAATCTAGCTTCCGGAGTAAAAATAAGTAAACAAAATATCAATATTAGTTCATCAAGACATGCCAAGGTCATAACTACTTCAGATGAAGACAATAATGCGCATGATGATTATTTTAAAACTGCAAATTAGGAATTTTTTTTAAGAATCCTACTTTTTTGACGATCCCATTCTCTCTTCTTAATATCTGCTCTCTTATCATNTGTTTTTTTACCCTTAGCAACTGCAATCTCAATTTTTATTAATGCCTTTTTAGTATAGACTTTAATAGGAATNAGTGTATACCCATTTAATTTAATTTCTCCGATCAACGAATTTAATTCTTTTTTATTTAATAGTAATTTTCTTGATCTTGTAGAATTAGTAACTTTGTTTTCACTAACTGTTTGTATAACTTTAATATGTGAATTTATTAAAAAAGCCTCATTATCTTTAATCGATACATAGCTTTCAGAAATTTGACCATGTCCTGATTTCAAACTTTTTACTTCCCAGCCTTCTAGAACTAGACCTGCTTCTATTTTTTTTAAAATAGTATATCTGTAGGTTGACTTTTTATTACTGCATAGTATATTCATTAAATTTAAAATATGTATAATATTCAATANTAACATTTATAAATTAAAAAGAGGAGAACCCTCATAATTACCAAAGAAAGACAATCTATACATGGTCAATGGTCATCNAAGATTATGTTTATTTTTGCAGCGACTGGCTCAGCTGTAGGTCTTGGTAATATATGGAAATTCCCATGGATGACTAGTGAAAATGGCGGGGGTGCATTTGTTCTGATTTATATATTAAGCGTTGTACTCATTGCATTACCTATTATGATTGCAGAAGTTATGATAGGGAGAAGAGGTAAACAGAACCCAGTCAATAGTCTTCGATATTTAGCAAAAGAATCTAGTGGATTTGAGTTTATTGAAATCGATCATGAGCTACAAAGAATAAAGAAAAAAAAATATCACCACTCTAATTTAGATGATTATACCAATTGGGAAATAATTGGATGGATGGGTGTTATTTCGGGAATATTAATTCTTTCATTCTACAGTGTTATTGCGGGCTGGACCATGTCTTATGTATTTCAGTCAATATCAGGAGCTTTTGTTGGAATTACTCTTGATGGTTCAAAGAGTCTTTTTAATAATTTTGTCGGAGATGCAGAGAGATTATTAGCATGGCATACAATTTTTATGTTTTTAACTTGTTACATAGTAGCTAAGGGTGTTAAAGGAGGCCTAGAAAAAGCAGTAAAATTTTTAATACCAGGATTATTTATTATTTTAATTCTTTTAGTTATTTATTCTATTCAATTAAGTGGTTTTCATGACGGTATGAAATATCTTTTCATACCTGATATAAATAAAATAGATGCAGGTATTATACTAAGCGCAATGGGAATGGCTTTTTTTTCATTAAGCATTGGTATGGGTGCTGTTATGATTTATGGATCGTATCTATCTAATCATTCATCAATTGCTGAAGTAACTTCAATTGTTGCTTTTGCTGATACATTGGTTGCTCTATTAGCCGGAATAATAATTTTTCCGATTGTTTTTACTTATAACTTAGATCCATCTACAGCTGGACCAGGCTTAATATTTCAGACATTACCAATTGCTTTTGGGTCAATGCCGGGTGGATCGATAGTAGGAACGTTATTTTTTATTTTGTTATTTTTTGCCGCTATTACTTCATCAATTTCATTAATAGAGCCTGCAGTNACATTGATTATAGAAAACTTTTCTTATACTCGTTCGGAAGCCGCTCTTAAAATAGGACTTATTACATGGGCCGTCGGTGTTGGTACAATTTGGTCGTTTAATTATATGTCTGATGTCACAATATTTGATCTGACATTTTTTGATTTAATAGATTTTTTAACATCTAAAGTTTTATTACCCTTAGGTGGGTTTCTTATGGCAGTTTTTATAGGGTTTATAGTAAAAAAGAATGTTTCTATAGAAGAATTAGATATTCCTCAAACACTATATAGCGTGTGGTATATATTAATTAGGTATGTAGCGCCTATATCGGTCATGATAATTTTTGCAAATGGTTTTATGTAATCTTATGAATTATATAAAAAAAAAAGAAGAAATAAATATTGAGTTACCATTAATATTCAATTTAATTAATAATATAGAAAATTATAAAAATTTTTTACCATGGTGTAAAGATTCCCAAATTATGTCTCAAACAAAGCAACAGATGATCGCTGAAATAGAAATAAAAAAAAATTTATTGGATTGGAAATTTTCAACTAACAATAAAATAATTAAAAATAAAAAAATCACAATGACGCTTAATGATGGTCCATTTAGTCATTTATATGGGTATTGGGATTTTGAAGAAATTGATAAACATAATACTTTAGTAAAACTTTATTTAGAATATGAGTTTAGTAACAAAACTATTGAGTATTCTATCCACCCTGTTTTTTCATTGATAATGTCATCTATACTTCAATCTTTTATCAAAGAAGCCTTTAGATACAAATATGAGAAATAAAATAATTTCAATAAATTTAATTTATATAAATGATAATCCAAAATTAAAAATAAGTTTATTATTTAAAATAGAAAAGGGGGTAAGTATAAAAAAATTCTTTAAATATAAAGAAGTATCAGATGTTTTAAAGAAAATATCTATTTCTAAACATAAATTTGGGATATTTGGTAACATTGTTAGAGATGACTATATTTTACAGAATCATGATAGACTAGAAATCTACAATCCTATAAAGCTCAGCCCCAAAACACGTAGAAATTTAATTTTATCAAATAAAAGAAAATCATCTTGAAATCATCTAATATTTAGGTTATTAAGTTAATTATGAGTACTAATAAAAAAAAGATTGAAGATAATAAACCATCACTGAAAGATGTAGGGTTAAAAGTTACCAATCAAAGAAAATCAATTCTAGAACTATTTTGNTCAGAACCGCATAAACATTACAGTGCACATGACGTATATGATCAATTAACTTCAAATAAAAAGAATATTAGTTTAGCGACTATTTATAGAGTTTTAACTCAATTGGAGATAGCTGGCTTAATAGAAAAAAATCAGTTTAAGTCAAGTGAATCCAGCTATGAATTAAAAAAATCTCATCATGATCATTTAGTATGTACTAAATGTGGNAAAATAGTTGAATTTATAAATCATGATTTAGAANACCTTCAAGAAAAAGTATCATCTTCATATAAATTTAAATTAACCAACCATGTTATGACGCTATTTGGTATTTGTAATTCTTGTAAAAACACTAAATAATATGGTTAATTATTTATGATCGACCGCCCCACTTCAATTTTTTACTCAATATTTTAAAATAGTTATAATCTTCTGGGTGTAAAATTTTTAAAAATTTATTGCTTTTAGATATCTCAACTGATGTTGGATTTGGAATAGTTAAGTTATTATGACCATCAAATGTCACTAGTGTATTTTGTATAGATTTCTTTTCTACTACAATTTTAATCTTGTCATTAGAATTTACAATTATTGGTCTATCACTATAAGTGTGAGGAGAGACTGGAACTATAGACATAACATTTGAGTTTGGACTTACTATCGGACAACCATTTGACATTGAATAAGCAGTTGAACCAGTAGGAGTTGAAATAATTANTCCATCAGATCTAATAGAGTTTATTAAAAAATCATTGATATAAATTTTGACTTCAATCATTTTCAACAAACCATAGTTATGAATAACAATGTCATTTAATGAAATCGATGAAACTATTTTTGAAGATTGATCTGTAATAACACCATTTATCAACATTCTTTTATCAACGATAAATCTTCCATTTAATAATTCTTTTATATTTTGTAAAATTTCTTTTTTATCAACATCGACAAGAAAACCTATTTTTCCAAAATTGACACCTAAAATTGGTATTGAATACTTATATGCAAGTTTTGAGGCAGATATGAACAATCCGTCACCACCTACAACAATAATTAAATCTTTTTTATTAATATCTCCAACATTTTTATTTTCTTTATTAATTAAAAATGTATTAAGAATTATTTTTTCTTTATCAAAAAATTTTAATAATTTTATAATTTCTTTATTATTTAAGTATTTACTATGTGTATAAAGTAATATATTTTTAATTTTCTTCATATAGTCTTAATTTTATAAATATAATAATTAACAATCATTATAGATTAATTTATCATAGAGTNTAATGAATAACATCTTAGATATTGTAAAAGATCTGATGGAGATATCTATTAAAAAAGGACTAAAGATTTCATCAGCTGAATCATGTACTGCAGGTCTAATTTCTAAATATTTGACCGATTTACCAGGTTCATCAAAATTTTTTAACTCGGGAATAATAGTATATTCAAATGAATCAAAAAACTCTCTTTTAAATGTTTCGTCTGAACTGATTTCTAATAAAGGAGCTGTATCTAAAGATGCAGTTATAGAAATGTCTCATGGTCTTATTGAAAAAACAAATAGTGACATTGTCGTTAGTGTTTCTGGGGTTATGGGTCCATCCATAGAACAAAATGAGGATAAAGTTGGAGATGTTTGGTTTTGTTGGAGTTCTAAAACTGTTGATAAAGCTGAATTCAAAAAACTCTATGGAGACCGAGAGAGTAATCGTCAGGAAGCTGCTAAAATTGCTATATTAGGCTTATATGATTTCATTAGAGCTCTATAATTGTTATTATGTTAATAATTAGCACATCAAATCTTAACAATATGAGGCAGTAAACAAATGGAAGAAAATAAAGAAAAAGCACTTCAATCAGCAATTAGTCAAATAGAGAAAGAACACGGTAAAGGAGCCTTAATGAAATTGGGAGACGGTGCTGCCTATCCTGATATTGAAGCTGTATCCACTGGCTCACTTAGCTTGGATTTAGCTCTTGGCATTGGAGGTTTACCGAAAGGTAGAGTAATTGAAATATATGGACCAGAGTCATCAGGAAAGACCACGATGACACTGCAAGTCATAGCAGAGACTCAGAAAGAGGGCGGAACCGCTGCATTTATTGACGCCGAACATGCCTTAGATCCAAAATATGCGGCAAATTTAGGTGTAAATATAGATAATTTACTCTTATCTCAGCCAGATTCTGGGGAGCAAGCACTAGAAATAGCTGATACATTGGTGAGATCTGGTGCTGTAAACACAATAGTTATAGATTCAGTAGCCGCATTAACTCCCAAGGCAGAGATAGATGGTGATATGGGCGATTCTCATATGGGGCTACAAGCAAGACTAATGTCTCAAGCTCTACGTAAATTAGCTGCAAATATAAAAAAATCCAATACTTTATTGATATTTATCAATCAGATACGGATGAAAATTGGTGTAATGTTTGGGAGNCCAGAAACGACAACTGGTGGTAATGCTTTAAAATTCTACTCATCTGTGAGACTCGACATTAGGAGAATTGGGGCTATCAAAAAAGGCGATGAAATTATTGGGAATGAAACAAGAATCAAGATTGTTAAAAATAAGGTAGCGCCACCATTTAGGATTGCTGAATTCGACATTTTATATGGAGAAGGTGTGTCCAAAGAGTCTGAATTGATTGATCTTGGCGTAAAATACAATATTTTAGAAAAATCGGGCGCGTGGTATAGCTATGGCAAAGATAGAATAGGGCAAGGAAAAGATAATTCTAGAATTTTTCTTAAAGATAATCCTAAGATTGCCAAAGAAATCCATGAAAAAATAAAAAAATTTGCTATAAATGAAAACACAGCAAACATTCCTGATGATAATAATCACGAGCAATCAGATATAGTTAATGATGAGCAGCAGTCAAATTGACGATATAAAAAATTCTATTTCTCGATACCTTAGCATTAGAGAACATTCAAGATCAGAACTTTTTGATAAACTGTTTCAAAAAAAATTTGAGTCTAAGGATATTAAGATATGTTTAGATAATTTTGCAGAATTAGGATTACAATCTGATGAGCGATATACAGAAATATATATAAGATCTAAATATGAAAAACAAAAAGGTCCAAACTTAATAAAATCTGAACTNTTGAAGAAAAAAGTTGATATGAAATTGATAGACAAATATCTTGATTTGTATGATCTGGACGATTGGACCGAATCAGCTATCAAAGCTTTAAATAAAAAATCTTTTTCAGACTCTTACACCAATCAACAAATTANAGATAAACAGAAATTTTTTCTGACAAATCGAGGATTTACGAAACGAACGATTGATGAAGCAATAAATAAATTTTGGAAAATATGAATATTAGAAAAAAATTTTTAAATTATTTCAAAAATCACAAACATAAAATTATAAGCTCAAGTTCTGTGATACCAGTAAATGATAATAGTTTACTTTTTACAAATTCCGGNATGGTNCAATTTAAGGATATTTTTTTAGGTAATGAAAAACCTAAACATAAAAGAGTTGTTACATGCCAAAAATGTCTTAGAGTTGGAGGAAAGCATAATGACTTAGATAATATTGGTTTTACTAATCGACACCAATCGTTTTTTGAGATGTTGGGTAATTTTAGTTTTGGAGACTATTTCAAAGAAGAGGCTATACTATTATCTTGGAATTTTTTAACAAAAGAATTAAAACTTGATAAGAATAAACTTTATATTTCTGTACATAAAGATGATTCAGAATGTGCAGATATATGGACTAATAAAATTGGTATCAAGGATACATCATTATCATATTTAGGTGATAAGGATAATTTCTGGCAAATGGGTGACATTGGTCCTTGCGGACCTTGTACAGAAATTTATTATGATCTTGGTAATAAACTTATTGGGAGCAAACCAGGTACAGGAGATACAGGTGAGAGATTTTCTGAGATATGGAATTTAGTTTTTACTCAATTTGATAAGGATTCTAAAGGTAAATTAAAAAATTTACCAAAAAAATGCGTTGATACTGGTATGGGATTAGAAAGAATCCATGCCGTTTTAGAAAAAAAATCAGATAATTTTGAAACCTCAATATTTAATGATTTATATAATTATTTAAATCAAAGCAGTAAAATTAAAAAAATTAATTTTTCAACTAAAAAAATAATAATGGATCATTGTAGAGCGGCATGTATCTTAATATCAGACGGTGTTATTCCTGATAAAGAAGGACGTGGTTATATACTAAGGAGATTAATAAGGCGATCAATACGTTACTTATATAATTCTGGCATTACAGAGCCTTTTTTAAATACTTGTGTTGATAGTATTAAAAATACACTTGGTAAGGTATATCCAGAAATAAAAGATAATACCAAAAAAATAAAACGAATTATTCTTAATGAAGAACAGAGTTGTTTAAATACACTATCACATGGACTTCAATTGATAAATAAATTTACAATTAATAAAAAATCTATAGATGGAGAAACAGTTTTTAAATTATATGATACATACGGTCTACCTGTTGAAATTACCCAAGAGATTGCTAATGAAAAAAATTTATCTATTGATCTAGATGGGTTTACTAAGTTAATGAAAGAACAGAAAATTAAAAGTAAAAAATCAAGTATGTTTAAAGATTCTAATTTAGCTTATATAGACACTAATTTAAAATCAAAATTTACTGGTTATGAAAAAAAAGAAAATCAGGCAAAAATTCTTGCTATTTATTTTAATAATAAATCATATAAAAAAATTAGTACTAATAACAAAAAAATAATGCTTATATTATCATCGACTAGCTTCTATCCTGAAGGAGGTGGGCAAGTTGCAGATACAGGTACTATAGAGAATAAAAATTGTATTTTTAATGTTGAAAATGTATATAAACTTAGTAATAGTATTGTTCATTATGGGAGATTAAAAAAAGGTAAATTATCTGTTTCAGACAAAGTTACTTGTTTGATCGATATAAATAGAAGACGAAAAATTACTTCTAATCATTCTTCTACACATTTGTTACATCAAGCCTTACGTGAGGTTCTAGGTAATCACGTCCAACAACAAGGTTCTTTAGTAAATGACAAGTATTTGCGATTTGACTTTACTCATTCAGACCCTTTAACTGACAAACAAATTAAAAGTATTGAAAAAATTATTATGAATGAAATAAAACAAGACACTAAAACACAAATAAAAAATATGAGTTATGAGAAAGCCATACAAAACGGCGCCCTAGCATTTTTTGATGAAAAATATGAAGATAATGTTAGAGTGCTTCATATAGGTTCTAGATCTATTGAGTTATGCGGCGGAACTCATGTTGAATCAACCTCATCAATAGGGATGTTTAAAATTATATCAGAATCCAGCGTTTCAACAGGTGTAAGACGAATAGAAGCAATTACTGGAGAAGAAGTATACCAAGACTATCAAAATTTATCAGATTTAAATAAAAATTTGTGTAACTTGTTTAATTCAAATACATCTACATTATTAAAAAAAGCATTAGCAATGCAAGATATACAGAAAGATATGTCGAATGACATTTCTATGTTAAACAAAACTCTTGCTAAATACGTCTTCAAATCCATTCAATCAGATTGTATCAATATTAAGTCATCGAAATTATTTTTGAAAGATTGTACAGATCTAAGCATTGATCAAATTAAGTCACTTTCTGATTTAATTAAAAATCAATTTAATGATTCAATTTCTATCTTTGTTAAAAACCAAGATAACAAAATTAGTTGTTATATTGGTGTTTCAAAATCATCTAAACATATATATAATGCCAAACAAATTGCAGAAAAAATAAACAATCAATTTAATTCCAAAGGTGGTGGTAGTGAAACTTTTGCGACCACAATAATTTTAGATCAAACATCTAAAAACGTCCTAAGTTTTGTTGAATCTGTTTTAAAAATAAATTAAAAATATGTCATTATTAGTTAAAAAATATGGTGGTACATCAGTATCAACAATCTCTAGAATTAAAAAGATTGCTGATGATATTTCAACTGAAGTCAGAAAAAATAACAAAATTGTTGTAGTTTTGTCGGCAATGGGGAAAACAACAGATCAGTTAGTATCTATGGCTAACAAATCGTCTAAAAGCCCAAATTTAAGAGATTATGATCTATTGGTTTCCTCTGGCGAACAAATTAGTATTTCACTTTTATCTATGATATTAAATGATAATAGTATAGCAGCCATTTCATTGACTGGCTGGCAAGCTGGTATTTTGACTAATGAGGATCATTCTAAAGCAAGAATACTTAATATATCTACTAATAAAATAAAAAATATATTATTAAAAAATTCTGTTGTAATAATTGCTGGATTCCAGGGAATCAATAAAAACGGAGACATAACAACTCTTGGGAGAGGAGGTTCAGATACATCTGCTGTCGCTCTTGCTGCTGCATTGAAAGCTAAAGAATGTCAAATTTTTACAGATGTAGATGGTGTATATACAACAGACCCAAAATATTGCAATAATGCGAGAAAACTAGATAGTCTTACATATGAAGAAATGCTTGAATTATCTGGATTGGGTTCAAAAGTGTTACAATTAAGATCAGTTGAGTTTGCTAGTAAATATAATGTTCCAATTAGAGTGTTGCATGCACATCAAAATGGAAGTGGTACGTTAATTAAAAAAGAGGAGAAAAAAATGGAAGATGCATTAATATCAGGTATTGCATTTACAAAAAACGAATCCGAAATCATGATAAAAGGCGTCAAAGATAGACCTGGTGTGGCGGCTAAAATATTAGGGCCTATTGGAGATTCTAATATAGAGGTAGACATGATAGTGCAAAACGTTGGATCAGATGGTTTGGCAGATTTTACTTTCACAGTTAGTAGAAGTGACTTTAAAAAAGCTATACAAGTAATTGAAAAAAATAAAAAAATAATGGGATATGATTCTATTAACTCTACCAAAAATATCGTAAAATTATCATTAGTTGGTGTTGGAATGCGATCCCATGCTGGTATTGCGGGTAAAATGTTCAAATGCTTAGCAAGAAAACAAATAAATATAAGGATGATATCAACATCTGAGATAAAGATTTCTGTAGTTATTGAACAAAAAAACCTAGAATTAGCAGTTCAAGCATTACATAATGAATTTAAGCTAGATAAAAATAGATAGGAAGCTAGCACAAAAGGAAGGGGGGTTATCGTGCTTATACTAACAAGGCGAGTAGGGGAAGCTTTGATGATTGGTGATAACACAAAGATTGTTATCTTGGGTGTTAAAGGAAGCCAGATTAGGCTTGGAATTGATGCGCCAAAAGATGTAATTGTTCATCGAGAGGAAATATACACAAAAATCAAGGATGACAATGAAAAAGATGAATCATCATCAGATCCTGATGACAAAGTTGCATCTCCAGATGTAAAAGTTACTCAGGATTAAACACAAACACTACAGGAGAAGTGGCTGAGTGGTTGAAAGCGGCACCCTGCTAAGGTGTTGTAGGGTTTATAACTCTACCGAGGGTTCGAATCCCTCCTTCTCCATATTAATTAATAAGCTTATAATACTCATTAACCATTCTTTTTGCTTCAAATAGATCCTGAGCGCGTTTAACAGCATTAATGCTCATTTTATTATAAATATCTTTATTATCAATAAGATATAATATCTTTTTAGAAAAACAATCAATATCTTCCTTGTTGCAAATATATCCACAAACGCCATCTTCGCCTACAGCTTCAGGAAGACCGCCAACATTTGTTGTAATTACAGGAACTCCTTTCTGCATTGCTTCAACTGCTGTAAGTCCAAATGATTCATGTTCTTGACTTGGTACTAATAGAATATATGATGACTCAATTAATTTATCAGCATCACGAACAAAGCCAAGCAAGTGAATATTCTTCTCTGGAGTATATTGCTGTATATATGAATTAATTATTTGTTTTTCATTATTAGTACCAGTTCCGCAGATCAGAAGATGTATATCTGCTTTAGAATCAAACACTACCTTCATAGTCTTCAATAAAAACTCATGTCCTTTTCTTTTTTCGTACGTCCCTAACATTATAAGTATTTTTTGATCTTCACTAATGTTTAGCTTTTTTAAAATATGATGTCTTTCAGAATTAGGATTAGATATACAATCTAAACCATTGTAAATAGTAATAATATTCTTATTATTAAATTGATTCCTTAGTAAAAGTGAATCAGAACATGCCTGGGACACAGCAACAAAACATTTACATGATTTAATGAGCATTTTGTCAATAAATGCTTCATACCAACTAAATATAAATCTGGGTTTAATTGCAAAATTATGTATGTTATGAATTGACTGAGCCCGACCTAATGAATGCCATGCAATATTAGACAGTCTACATGTTTCGCCTCCGGGATAGGCGCCATTGATAGTTAATAATTGATCACCCCCCAATTTTTTAAATATATGTTTTAGTCTGAGAAACTGATAGGGTGCTAGCAGTATTCTCATGCTTTGCCTTAATATTCTTTGAATAAAATTCGGCAATATACTAATAAATGTGGAACAAAAAGACCAATTTAATAGTATAGAATGTTTAATAATCAATACTTTATCTGATAACTCTCTCTCTAAATCTACCAATCCTGGATGATCTCGGTTACATATCAGGGTCAATTCATCTTTATTGTTTGGCCAGTTTTTTAGCAGAGTAACTAAAAATTTGTCCATACCACCAGCCCTATTATTCTCAGTAAAAAATATTATTTTCATTTAATTAACCATTTTATATCTTGGTGGTAATATAATATATGCATGATGCTAGAAATATCCATACTGTTAGTGATTATTGGGTTACTTATTGCCTATATATTACTACAAAATAAGAAATACTCAGATAAAGAACAAGAAAAGTTAGATCAAATTCTTCCTTTGAATGAACTTAAAAATAGTATTGAGGCATTTAAAAGCTCACAATCTGAAAAAACTAATGAATTATCAAAGAATGTTGTTGAATTATATACCTTATTAACAAAAGGAGGGTCAAAGAACCAAGGGCAATTTGGTGAAATTTCACTAAAGATGATATTAGAGCATGCAGGGTTCCAGGAAGGGCTTAGTTATTATAAACAAAAACAAATTGGAGATGAAAAGCCTGATATCATTATTAATCTACCAGAAAATCGAAAGGTGGTTATTGATTCTAAAGTATCGTTATCAGATTATAGTTCGTATTTAATCTCTGAGTCAGATATAGATAGAGAACAATTCAGAAGAAATCATTTCAATGCAGTCAAAAGGCATTTAAAATCATTATCATCTACAGATTATCGCAATACTTACGGTGCAGATTCACTTGACCTTGTTATTATGTTTATGAATGTAGAGGGTGCATATATTATGGCTTGCGAGGACGAACTAATTAAAGAAGCGTTGAGGTATAAAATAGCAATAGTTGGCCCAACAACATTGATAGCCATACTCCAAATAATCAATAGGACATGGAACAATAAAAAACAATCTGAAGATATTACAAAAGTTATTGAACAGGCAACATCTATTTATGATGCAGCTGTTCTGGTTTCTGAATCTTTCATAGAATTCAATGATTTATATGATAAATCTAAGAATAAAATTGAACAAGGTTTTAAACGATCGAAGAATCTTGTTAACAAAGTGGATAAAATGCGTACAATAGGTGGCTTAGAACCTAAAAAAGAAACACCTGTTAAACTTCGCAGTATTAGAGATAACGATAATTAATGCGCACGTAGCTCAGTTGGATAGAGCACGAGCCTTCTAAGCTTGGGGTCGGGGGTTCGAATCCTCCCGTGCGCGTGCAATAATTAGATTTAGTGTGATAGAGTTTAATATGAGTATTAATCTAATATTAATTTTAATAAGTATCTGGGTAGGTGTAATAATATTTTTCTCTGCAATCATAGCACCTACTGTTTTTAAATCTTTACCAGAAAAAGAAGCAGGTGCTTTTTTACGATCTTTTTTTCCAAAATATTATAATTTTGGTCTTGCTATAGGTATTATTTCCGTCATCTATTTATTATATGTGTCAATCTCAAATAATTTATTGTATATGGTGATAACAATGACTTTATTAACATTGATAAGCAAGATTTTAATTCCCCATATAAATTCCGCTAGAGATTGTGGTGAATCTGGAAAAAATAAGTTCAAACAGTTACACTTACTTAGTGTTATATTAAACGTCATGACACTAATATTAGGAGTAGCTTTACTAGTTATATACATATAAATGCCATATAAAACAATAATTAATACAGAAGACTTAAAAAATAATCTAGATAATCCAGATTTTGCAATATTTGATTGTAGGTGTGATATAAAAGATGCTAAATATGGTTTTGATTCATATAACGAAGGTCATATTAAAAACGCTACATTTATAGATATGGATCGTGATCTAGCCAGTGAAAGAACATCTACCTCAGGTAGACATCCACTCCCTGATCCTGAAATACTGTGCCAAAAACTATCACAATGGGGGTTTTCTAATTCTAAACAAGCAGTTGTCTATGATGACGCCGGAGGAGTATTTGCTGGTAGATTGTGGTGGATCTTAAAATGGCTAGGACATGAAAATGTCGCTGTATTGGATGGCGGAATAAATCATTGGATAAAAAATGGCAATAAATTAATTAAAGACATAACAAAACTTGAACGTGGCAGTTTTACTTCCTCAATAAATGACTCCATGCACGTGAATATTGATGATGTGGAGGATGCACAATATAAAATGTCTAAGATAATTATAGATGCAAGATCAAAAGAACGTTATCAGGGTATTAAGGATCCAGTTGATCCAATTTGCGGACATGTTCCTGGTGCTATTTCTCACCCATGTATGTCTAATTTGACAGCAGAGGGTTTATTTAAAAGCGAATCTGAACTAAAACACACTTTTAATAGAATCATTGGCGATATAAATGGTTCGGATATCATATCTATGTGCGGATCTGGAGTAACCGCATGTCATAACATACTTGCATTGAAAATAGCCGGAATAGAAGGCGCAAAACTATACGTCGGGTCATGGAGTGAATGGATTACTGACAGTAATAGACCTATAGCTAAAATAGAGAAATAGTATTAACTATAGTTTTCTTCTATAAATGTATGTAATATATCAATAAATTGACTCTCTATATTACTTCCATTTAATGTTTTAAACTTCTCACCCTTTATATATATAGGTATAGATGGATCTTCATTATTTCCAGGTAAGCTTATGCCAATATCGGCTTGTTTTGATTCACCTGGACCATTAACTATACATCCCATGACAGCTATTTTCATATTTTCTACCCCTGGATATTTAACTTTCCAATCTACCATATTTTTATTTATATGGGATTTTATAGATTGTGAGAGTTTAACAAAGTAGTCATTAGTAGTGCGTCCACATCCAGGACAGGATACGATTTGTGGTTTAAAATTCTTTTTTCCTAGGCTAGATAAAATTTGTTGGCAGACAAGCACTTCTTCTGTTCTTTTGCTCGCTTGTTCGGGAGTTAAGGACACTCTTATTGTATCGCCTATACCAGTATGCAGTAATATAGCTAGGGCCGATGTAGACGAGATTATTGCATCTCTCCCCAAACCAGCCTCTGTTAGACCAACATGCAGAGGATACCTACACTTTTTGGAAATATCCGTATAAACATCAACTAACTCTGAGACATTGCTTGTCTTGCAGGAAAGTATAATTTTATCTTCCGGTAACCCTAATTTTACTGCAAGATTTGCCGAATCTATTACAGATGATATTAAAGCTTTTTTTATTAAATATGAATAACTTACAGAATCTTTATCATACTGTTTATCATTAATTAATTTATTTAAAACTGTTTTGTTTATACTACCCCAATTACCACCAATTCTTATAGGCTTATTATTTTTAATGGCAATTTTAATAATTTTTTCAAAATTTTTATCAAACTTTTCCTTTCCTCCTATATTACCAGGATTAATTCTGTATTTTGCTAGCGCATCAGACATCTCAGGAAATTTTTCAAGCAAAGCATGGCCATTGAAATGAAAATCTCCAATAATCGGTAATTTGTAATTATCCTGAATTAGTTTTGATATTATAGAAGGGACAGCATTAGCCGAATTTTCGTTATTTACGGTTATTCTAACTAATTCAGATCCAGCATCATGGAGTTCTTTAATTTGGATAATTGTATTTTTGATATCTGAAGTATCAGTATTAGTCATAGATTGGATCCTGATGGGATGATCAGAACCAATTTTGATGTTACCTACATCAACAGATATTGTTTTTCTACGTTCACTCATAATCTTGTATTATATTGTATATTTTCAAACAATCGTTAAAATAATGTAAGTGTTTGCAAAATATGGATAAAGATAAAAATAAAAACCACAAAGAAGAGAATAATGCTGATAACCTAGGCACGACACAATCAGCTACAAATGATAAAACCCAGAAAGCCCCAATCGAAAAGGGTGATTTACAACAAAAATACGAAGAGACTTATGATTTATTGTTAAGAACAAAAGCTGAAATAGAAAATATTAAAAAAAGAACAAAAAAAGAAGTGGAATCAATATATAAATACGCGAATGAATCTTTAATTCTAGAAATACTTCCTATTTATGATAGCTTAGAACTTAGTCTAAAAACATCAGATGAGTCAATAACTCAGGATAAAATAAAGGAAGGCAATAAATTACTCCTTTCTATGTTTCAAAAATTTCTTAAATCAAATAATGTTATAGAAATCAATCCTTTAAATGATAAATTTAATCCTAATTATCATCAAGCCATAAGCACCAAAGAAGATAAAAAGAAAAAAGATAATGAGATTATCGAGGTGGTGCAAAAAGGATATAAACTTAATGATAGAGTTATCAAACCGGCGATGGTTATTGTTGTAAAAAATTCATAATTCCCTTGAAATAGATAAAAATGGACATATGTTGTATACATATCTAATTAGGAGAGTATGAATGTCTAAAATTATTGGAATTGATCTTGGAACCACTAATTCTTGTGTTTCTATAATGGATGGTGATAAGCCAAAAGTGATTGAAAACAGTGAAGGTGATAGAACAACTCCGTCATATGTAGCTTATAACGATGACAATGAAATATTAGTAGGACAATCTGCTAAAAGACAAGCTGTTACAAACCCCACTAATACCTTATTTGCAATTAAGAGACTAATAGGTAGGAAATTTGACGAAAATGAAGTTCAAAAAGATATTAAGATAGTCCCCTATGGTATTGCTAAACATGAAAATGGAGACGCATGGGTTGAGGCGCAAGGTAAAAAAGTACCTCCTCAGGCCGTATCAGCTGAAGTGCTTAGGAAAATGAAACAGACCGCAGAAGATTATCTGGGAACAGAGGCTAAGGAAGCTGTAATCACTGTTCCAGCGTACTTCAATGATTCTCAAAGACAAGCCACAAAGGAAGCTGGAAGAATTGCAGGATTAGATGTAAAAAGAATTATAAATGAACCAACTGCGGCAGCTTTAGCTTACGGTCTTGACAAAGCGTCTGCGGAAAAGAAAGTTGCAGTATATGATTTAGGTGGTGGAACTTTTGATGTATCTATTATAGAAATGACAAAGATTGATGGTGAACAACAATTTGAGGTTTTATCAACCAGCGGTGATACATTTTTAGGTGGAGAGGATTTTGATTTAAGACTTATAGATTATTTGGCAGATGAATTTAAGAAAGACCAAGCAATAGATCTTAAAAAAGATCCTTTAGCAGTACAAAGATTAAAAGAGGCTGCAGAAAAAGCTAAAATAGAACTCTCTTCTAGCTCTCAAACTGATATAAATCTGCCTTATGTTACTGCTGACGCAAGTGGCCCTAAACATTTAAACATGAAATTAACTAGAGCAAAACTTGAATCACTTGTAGAAGATTTAATACAAAAGACAATAGAGCCATGCAAAACTGCATTGAAAGATGCAGAATTATCGGTTTCAGATATTCATGAGGTGATATTAGTTGGCGGGCAAACGAGAATGCCTAAAGTGCAAGAAGTAGTGAAAGATTTTTTTAATAAAGAACCTAAAAAAGAAGTTAATCCAGATGAAGCTGTAGCTATGGGAGCTGCAATACAAGCCGGAGTTTTAGGTGGAGATGTTAAAGATGTTTTGTTGTTAGATGTTACACCTCTAACGCTTGGTATTGAAACAATGGGAGGAGTAAGAACACCATTGATAGAAAAAAATACAACTATACCAACAAAAAAATCTCAAATTTTTTCTACCGCTGAAGATAATCAGCCAGCAGTGACCGTTCATGTTTTACAGGGTGAAAGAGAAGTTGCTTCTGGAAATAAATCACTCGGTAAATTTGATTTAGCAGACATACCTCCAGCTCCTAGAGGCACACCACAGATAGAAGTAACCTTCGATATAGATGCTAATGGAATTTTGAATGTATCTGCTAAAGACAATGCAACAGGTAAAGAACAATCAATAATTATAAAAGCTTCAAGCGGATTATCAGAAGATGAAATACAGAAAATGATTAAAGATGCTGAAACACATGCCGAAGAAGACAAAAAGGTAAAAGAATTAGTTGATGCTAAAAATCAAGCAGAGGCAATGATACATGGCTCAGAAAAAGCAATTAAAGACTTAGGTGATAAAGCTGATAAAAATGAAGTTGAGAAAGTAAATGCAGCGATATCTGATTTAAAAGATGAGATTAAAAAAGAAGATATCAATAAGATAAAAGAAAAAACCACAAAACTTACTGAGGCAGCTGGTAAAATTGCAGAACAAGCATACAAAGAACAAGCTGCCGCGCAACAACAAAAAGAAACTGTTAATGAAGACAAAAAAAATAATGAAGCCGTGGATGCAGATTTCAAAGAAGTAGATGACGAGCCTAAAGAACCTAAGGCTGATAAAAAATAATTTATTATGGCAAAAGCTGATTACTATTCAACTCTAGGTGTAAATAGAGATGCGTCTTCTGATGCAATTAAAAAAGCTTACAAAAAACTAGCCATGAAACACCATCCTGATAGAAATCAAGGAGACAAAAGTGCTGAAGCTAAATTTAAAGAATTATCTGAAGCTTATGAAGTGTTAAGTGATCCAGATAAAAGAACTACATACGATCAGTTTGGACATGAAGGTGTTAATTCTAGATTTGGTCAAGCAGGTGGATTTTCCGGAGGATCTTTCAATGATATTTTTGGAGATGTTTTTGGAGATATTTTTGGAAATTCATCTCGTTCATCTAATCAGCCTAGAAGAGGTAGTGATTTAGAATATCAAATTGAACTATCATTAGAAGATGCGATTGCTGGAAAGGAAGTAAAACTAAAAATACCTAAATCTGTAAATTGTAATGATTGTAGCGGAACAGGAGCTGATAAAGGAACAGCGTTTTCTATTTGCAATCAATGTAATGGAAGTGGTCACATCAGAGTTAGTCAAGGTTTTTTCTCTATGCAACAAACATGTCCGGCCTGCAGAGGAAGAGGAAAAAGTATAAGCAAGCCATGTAATACTTGTTCTGGAAATGGCAGAATCAAAAAAACAAAGAATCTATCTGTTAATATTCCTAAAGGGGTAGATACAGGCGATCAAATTAGATTGTCAGGCGAAGGTGAAGGAGGACCAAACAATGGAGTATCTGGAGACTTATATGTAAGTATAAAAATTACTCCTCATAAGTTTTTTCAACGAGATGGAGATGATCTATTATGCGAAATACCAATAAATTTTACATCTGCGGCATTAGGAGATAAGATAATTGTTCCAACACTTAATGGCAAAGTTGAATTAAAAATACCATCGGGAACACAAACTGGAAGAGCGTTTAGAGTTAGAAACAAAGGAGTTCAATCAATAAGATCGTCCAGTACAGGAGATTTATATTGTAGAGTTATAGTAGAAACACCAATAAATTTAACTAACAATCAAAAAGAGATACTTAAAAAACTTGACGAATCTTTTGGAAAAAATAAGTCAACTCACAAACCTAAGGAAAAAAGTTGGGTAGATAATATAAAAGAATTTTTTGAATAAATATGAAAGAATATAAAATTGCAATAAATGGTTTTTTTGGGAAGATGGGCCAATCTATCTACAATGAGTCTAAAAAATTTCCTGATTGCCAAATAACCGTTGGATGTGATTTGCAAGAAAAAATTAAATCTAATTCCATAGAAGAAGTTAGTCTGACATCTAACATTTCAGATAAAGCTGATTTATTTGATTCTGTAATAGATTTTTCATTACCACAATCAACAATTAAATTAATAGATGAATGTCAAAAATTAAAGAAACCTATTACCATAGGTACAACTGGTTTTACATCAAACCAATTAAATCAAATAAACAAAGCAAGTAATGATATACCAATTTTATTAGCACCAAATATGAGTTATGGTGTAAATGCAACTTTTTCTATCATTACAGAATTAGCAAAAATTTTGAATGATTATAAAATTACAATTAACGAAACACACCATAAAAATAAAATAGACAAACCTTCTGGTACCGCAATTAAGTTGGCATCTATAATATCAGAGAATAGCCCTACAATTGACACCCAGGATCAAATAAAGATTAATTCTTCCAGAGTAGAGTCAGAAATAGGTACACATGAAGTTGTTTTTGAAAATGATACTAATAAAATTAATATAATTCACAGCGCGTTTGATAGATCTATATTTGCTATTGGAGCAATTAAAACTGCAATGTGGATTACAAATCAGGAACCAGGATTGTATAATTATCAGAATTTTTTAACTTCTAAATCATGAGACCATACGCTGCTATATTTCCCGGACAAGGTTCGCAACATAGGGAAATGTTGTTATCGTATCTTAATAATAATACATTCATAAATACACTTAATGAATCATCAGAAATACTAAAATTTGATATTGTAAAAACTGTAGAAGATGAATCTAAACTAAATAACACTATATATACCCAACCAATTATGCTGGCCACATCGATTGCAATATGGAGAACATGGAGGGAAAAGAACGAATCACTTCCATCATATGCGGCCGGTCATAGTCTAGGAGAATATAGCGCTTTAGTTGCAAGCCAAATTATTTCATTATCAGATGGGTTAAATCTTGTGTCTGAAAGGGCAAAAATGATGGTGGAGGCGATGGGTAATATAGAAGGGAGTATGGCAGCGATAATAGGCTTAAATAGCAATCAAGTTAACAATATATGCAAAGAACTATCTATTGGTGACAATGTTATAGAGGCAGTAAATTTTAATTCTGATTCACAAATAGTTGTTGCAGGAGATGTAGATACTATAAAAAAATCAGAGAATGTATTTAAATCTACTGGCGCTAAAATAGTAAAAGTATTGCCAGTAAGTGTAGCTGCGCATACATCAATTATGAAAAATTGTTCAGAAAAACTTAATAAGTTATTGTTAAATATAGAATTTAAAGAACCATTGTTTCCAGTTATTCATAATGAGGATGCCCAGTCAAAAATACACAAAGATGATATAATAGTTTCATTAACCAAACAAATTCATAGTTCAGTTATGTGGTCACAGTCAATAAAGAATATAGCAAAATTAGGTATAGATTCGTTTATTGAAATTGGTCCAGGCACTGTTTTAACCGGATTAAATAAAAGAATTAGTAAGGAATTATCAGTAATATCGATCTCCGATTCGAAACTGATAGACGATGCAAAGGAGTTGATAATAAATGGTAACTGAAAAAAAAATTGCCTTGGTAACTGGAGCAAATCGAGGAATAGGTGCAGAAATATTATCATCACTCTTATCTAATAATATTACAGTGATTGGGACGTCAAGATCAGAAGATGGGGTGAAGAAAATTAATGAAAAAATTACCGCATTAAATGGAGACGGAAAGGGTTTTATATTGGATGTTAAAGAATCAGAATCTATCGCAAATTTAAACAATACAATTAAAGAAAAGTTTGGTACGGTGTCTATACTTATAAATAACGCAGGAATCACTAGTGATAATTTATTAATAAGAATGTCTGATCAAGAATGGCAAGATGTGATAGATACAAACCTCACATCATTATTTAGAGTTACAAAGGAATTTTTAAAAGATATGATGAAAGTTAAATATGGAAGAATCATTAATATAGGGTCGGTTGTTGGGGTTATGGGCAATGCTGGACAAACCAATTATGCATCTACAAAAGCTGCGCTAATAGGTTTTACCAAATCTCTTGCTAAAGAAGTGGCATCAAGAAATATAACTGTTAATGCGGTATCCCCAGGTTTTATAGATACTGACATGACTAAAGATATACCGGAGAATATGAAGCTAAAACTGATTGAAGCTATACCTTTGTCTAGAATTGGTGATACAAAAGAACTTGCGTCCGTTGTAAAGTTTTTGGCTTCCGATGATTCATCGTATATAACTGGAGAAAATATTAATGTAAATGGTGGGTTATATATGTAAAATAGTCTAAAATGACTTTACAATAATAAATAGGTGTTCAAAATCAAATTAGAAAAGTTTAAGGAGTGAAAATAAATGAGTAGTGTAGAAGAAAAAGTAAAAAATATTATAGTCAAGCAATTAGGTGTAAAAGATGAAGAGGTAAAATCTGAATCTAAATTCATTGATGATTTGGGAGCAGATTCACTTGATACTGTTGAACTTGTTATGGCATTAGAAGAAGAATTTGATACTGAAATACCTGACGAAGAAGCAGAAAAGATTACAACTGTTCAACAAGCCATCGATTATATCAATAATCACCAAAAGTAAATTCAAATGAGTAAAAGACGAGTTGTTGTCACAGGAATGGGTTGTCTCACACCGATAGGTAATTCTGTAGAAGAATTTTGGAGTTCAGCTCTAAAAGGTATGTCTGGTGTAACTAATATTACAACATTTGATGTATCTGATATGTCAGTAAAATTTTCGGCGTCAGTCAAAAACTTTGATGTTGAAACTTATCTTGACAATAAAGAGCAGCGTAAAATGGATCTTTTTATGCAATACGGAATGGCAGCAGGTATACAAGCAATCACAGACTCTAAACTTGATTCTAAAAATATTAATTCCGATAAAGTGGGAATCTCAATTGGATCGGGTATTGGAGGGCTCCAATATATTGAAAATACACATACTACTTACACCTCATCAGGCGCAAGAAGAATTTCACCTTTTTTTGTTCCTGCATCTATTATTAACATGATATCAGGGAATTTATCTATTAAATTTGGGTTTAAAGGACCTAATTTATCTATAGTAACTGCATGCACAACAGGAACACATAATATAGGTGAAGGATTTAGACAAATACAATACTCTCATGCCGATGTTATGATTTGTGGTGGAGCTGAAATGGCAACATCACCTTTAGGTCTCGGTGGATTTGCAGCAGCTAGAGCTTTATCAACAAGAAATGAAGATCCAAAAACTGCAAGCCGTCCATGGGATATTAATAGAGATGGGTTTGTTCTAGGTGATGGCGCTGGAGTAATTGTTCTTGAAGAACTAAACCATGCATTAAAAAGAAATGCAAAAATTTATGCAGAAATTAGTGGTTATGGGATGAGTGCTGATGCATATCATATGACATTACCTCCAGAAACTGGTGATGGAGCTGCAAGATGTATGGAGAATGCTTTAATTGACGCGGGAATAAAAGCAAATCAAATTGAATATATTAATGCTCATGGTACATCTACACCAGCTGGAGATGTGGCAGAAGTTGCTGCTATAAAAAATATTTTCAAAGACCATTCAAAAAAATTAGTAGTTAATTCTACAAAATCTATGATTGGACATCTTTTAGGTGCGGCTGGCGGCGTCGAATCTATCGCAACTATACTTTCTATATATAATCAAAAAGCACACCCCACAATCAATATTTTCAATCAAGATCCAAAATGCGATTTAAATTTCAATTCATCTAAATCATCTAACGTTGAAATTAGCCATGCGTTATCGAATTCATTTGGTTTTGGCGGAACCAACGGTTCATTGATTTTTTCTAAATACGAATAATTCCTAAGATGCCAAAAACATCTATAAATACTTTTGTTAATAAAAAGAATATATCTTCCTTAGATAGAGGGTTTAATTTCGGTGATGGCTTATTTGAGACAATTTTAGTACAAAATAATAAACCATTATACCTAAAAGAGCATATAGAAAGATTACATAAAGGATGTTGTGTTCTAGGATTAATTAAACCTTCTAACAAACTGATCTATAAAAATATTAAACTAGCTATTGGTAATTCAAATAATTGTATTGTTAAAATTATTTTTACAAGAGGAAGTAGTAGTTATGGGTATAAAATTGATGACAATTTGACTCCTAATTTATATTTTTTTAAACATCAGATTCAAATTTCTGGTGAAAAATTCAATACTAATCAATTAGGTATATCTACATACATTTTAAAAGCAAATAATGATCTTTCTAAAATTAAACATTTAAATAGAATTGAACAGGTTATGATTTCAAAAAACTTACTTAAACAATCAAAATATAGAGATTTAATTGCTGTTGATGCTAATAATAATATTATTGAATGTATATCCTCAAATATATTTTTTGTTAACTTCAAAAAAAGTACTCCAATTTTTTATACGCCCATTATAAAAGATGTAGGTATTGAAGGTATTTTAAGAAGTAAAATAATTTCTTTTTTAAAAAATAAACAATATATCATAAAAATAATAAATATACCTTTGTCTAAAATAGATAAATTTGACGCATGTTTTACAACCAACTCTATAAGAGGCGTAACCTTCATTAGTCAAATTAAAAAAACTAAATTTTTCTTTGATGATTTCCTATATAATGTACTAAAAAAGTATATTTATAATTAATGAAAAAAGGAAAATTCATAATATTTGAAGGAAACGAGGGAACAGGTAAAACAACCCACCTCAATTTTGTTTCATCATATTTGAATGACAAAAATATTAAAAATGAAATTACTAGGGAGCCTGGGGGTACTGAATTTGGTGAATCACTTAGAGATATTTTGCTTGATAATAAGTCACAATTAGATCCATTGTCTGAAGCTCTTTTATTTCATTCCGCAAGAGTTGTAAATTATAATAATATCAAGAATGCGCTAGATAATGGTATATATGTAATATGCGATAGATTTCATTATTCAACTTTAGTGTATCAAGGAATTGTAGAATCAAACAAAAAAGTACAAGAAATGCATAAGTTATTAGATCCATTTTTTTCTGAAAAAATTTCATTAATTTTTTATTTATGTGCTAGCCCTAAAACATCTTCTGACAGAATAAATAATAGAGAAAATACAGATAAATTTGAATCTCAAGGAATAAATTATTTTGAAAAGATTCATCATGCATATGAAGATACTTTTAAAAATAATAATAAAGTTATAAAAATAGATACAAGTAAAAATAAAGAACTAGTACAAAAAGAAATAACTGAACATTTAGATAGAATAATTAATGAATAGTACACAAAATAATTTAGATAATTTTTTTAATTTGTATAAATTAGAAAAATCAAATTATAATATTATTATAACTGGAAATAATGGATGTGGTAAATATCAATTAATTGAAGCTATATTAAAGAAATATTATTCAAATTATTCTGAAGAAAATTATTCTAATCTAAATAATAATCCAGATGTTCATTATATTTCACTTCCAATATATGATTCACAAAATAAAATTATAAGAACTTTAACTAATGAAGAGAAAATATTATATAAATTTGGTTTGATAGAAAAAATTGAAGATAAAAGAATAGGAAAGGAAATATCAATTGATCAGATTAGATCTTTAATTAATTTTACACACCTAACATCATATATTAATCATAAATTTGTAATTATTAATGACTGCGACTATCTTAATAAAGAGGCCAGTTCAGCATTATTAAAAACATTGGAAGAAACTCAGAGTCAAACTATTTTTTTTCTTTTAACATCTTCTATAGAATATATTCCATTGACAATAAAAAGTAGATGTCATTTGTTTAACTATCAACCCGAAGTAAAAACACCAACTATTAATTCACTCTTTGAATATTTTTTATTCATGTATCCTCAATTAAATCAAATTTCACAAAATACTAATCTTCTTGATGATTATAAAAATATAGAGGAAGAATTATATCTAATAAAACATAAAGAACTTGATCCAATTTCACTTTCAGATAAATGGAATAAGCGAGGTATCATTATTTTGGATTATTTAATTGTTCTATTTACATTACTTGCCAAGGGAAATCTTCTACCATCAACTAATCCACTTAAACCTATATACTTGAAAATATCTGAAAAAATTAAAAGTACACCAAAAAAGAGTATATATCTAATAGATTATCTAATAAAAAGAAAAAAGGATTTATTTTATAATGTTAATAAAAAGCTATTCTTTGATGATTTATTAATTGTTTTAAGCAGTAAACTGTAATAGTATAATCACCGATATGAATTCAAATATAAATAAAAAAGTTGTTACGGTTTTTAAGAATACTAATTCTAGTTCAACAATAATGTCTGTTGCCAATAATTTTCAAATGAAAAGGGGAGGTGTGCTAGCGACTCTTGATGTTGCTTATGAAACGTGGGGAAAATTAAATGATACTAAGTCTAATGTTTGTGTAATTTTTACAGGTTTATCTGCAAACACACATATTACATCATCTGATAAAGATTCTACACCAGGTTGGTGGGATGGCATGGTTGGACCAAAAAAAGCTATTGATACTGGAAAATATTATGTAATATGTATAAATTCTTTAGGTAGCTGTTATGGATCAACTAGTCCTGTATCAATTAACCAAAAAACATCTAAACCATATAGGTTAACTTTTCCAGAATTGAGTATGGAAGATATGGCGAACGCCTCTAATTTGTTAATTCAAAAACTAGGAATTAAAAAAATAAATTTATTAATTGGACCTTCTATGGGTGGGATGAAAGCTCTTGCTTATTCTGTAATGTTTAAAGGAACTGTTGAAAATATTATTTTAATATCTACATCCACCCAAGCATTACCATTTGCAATTGCAATAAGATCATTGCAAAGAGAAATAATCAGAAAAGATCCATTGTGGAAAAGTGGTTACTATGATTATAACGAACCACCACTTGATGGTGTAAGAATGGCAAGAAAACTTGGAATGATATCATATAGATCGGCATTAGAATGGATACAGCGTTTTGGAAGGAAAAAAACTTCAGGATCAGTCATTAATCAAAATACTTTTGGGATAGACAATACAAGCTTTGAGTATGAAATAGAATCTTATCTAGAACATCATGCAATAAAATTTCAGAATGTTTTTGATGCTAATTGCTATTTATATCTATCAAGAGCAATGGACTGGTTTGATCTTTCTGAACATGCTCAATCTACTGTAGATGCTTTATCAAAAACAAAAATTAATAGGGCTTTAATATTGGGAGTTGGAACTGATATATTATTTCCAATTGAACAGCAAAAAGAAATCTATGAAGGATTAGCTCAAGGTAATACCAAAGCTGAATTTAAAACATTAAATTGTTCACAAGGGCATGATTCTTTTTTAGTAGACACAGAAACTTTTTCGAGAGAAATTAAATCATTTTTAACATCAATATAAAAATTTATTTTTTTCTTCTAATTATTATTTTTAGTCCAACACTATATGCGTACGAATATCAAGCTGAAGTAATTAAAGTTATTGATGGTGATACAATTTGGGTTAAAAAAGGTTATAACAAATATAAAGTTAGATTACTATATATAGACGCCCCTGAATTAGATCAAGAAAATGGTTATGAATCAAAAAAATTTCTAGAATCTATAGTTGCCAACAAAATAATTATTATAAATACAGAACAAAACGATAGATATAAAAGACAATTAGCTGAATTATATATTTATGAAAATCAAAGCCCTATATTTGTGAATGCAAAAATGATTAAAAGTGGTAATGCATGGGTATATAAGGAAAACCGTAACAATAATTATCTTCTTAATCTTGAAAACCATGCCAGAACTAACAAACTAGGTTTGTGGTCAGGGAGTTTACATATAGAACCTTGGATATTTAGAAAAAATAAATAACGGTATTATTTTTAGGGTGGGGTGGTAAAGATGAAAATTAAGGAATGGACGTATTATTGCTTTCTATTAGTTATAATATTTAATAAAATAATTAATAATAACTTTGCTGAAGACTAATGCTAAAAAAAATACAAATATATCTGACTATGCTGATATTTTTGGTATCATGCGCAACACCTAAAGCTATAGATATTAAGCAATTAGGTGATGAGGAGATGTCATGTAATGAGCTAATTTTAGCTTATGAAAAAGCATCCCTTGCATCAGATATGGCTCACGAAGAAAAAGGAGCAACAGAGGAAAATATATTATCTGGTTTGTTCTTTTTTCCTGCATATTTTGTTACATTTGGGACCACTGCCCATGCTGAATATAATGCAGCATCTAGAAAGGAATATTTACTAAGGCTTTATAATAACAAAAAATGTGCTGAAAAACGTAATATTTCTCATCAGCAAAAAGTATCAGAAACATTAGCAAACCTTGAAAAAATCAAAGAGCAATACATTAGGGGGGTTATAACAGAAGAAGATTACAATCTATCAAGAAAACAGTTATTAATCCTTTTAGATTAATTAGATTTATTACGTAACTGTTTGTAATTTATTAAAAATAGTAATGATGCTAATGCCTCGTATAGCATATATGAAAAGTGATAAATAATTGGCTTTGATAGTAATCTAGAAAGAAGTTTATATTGAGGAACTTTTCCCCAGAGTAAAATAAATGCATCTAAACCAGAGTATACTTTACCATCTTCAATTACATGTATTCTCCGAATGAGCTCTCTATGTGACTTCCCACTTAGTTTAGTAGATACTTTTAAATTATTGATATCTAACCATTTTATTTCTTCTTTAATTAAATTTTTGTAGTGCTTTATTTCTCTAGAGCATACTGGACATTGTTCGTTATATAGTACTTTCATTATATATTTAAGAGAGGAGTTAGTTTGAATTATATTATTATATTCGTATAATATATATTATGTCTTATAATATAAACTTATTTATAATTCGGAATAAATAATTGCTCATTATTCAGTGTAAATTCAGCAATGTAATTCTGCCCATCTTTAGAAATAAGCCAATCATGAAGTGTTTTTGCGCCTTTATGGTTAATATTAGGACATCTTTGAGGATTTATAGTAATAATGCCGTATTGATTAACCAACAAAGGATCGTTTTGATATATTATTCTATGATTTTGTTTATTTTTGAATTTAAGCCATGTTGCTCTATCTGTATATGTATATGCATTTTTAGCAATAGCTATATTTAGCGTTTGCCCCATACCCTGTCCACTTTCTAAATACCATTCAATAGTAAATTTATCAGAGTGAAGTTTAGTCTTATTCCATATATTTTTTTCAGAAATATGTGTACCACTATCATCAGCGCGTGAAATAAAAGTATTTTGAGATTTTGCTATTTTTATAAAAGCTTCGGTTACAGAATCTGATGATGATATCTTAGCTGGATTATTTTGTGGTCCTATTAAGACAAAATCATTATACATTAAGTTATTTCTCGTAACGCCAAAACCTTTGCTAATAAAATCATGTTCAAGAGTTATTGCGTGGGTAATCAAAATATCAGCATCACAATTCATTGCATTTTTTATTGCAAGCCCAGTACCAACAGCTACAACGTATGCATCAAGACTAAATTTATTTTTAAAAATTGGTAATATATAATCATAAAATCCAGAATCTCTAGTTGAAGTAGTTGATTGTATGACGATGGTATCATTGGAACGTCCATAAACTTGGGGTACCACTAAAATCATAAAGATAACTATATATAAAATATTTTTCATTTAAATATCAGATAATATTTTGAATAAATTTTTTAAATTTAACACATGAATTACGATTATTAATACTGTAAAAATCAGATAAAAGCTTTTGTGATTTAGAATTGTATTTATTTACATATTTTTCATAATTACTGAAAATATATTCAAATTTTTCTATTAATGAAGAAAAATCATCTACTTCATCACCAGGTAGAGATTTTCTATAACTATCATATGAATCAGAATTGTCTGATTGTTTTATAAAAGTAATATCTTCATTCCCCCAATAGTTTTTGTAATCAGGCATGAAAAATAAGTGAGCTTTATTCAGAAGTGAATAATCTGTGCTTGTAGCAGAATAATCATTTAATAATAAATCAGTTTCCATCATTAATGTATTTATATCGAATAAGGGATGATTGTTTAAATTAATATAATAAATTCTTGAATAATCTTTAATATATTTAGAGGGTTTTACTCCTGAATGAACTGTATAAAAAAAACATGCATTATTATCTTCAAGCCACAAATTCATAGATTCAGCATTGAAGTCTGTCATATCAATAATAGGTAAATTATATTTATATGGTCTCCAAGTTGGAGTATATAAAATAATTTTAGTTTTATTGTTGATATTGGGATTAAGTAATTTTGATATTTTTTTTTGCTTATATGCTTCTTGTGTATAATTATAATTAAAAAATTGATCGCATCGTGGAAAGCCAAATGAAATTACTTTATTTTGTGGTAAATTAAACATATTTCTGTATGTAATAGAAGTATATTTAGATGGAAAATTAACAAAATTAAACTTATTTATTCTATCAATTTGTTCATCTACCGAAATTATCCCTTGATGAGTGTATAACGCGGCTTTAGCTGCGCTACCATGAAAAGTACAAATCTTTATCGTGCTGTTATTATCAAGAATCTTAAATGTATTAATATAAGCATCACCATCATTAATTACAATTTTTGTTCTTAATAAAGTCCATATATAGTGAATTGGTTTTGATATAGAAATATATTTAAAATTAAGATTATCTAGATATTGTTTAATACTCTCATTCTCAGTATGCCAAAATACTTTATACTCGCAATTTTTTGATAAATATTCGTATAGATATCTTGTATTACCGCAATAAATATGCGGGCTACTTGTACTTACTGTAATCACTTTTCCTTTAGGTATAATGAATTTTAAAGGAAAAAAAATTATATTAAGTAGTGATTTTATTAAAAATCTCATTGATATAATTGTTTAATATTTTTATGATTGTTTTATTAAGGAAGTCTCGTCAGCATCAGAACCATATTTGTATTTAAATCTTTCTGGATCATTCTGCTTAAGAAGTAAGTTTGCCTTCTTATTTGTTTCTCTCACAAATTTTTCAAAGTCATATGGAGATGAAAACCCATCTACTTTAATTAATGATTCTCTTTGAAGAATAACATCATCTAATCCTCTCCCACTCCACCATAGATTTTGGTTTACAACTTGTCTGTATATTGGGGTGCCTGGTAATGGGCTGAGTATAGAAAATGTAAAACTATCTGCCCCACTGTTCATTGCAAAATCTATTGTAGTTTGCATTTCTTCAAATGTTTCACCTGGATATCCTAAGATCCAATACGTATGAACTAACATTCCAGCTTTTTTAGCTTGTTCTATGGAAGGATAAATAGTCTCAAGTGGTAATCGTTTATTAATTACATTATCTAATACACGTTGAACACCACTTTCGCAAGCTAATGTAAGTTGATAGCAACCAGAATCATGCATTTTCTTATACATTTCATCATGCTTTTTAAAATGATAGTTTACTTTTGTTCCATTAGGCGTACACCAAGGAAGCCCTACTTTTTCTAAAGCATCACATAATGCATATAGATTTTTTTTATCAGCAGTTAATGAATCATCTTGTATATGAAGTTCACCAATATTATATGCTTTTGAATCATTAATAACTTCATTCATTATATGTTCAGTGCTTCTCCACCTAACTTTTTGTCCCCACATTTGAGGAGTGGAACAGAAAGTACATTTTTCCGGACATCCTCTTGAACACATTATGCTTAAAACTCTATCCGATTGAGTTTTCGTTGATTGGAATGCGCCAATATCAAAATATCCTTCCATATTTACAAGATGTCTAGCTGGTTGGGGTAATAAATTCAAATCTTCTAACCTTGCAGGTTGATTTATCAAATATTTTCTATAACCAATTTTTTTTACTAACCCTGGAATATTTGAATAATCTTTTTTATTTATTAAAGCATTAACTAAATCTGCAAATGCAAATTCGCCTTCTCCCGTCATAGCCATATCAATATTATCGTCTTCTAAATCCTCTAAAACTGTTGATAATTTTGAAGTCAAATCATTCATAGAGTGTTGATAATCTATCACAGAACTAGAGATATGATTACCACCTAGAATCACAGGTGCTTTGCTATTAACTTGTTTTGATATTTTTGCAATATTATGAGCAGATTCAATTAAATTAGAAAATAAAACTGACACAGCCACTATATCTGGGGAAAAATCCGAGATGACTTTTGCTATTTCATCATCGGAATGACCTATCATTACAATGTTTTCATTAGCATCTAATACTTTTCTGGTATTCCACCCATCAAGAGCAGAATCATATATTTTTACAGTATGCCCTGCTTTTTCTAATATAGGAGCAATTAATAATAATCCCATAGTAGGTTGTATCCTTGTAATTCCATCAACGATACCTTTTAAATTAGGACTTACCAGTAGTACGCGTGCTTTTTTCATCTTGCTATAGTACCATTCATAACGTTTTAATTTAATAATTTTCCATTTTTTATTACTATTTTTTCCTCACCAAGCCTATTAGCTTGGTCTATATCTTGAGTAATCATGATAACTTTTATTTTATTTGACATATTAATAATAATATTTTCAACAATTTTTTTATAATTATCGTCCAAATTACTTGTAGGTTCATCACAAAATAGTATACATGGATTGATGATAATCGATCTTATCATTGAAACGATTTGTTGCTCTCCGATCGATAAATTTTTAGCTTTTTCATGTAATAAATGACACATATTAATTTGATCTAATTCTTTTTGTATTAATTTGATATAATTTTCTTTATTTTTGGCATTCATTGAGCAATATAATGCATGAAATAAGTTTTCTTCAACAGTTCTATCTAAAAAAATTGTTTTTTGAAAAACAAACCCTATTCTATTGTTTTGCTTGGTATACATATCTGATAAATTAATTGTTCCACTTGTTGGTATTAATATACCTGCCATAAGTTTTAAAATTGTTGTTTTCCCTGCGCCATTATTACCTAACAAAACCAACAAACCATCTTTTTTTATATTTAGATTAATATTGTCAATAATAACTTTATTATTGATTGTATAGGTAACATTTTTAAAATTAATTATTTTAGTCATAAGCTAATTAGATTTTTTTATTAAATATACTAAACTATTTATACCAATAGAGATAAATATTAATGTTACTCCTAAACTTAAAGCTAAAGATAAATCTCCTCTAGACGTTTCTAATACAATGCTTGTCGTCATAACTCTAGTAAGATGAGCAATATTACCTCCAACAATCATAACTGCACCAACTTCAGCAAGTGCTCTCCCTAATCCAGCTAAAGTATTAATTGTTAAAATATATCTACTTTCCCATAATAATGTTGTAGCTGTATTATAATACGAAGCATTCAATGATCTTAGATAATCTTTATACTGCACATAATATATATCAATAGATTCTTTAGATAGAGATGTAATTATTGGTGTTACAATTATTATTTGTGCTATTAACATTGCAATAGGTGTATAGAGAAGTTCATAGATTGATAGTATTCCTTTAGCTGATAATAATATATATAAAAACAAACCGACTACAACTGGTGGTAATGCCATGAAAGCATTTAAAATTATTAATATAATAGACTTTCCTGAGAAGTTTTTTATACTCAATAATGCTGCTAATGGCATTGAAATTAAACAAGAAATAAAAACCGCAGATAAAGAAACTTGTAATGATAAAGCGATAATCTCAATATAATTACTATCTAATTGAAAAATTAATATTAATGCATTTGAAAATGATGTGTTGAGATCTTCCATATCAACAAATTTTTAAACTTGTAAGTCTTTTAATATATTTTTTATTATTTTTTTATCTATCTGAACAGGATTATTTCTTATTCGATTCGGATCGACGTTCTCTAAAATTTTATCAATATCTTCATTAGTTCTTACTCCTAATTTAGATATATTGGTTTCTAAATTAATTTGATGCATTAATTTATACCAAAAATCTTTACAGTCATCTCCATTTTTCTTTGAAAATAAATTAAACAGTTCATACATATTAGAAGATAAATATTCTTTTCCTCTTTTATCTATAATATCTACATTTTCAAGAGTGGAGTTAATTGTAAAAAAATATCCAAGTGTTAACGCAACGGCATGACCATGTGAAATATTAAAGTACATGCTCAGAGGATATGAAATTGCATGTGGCGCTGTAGTTTTAGAAATATTAATTGCTTTACCTGAATAATGAGCTGCTAGTGCCATTTCATTTTTAGCTTCTTCTGATCCACTTACAGCATTTATGATATTTTTAATAATTAATAATATTGATTCTCTCGCATATCTTTTACTTTCTTCCGTAGAATTCACAGACCAATATGATTCAACTGATTGTGTTAATGCATCCATTCCGCAAGATGCGGTTAATTTAGGAGGCATTGTATAAGATAATATTGGATCAACTATACAATAACTTGGAAGCATATATTTATGTGCTAAAGAATATTTTTTTTTATTAATATATGTGACAGCAAAATGAGTTGACTCACTACCCGTCCCTGTTGTTGTTGGGATAGCAACTAACGGAATACCAGGTTTTTGTATGAGATTCTGATTTTGAACTATATTTTCAATATCATCTAAATTTTGTGCTGACAGTATGTTAATTTGTTTAGCCATGTCTATTACACTTCCCCCGCCAATTGCTATAATAATATCCGGTTTTATTAATTCTAATAATTTTATACCTTTGACTGCATCTGTAATTTTTGGATTTACACTAAAATCATTAAATTTAGTAATGTTCATATTTAATAAAGTAGATGATAATTTTTGATCAATACTATGTGAATTGTATGAGTTCTTTCCAGTAATTAACAATGCAGTCTTTGCTTTTAAATTATCAAGTATGGTATCAATACTATCTATTGATCCTGGTCCTATAAATATTTTTTGTATCATTTAATATTATTCATTAAAATATTTTTATTTTGAATTGGTGTTGTTGTTGGTCGTCCTAGATTTTTTCTAGTTCCTTTTTTTACCATAATCTCAAGAAATGCGGGTTTATTATAATCTTTTAATTTTTTTAGACATTTTTTTAATTCGTTCTTGGTTTTAGCCTTTAAAACTAATGTGTATCCAGATCCTGATGCTATTTTTTGTAAATTTATATGAAAGCCAAGCGTTGGCTGCCCCCCTACTGATTCATGGCACCCATTATTAAAAACTATGTGTTTAAAATTTTTACATTGTGATTTTGAATTAATAGTTAAAGAACCCATATGCATTAGTACAGCACCATCACCATCTAAACAATAAACATTTTTATTCTTTTTATATAATGCCATTCCTAATGCAATTTGACTTGCATGACCCATACCTCCAACTACTAAAAAGTCATTTTTAATATTTTTTGATGATTTTTTCCTATATTCAAATAATTCTCTTGATGTATATCCAGTTGTAGAAACAACAATATCCTTATCATCTATACAAGACATTATGATATTGATCGATTCATCTCTTGTTAATGATAGTTTTTTAGATATAGTTTTTTTTGGTTTATAGTCTTTGAATGAATCTTGTTTTATAACAATTGCATGAGGTTTGTTGGTTTTTAAAATTTTATTTTTAATTTTTTTTATTATAGAGTCTGCGTCTGAATTATTATTTGTCTTACTTAAGATGTAATAAGGAACTTCCATTGTTTTGAGTAGTTTAAGTGTAATTCTGCCTTGTTTTTTATGCTGAGGTTCATCTTTGACTCCAGGCTCACCTCTCCATCCTATTAATAAAATCATTGGAATGGAGTAAACATCTTTATCTGCAAGAGATAAAAGTGGATTAATAATATTTCCTAATCCAGAATTTTGCATATAAATTAAAGGTATTTTTTTTGTTGATAGATAATATCCAATCCCTAATGATAGTGCATTACCTTCATTGGTTGCTATTATATGATTTTTATTATTTTCTATATCTGATATATAAAAACATAAATTTTTTAATAGTGAATCAGGTACTCCAGTAAAAAAACTAATATCTTCTTTTATAAGGCTTTTATAAAAATTTTCTGGATTTATCATTAATTAGTTCCTGGTATTAAATCTAAAATTTCTTTTAATGTAATACACTGCTTTGATGATTCTAATGAACGCCCGTTTTCTAGAATAGATTTAGCTACTTGAAGCATGGCTGGGTATGCACTTCTTAACATATGATTTGCATAGCATACTATATTAACACCTCTTTTTTCCCATTCTTCTTCTAATACACTGTTAAAACTTGTAGGAACAACCATTAACGGAACTGTTTTTTCTAATTCATGAAATTTCTCACAAAATTTAAAAATTTCATCAGGTTTGTTGTCTTTGCTATGAATCATAATTGCATCTGAACCAACATCTATATATTCTTTTGCTCTTGTTAAGGCATCATTAATTCCTGATCCTACAATCAAACTTTCTATTCGCGATATAATCATAAAATCTTCAGTTACTTGAGATGACTTACCTGATTTAATTTTTTCTTGAAAATTTACAATTGAGTCTTGTGTCTGTTTAACATCATTTCCAAGTAATGAATTCTTTTTTAAGCCAATTTTATCTTCAATCACAACAGCTGACACACCTAGTCTTTCTAATGATTTTACAGTAAAACAAAAATGTTCTGCTTTACCACCAGTGTCTGCATCAAATATCATTGGTTTGGTTGTAACATCAAATATGTCATTTACAGTTTGCATTCTCGATGTCATATCTATTGCTTCAATATCAGGTTTACCTTTAGCGGTAGAGTCAGTTAAACTACTTGACCACATAGCATCAAATTGAATCTCTTTTCCTTTATAGAGTGCAGTAGTTTTTTCTGTTATCAATCCTGATAATCCGTTATGAACTTCGTTTAATCTTATAAGCGGTTTAGAACCTAAAAGTCTTTTTAACATAGACAATCTTATGTTAGGTGTTGTTCCAGCTTCTTTTAAAGCTGCATTGAGTTGTGTTGATGATATTCCTTTTGTGTAAGGTACTTCAATTAGTTTTCCACCCCATTTTTCTAATGTATCTATTACTATCTGACGAACATTTCTTTGGTAACCATCTTTCCAATCATCACCATGAACTACATAATCTGGTTTTATAAGTAATAAATTATCTTTATAGTCATGAGTGTGCTGTGGAATAACTTTTGAGACTATTGTCATTTGCTCCAATACACTTTTTCTATTTTCATATTCCATAAATGGCAGTCTTTTGAAACTAGCAATTGCTTTATCTGTTAATAATCCAACAGTAACTTCACCTAATTTATTAGCTTCTTTTAAAATATTAATGTGACCTTTATGAACTATATCTGCACTCATGGCTACATACACTTTTTTCATACTATGATTCTCCGCTAAGACTTTTGCTAGTAAGATTTTTACTTTGAGACTTATCAATAAAATACTCATGATAATAAGAACCTTTATCTAGTAATGTATATGTGTAGTAAAGCGTTCTTCTATTAACTGAGGATTCGTTCTTTTTCGATCTATGTGGACAAGTATTACTAAATATTGTTAAATCTCCAGCTTTTAGTTCAATTGGTTCAAAATCAATACTTTGCTCAATATTATTTAGTATATCTGGAGTTCCATTTTGTTTTGTATTTAATAAAAGCTGATCAAAATCACCAGAATGAGCATTTGAGATTTCAATCGTTCCATTTTCTTTATTACAATCGTCTAATGCTATTAAAACATTAATAAAAAAATCAGTATATTTATACCAACCCTTCTCTTTTTTACCATTATTATTTTTAAACAAGAATATACCATCATAGTGAGCAAAAAAACCTTCGCCACCAGGTGGTTTTGAATTACATTTATCTTTAAAAATTGTAAAATCTTTATCAAAAATTTTTTTTAATATAGAAAGAACAGATGAATTAATTTTTTTTAGATAGATCCCTTTGTCATATAATCTCTCTATTCTTCTTAAATTTCCTTTTTTATCTGTATATTTTTGCACATCTTGTGCTACATCAATTTCAGATATAACTTTGTTGATAGTATTTTTATCAAAAACATCTTTTACGATAAAATAACCATTATTTTTATATTTATTTTTATAAGTTTCAATATTATTCATATTTAATTTATATTTTCTAAAAATTCATTAAATTGTTTAATTTTACCATGATTATTACAATTTAATCCAATCAGCGGTTTAATATATTTATTCATATAATTTTTAAAATAATTATTATCTGTTTGCAAGAGCCAATGATCAATTAATTTCTCTAATTGTTCATGAGTATATGCGTGTAGATATGGAACTTTTTTTAAAATAAAATCAAAATCTTTATACTTTGATGTACTATCATACGAAATTATTTTTTTATTACCACAGAATGCTTCAAATATTACAGATGACATTGGTGCAGAAACAATTAAATCTGCTACTCCACATATTTGATATGAACTGAGTTTATAGTCATTAGCATACCAACAATTATTGCGACTACGAATAACCTCAATCAAGTCAATAATATCATTATCAAAGTATTCTTTCATGGATGAAATAGATTTTTTACTCTTATATATATAATTTATATTTAAATTTTTTTTAGATAATTTTAGAAAGCTTTCTAGAAAATCTTTATAAGCTTTAAAATTCATTACACCATGGTGTCCTGCTGTATGATCAAGGAAAGTAATTATAGGATTATTATTCGTTATATTAATTTTCTTGAATATTATTTGTTTGTTTTTATAAGCCTCGTGTATTAAATCTGAAAATAATGGACCTATATCAATATATTTATCAATATTATTTTCAAGTTTTTTTAACCAATTATTCGAAACAACGTTGCTAACTGAGTATTTTGATATCATATGAGTATAATCATGATCATTACTCTTACCTTTTTTTATATCAGATTGTATTATTTTTTCTGTTGTTGATAAATAAAGAAAAAGCGTGTCCACATTATTGTATTTATGTACGACTGATGCTGTTATATCTTCAGCTGTCATAATTCTTATAATACATTTTGTTTTGATTAATTCGTGAAATATATCCCATAAGATTTTTTGTTTTAAAATATTAAATATTGAAGATGATAGCCAAGGATATTTGATACCAAGCCAAAAAAGTTTAAATCTAAATTTAAATGATTTACAGTATATGTTAGAAAAATACATAGATTTAGATATATAATTATTGACTTTATTAATATCTAAAACATTATAGTTATTTTTTAAATAATGGGATATCCATTTTTGCTTTGTTTTAGATAAACTAACAAATAATATATCTTTTTTAGTAATATTTTTATTTATTACAAATAAATCATGTGGATGAATTGCCAGATCTTTCAATCCATCATCTATATGAATACAAAATTTATATTTGTTGATCCCTAACTTTGATCTTTGACAGGATTTTATTAGTAGAAACTCAGGATATAATAATGTTTTAAAATTAAAATATACAGACTTAAACACACTTCTTAAAGTCATATAAATTAATGACAGATATGGAAGTTTTATTTTTTTTGTTAATTTTTGTCTCAATATATTATATATAGAAATATCAAAATTATCAGGGTAAAGATATACATTATTCTTTAAAGTATATTTTTCACTAATTAATTCAGCATATCTAAATGATTTAAAAATCTTTTTAGCTTCAAATATTAAATGCTTACCAACAACATAATTAGTATATCTCTCACCCGCCCAATCAATTAAAAATTTAAAATTTTTATTATCTGTTAACTTATTAATTAAATAATCTTCACTGCATGAAGCTTCATGATCACAATTTCTGTAGTTTTTAGCCATAAATAAATCTTCTTGTACTACAGTATGATTTGATTTGTTTTTAAGATACGATTTTCTTCCAAATAATAAAAAATTTCTATATAACCATGGAAATACCAATCTTTTTGTAAGAATTAAAGATTTCATAATTTAGATATTTTTTAATTAAATTACCAAGTAGTTCTTCCGCCGTCCATGACTAGAACAGCGCCATTCATATAACTACTCGCGTCACTACACATAAAAACTATTGTTGATTTATATTCATCAATTCTAGCCATTCTTCCTATAGGAATTAAATTAGAGAGCTTATTTACAAAATTTTTATCATGCTCATTATAGACACCTCCAGGTGCTAAGGCATTGCATCTGACTCCGTTTTTTGCCCAATATGTAGACATGTACCTAGTTAGCCCTATCAGACCATGTTTAATTACAGAGTATGTAATAGGTTTCACGGATTGATTTTCATTTGATAACTGTTTATCTTCATACAAGAACTGACTAGGTGCAATTAGACCCAGGTCCGATGAAATGTTAAGAATAACTCCTCTGCTTTTTTTAGACATTTCAATTCCAAAATGTTTACAACATAAAAAAGCTCCAGATAAGCCAACAGAAATTTCAATGTTCCATTGCTCAAGATCAAATTCTTCTAATCTAGTTTTATTAACTATGTTATCGGTTTCATATTTTGTATCTATTGCTGCATTATTAATTAATATTGTTGGATAAGAATTAAATTTCTTGTAAATTTTTTCTTTTGCTAAAATAATTTGTTTTTCTTTCGTAACGTCTACATCTAAAGCCAAAAACTGTCCATTATATTTATCTGTAAATATATCAGCTGCTTTAGCAAGGGCTTTTTTATCTAAATCCATTATAATTACCTTAGACTCAGCTTCAAGTAGCGCTTCACAATGTTTTAAACCAAGTAATCCTGCTCCACCGGTAACAACAGCAATATCATTAGATAAATTAAATTTAGATGATATATTCATTATTTATATTATAAACCATTAGAGATAAAATAGTATTCAAGTTAGATTTTCTACAAAAAAGTTAACTAATTGCATATTATATGCTGCAGTTTTCATTGGGTATTTACCACGAGTTGTCTCAAAAACATAAGACCCCTTGTATTTTATTTTTATAAGTGATTGAAAAACGTCATGGAAATTAACTAATCCAGTTCCTAATAATACATTATCATTTTTAATATTTTTATCTTTGATATGTATATGGTTAATGTTTTGTGATAACAATTCAATATCTCCAGAAAGATCATGACCAAAAGCGACTCTATTACCTGTATCGTAAACAATTTTAATATTCTTATGATTTACTAGTTCTAATAAATTTAATAATTCTTTCCCAGTTAGTATAGTTTCTAAAGATAAGGAAATATTTAATTTTTCAGCTTCATCTGCAATCATAGTTATCGTTGATATAAATTCATTATAGTTTTTTGAGTTTATTTCACTTTTTTCAAAGAATGGCATTATATATTTTTTTATACCGATTTTAGAACATTGTTTTAATAGATTTAGATTTTGTTCTATTACCTTATCGTCATTAATATTGTGTTCAATAATATAATCATTACATAAGCTGTGTAGAGATAAATTGTTATTTAAAGTTAGCTGTTTTATTTTATTTAAACCTTGATCTGTCCAGATTGGATTATTAGGATTATGGTTAATTTCAGCAATCAGTTCAATGAAATTTATACCAAGCTCAGACGCTTTGTGAAATTCATCTTGCCATTCATTTTGTGGAAACCATTGCAAACAACCAGGTGGAGAATTTGTAAGACGACCTTGGATGATTCCAAATTTTAAACTTTTAGACATACTTCTTATTGAACTTATTAATTAGTTTTTTAAGGATGGTTGCTTTTTTTTCTGCAGTTTTAAGATTTCTGTAGTTAGTTTTAAATTGCATTATTTGCTTTTGAATTTTTTCAGCTATTGGTATTATAATTTTATGTTTATACTTACTCATCTTTATATATTTAAGAATTGATGGTTCTAGATGAGGACAAACGCATGCTCCATAGAACCCATCACCTCCTAATTTTTTATACTCATTATAGAATGTTTTCCATGGGACACCGAAATGCTCTTTACCTAAATAGCGCACAGCAAATGTATAGTGTGTATGCGTATATTTATCTGGATTACCTTGCTCAATCAACCAATCACAACCATTGATTGCTTCTCTAAATATTGCTGCAACTTTTTGCCTTCTAGAGATGATTGATTTATATGATTCCAATTGACCAAGGCATACTGCCGCAACGATATTCGGCATACGATAATTTAGACCAATGGTATCAAATCTGCAATAGTTCGGATCTTGGACTTGTGATATAGCCAAAGAAGTTCTCCCACCAGTTGCAGTCATGTTTTTATAACCTATGCCAGCAAATTTTCTAATATTAGTTGCTAATTTCTTATTATTTGTACAGATCATTCCACCTTCTGTTGCCCCGCTTAAATGTTTTTTGTTTTCAAAACTCCATATACCAATATGTCCAGTACAGCCTGATATTCTCTTTTTGTAGACACCACTAAAATCTTGGGCATTATCTTCAATAACATAAAATTTATGTTTTCTTGATAATTTCATTATAGGATCAATATCTACTGGTAATCCTTGTAATGATACTACTATTACCGCTTTAGTTTTTTTAGAAATTTTTTCCTCAATAGATTTTGCAGTAATTAAAAAGGTATCTTCGTGAACATCAGCAAAAATAGGAGTTGCACCAAGATGTATTGCAGCATAAGCATCCATTACTACAGTAAGCCCAGGAACGATAACCTCATCTCCCGGCTTTAGATTTAAAGCAGATAAGCTTGCATGTAATCCAGATGTTCCGGAATTACAAGCAATAGAATATTTTCGTTTAAATATTTGTGAGAATTTCTTTTCTAATTTAACAATATAGTTTTCATTATTGTTATTATCCAGAACATTTAATACATAATCAGTTTCTTTATGAGAAAATTTAGCATGTTTGCTTTTAATCTTATTTATTTTATTCAAATATTTATTCAATATTATAGCTCTATGTTTTTTGTACAAGTGAATAAATTACTGCATCAAATCGATTATTATTTGAGTCATGGTAAAAGTCTTTTAGCATACCTTCTTGTTCAAAGTTAAATTTTTTTATTGCGCCAATTGATCTAATATTTTTTTTTGCAGTAGTAACCATTATTCTATGAAAGGACAAATCATCAATAAGGTAATCTAATACAGATTTCATTACGTCAGAGAATATTTTTTCTCCCCAATATTTTGGTGATAGCGCATAGCTAATTTCACATGAACTTCTGTTCATATTAATATCATGTATACCAAAAGAACCAATGACTTTTAATGTATCTTTAAGTTGAATAAACCACCAATGTGCATTTTGTTCGTTTGATCTTTTTATTAAATTAATTAAATACTTTTCGGTATCTTTTTTGTTATTATGAGGTTCAAATTCCAAATGCTCATACAGTCTTTTGTCACTCGAATATTCAAACATATCATCAAGATATTTTAGGTCTAGATCAATTAAATTTACTTTAGCTCCAATTAAATTTTTAAACTCAATCATTTTCATTGTTTTGTGTTTTAAATACATATGGTGTAGGTTGGTCTTTATTTAAATTAATACATTCTTTTGAGTAATCTTTAATTTGTTTAAATATATCTAATCCAACGTTTTTACTCCATTGATCATGTAATTTTTGAGTTATTGGACCAAGCTTACCATTTCCAATATCTAAGCCATTTATTTTCGTTACAGGGAGCAAACAAAATGGAGTTGCTGTCATAAATGACTCGTCAGCTGTATAAGCATCATATGTTTCAATATTTTTTTCAATGCATTCAATGTTTAACTCTTTGCAAAGATCAAAAATATAATTTCTTGTAATTCCAATTAATATATTTCTAGGTTCAGGAGTATAAACTTTTCCATTTTTAGCAAAAAATATATTATCACCAGTTCCTTCAGCAATAAATCCATCAGTATCTAGTAATAATGCCCAATTATTTTTTCCTGAAAATAATGAAGCTTCTATATTTGCCATTTGATACCACATTCTACTTCTATTTTTAATTTTAGGTTCCATTAAATGTGCAGGTATAGCTCTTTGACTTACGACAACAGCATTAATCCCCTCGTCTATTAATTCATCCATGCCAGCCACAGTCCATTTTAGAGGGAAATCTGCAACTATAACCGTTGGTTCCATTTTGTTATCAAAAACTGTCGAATATATCCCCAAAGGTCCTCGGCTAACATTAATTAATAATCTATGTTCATCATGTGGTTCAAATGCATCTTTATTTTTTTCTATTGTTTCGTAGCATATTTCTTCAAGTTCATCAATTGTAAGCTTCATAGGTATTCTTAATATTCTGATACCTGTGTACATTCTCTCTAGGTGTTCTCTTAATTTATGTTGCTTTTGATTAAAAGACCTGGTCATTTCAAAGACCATGTCGCCCCACATTAATGCAGAATCAAATATTGATATTTTTGCATCTTTTTCGCTAACATATTTACCATTTTGATAAACAACTCTATTTGGTTTCATATTATTTATTTCCTATCATTCGTTTATTATATTCATTGAGTAAATAATGATTAAATATTAACTCTAAAAACTCCCAATCTTCTTTTTCATCTATTTCAAATGACTGCCAAAACTTATTGGGAATCATTCCAATTTCACCGCCAAATCTATTTGATTCATTAATTATTATATCTGGCTTAAACATATATATTGCACCATTTTCTACATATTCTGTTTCTCTTAATTGTCTAGGCTCTTGTATTTTATAATCATAGTTTAGCCCTTTTAGTTTATTGTTTTCATCTTTTTTCCAAATTAAAAAATCTTGTAATTCAGCACTTGAAAATGCTGAATCCCATTTATTTTTATAAAATAGCTTTATTGCGTTTGATAAGTCATCTGGTTGTCTTAATGGAGCTGTTGGCTCTAACATAATTATACATTCACAGTTTCTATCAATGATATTTAATGCATGCAATATTGCTTCTTCTGATTTTGCTTCATCACCTGATATTTCATTTGGTCTTTTAATTTTTTTTGCACCATAGTTTGCTGCTATTTCTAAAATTTTATCTGAATCAGAACTTATATATACATCATCAATTTCTTTTGTAAGTTTAGCTTGAATGACAGACCATGCTACTAATGGTTTTCCGCAAAAATTTAATATATTTTTATTTGGTATTCCTTTTGATCCACCTCTTGCCAATATAATTGCAATAACATTCTTATTCATTAATTAAATACCTTTAGCTAACCATCCGCCGTCTACAATTAAATCTATTCCTGTAATATAACTAGATGCATCCGAGGCTAAAAATATAGATGGTCCAACCATTTCATTTGGATTAGCCCATCGCTTTAATAATGTATTATCTGACCTAGCCTTGCGGAGTTTTTTGTTATTCCAACTTTTCTTGTTCATTGGAGTATTTGTATAACCTGGTACTATATTATTCACACGTATACCATATTGCCCCCAATCAACAGCCATAGCCTTTGTTAATTGTTTAACAGCACCTTTTGAAGCTTGATAAGCAGGATTATTCGGAAAGCCTTGTTCAGCTCCTATACTTGTAATATTGATTATGCTGCCTTTAATTTTTGACTTAATCATTATCTTGCCAATCTGTTTACAAATATAAAAAATAGCTGATAAATTAATATCAATTGTGTTTTGCCAGTCTGTTTGACTATAGTTGTGAGATTCTTTTGATATTGCAACGCCTGCACAATTTATAATAACATCAGGGCAAAAATATTTTTTTTTGTATTTATTTAAAGCTAGATCAATAGATTTCAATTTACTTAAATCACATTTAATAAAATCTATATTATTGGACTTTATTGGATTTTGAATATCTATGATGGCCACTATTGCATTTGCATCACTAAAACCTTTTGCCAACGCTTCGCCAATACCGCTAGATCCGCCTGTAATTAATATTTTTTTTTGTGATACATTAAACATATGATTTTGAGTATATAATTTTCAAAGTTTATTTTCCAATTTTTTGAAAGCAATCCAAAATCCTTCACCATTATTTTTATGTCCTTGCCAAACTTCCGGTATAAAAGATGCTTCTGGTGAATATTTATTAATTATTTGTAATATTTTCTTAAAGTTTATATCCCCAATACCTATTTGTAATCCTTCACCGTCAATGCCAATTGCATCAGCAATGTGATAATGAGTTACTAGTGGTGCTATTTTTTCTGTAAAATCAATATGATCGAGTTTATATTTTTTGCAAGTCATATAAGAATGTGAAATATCATGGCATATTCTCATACCAGTAGATTTACAAAAATTTATTATTTCTTCGGGTAAAACTAACAAATTTTGATACCTTTGTCCCCCAAAATGCCATGGAAAAGGAGCCATATTTTGTGGAATTATTTCAACTTCATTGGACTTTAATTTATTCAATGAATTTATTAAATTTTGGTAATATTCAGTTTTGTAAGCCGGATCTAGAAAATCATCTCTTGTGAAACCGCCTGCATTAATAATAATTTTAGGTTTATTTATATTAATAAAATAATTTTTTAATTTAACAGTTAAGTCAATAACATTTTGTAAATTATTTATTGATTCATTTCTATACTTTTTATTTGGCGTACATAAATCCAATAAATGGTCATTTTTAAATAATTCTGGAGCATGGACTACAAATTCACAATTATATTTTTTTGCGATTAATTTAGAAATATCCTCGTTCAAATCATTAAAACTTAAGTGGAATTCAACTAACGAAGGTTTTAAATTATTTAATAAAGTTTTTAAATCATGGAACCTAACAGGTATACCCCACTTTCTATTAAATTTATATATCTTTTTTGAATTTATTTTTCCTGATATATCTGTAATGAAAATAGGTTTATTTTTTTCTATATCTTTACAGGGTTTTTTCCCAATTATTTTTGTTAAATATTGTGGTGATAGTCCTTGCCCTGGACTTTTAATTTCTAACATATCTTTTTTAATTTGCTCTCCTTTTTTAATTGATTTTTTTGCAAAAATACTTTTAGATAAGTTCTCTCTATTAATCATTTCACCTTGTGTCATTGACCTTTTGTTTTGAACACCTATAGATTTTTGAAGCTCTCTGATTCCCTTAACTAATAATTCAAAATCATCAAATTCAAGACTCGCAGCATGATCTGGTCCTTCCATATTTCTGTCTAAAGTTATATGTCGTTCTATTATTTTAGCTCCTATTGCTACTGCCCCTAAAGATGTAGCAATCCCTCTTTCGTGTCCAGAATAACCAACAGGTACATTATATTTCTCTAAATTTTTTATATAATTTAGATTTATATCTTTTAAAGGAGCTGGATATGTTGAATTACAATGTAAAATAGAAAACACTGCCTTTTTAGTTTTTAGAAATTTTATTGTATCTTTAATTTCATCCTCATTACTCATTCCGGTAGATAAAATAATTGGTTTTTTCTTAGATATTATATAATCAATAAGATCAATATTTGTTAAATCAGCTGATGCAATTTTATATGCTTTGACATTTAATTTTTCAAGTTTATCAACACTAGATTTATCCCAAGGTGTACATAAAAATAAAATACCTTTTTTTCTTGAATATTCTGATAAACGTTTATAATCATCAAAACTTAATTCAAATTTCTTTAACAAACCTAATGTGTATTGTGTTCCTAAATCAGTCGATGTTATATCCAATGCTGATTTACTATACAATTCATTTAAATTTCTCATTTGAAATTTTACACAATCTGCTCCTGCTTTGATGGCTTGATCAATTAATTTTGTAGCATTTTTATAATTACCATTATGGTTCATGCCTATTTCAGCAATGATAAATATATGTGCTGTTCCAATTTTGTATTTATCTATGATCATGTTTTCTTTTTGTTATCCAAGATCTAAGTCCTACATTATCAAAAGTAAAAGTTTCTATTGATAAACCTTTGTTTTTTAAAGAATTTATTAGGTTAAGTTTATTTTGAGTTGGAACATAAAATAAAAAATATCCCCCATTGCCTGCTCCTAATAATTTACCTCCTAATGCGCCGTTTTCTATAGCATAATCATAAATTTCATCTAAGAATGGTGTAGTTATTTTTGATGAAAATTTCTTTTTAATTTTCCAAGCTTTACCCAGTAGTTCTCCAAAATCATCTAATTTCCCTTTAAGTAATCTTGATTTCATTTGATAAGCAATCTCTTTTGATTTTGTAGCAAATTCTTTTTGCTTTTTATTTTTCATTTGTTTTTTTTGATCATCATGGATCTTTGCTGAATCATGATTAATTCCGCTATAACATAATATTAATGAATCTTCTAATTCACTTTTAATATCATCTGTAATTCTTAAAGGATTAACAATATTTTCATTATTTTTAAATTCTATATAGTTAAAACCTCCAAAAACTGTGGCATATTGATCCTGCCAACCTCCTGACAATTCAAGTACTACACGTTCAGCATGAAATGCTAATTCAGCAATTTCATAATCATTAAATTTATTTTCACGAAAATTATTGAATACACCAATTATTGTACTTAAAAGAACTGCCGAACCTCCTAACCCTGAACCTGGTGGTACATCACTATATGTTACAAGGTTAAATCCAAAATTTGGTTCTAATTTTAATATAACCGACTTGATTAAATCCATTTCCCCATTTATTTTAATTTCTTGAATATTTTTAAAAGTTATTTTTTTATTTAAATCATTTGAATATATTTGAATTTTATTATCATCTCTTTTTTCGAGTACAGCATGAGTAAATTTATTAATTGTAGCATTTAATACTATACCAGATTCTTCATAAAAATATGTTGTTAAATCTGTACCACCACCAGCAAAACTAATTCTTACTGGTGATTTAGATTTTGAAATAATTTTTTCATTTTCATTCCAATTTATATTCTTTTCAGTAACAATAGATAATAATTTATGTTGATTATCTAATATTGGAATTATTTTAATTCTTGTATCCAATAACTTTAGAATATGTTCTTTAGTAGCATCTTTTTCATAAAGATATACATATTTTTTATTTATAATTTTGCTTATTTGCTGACTCATATCACTTTTTTTCATTAAAGCTCTTCTAATATCACCATCGGTTGCTATTCCAATTATTTTAGACTTATCTTCAATAAAAATTGCACCCATATGATTTTTTTCAATTTTTTCAAGTGCTGTTAAAATTGTGTCTGTTTTTTTTACAATAAAGTTTTTATTTTTCATATTCATTAATCTCTCTTTGTAATAATTTATAATCCTCAGGAATACCAATATCTATAAATATATCATCATATACATATGCTCCAAGTTCTTCTTTTTTTATCATTTTTTCAAATTCATCTTCAATAGCAAATTTCTTCTTATTTATACTTTTAATAAATGATAATTTTTTAAAAAAATAACATCCTGTGTTTATATATGAATTATTAGATTTTGATTTAGTAGAAAATTTTTCAATAATATTATTATTAATACCAACAGTGCCATAACGATCAATATTTTCTTTGTAGCTACACATAATGCGTATATCTCCATTATAATTAATAAAGTCTTGATAGTTTGGTTTAATGTATGTATCTCCATTCGTAAGAATTATAGGCTGATTATTTTTTAGATCTAATGTTTGTATTGCATTTTTTAATGCTCCACCTGTGCCTAATGGTTCATCTTCTTTAATGCACACTATATCTATATAGTCTTTGTAATAATTTTCAATATAATTAGATAAATAATAAGTCAAAAGAATTATTTGATTGTTTGGAAAATAATTTCTAAAATGATCAATTTTATAATCTAGAAATGGTTTGTTATTGATTGGAGCCATTGGTTTTGGAATATTAGACACAACAGTCTTAAGTCTTGTACCAAAACCTCCTACTAAAATAAAAATTATTAAATTATTAATAATTATGTCCTTTTTTATTTGTAAAAATATTTGATAAACCATAAATCCATTGTTTACTAAATATAATTTTTAATACTTTTATTAAAAAAATATGAAAATTTACAAAATTCTTATATCTAATTGCAATTTTTAATTGATCAAAACATCTATATAAATAATATTTAGATGTAATACTATTTTCAGACTCAATATATTCTCCTAATACTTTATTAATTTTATAAAGTTTCATTTTTGATGATATTTTTAACCATAGATCATAATCTTGACTAGACATTAATGATTCATCAAAACCTCCTGTATCAACTAATATCTTTTTAGAAATTATAGTTGCCGAAGTAGAGAGACAATTTCTTTTATATAAAGATTCACTCACATTCTGTGATATGAGAATGCCGCTTGTAATTTTTAGTGATTCTCCATTTGATTTTTTATATATTTCATCATGGACAAAGGTATTATATTCATTACCATATTTTGTAATTATATTAATTGTTTCATTGATTTTATTTTTATACCAAATATCATCTGAATCTATAAATGCAATATATTCATATTTTGAATTTTTTATTCCTAAATTTCTTGCAGATCCAGGCCCTTTATGTGATTGAGTTATTATTTTTATGTCAATATTTTTATTTTTAAATAATATTGAATGGGAATGTAATAATTCTAATGTTCTATCACTTGATCCGTCATCAATAAAAATTATTTCATATGGCTTTGTAGTTTCTATTTGTGATAATAATGAGTCACTCAATCTTACTATATGAGTTTCTGAATTATAACATGGGCATATTATTGATAACATTTATTATTAACCCAAGTTGCTAAGATATATAAATTCATAATATTCTCATTATTTTCTTTTTTATAATTATCTAAAATAATATTTATTTGATCGTAGTTAATAAATTCATTAAGTATATGCTTTGCACTTAATATAGTTTTTTTTATCTTATTAAGATTATGATTATTATCTATTACTCCGTTTAATGGGTGATTAAATCCAATTTTATTTCGTTGAGTGATTTCTTTTAAATTATTCTTTTTTGCTAAATTCCTAAGCAATGATTTGGAGTTTTTATAATTATTACTTAAATAAACACTATCATCTAAAGAAATTAGATACTCTACTAATTTATGGTCCAAATATGGTACTCTTCCTTCTATTGATGTGGCCATTGTAGTTTTATCAAGTATACTTAATCCATTATCTACTAAATATGTTTTCAAATCTCTAATCATTAATTTTTTTAAATTAGAAATATTTTTATTATCATTATTACTAAAATAATTAGATAGTTGCTTTTCTAAAGTATAAAAATTACAATTTTTTGTTAATATTTTATAACTTTCTAAATTAATTCCAGAAAATGTAATGGCATAACCAATAAATTTATATTTCAATTGTAATAGTTTATGAAAACTTAATAATTTCATTTTAGATAAATAGTTTAGTACGTCTTCACTGATTGATGAACACGAACCTTTTAAAAAATCAGGAAACTGATTATAATGTCTTTTATAGCCGCCTAATATTTCATCAGCTCCATTTCCAGCTAATAGAACTTTTAAATTATCGTCCTTAGCTTGTTTTGATAGTATATATGAAGGAACCATGGCTGAATCGTATACCGGCTCATCAATGTATTCCATTAATTCATCTATTATAGGTAAAAAATCATTGCTGTTAATTTTATAATTATGATGTTTTATGTCTAGTTTATTGGCAACTATTTTTGCAAATACAGAATCATCATGTTTTTTATTATCAAAATCAGCAGTGTATGAATTAAAATTATTGTGATTAAGAGATTTGTATTTTTTAGTTATTACTGAACTATCAAGCCCGCCACTTAGAAATGTACCTACAGGTTGATCGGATACTGAGTGTTTTAATACAGACGAATTAAGTAAGTTTTCAAATTTATTATTAACATCTGTATCTTTTTTAATATCAATATATTCATTTATATCCCAATATTTTTGTATTTTTATTTTCTTATTTTTTATAAAAATTTCATGACCAGGTAATAATTTATAAATATTATTATATATTGATAAAGGTGATGGTACATATGATAGTAATAGATATAATTGTACAGAAGTATTATTTATTTTAGCTTTAATTTTTTTAGATTCAATGATTGAATCTATAGTAGATCCGAATATTAATTGTTTATCATCATAATAATAATAAAGTGGTTTTATACCAAATCTATCTCTAGCAATCCATATTAAATCTTTTTTACTATCATATATTGCAAATGAAAACATACCATCTAAATATTTAATTGCTTGTGTCCCATAATTTTTATACATTTCCAATAATACTTCTGTATCTGAGTTTGTTCTGAATTTTGAATTATGATTAGTAATTAACATATTTCTAAGTTCTTTGTAGTTAAATATTTCTCCATTCATAATTATTACTGTTTCATTATTTTTTGAGATAATTGGTTGAGATCCATTTTCTTTATCTATAATAATTAATCTTCTCATTCCAAAATTAACATAATTATTTTTATAATACCCGTCTTCATCGGGACCACGATGATGCATAGTATTAACCATATTATTTATTGCATGATTATCTAAATTATGATTATCTTTTAAACTTATATAACCGCAAATACCACACATTAACTTATTTCCAAATTATGTCTAATTTCATTATCTTTACTGATGGTATGAGTATTATGGATCACAAACTTTTCTTCAATATGACCATATTCATTTGAAAAATATGAAATATCTTTATCTTTATTTTTATTTACTGGTGAAAATATGAAATATTTATTATTAATTTTAAAACTATAATTATTTTTATCTTTATTTATTTTAACTTGAGGATGAAAATGAAAATAATTATCTATCACATGTGACTTTAATGATTGAGATGAATCAATTATTTCAATCTTATTTTGATTCACAAGAATTCTTCTTGTAAAGTTAATTTTATTATCAATTCTATTAAAACCTTGTGTTCTGATTAAAATTTCTAATGTTTTATTTTCAACTTTTGTAATTATGTTACTATCTTGATAATTATAATTATTTGGATATAAGTGTTTACTATCAGGTATATACCCTAATCCATCAATTCTGATGCTGTTATGATATTCTGGTAAATATGATTTTGCATGTACATCAATAGGGTTATAACTTGCCCTTCCTGAATCTACCAAAACTGGTAACTCATTATAAAATAATACAAAATGCAACAAATCATGATGTTCGTGATTAGGAAGATATGAAAATTTATCAGAAGATCTCATAATCAACGACCATTTATTAAAGTTTGTTTTTTCCCACATAAAACTATTGAGAGGTAATATTTTCTAATAAAAATTTGGCTGAATAATCAGGTGAAATATCACCAAAGAAAGTAAAATAATTATTTTTTTTATTATAAAAGAACAATGCTCTAGATTTAATTAAATCATAATAATTATCAATTATTTCCAGTATAGAATTATTCTTATATATTTTTAGAAATTGTTTTAAATCAAATAACCAATAACATAATAATAATTGATAATGAGAGGAATAATCTTTAGAAAAACCATCTACTAAAAAATTATCTAGATATTCCTCAAACATGGTTGTAAATATATCCTGCAATTGTTTGTTATCAAAATATAATGAATACGTTAATATCGATCTAATGTTATTTATAAGATGATTACCATACCCTATTTCATAAAATTCTAGGTTTTTTATAAGAAGATTAGTTGAAGCATGTATATTATTACGAACAGTTAAAGGAATATTTTTTTTTATTTTAGAATAATAATATAAAATATTTATAATTCTTTCAGATATTGTATATGGATGCCATATTAATAACGAATTACTCTTTAACTGATTATTAACCTGGCACCAATATATAATTATTTTTTCTATTTGATTTATTTTATTTATATTTAATTTGTCAATATCTAATGTTCTTAACCACATAAAACGATGTAATGATTCAAAATCTTCTGGATCGTTAAACTTTTTATGTATATCAGAAACAGTTTTAATATTAAAAGCTCGAGATGCTAGTTTTATATCAACATTAACAAATGAATCATGTATTATTTGAGTAACTTTATTATTATCTTTTATATTTATCAGATCTTCTTTTAATAAATATTTATAGCGTGATGGATAATTTTTAATTCTACTTATTTTTCTAATTTTTTTTATGAATTTTATGCTATAAAACTTTAATGTATTGAATATATTTCCTTGTATGAGGTTATATTTTAAAAAACATAATATTTCCTTATCCATTTTATTTATCTTCTATTCCAGCTCTATTTATATAACACCAAAATAAGTATGGTATGTAACTAAATAACAAACATAAATATTTATATTCTTGTATCTGTATACAAATTACTGCTAGCGGTAAACACCATAAAATATTATAGAAAAATAGATATAAATTTACTTTTTTATGACTTCCATATAGTAATGCTAGTTTTTGATAATTATGAGTTCTATGGGGTGTTGTTATATATAGGATGCATTCAAATAATGTACTGGTATTATCCATAAGTTTTTTTATAAATCTCACAATAATTGTATATGTTGAATCTGCTAAAAATATTGTTGCTAGTATTAATATGAAAATTAGATGTGCTGCCCAAATGTCATTCGTATTTGATGAGATTCCAACAAGTAAATAAGAAGTACTCATAATATATATTTCTTGGCCAACTAGTAATGCAATTAAATAACTACCTGAACTTCCTAAAAATAATTTTGCTGGAGAATAATTAAATATTATAAAAGCAATTAGAGCCGGAATTAAAATTAATATCCAAATATTCCAATAATTTGCCATCAATACATAATATGAGAGTATTCCAACAAGGATAAATAATCCTTGTATTGTCGCAATTAAATCAATTCCATCCATAAAGTTATATATATTTATAAAATAAACAAAAAATATTATTGAAAATAATATATAAATCCATAAGTTTGATAAGTCTGTACTATTTAAAAGTACTATAGTATTTATAACAACAATTAATGTACTTAATAATATTTGAAATAAAAATCTAATTGTGTTTGTTATAGAATATCTATCATCTAAAAATCCAAGTAATACTACAAAAAATGGTATTAAGAGTAACAAAATATTATAAATATTGATTTCATTAATTATTAATATAGCAGCAGAAATATAACCAAAAAATATTGCAATGCCACCAGATGTTGATATTTCATTATCATGTAATCCACGTGATGTTGGTTGAGAAATAGCTATTGGTTTTTTAATTAAAATATAACTGACAATCAATGTAAGTATAAATGAGCTAACAATTGCTAATAATATATTCATATTTTTTTAGTATATCTTTTCTATTAAAGTTTGATTTTACATATTTATATGTATTATTAACCATAGAATCTATTTGATCTGTAGTTAAAGTTAAAAATTTTTCAATTGCTAATATTAATGACTTATAATCTTTTGATTTACATATTATTCCATAGTTATTATCAGGAATAACATCAATACATCCAGGGACATCTGTTGTTATAATAGGTTTTTTTAATGAAGCAGATTCAAGAAGTATTGTTGATATTCCTTCACGATAAGATGGTTGAACAATACATGTTGATTGTTCTATATATTCTAAAATATTATCTTGATAATCATAATAAGTTATAGTTTTATTATTTATTGCTTCTTGTAAAATATTATGATCAATACTTCCAGTTATATCTTTATTGTATGATCCAATAAGAGTAAACTCCAACTTTGCTTGTGATTTAAAATGTTGTGCAGTCTTAATAAATTCTAGAACACCTTTATCCTTGACTACTCTTGATATCATTAAAAATTTAATTTTATTACTTTTATCCTTTTTAATGTTCTTATTTAAAGTATCACAAAAATTAATACCTGCTCCTGGGACTATATCAGTTTTTTGAGATTTATCTATTATCTTATTTTTTAAAAAAAGCATTTTATCACTATTATTTGTAAACCATACTTCATAGTTATTTTTGAGTGAATATCTATATAATAAAGCAATAATTTTTCTTAAGAAATATTTTTTAGAAGTAAAGATATAGCCAACACCTGTTATAAATGAAATAGATTTTATCTTAAAATAACGTGCCAGGATAGAACCATAAATATTAGGTTTAATAGTAAAATGTATAATAATATCAGTTTTAAGATCTTTATAAATATTATATAAAGATATAAAAGTTTTTAGCTCAGTTAATATATTTGTGCTTCTTACTTCTACTGGTATGAAATATTTATTTATTCTTTCTGAATCAAAATTCAGATGATACTTATCCTTGTGGGCAATAAGATTAACTTTATATCCTTTTTTTACAAACATTTCTATTACATCATATCTAAATTTATATAATGTCCAGTAATTATTTGATACTAATGTGATTGTTTTATTTTTATTATTCAATGAATTTTATTAATTTAATATAAACCATTCTAAGGTCTTTAGTAAACCTTGATTAAGGTTAGTTTTAGGACTCCAGTTCATTTCTTTTTTAATTTTATTATTTGACTGAGAATTACTTTTCATATCACCCAAACGATTTTTTCCATATTTTTTTTTAATCTGTAACGGGGAATTTAATATTATATTAAATGTATGCTCTATTTTTTTTATTAAATCATTTAATGACGTTTCTTTATTTGTTGATACATGGTAAATAGTAGATTTTTTCTTATTTTGTAAACATTTATAAATAGCTGAACAAATATCTTCAACATATATATAATCTCTTGTTATCTTGCCATTGCCGTTTATTACAATCTGTTTACTATTTATAATATTATTAATAAATTTAGCTATTACACTATTTTTATGTTTAGAATATTTTCCATAAGCATTGCTAAATCTAAGAATTGTTGTTTGTATTTTAAACGTCATACCATATGTTTGACAAAAAGTTTCAGCTGTTAGTTTGCTTGACCCATATGGTGATATTGGATTTCTTTCATATATTTCTTTAAATGGTGGTTTTTGATTACCAAATACTGCTCCACTAGAAGCCAAAATAAATTGTTTAACTTTATTTATTCTAGCTGCTTCAAGGTAATTAAATGTACCAACAACATTAACATTAAAAGCATTTAATGGATCTGTAATAGATTTGTCTATACCAGATTCTGCTGCTAGATGAATTATACAGTCAATGTTTTTTGTAATTTTTTTAGCTATATTAAAATTATTTATATTTGCTTTAATAATTTCTACTTTAGATATAGATTTTTTGTAATGATTATATGATTTAAAGAATTTATATTTAGTAAATTTTTCTATATATTGAATTGACGAAGATGAGAAGTTATCAACTATGATAATTTTCTTTATATTTTTATACTTTAATAGATATTCTACTAAATTACTTCCAACAAATCCTAATCCACCTGTTATTAATATTTTCATTTCCAATTACTTCTAGGAAGTATAATAGATTTATTAATTTTATCCTTATTACTTATTACATATTTGGCAATCTCTATTATAATTTTATCTGTTAATAATGTTGGTTTTAATCCTAATTTTTTCATACCAGAGTTTTTAGCATTATAATAGTGCTTTTCTTTTTCAATTCTTGGATTATTTATTTTTTGTATTTTTGTTTTTATATCAAGAAGTTTGAGTGATTTTGATATTTTATTAGCTAAATCTTTAACATTGAATTGTTCAGTAAACTGATTAAATATTTTCAAGTCTCCTCTTCTTGGCTGATTCTTGATAGCTAAATTAATACATTTAATAGTATCTTTTATATTAATGTAGCCTCTAATTTGATGTCCTGATCCATATATAGTTAAAGGTATTCCAGCAACTGCCTGAACTATAAAACGATTTATTATTGTTCCAAACATATCATCATAAGTAAACATAGGATATAAGGATGTATCTAATTCGTTATGTGTATTTATACCATAAACAGGTCCCTGCATCAGATCTGTTACACGTAAATTATAAAGTCTTACATAAAACCATAATAAGTCAGTATCCATAATTTTAGATGTATGATATAAACTACTTCCTTGTCTTGGATATAAAAATTTTTGATTTCTTTTTTTATGATTTATATCAATCCACCCTTCTTCAATATCAATATTTGGTGTACCATATTCGCCCATTGTTCCAAGTTTTATAATATGACAATTTGAATTATATGTTTTAACACACCAAGCCAAATTAAATGTACTTTGAAGATTGTTTTGTAAAGTTTTCCAAGACTCATTCGAACCAAACATAGAATAAGGAGCTGAAGGTAATTCTGCAAAATGTATTACAGCGTCTGGTTTAGTTTTTTTAAATATTTTAGATAAAGCATCAAAATTAGTACAATCTATATTATAAAAATCAATATTTTTGTTAATTTTCTTAAGTATTTTTAATTTACTTTCTATTTTAGAGATATTATCTAATGGTAATCTTTTGTATTTCTTTTGCAATTTACGTTTTATATAATTATCAATAAGAATTAAATTATACTGTTTAAAGCATAAATCTATTGCCATTGGCCATCCAAGATAACCATCCGCACCTAATATCATAATTTTCATTTTATTTTTCATAAAAAATTCTTATAACTATATTTCTTGAGAAATTCTTTATACCATTTGATTGTAGTAAAGATACCGTCATCCATACTAAATGTAGGTTTCCAGTCAAAATAATTATTTAATTTTTTATATGACATAGATTGATGAAGTATTTCACCAGATGGTTTCTTATTCATAAAATCTTTTTTTATTTTATTCATCAATGCGCTATTGTTAGAAATTTTACATAATTTAAAAATTATATCTTTAATCTTGTATGCTTTATCAGTTCCAGCATTAAATATCTCCCCTGATAGTCTCTTATCTTTAAATAAATTATATGCTAAGCACATATATAAATATGCAACATCATCGACGTATAAAAAATCTCGTGTATGTAACCCATTACTTCTTGGAATAAAATTTCTATATCCTAATATATTTAAAATAACATCGGGGATTAAAGCAGTAAAATTCAATTGTCCTGGGCCATAAATATTAGCAAATCTTGTAATAATTATTGGAAGATTAAAAATATTTGTTGAATATGATTTGGCTATCATATCTGCAGAAGCCTTAGACACATCGTATGGAAAAGAAGGTCTTAAATCATGATTTTCTGTATATGGTAAATCTTTGATATTATAATCACCATAAGCCTTATCTGATGAAGCAACTATTATTGATTTAATACTCTTATGATGTCTCAATATTTCTAATAAATTATAAGTACCCCTAATATTAGTTTCAAAAGTCTGAAATGGATTATTTTTAGCAACATTTACGTCAACCTGTGCAGCTAAATGAAAACATATATCAATAGTATTTTTTTTTAAAATATTATCAATTTTTGAATAATTCTTTATATCAACATTATATATTTTTAATTTTGAATATATTTTTTCATATTCTAAAAATTTATTCTTTTTATTTGTATTTGTTAATCCAATTACTTTAGCACCATATTCTATTAATATTTTAGCTAAATTTCCTCCAATAAAACCGTTAATACCAGTCAATAAAATTGTTTTATTTTTCCAGAATTTTCTGTTTAAATATTGTTTTGATATAATTTTAGTCATTAATTTTTCTAAATATTTTATTAATAATAATCATAAAAACCATTTATTTTTTTTGTAAGATCCTTTATCTTATCTGTTCTAATGACTTCAGATCTATTTAAAAGATATTTATTTGAATATTTATTATTGATACCTTTAATACTTGAAGCTGCCCATAGATAATCTAATTTTTTAGCTATTTTAATTGTTTCATGATTATATGAACCATGTGGATAGGCTAATCCATAAATTTGTACACCACAAATATCTTCAAGAACCAATTTACTATCATGTAGCTCTTTATAAATATTGTCTTTTGAAATCATTCCAAACTTTGCATGAGTTTTGCCATGACTGCCAATTATACAGTTATCCAACTTACAAAGCTCTTGTATATTGTTTTTAGATAAATAATGCTTTTTACCAATAAAATCTGTTGTTATAAATAAAGTAAAAGGTATTTTGTATAAATTTAAATATTCTGCTGCCAATAAAGTATCTTTATAACCATCATCTATAGTAATTGATATTTTTAGCTTATTTGAGTTGTTTACATCAGTTATATGACAAAAATCATAGTTATTTTTTAAAAAAATCAGATGATTTTTAAAATCATTTATATTTATACTTATTCCGTATGTATCATGCGATAGTTTACTTCCAAATGCATGATATATTAAAGATCTGTTGCCAAATTGACGTTTATATCTTTTGTATGAATTATAGTATATATAACCTAATGTTTCTTTGATTATTTTATTTACAGATAATTTACTCATCTTATATCTTAAAATTTATTTAATTATAGATCTGATATTTTTTTGAGCATATTCTAGCTCAGATATAGTATTTATTGTTATATGTAATCCTTTATGTTGATAACATTTTAATTGATTAGATTTGATAAGTGATTTTATTAACTTTACTAGATCATTGCTTTTCTTGATTTTATCATGAGATGCAGTTGTAAAATAATAATAGCCTATATTCATCACTTCCTGTAAAGTTGGTTTTTCTTGAAAATCTTTAACAATTCCATTCGGATGTAATTGCATTACACCAAATGGTATTGTTATTGGAAATGATGTAATCGTCACATGACTAGATTTTTTATTATGAAATTTAATTAACTTCTCAATATTAATATTAGACAATGTATCTCCGTAATTTAAAATAAAATCTCCTTTAATGTACTGAAGACAATCTTTAATTCTATCTAAAATGGCTACATTACCAGAATTAACAATTCTGTAATTAAGTAATGGGAAGCTATTTATCATAAAATCTTCGATTTTTTTAGATTTGTAACCTGTTGCTATTATGAAATTTTTAATTTTATACTTTAACAAATGTTTTATTATATAAAATAATATAGGTTTTTCGCCTATTTTTATCAGTGGTTTTGGAATGTCTTTTGTTATAGGTCTTAACCTTAAACCTTTTCCACCGCATAATATGATTGCATTTATATTTTTTTGATATTTCATTTATTTTTAATTAATAACTAAATTAATTGATTTACCGTCAACTATTTTATCTTTAACTAATTCTACACAATTATTTGATAATATATTTTTTTTTAAATCACTAATATTTTTTGCATATGATTTATCGCAAATCATTGAATTTATAAAATTATAATCATATAATCCATTTTCAATTGGTTCATATAAAAAATATGGAGTTTCACAAATTACAGATTCGATTAAACTTGTTCCAACTTGACCTATAACAATTTTTGTTTTATTAACATAATCAGAAAAACTTCCACTTATTAAACTAATATTTTTATATTTATTTAAATTAATTAATTGTTCTGTTACTATTTTTTCACCAGTATCATTTGGTCCTATAACTTTCCCTTCTTTGAATTTAATTGCTATTTTATTAATATTTATAGATTTTAATACTTTAATAACATCAAAAAGATATTTATATCTTTTGTCATCATCAGCATTGACGCTATTCCAGCAATAAGGCATTAGAATTATTGCATCGTATATTATGTCTGTATTTTTCTTTATTTCTAAATTATTAGCTAACGGTGTTTGTATATTAATAACATTATCATGGCTAATATATTTTTTTAAAAAACTATCATTCATTGATCCCATTGATGCAAAATTCTTTATTAAGTTATTATTACCTTTTCTATTTTTCTTTAATGTCCAATTTTGCATAAAGATATGAAACCCATCTATTACAGAATATAACTTTATATTATGTTGTTCAGCAATTTGCGCAATTATGTTGTACCATGGACTTATTCCATAATCTGGAATAACAATTGATTTTGGTTTATATGTTGATATTACATCTGTAAAAAGACTAAAAATTCTATTTGTATTCTTAATTGCATTGATATACTCATACTGTATATTTTGCTTAATCAATGAAGCAAAAGATTCTATATCGTCGTTTGGAAAAGACTGACAAATGATATCGTCTAATGTGTTAGAAATTTCTGGAATCTTAGATATTGAATCATTAACAATTGTTTCTGTATTAGGATTATTATCCATATAAAAACAATTAAATAGATTATATGAATTAAAATATATGTAATTTTTATGTTTTAAACTTTTATATGTCCAATCTGGAAAAACCATTACCTTGTTAGTATTTTTAATAAACAGCATTTTTTGAATAAGTTTTGCTATATATGATTTTTTCTTAATATTAACAGGTCTTATGGTACATTTATTTTTTATAAATATGTCTATTTGAGGACTTATTTCATAATTTCCATTAATATATTTTATATTATCAATAAAGTTATCACATAATATATTGAAAAATGTATTGTTAGTTTTGGGTACATAGATAATATCATTCTTATTAACCCAATATTTAAAAGCATAATAATAGTTAATTAAATTACTTAATATATAATTTAATCTATGCTCCAAAACCATTCCTACAGAATAAGGACCACTTGATATGTCTATTCCCTTATTATCTCGGTACCAATTATGTGCAATTTTATATGGTATATAATTCAAATCATTACTATAAGTTTTGTTTTTGAAAAAATATTGGAATTCCTTTTTTGGAAATAATTGTGTTATAAGATAATCCATAGCAATCCATGTGGATTCAGGATAATCATTAGTTAGTGCAACATCCTTGTAAGATGTAACGAGGAGACCAGTTCTTGTCATTAATATATTTTATTTTTTTGTAGAAGCTATATCTACGACATTATCTTTATAAGGTATATACCCTTTTACAGATTGATATAATATTTTATGTACTTCATCTAATGGAGTCATTAATGAGAGCTTATCAAACTTTGTTATAAATTCTAAAATTTCATCATAACTTAGTTTTTCTTCATTTGAAGACATTATATATGGATGTACTGTTTTATTAACATTATCTCCAATTAATAACTCTTCATATAATTTCTCTCCGGCTCTCAAACCTGTAAAAACAATCTCTATTCCAACATCAGGTTTTTCAGGTGTTTTTATTTCATGACCAGATAATTTTATTATCTTTTTTGCTAATTCTAGAATACTAACAGGTTCACCCATTTCTAAAAGAAATACATCTCCGCCTTTGCTTAAGGAACCAGCTTGTATAACTAATTCTGCTGCTTCTTTGATTGTCATAAAATATCTAATTACTCTAGCATCTGTTACTGTTACAGGACCACCTTTCTCAATTTGTTTTTTAAATAATGGTACCACCGATCCAGATGTATCAAGTACATTACCAAATCTAACCATACAAAACTTCGTCCTACATTTTTTTGTTGGTAAATCTTCAACTACATCTTGAAGAGCTTGTAGAATAATTTCAGTAAATCTTTTTGTAGCACCCATAATGTTCGTTGGACGAACTGCTTTATCACTTGATATTAAAACAAAGTTTTCTACATTTGTTTTATATGCGTGTTGAGCAAGAATATTGGTTCCGATTATATTAGTTTTTATTGCTGAAATTGGATTATGTTCTACCAATGGAACATGTTTATACGCAGCGGCATGATAAACGGTATCTATATTATCGTATTCAAAAATTGATTGTACAAAATCTTGATCTGTTACAGAGCCAAGATAAGATTTGATGGTAACATCCATATTTTCTTTTTTATTAATATCATTTAATTCATTATCTATTTCATATAAAAAGAATTCAGATAACTCTACTAAAATTATTTTTTTAGGTTTAAGATTTATAATTTGACGCGATAATTCAGAACCTATAGATCCACCTGCTCCTGTTATCATGACAATTTTTTTTTCAACACATGATTTTAATAAATACGGATCTGGTTTAACAGAATCTCTTCCCAGTAAATCTTCTATATCTATTTTCTTAAAGTCATTAATTTTTATATTTCCCTTTGCTACTAGGTTTATATTAGGAACTTTTCTTAATTTCGCTTCACATGACTCTAATGAATTTATAATATTACTAAGTTCTGTTGGTGATTCGGTTGGTATAATTAATATCTCATGTATGTTTTTCTTTTTGACAATATTTTCAATATCGTAACTCATGTAAACAGGTAATTCTGAAACAGTTGTTTTTTTATCAATATTGTTATTACTTATAAAACCAACCGGTTTAACTTCATGATCATTTTTCAAAATATTTGCTAGATGTATTGATGGTTGATCCAGACCAAATATTAATATTTTCTTTCTAAAAAGTTTTGTTCTAGATAATAAATAACTTTTTGCCATAAATCTACTAATGAACATAAATACTGTTAATATAATAAAATACAATAGTAAAGCTGATTTTGGTATAGGATGATTTATGTAATATATAATCAAAGTTGAGATTAGTACAGAAATCAAGGTTGCTTGCAATATTTTTATATACGTTTCTATAGATATATATCTAGTGATTGATCTATACAGTCTAAATAAAATTAATATTGGAATTGTTACCGATGTAATTATCAAAAAAGTATTATATAGTTGATCAGGAGATGCCTTAGTTAACGTATATCCATCTTTAATCCAAAAAAAGTCATCTAAACGAATCATCAATGCAAGCCAGAATGCAATCCATATACTTATTACATCGATTGATATAAGTAATAATCTTTTTAAGTTTCTAGGTAATTGAATTAAAAAATTTTGCATTAGTCTCTTTAATTATCTAAATCATATTTTATTATTATCTATAGTGTAATAATTTATGTATATTCTTTATCTTGATCATTCTTTAAAAAATATATTTTCCAAACAGCATATCCAACAAATATCATTAAGATTTTAACATGTTGGGGTGGATAATGCATCAAACTAACAAAAAACATAATAGGAATAAAATTTAGATAATTTTTGCTTTTTATCAGATTAATGAAAGGAAAAATAATATAAGTAGATATTAATAATATCAATCCAACTATTCCGTATTGTTCAAAAAAAGTCAAAATATAATAATCTCCACCAATGGGAACGTGTTGTGAAAAAGGTGTTAAATTTAGAATATTTGAATGAATAAACATATATGTTATTCCTTTACCAAAAAGAATTTCCATTGGATTGTTTGAAAAATAATCTATAAGCATTATCAGATCACCACGTTGTAATTCTACATAAATTGAAGCATCTGTACCTATATAATCTATCTCTTTAAATAATAGTAAAAAATATCCTTCAATACCCCAAATAAATTTTTGTAATCCTATATGTTCCATTGAATTCTTATCTTCTAAATAATGAACATATTCAAACATTGAAAATAATAATAATGATAACGAAACAAATATAACTGTAAGCATAAAATATTTACGATTTATAAGTAGATATAGAAAAAATACAATTAATAACGCCAGGTATGCACTTCTTGATGTACTCATGATTACTGCAAGAATACTTAATAGTACCCATGTACTATCTTTTTTGTATAAAAAATAAGATAAAGTAATTACATGAAAAAGCCCTAAGAGTGATGGAGTTCCAATTAATCCCCAAATTCTATATAATCCCAATCCACTTTTCATTCCAATTTGATTACTATGAATAATACCGGCATTCATATAAAAACTTTCAAAAAAACTTCTAAAACCAATCAAAGATATAAATTGTTCTAATAATGTATAAATTACAATTATTTTAATAATAATAAATAATGAATTCTCTAGTTTTTCAAGATTATGATTAATAAGTGGTATAAATATTAATGGAAAAAAATAACCTATTGTTGAAAGTCTAAATTCACTCAAAGCATAATATAAAACATCAAAAAATGAACTGTCAACTTCGTTATAACGGATAAATACATATAAAAAGTTATAAATAAATATGTATAAAATAAAAAGATAAAATATTAAGACATTATTGTTTTCTATCTTTGTGCATGACAAACAAACAATAGAATATAAGAGTGCAATAACAAGTAATCCAAATTGTAACAATACAAATGGAATTTTCAAACCAATGCTTTTAAATAGAATACCAAATGTTATAAAAAAGATGGTTATTATTAAATAATTTAAATAATTTATCTGGTAATTCTTAATTATAAGCATAGTAATTAGCGTTTAATGAAATATCATTATGATGATTAACTGGGAAAAATATGATATTTTTTAATTGATTATTATCAATGTAATAATTTTCAGAGTTTGGTAGTTTTGGCCAATTTATTATACTAATATTATTTTTAGTTCCCCAATTAATCCAATATTCTTTCTCTTGTTGAGTTGGAGCAATACATGGAAAAACATATGGACAAAATTTATTTTTTATAAAATTAAAATACTTAAGATCTGAATTAATTAAAAAGTTTTTCCAGTATAAAAAATTTTTATATCTTATTGATTCAATATACAACTCATCAAAAATATTGTTAGTGTAGATTTTATATGATAAATAATCCATTTGACACTTTTCAATATCTATTTTATCGGTATAGTTATTTTTTTTGATATTAGGGTTTAAAAATGATGGTTTAAAATTTCGAAATAAGTAAATAAATTCATCTTTTGATGGAAATTTAGTTAATTTATTTAATACTATTCGTTCATGTTTTATATTAATTTTAAGTTCAGATCCAGTTAATAATGGTAGAATTTTTCTAAAACTTGTAAATGATATATCGCCAAATAGTCCAAGTTTCTTTTCATTATATTTTCCATATAAAGAATGTGCATTATCTTCAATTATCATAAAACCATATTTACTCTTTAATTCTAAAATTTTCTTCCAATTTGATGGATATCCAAAATAATTAATAATAAATACAAAATAATTATCTTCTTTTACACATTTTTCAATATAATTATAATCAATTTCAAGATTTTCATTAAGTTGATAATATATAATTTCAATTCCTAACATTTTGAATACAGGTATTATTTCTTCGCAAATTAAACTCGGTAATAATACCTTTTTTATATTTAGACGTTTTTGCAAACTACTAATTCCATAATACAATGACATTCTTCCTGAGGAAAAAAGATATTTTTTAGATAAATATTTATTATATTTTAAAAAATTTTTAAATAATAATTTGTAATCAAATTTTGGTTGAATTGTAATTTTATTGTTTTGATGTAACATACTTCCTATTGATTATATAAATCATCCTTATATAAATGTTTGTTATCTTTAAACCATTTAATAGTAATTAACAATGATTTTTGGAGACCATCTTTCCCTGTGTATTTTGGTTTCCAGTTTAATAGTTTTTTAGCTTTCTTAATATCTGCTTTTAATCTAAACACTTCTCCAGGTTTAGGTCGAATTCTATCCTTATCAGTGGTAACTAAAAATTTAGTTTTCATAATCTTTTGAATCATTTGTACTAAATTACCAATAGAAATTTCATATCCTGAGCCAATATTAATAATTTCACCTATATTTTTTTCTGATAACAAACTTTTGATAAATCCGTCTACTGTGTCAGTTACATATAAAAAATCTCTTGTAGGATATAATGATCCTAATTTAATTTTATTTTTTGTATTTAATAATTGTGTAATTATTGTAGGTATTATAGCTCTACATGATTGTCTAGGGCCAAATGTATTGAATGGGCGAAGAATAGTTACAGGTAAATTATAAGTACTAAAATAAGAATAGGCTATTTGATCAGCAGCTATTTTCATTGCTGAATAAGGAGATTTCGCTTTGATTAATTCTGACTCATTTATTGGAATTTTAGATGACTCTCCATATACTTCACTTGTTGATGTGTGTATTATTTTTTTAATATTATTTTCTAAACTTGATTCAACTAAATTTAGTGTTCCTAATGCATTAGTTTCTAAATATGCATATGGTGAATTATATGAATGTGGAATTGCGATTAATGATGCTAAATGAAAAATATAATCAATATTTTTACATGCATTATTAACAAACTTTTTATCTCGTATATCTCCAGATATAACTTCTATATTTTTTAAAACTTTCTTATCGATTGTATCTAACCAACCCCATGTATTAAATGAGTTGTACATTGTCATAACTCTAAGATTACAATTAAATTTAAATAATGCTTCAGTTAAGTGTGATCCAATAAAACCATCGGCGCCAGTTATTAAAATATTTTTATTTTTTAGATTTTTAGTTAACATTTATTTCTCTCGTCATAGTCATTAATAATTCTATCAATTTTATTTAAATTTTTCTTATTAGAGAGTTTTAAATTAAACATTTTATTATTTTTTAGCATAAGTATTGTATCAGATAATTTTAATGCAGATATCCTATGTGTAATCATAATAATTGTTATATCTTTATTAAATTTTTTAATATTTTTAATAATTCTACTTTCACTAACTGTATCAAGAGCGTTGGTTGATTCATCTAATATAAGAATTGAAGGTTGTAAATAAAGTGCTCGTGCTATTCCAATTTTCTGTCTTTGACCGCCACTAATTTTTACTCCTTTTTCTCCAATATCAGTTTCATAACTATCATCTAACTGTTTTATGAGTTCATCTAATTCAACTATTCTTGATACTTTTTTAATGCGATCATAGTCAATGTATTTAGCATCAATTCCTACAGCAATATTTTCAACTATACTCTTTTGTTGCAAAGATGTTGTTTGTGATACATAACCTATAGATTTAAGCATATTTGCTCTATTTTCATCTGTTACAATGTTATCATCAATCTTAATGTACCCATTTTTTTGATTATAAAATCCTAAAAAAATATCAATCAAAGTAGTTTTACCAATTCCGGTAGTACCTATAATTGAAGTCATTTCACCTTTTTGTATTTTAAAAGATAATGAATCAATAATATTATTATTATCCTTATAACCAAAAGTAATATTCTCAAATCTTATAGAGTCCTGTAATAAAGGCATAGTTTTATTAATTATTGGTTTTTTCTGATCAAGATTGATTGCATCTTCTACAATTTTTAAAACTGGATAATTGAGTTTTACGTTAGTAAGATTAACAAATATGTTTTGTAACATAGGGATTGATCTATATGCTGCTAATATAAAGACGCTGATGGTAGGTAAATATGAAACCAAAGTACTATTAGTAGATAGTAAATAAATAATTGATAAGAAAATACCACCAAATAGAATTATTTCTATAATATACCTGGGTATTGTTTGATAAATAGCTGCACGTCCTGCATTAAGAGAAAAATCACTAGCTGATTTTGAAAACATTTTAGTATAATAGTCTTCAATAGAATAAAATTTTACATCTTTTAAATTATCAAAAACTTCTTTTACTGTTTTAAACCTTAAACTATTTAGAATTATTTTCTTTTTACCATAATCGCTCATTGTATTCTTTAAAAATCTATAAATTAATAAATAAATAATTGAGATTAATAATGTTGACCCAATGAATAATTTATAATTTACATTAATAAGTAGTATTGAAATTAGTGTTAATATCATTATTCTAGCAATGATCTCAATATATGGATATATAAAGCCAGTACAGAGCTGTGAAGATTCATCTAATACATTTTTCATTAATACTGATGGATTAGAATTAACAAAAAAGCTATAAGATTGATCAAGATATTTCTTTAATACAATTGCAGACATCTTGGATTCTAAATATGCAGTAAACATAACTGTTTTCCAATTATAAAATATATTGTATAGGTTTATTGAAATAAATAATACGATACTCAGCACACCAAAAAATATTCTTGCATCATTATAATCATAGCCTAGGTAGTTTGTAATATTTGTTAAATATTCTTTATTATCAAGATATTGAGGATCTGAAATTATACCTATGAAAGGGATTATAGACGCAATACCTGCTATTTCTAATAGTCCTGATAAAAATGCTAGAACAAAAATAAATATTAAATATATTTGATCTTTATTATCTAGAATTTTAAAAATTCTATTTATATGAATATTTTTGTAATTCATTTATTAATTAATGAATAAATTTCAGATATGATAAAAATGAAAGAATTATATTTTTCTTGATATAAAAGCTGAAATTAAAAGATATATGAATGCTAAGAAAACACCGAAACTAGTACCCAACAAAACAATCAGTTTTCTTTTAGGCGCAAATCTATTTGATGGTGCTATAGCTTTCTGATCAATTTCAGCTGATTTTATTAAATTTCCATCTACAATAATAGAATCAAGCGATTGAATTCTTTGTTCAATTCTTCTTAATCCTGGTATAAAAGATTCTGCAGATTTTCTATTCTTTATTGCATCAATTTCAACCATAAGTGCTTTTGAGCCAATTAAATATAAAGGATCTTCAGCAACCAAATTCTCTCCATCAGATAAAATTACACTTTGTTGATTAGAGCTTGCACTTGATCTTTCTGTGATATTTAATTGATTTGCTATCTTTAATGCTTCTTCTAGTTGAATAATTCTGTCTTCCATAGTTTTTTTAGCTAAATTTCTTTTACTCAAAGCTTGTCCAACTAGTTGATTTTTAGTGTTTTGAATTAACTCATTAATACTATCAGCCAATTCTTTTGAAGTTAATTTATTTGACATATCTACATATTCATTTAACCACTTTGCTGCTATTTTAGGGTCTGTATGTATAAAAGAAATTGTTAAGAACTGTTCATCTCTGATTTCTCTTGACATAACACCAGAGTCTATAACAAACTTTAATTTTTTGTGAAAATTTTCTTCAAATGATATTTCTTGATTAGATTCACTAAAATGTTTATACAATTCATTTTTAAAAAAAAAGTTTCTTTGATGTTTTCGTGATTGTGCATTTAATACAAATACTTTATAAACATCTTTTACTCGAATTTCTCTGTTTATAAGTAATTTGCCATCATCATCGAATACGTTAAGCATATTTACATATTTAGATTGTGGGGGTATAACGTATATACTAGACTTATATAATTTTTGAGCTGTTAGTGAATAAATTATAGAAAGAACTAAAGATGCTACGACAATAATTTGTGCAACTCTTTTTTTTTCTTTAAGTGTATTAATAAAATTTGTTAAATTAATATCTTGTGTCATTTTAAATTATTGATAGTAAAATATAGTATATACAAACAATTACGTTGTCAATCTCTTAAAAGTGTTATGTTTAACAGCCCCTTTAAGTGGAACTTTTTTATTACTGCTTATATATTTGGATATACTTTTAAATACTTCATCTGCAGCTTTAATATATTGATTAATTATAGATTGTGTATGTGATGAAGACATAACTATTTGTGATCCAGCTAAGTAACCTACTTTTAACATTTCTTGGGTATAATATGTCATTAATCTATCTGAATCTTTATGTAAAAACTTCAATATTGGTATCGATTCAAGTCCGCAAATTGATATATTAATATTATATTTTTTTGCTACTTTATATAATTTCATTCTTAAATAATTACCTTTATTTATATTTTTTATTTGAACATTAATTTTTTTCATTTTATTTAATGTTGCAATACCAGCAACAAAGCCAACTCTTTCTGTCCACATTGTAGAACTAATAAATGTATCTTGGGATCTATTCATTATGTTTTTTTTACCGACAATTGCTGATATAGGATGCCCATTACCTAATGCTTTGCCAAAAATTACAATATCTGGATTAATTCCAAATTTTAAATGAATGCCACCATAATTATCATGGAATCCTGATGTTATTTCATCAAATATAAGTACTGCATTTATCTTTTTAGCTGTTGAGCGAACATGTCTTAAAAAATCTAAATCTGGTAATTTGTCTCTCATAGGTTCCATTATAATTACACCTATCTTTTTATTAATTATCTTGTCAAATGATTTTTTATCATTAAAAGAAAATGGAACTGTTGTTTTTGACAAAGACTTTGGAACTCCAATAGTTTTCAAACCTGGTAGTAGTTGTTTATCTAAATTATTTTTATTTTTCAGATTTAAAGATAAATACCAATCATGCCAACCGTGATAGCCACAAATAGCAATTTTATCTTTTCCGGAATATGCTCTAGCAATTCGTATTGCTACTGAACATGCTTCACCTCCAGATCTAGTAAATTTAACCATCGAACTCCATGGATGAATATTAATTAGTTTTTTAGCTAATTCATATTCTTCGTAAGAGTTTAATGTGGACATAGAACCATTTTTTATAGCTTTGACTATTTGTTGATTAATTTCATTATCTGAATAACCTAAAACACAACTTGTAACTCCCATACCACAAAAATCATAGTAATGATTATTATTTAAATCCCAAATCGAACATCCTTTAGCTTTTTTATAAAAATTAGGCCATAATCCAGGTAAGAACATTTCGCTTCTTTTAGATATTAGTTGATTTCCTCCAGGAATGATCTTTTTTGCATTAGATAACAGTTTTTGTAAATTAATTTTATTCATTATATTTTTTTTCTAAATATTTTATCTTAGTTGCAAGTTTTTGAGCAGTTATAAAATCTATTTCATCATCTATCTCTATTGATTTCCATTTTGGAAATTTATAACCTAACGTTCTTGAATGATAAAAAGTTTTATTTTTAATAAACGATGATTTAGTAGTTATATAGATTGAACCATCTGGATATAAAATTTCTGTACAATCTTGTCTACGAGTATGCTTGGATAATGATGATTGTATATTCTTTACTTTATTATTTTTATCAGTATACAAACTAAAATTTGGATGATATTTATCGTTTCTACAAACACCTACCAGTGAATCAAAACTATTTCTCTTCTTATATAAGTTCTCTATGCATTTATCAATATCATTAGAATTTGTAAATGGAGATGTAGGTTCTAAAACTATAATATAATCACAACTTATAGATTCGTTATTTAAATACTTAATAACATGATCTATTACTTCAATTGTAGTTGCTTTATTTCCAGAAAGTTTTTTTGGTCTTAAGAATGGTATATCAATTCCATGTTTTTTTGCTATTTTAGCAATCTTTTTTGAATCAGTACTAACTATAATTGAATCTATATAAGCTGATTTTTTTGCAGCCATAATTGGCCACGAAACTAAAGGTTTATCTTTTAATTTCAGAATATTTTTATTTTTTAATCCAACACTACCAGATCTTGCGGGTATAATTGCTATTATAGATTTGTCTTTATACATCTATTTTTTATTTGCCTTGCTATAATCATCTTTGGTTCCTATATCCGTCCATTGTTCATGTATAGGAAATACAGAAACTAATTTTTTTTCTATGTAAGTATCAATTAAGTCTGTCATATCAATTTTTATATTTTTTTTCATTTTTATTATTACTTCAGGGTTAATTACATAAATACCTGCATTTATTAAATATTTATTATTTGGTTTTTCATGTATCTCAGATATTTTTCCTTTATTTAATTTAATAATGCCAAAAGGAATTGTATTAATATACTCAGATACGCACAAAGTTATAGCTTTTTTGTTTTTGAGATGAAAGTCTATCAATTGATTGAAATTAATTTCTGATAAAACATCACCGTTTATGACAATAACTGGTTCAATAATATCTTTAGTATTTAACAGAGATAGACAACCTGCGGTACCTAATGGTTTCTTTTCTATTAAGAATTTGATATTTGCATTATATTTTTTATTATCAGAAAAATATTTAATAAATTTTTCTGATTTATATCTTAATGAGATAAACATATTGTTAAAATTATATTTAATAAATCTACTAATAATAGTATCAATAATTGGTCTATTATTTATATTTAGAAGTGGTTTTGGTGTTTCAAGTGTTAACGGTAATAAACGTTTCCCTTCACCACCTGCCATAATTACAATATAGTTTGAACGTGATTCTATTTTTGTGTAATCTTTTTTAACAACAATACCTGTTACTTGATTTTTTTCATTTATGATAATTGGATGTTTAATTTTATATTCATTAAATAACTTATCAATTTTTTTAAAATCATTATTAATAACACTACGAGGCTTAGCATTCATTATATTTTCACAGTTGCAATTTATATCTATTCCATTAAGCAAACCTCTTCTAACATCACCATCTGTAATACTTCCTTCTAGTTGATTCTTCTTAGAGACTACAATAATTAATTTTATAGGATTATTTTGTAGTAATTCTATTACTGAACTGATTTTAGTTTTTTTATCAACAAGATAATTAGATATTTTATTAATAATTTTCATACAACTTTATCTAAAATAGATATTAATTACATCATCCTTGTTTTCTAATATTTTATTATTAGGATGATTTCCTGTTATAAATGAAATTGATAGGATGTTATGATTTAAAATAATTTTTTTTATTGGATTTATTAAATATTTTATCTACTTTATACCGGTTGAAGTATATTTAACTCTTAATTTTGATTCATTAATTTTTTCATGAGGAGTAACAAACCTATCTCCTACAACAATATCTTCTAAGATACTTTCCCCTTTTTCATTTGTAACCTCTTCTATAATAATTCCTCCGCCATTGGCTGAAACACATAACCATTTATCAGTTTTTCTGTAAATTATTCCACTTTGATAACTATGAAAAATACCATCCTGATTATTAACCATACATTTTTTTAGATAAACAGGTTTATGATTTAAGTATGTTTTAGCACCAAGGTATGGGTCATCAAATGCACAAATAAATGTTTCTAAATGATTATAATCTATAGACCAATCTATCCAGCTATTTAAATCAGTATTTAATCTAGGCCAATAACTTGAAAAATACTCTGTTTGTTTAATAAGTTTAATAGTGTTACTTTTTTTTTCATGCAATGAAATAAACTTCATTATGCTATTAACATTATTAGGAATATAAAATTTCTCATAATCACTAGGTATTCTGCAATGAGCGGGATAAAGGAATTCATTACAAAAAACTATATCACCGGTATCGATACCTTCATCTACCATATGAATTGTACAAAATCCAAATCTATTTTTAGTTAGTATTTGCCAACTAAATCCGCCACCGCCTCTATTTTGTGGTAATCGTGTGCTGTGTAAATTTAATAATTTATTATGAAATAGTCCATCAATATGTTGTTTTTTAAAAATCCAAGCAGCACCTATAGATAAATAAAAATTATTATCATTATGTTTAATAAAATTTTTAAGCTTGGAATCATTCATTGATTCTATTGATAGATAATTGATGTTTTTTTTACTCAAAAAATCAGCAAAACTCTGATCATTATGAATCTCTTTTAAATGTCTAGGAGATGATATGACTTTAATCGTTTTTGACATATCATCATTTATTCTCTGAATTAATTCAGAAACAATCTTTCCTCCTCCTAATAAAAAGATGGTGTCAATAGGACCTATTTGAATTTTATTATCAATCACAATATATTATCTTCATCAATTATATATTTTTCTATTATACATGAATTTGTAATATTGAAATTCATATTATATTATTTAAGAGTCCATCCCCCATCAACGACAATATTTTGACCAGTTATGTATAAAGACATATCTGTTGATAGTAAAATTATTGCTCCTACGATATCACTTTCAGTTCCCATTCTATTGAGAGGTGTTTTTTTAATATATTTTTTTACAAATACAGGATCTTGTTTTCTAAAAATGCCACCTGGTGAAATAGTATTAACTCTTATTTCAGGCGATAGTGTTACCGCTAACCATTTAGTTAAATGATTTAATCCTGCTTTACTAATAGCATAGCCAGCAGGATTTTTTATATTCGTATTTGAATAAATATCATAATCTGGCGCATGAGAACCATAAATAGATGAAATATTTATAATTGATGCATTCTTAGTTTTTTTCATTATTTTATGTAAAGATTGTATTAGAAAAAAAACAGATGTTAAGTTTACTTCAATAGCTTTATTCCATCCATGTTCTGTTTGTTTATCGTAATCAACCGACCAACCTTTTAATTTATTACTTCCAACAAATCCTAGTGAGTTTATTAAAATATGTAAATGTTTATATTTGGTCATAATAAAAGATTTAAGCTTGTGTATATTATTTTTCTTTGTAAGATCCATGCACAATGTATCTATTTGAACGTGATATCTTTTACTAAGATCTAGTTTTAATTTGTTAAGATTTTTAGAATTTATATCAACTAATATTAGATTTGAATCTAATTGACATAATGTTTCTGCAATTACCTTACCTATATAGCCTGATGCTCCGGTAACACAAGTTACTTTACCAGTAAGCTTTGTTATTAGATTATTTTTTTTCAAAATGTTCTTTTACTAAAATTTTGTTTTCACTTAAATCATCCATAATTTTTTTACCAATATATTGATAATAATGAATTGGAGAAATACCATAACCAGGTCTCTTGACAGAAAAATGTTTTTCTTTAATTATCTCTCCTTTTTTAATTGAACAAGTAGTTGTTAAACTTTTTCTGGCATATTTTCTAACATTAATTTCAGAAGAAGTAACTGTTTTATTTGAATGGCCTAATATAATTTCTGATTTCTTGATTAAATTTATATATTTTTTAAAGTCTTTAATATTCAATGAACTTTTATGATCTGGTCCAGTAAGTTTATTACTCATTGTAATATGTACTTCAATAATATCAATATTTTTTGCTACTGCAATTATGGGAGTCAAAAAATTTTTAGAATGATCAGAATAGCCTATTGGTATACTATATCTTGACTTATACATATCTAGTATATTTAAATTTAACTCGTTTGTAGGTGCAGGATATTGAGATGTGCAGTGCATTAAAGTAACTTTTTTCGAAAGAATTTTAGTATATTTTTTAAAAATGTTTTTATGTAATTTAGGATTAAATTTAGTTTTAAATTTTTTATAACCATGGACTAATGCAGATAAAGCAATATCTACTTCTTCAATATTTGACATACCTGTTGATAAATATACTTGGACATTACTTTGTGCAATTTTTATTAAAAATGGAATATTTGTCAAATCAGTTGAAGAAATTTTAATTATTTTTAGTTTTAATTTTTTTAATAAAAAATATAGACTTTCATCATCAAATGGTGTGCATAAAAAATCAATATTATTTTTTTTGCATGTTTTTTGCAAATTAATATAATCTTTATCGGACAAAACATAACGATTGAGCATTACTTTTTGTGATTCTTTTGTTTTAGTTGACTTATTTTGATAACTAGTTTTTTTAGTGTTATCTAAAATCATTAAATTAGGTATAAATTTTTGAAATTTTACTGCATTGGCACCTAATTTTTTTGCTTCCTGAATTAGATTTTTAGCAATCTTGATACTTCCATTATGGTTTACACCAATTTCAGCAATTATATATGTTTTATGTGCTCTCATAATGAAATAAAATTATCAACAAATTTCTTATTTAAAATTTTTTTAGAATTAAAATTGTTAAATATTTTTAAAATCTTATTTATTGGTTTTTTATTTTGATAATGTATCTCTTGACTATTTTGTTTCTTATAAAGTTTTAACTTTTTTATAGCATAATCTATTTCTTTTTTAGAGTATGATATGTCATCCACAGTAGAAGACAATGGTCTTCCTTTCTGTCTATTACCAATATTTATAGAAGGTATATTCAGTGCTGGCGCTTCTATGAGTCCTGAAGATGAATTACCTATTATACCTTTAGAAAATCTTAACAAATTAATAAACATTGTTCTACCAGCCGACTTGATATACAAAGAGGTATGTTTGTTTTTTTTAACAAATTTTCTAATTTCTTGATCTATAAGATTTGCACCTGTATCTGAATTTGGAGATGTAAAAATGTAATTATAATTATTATCATTTTTTAATACTTCGAGTAAATTTTTAATCATAAGCAAATTTTTTTCATTAATAGTCTCGGGATGAATAGAAATAACTAAATAATCTTTGTTAAATTTGATATTGAAATATTTATATACATTTACTTTGGCTAATTTAGGTAGCGACAAGATAGAATGGATACCCAAACTACCTACATTAAATACATTGTTTTTATCTTCACCTAATTGAATAACTCTTTTTTTAAATATTTCAGATGCTACTAAATGAATATGTGATATTTTTGTTAAACAATGTCTTACGCTATCATCAATTGAACCTGAAGTTACCTCTCCTCCATGAATATGACAAATAGGTATTTGTTTAATATGTGCCACTATTGCCGCTGGAAAAATATCATACCTATCCCCCAAAATAACAATTAAGTCTGGTTTCAGTCTTTTAAGCGCCTTTTCTATTCCAGTTAATTCTACCGACATGGATTTAATTATACTCGTTGATGATGTATTCTTTTGGTTAGTATTAACTTTTTGATTAATAGTGAAACCATCATTCGAAATATCTTTATAAGTATATCCATAGTTTTTAAGAAGATGCATTCCTGTTGCAATAATCTGAAGAGTCAGTAATTTGGACTTTTTCAATCCCAACATTAATGGGTAGAGATGACTATAATCAGCTCTGCTAGATGTGATAACACAAATTTTACGTTTAGTTTTTTTCAATGTAGCTACTCGGTAGACTGATTGTAGTTTTCCATAAATTAATTGAATTAGATAAATTCATTTTGGGATAGTTTTTAAACATAGGAAGTAAATGTTGAGGTTTCCATAATTCTCTGACATAAATTCTATTTTTATGAAGTTTTTTGATTAAGGTTTGTATGTTTATATCACGTTTATTAATGATTAAATTATTTAACCAATAATTTGGATCACTTCCATTATTTTTAACCATTATATCTAGAAATTTATATTTAATAAATTTCTTTAGATAAGTATTGTGGAGATTTCTTTTTCTTTTTAAAGTTTTTTTAATATTTTTTAATTGCCGATATCCTAATGATGCATTTATATTTGACATTTTAAAATTGTAACCAATGTCATTATGTTCAAGTTTCCAATCATGTGGTTTTTTAGCAACATTTATTAAATGATTAATTTTTAAATAATCTTTTTTGTATTTTATAAGGATAGCTCCACCCATTCCTGTCGTTACAATTTTATTACCATTAAAACTTAATATTCCAAAATTGTTAAAAGTACCGATATGTTTATTATTAATATAGCTACCTAAAGCTCCTGCTCCATCCTCAATAATTTCTATATTATATTTAGAGCATAATTTTTTTAGATTAGGAATATCAACTGGATACCCAAAGGCATGTACAGCAATAAGTCCTTTTATATGTTTATTAGTTTTTTTGTTAATACATTTTTTACTTTTCATATAACAATGGTCAGATAAATAATTTTTAAGTTTCATAAGATCTATGGTTGGATATTTTTTTTCACAATCTATAAAATGAGGAATACCATCTAAGTATTTAACGACATTTGTAGTTGTCACAAATGTCATTGAAGGTATTAATATTTCTGTATTTTTTATATCTATCATTTTTAAAGACATAAATAGCGCAGATGTTCCTGTATTTGTAAGAACAACATAATTAGATTTTGTTAATTTTTTTATTTCATTTTTAAATTTATCTAAATACTTTCCCGATGTAGATACATATGTTGATTGAATACAGTCTATTACATCTTTTTTGCAATTTTGCATTCCAATTGGTTCGTGTACATAATAATCCTTTTTATTATGGCAAGAACAAGATTTAATATCTTTAACTAGTTTTTCAAATAAAATATTATTCATTTTCTTTTTTATTTTTATTTATTTCATCTTCTAATTGTTTTAATTCTTTTTTTATATCATCATATTCTTGCATCTTTCTTTTGAAAAAATTTATAGTCAGTCTTGTTTTTTCTTCAATTCCTTTGGGTGTCAAATAGTAAGCGTACGCTCTTTTGTTTTTGTTATTTATAAAATTTCTGGCTTTTACATTTCCTTTTTCTACAAGTGCTTTTAAAATAAAATTTACTTTACCTAGGCTTATACCTAAATTAGCCGATAATTCTCTTTGACTGATCTTTTCTTGATTTTCGAGGTACCTTAATACTTCTAAATCTTTATCATTATTTTTGTTGTTATCTGTCATAATTTTAAAAAGTAAAACTATCTTTATCCCATATAGCTAAAACTTTATTTATATCATGTGGGTTATTAGTACTATAATCAGATAATTTATAGTTAGGTTCGGGTAAGTTAAATGGAGATTTTAATAAATTAATCGGTCTCCATCTATCACCTACATAAGTGTTTTGATTAGATAAATCTGTATTATGGTTTGTTATAGCAATAAATTTAAAATTATGTTTAAAAATATTTTTTAAGCATTTTTCTATATCTTGGATGGTTAAATGAAACAGAAGATCTCTGACTATGATAAGATCGCTATTAGGTAAAATGTCTGTCTTTAAATCTAAACATTTAAATTTAACATTATCATTTGTATATTTTTTTGTGTTTTCTGTAATTAAGTCTGGCACAATGTCAGCCCCAATATATCTTTTGCCGTCTAAATTTATTTTTGATATCCATCTCCAATCACCACACGGAATATCTAAAATCGTTTTAATTTCTTTATCTTTAACAAATGTAGATAATTCTTTAATTAGATTTTTAGTTGTATCTTCATTTGAACCAGAACCAGATAAAGAGCCATTTTCAATATTTTGCCAATATTTATTTTTATAAATAAATTTAAACTTATTTTTATCACTAAGAAAGGAGATAAAAAGTGTTCTAAATTTATCATTAATATATAATAAAATTTTTTTAATTTTGTTTGTCATTTATAATACTAGATGGTAATGAATATATATATCCTGCGAGTCTGCTTATATCAAAAATAAATCCAGATAAAGGAAGTAAGGCTAATAATGGTATTTCTTTAAATAATTCTAAATTTTTTGACTTTAAATATGGAGTTATATAACCACGTAAAATAAAATAAAATAAGATTATATTATAGTAATAGTTATAAGGGATAATAATAATAAATACTGTCAATAAAATATAACTTATTGGTTTTAGATCTCCATAAGCTAACCAAGCATTTTTAGAATACCTGAAAACTTTTTGTATTGCTTCATGGTAATTTGATGAAAAATTTATATCATAATAGTTTAATATTATTTTTGTGTTTACTTCTCTTGTATAATTATTTTTTTTGAATTTATTTATAAAATCAATATCATAACTAGCCCGACAATTTTCTAAAAAATAATTTAATTTTTTTATAATACTTTTTTTAATTATAGAACCCGTTAAACATGCTGTTTTGTTTTTATAACCATATGATTGAGCTACTAATGATTTATCTATATAATTTTGACCTTTTGTATATATCATTACCGAAACCATATCGCAATTGGATTGTTTTATAATTTTGACGTTTGATTCAATCCAATTATTTGGAACGAACAAACCACAATCTAAATATCCAATTAAATTATTTTTGGCATTTCTTACTCCAAGATTAATTGACGAGCTTGGTGACATCTTCCCTGAATAAATAATTTTAAACTTATTAGTCTGATTATCTTCAATCCATTTATTTATAAGATTACACGTATTATCATCCGATCCCGAATCAACTAATATCACTTCATCAGGCTGATAAGTTTGTTTGTTCAATGAGTCTAATGTTTTAGTAATAGAATCAGACTCATTATAAAAAGGTATTACAATGCTTATTTCAGACATTTATTTTTGATTTACAACGCTACCGCCGGCAGGATTTATATGTTCATGCGTTGAACATATGATTTTAAGTTAATAATTGAAGATAAGCAAGAAATATACTAGAAATTATGCATATAATCGTTGTAAATATTGACTATCAACAACAACAATTCGTTGATTATTAAGGAATTGCAGTAATAACTTAGATCTATATTTGCTACATTTTTCTAAAAATATTCCTTTTAATGATGACAATTTACCTTTAGTTACAACAACATTATCACCTTTTTTTAAACTATTGATATTTAAAGGATTATATAGGTTTAAGTTGGTACGAATTTGATTAATAATGGTAGGATTTATAAGATATGGAGCCCCAGATTCTGCGCTAATTAAGAGTCTAGAAATACCATATGTATAGTTAATTTTATGTAGTTTGCTTGTATTTTCTAGATCAATGAATATATAGCTAGCAAATAATACTTCTTTTTGCATAATCCACTTATTATTAATAAATTTTTTTATTTCAAGAAGTGGCAGGTATGTCTTATATCCTTGATTCATAAGGTTTTTTTCTGCCTTATTTTCTTGCTTCGGCTTGGTTTTAGCCACTATCCACATATGTTCACCCCATGAACATAAGAATATATAATAATTACTGAAATATCAAGGTATATTCAAGTCTATTCTTCTGCCTCGACCTACACCGAAATAAGTTATATTATGTTTTTCCATCTTTTTTGGATTGTAAATGTTTCTACCATCAAATATTACAGCATCATTCATATTTCTTTTAAATACATCAATATCAATAGACCAAAATTCTTTCCACTCGGTACATATTACAAGAGCATCAGAGTTTTTTAATGCTTTTGTAGCTGTATTGCATTCAGTATAATTTTTATTTTTTATTGTAGGTATAATTGTAGCAACGGGATCGTAGGCTTTAACTACTCCACCATTTTTTAAAATAGAATTTATAATAGCAAGACTGGGGGCACAACGAGTATCATCTGTGTTTGGCTTAAAAGATAACCCCCATATAGTAAAAACTTTATTTTTGATGTTCGTATTAAAATATTTATTAATTTTAAGAAACAAATAATTTTTTTGATTTTCATTAATAGTATTTACAGATTTTAATAATGAAGCATTGTAAGATTTTTTCTTAGCACTGTAAATCAATGAGTTAATGTCTTTAGGAAAACAAGATCCCCCATAACCACAACCTGGATATAAAAACTCAGTTCCAATTCGTTTATCAGCACCCATTCCTTTTCTAACATTTTCAATATCTACTCCATATTTATCAGAAATTATTGCCAATTCATTAATAAAACTTATTTTAGTTGCTAACATTGCATTAGAAGCATATTTGGTTAATTCTGCTGAGTTTACATCCATATATTGAATTTTATTAAATTTTCTATTGAAAGCAGAATATATCTCATCGAATATAGGTTTTAAGTTATTATCATCAATTCCAATAATAATACGATCTGGTTTCATGAAATCATTAACCGCACTCCCTTCTTTTAAAAATTCTGGATTAGAGACAATAGAGAAATAAATATCTTTGTTTAGCTTCTTTAAATTGTTTGTAATGGTTTTTTTTAATAATGTATTTGTTCCAACAGGTACAGTGGATTTTTCAACTATGATTTTCGATGTATTCATATATTTAGATATTTCAATACAAGATTTTTTAATACTTTTTAAATCTGTATCACCATTTTTGTCTGATGGTGTATCTACTGCTAAAAATATAATATCAGAATGATTTACAGCTTTTTCATAACTACAAGTGAATTTTAATCTTTTTTCTTTTATATTTGATTCAACTAAATCTTGTAAGCCATGTTCATAGATCGAGAGTTTACCTTTTTTTAGTTTTTCTATCTTTTTTTTATCTATATCTAGACAAATAACATTATGACCTATCTCTGATAAGCAAGTTCCTGTAACTAATCCAACATATCCAATTCCAATTACTGTAATTTTCATATCATTTATTTATTATTTATTTTACTAGTTAACGTTCCTGAAAGTATTGTCAATAACAATATCATGAATAAAGTAGATTGTTGATGGGCTAATATTGTATGAGTAAACATATATGATATGTAAATTATCATAACTACCAGTCCAATTGTTGAAAAATATATACAATCATCATCTTCATAACGCATTCCATCTCTAAAATGATATATATTCATGATTAAAAAAAATAATAGGCTTAGAAATCCAAAAATACCAGTTTTTGCAAAAATATCCAAATATTGATTATGAGCATGATTCATCCCTGCGGTTGGGTTTTTTAAGTCCCGTTTTAAGGGTTTGATAGAATTATCTTTCATTAAATTATGTAATTCTGTATTGAAATTATTAAGCCCAATGCCAATTACAGGGTTGTTTTTGATCATAATCATCGATCCTTGCCATATTATGTAACGAGGTATCAAACTATCTTTTTGACGCCAATTATGATTATCTTTATCTATCATAAAATTATAAGTTGAATAATATGCTTGTGACAACCGATTGGGTATATCAGAAAAAGCAATGATAACAAATGCAAATGATATTAATAATAATGAAATTTTTGATATAGACGATCTTAAATCAGCTTTAAAAAATCTAAATAAATAAATTATAAAAATAATTAGTAATGCTATAAGTGGTCCTCTGGATGATGTTAAAGACCACGCAATAAAAGGTAATATTACAGACAAGATAGGGATAAAATAATTTTTATTATGCTTTAAATAATATTTAATACTAATAAATGACATTATTGAAAATAAAAAAGATATATTACCAAATATTGTTGCTGAGCTTGTATAACCTCTCATTCTTGATAGTTCTTCAGTGCTTAAAAAGTATAATGCAGTTATTCCAATTAAAATAGATGATATAAATATGATATTAATAAATTCTAGTGTATTTAAATTAATTTCTCTAATTAAAATATATAAAGGTATTGCAAATAAAAAGCGAAGATAATTATCGACTTCTGGTAAAGATGTATGATAATAAAGAGAATGAATGAAAGGTAAAAAATATAAAAAAAAGTACGCAAAAATAAAAAATATTTCTTTTTGTGTGAATGATTTAGAAGAATAGAATATTAAATAATAGACTGAATATAATATTAAAATTATTGCAGATATATTATATATGTAGTCTGAAACTAGAATAAATAATAGAAATAAATAAATTAGAAATCTTGCAAATTTATCATTTATAAAACTCTTTGATAATGTAGATGGTAAAAAAAGAAAAATCACAAACAATATTGTGGAAATTATATACAAAGTAAATCTAATCTTTGTGTTTGGCATTCTAAAAAAAGAATCGGATTCATTGAATAATTTTACTGCTTCACTAACATTAAATGAATATAATAAATTAAGAACTTGTATGTTTGGAGGCCCTAAAGTAGAAATAGTTAATAAGATCAAAGAAAATAAAAATAGATATATTTTTTTTTCAAATAAAAAAGAATGATTGTCAGACAAGGTTAGAACAATCCTATTATATTGCCATTATCATCTAAATCAATTTTTTCAGCTGCAGGTGTTTTTGGCAAGCCAGGCATAGTCATGATGTCGCCACATACCATTACTATAAATTCTGCACCGGCTGCAAGTCTTACTTCTCTTATTGGTATTATATGATCAGTTGGTGCACCTCTAAGCGAAGGATCGGTTGAGAAAGAATATTGTGTTTTAGCAACACAAACTGGGTACGAACCATATCCCGATTTTTGTAGCTCTTCAATTTGTTTTTTTATCGCAGATGATGCTGAAATACCTGAAGCACCGTATATTTTAGTTGCAACTGTCTCCATCTTTGACCATAAATCCATTTCGTCTTCATATAAAAGTTTAAAATTATTTTTAGCATTATCAATTGTATCAACTACAGTCTCTGCTAATTCTTTTGCCCCTTTTCCTCCGTCTGCCCAGTGTGTCGAAGATATTATTGGCACGCCTAATTCTGTTGATTTCTGTTTCAATATTTCTCTTTCCTTGTCTGTATCGAATGTAAAACCATTTATACCAACAACAACAGGCAGGCCATAGTGATTTTTTAAATTATTAACATGTCGTTCAAGATTTACGAGACCTTTTTTTAGATACTCACAACTTTCTTTATTTAGATTTTCCAGATCACAGCCACCATGATATTTAAGCGCCCTAATTGTAGCTACAAGCACAACTACAGATGGTGTTAAATTAGCTTTTCTGCATTTGATATCTAAAAATTTTTCAGCGCCTAAATCTGCTCCAAAGCCAGCTTCTGTTACAACATAGTCGGCAAGCTTTAAAGACGATTTAGTAGCTATCACAGAGTTACATCCATGTGCAATATTAGCAAATGGACCTCCATGAATCATTGCAGGATTATTCTCCAATGTTTGAACAAGATTTGGCATCACAGCATTTTTAAGTAGTACTGTCATTGCTCCATGAGCATTAAGTTGTTTTGCTAATATAGGTTCTTTTTTTCTTGTGTACGCAACTACTATTTTACCTAATTTTTCTTTTAAGTCGTTTAAAGATGTAGCTAAACAAAAAATTGCCATTATTTCTGATGCTACAACAATATCAAAACCATCCTCTCGAGGAAAACCATTGCCTACCGAGCCTAATGAACAAACTGTATTCCTTAGTGCACGATCATTCATATCTAATACTCTTTTCCATGTCACTCTTCTTAAATCTATTTGAAGTTGATTCCCATGATGTATGTGATTATCTAACATTGCCGCAAGTAGATTGTTAGCAAGCTGTATGGCATTAAAATCACCAGTGAAATGTAAATTAATATCTTCCATTGGGACAACCTGTGCCATTCCTCCACCAGCAGCACCTCCCTTCATTCCAAAAACAGGTCCTAGGGATGGTTCTCTAATAGTTACCAATGCTTTTTTACCTATATAATTTAGTGCGTCACCAAGTCCAACAGAGGTAGTGGTTTTTCCTTCACCAGCAGGTGTAGGACTTATAGCAGTTACTAAAATTAATTTACCATCAGGTCTATCAGAAAGTGAATTTATATAATCCATTGAAATTTTAGCTTTATAATGACCAAAAGGTTCAAGAGAACTCTCAGGAATATCTAATTTCTTGGCAATAGAAGTTATCTTATCAAGTTTAGAAGCTTGGGCTATTTCAATATCACTTTTCATAATTCCCCTTTTTTGAGATATTTATCTACTATAATCTGAATTCTAAAAATCTTCAACTTGTTGTATTAGTTAGTCTAAAATTTCTTATTATCAAGAAGCTCACATTGACCTTTGATGTTAGATGACTGATTATCAGTGTAATATATAGAACCTGAAACTCTATTTATTAATATTTCTTTATCATCTATTTTGCCTAATATATGTGTCTTCGAAAATTCTACAGTTTCGAAAGGTACTGTATCAATTCCAATAGATTCATTGAACATATTTTTTGATTGATTAAATACATATGTAAATTCTTTATTATTAATGTTGCATAAAATATATATATCTTGTGTATATGATTTATCTTGTTCTTTTCTAGGAACTTTATTAATCAAACTTGGATCATCCATTTCTTCAATAGTAACTTCTGGAGTAATCTCTGGTACTGGAAGATCAGGTATATCATCAATAAATATTGTTCTATCTTCTGTACGATGCACACATAGCTCAAAAGGTATTTTTAATAAACCAGAATCAAATAAATGTAGGGTTATTTTATCATTATAGATAAGAAAGAAATGGTTTTTGTATCCAGTGTATATTGATTTAGGGTTTTTTTGATTAATTGAAAGACAAATTCTATATCCATAATAATCATCACCTAAATGATCTAGAGCAATTTTTCTAGGTTTATTAACAAATTCAAGTTTCGCATCTTCAGGTTGTTTGATATTTGCTTTAAGAAAATCTTTTAGTATTTTTTGATAGTTAGCAGGATATGAACCATAGTCTGCTGACGGTGATGGGTTAGGATTGATTCCAGGAATAACTGTTTCAGGCAAAGGTATAATTGATTTTGCACAACCCGACAAGAATATAATCAATAAAAATAATTTTTTCATTTTTTTATGCCCAGGGCCGGAGTCGAACCGGCACGAGATTGCTCTCGAGGGATTTTAAGTCCCTTGCGTCTACCAATTCCGCCACCCGGGCGAACAAATACTAATATCTAGATTCATTTTAACTAATGTTGTAATTTGCCCTTATAACCCTAAATAAAGATAACATAAATGTTCTTTTAAGTCATATTCATTTGTATTACAAGTAATTTTCATCAATTTTTCTAGTTTTTATTTTTTTTGCTGGTGATCCATAGTATACAGAATTACTATCGCAATTTTTGATACATAATGAGTTTGCTCCTACTACTGTATCATTGCCAATATTAATTTGTTGATTAATGGTTGATCTAATTCCTAAATGGCTACATTTACCAATAGTCACATTTCCACCAGTAATGACACCTGGGCCTGTACTAACATAATCATTTATTTTATTGTCATGATCTATTGAAGATTTTGTATTAATAATACAATGTTTGCCAATTAATGTTCCTGTATTAATTATTGAGCCAGAAAGTATAATAGTTCCTTCTCCTATTTTTACAGATCCATTAATTGTACTATTTGAAGATATAATTGTTGCCCATTTCATATCAGTATATATTCGTGAAATCTGTTCACAAACTTGTAATCTTAAATAATTTAAACCAATTCCTATTATTCCATATGTTTCATGATCAAATATATTTTGTAGATCATTAATTTTTCCCAAAACTTTATATTCTTTAGAATCAAATGTTTCAATAATTGAGTCTTTAGCCTTATACTCATCAATAAATCCCAGAACTTCATAATCTTTGATTTGAATTATTTCTGATAAAATTACTTTTGAATGATCTCCGCTACCAAAAATTATTATCTTTTTCATAAAAATTAAATACTATTATATTAATTAATCTAACATGGTTAACCGTAATAAGAAATATTTTGAGGCTAAGGTCGGAATCGAACCGGCGTTGACGGCTTTGCAGGCCGCTGCATTACCACTCTGCCACTTAGCCACTAAATAAGCGGGAAACGAGGCTCGAACTCGCGACCTCAACCTTGGCAAGGTTGCGCTCTACCAACTGAGCTATTCCCGCAACAATAATTAAACTCCTAGATTATATCATTCCATGACTTTTTAACATAATAAATGAATGATATTAATGTTAGTATTGATGCGATTTGAAGAAAAAATACTCCTAAGTTATAAGTATCTATCATAAGCAAAGGATCTTTATATAATAATAAAAATAATGCTGTTAATTGAGTAGCAGTTTTTATTTTTGAAATAGTAGTAACTTTTAATATAATTTTATTTCCAAGTTCAGCCAAACGTTGTCTTATTGCAACGACTAAAAATTCTCTAGTAATTATTATTATCGCAGGTAGTAAGAAAAATAATTGATTATTTTCTGATAAAAGTAAAACTAATATTATGATTACAAGTAATTTATCAGCAATAGGATCTAAAAATTCACCAAAATTTGTATGTTGCCTCATTTGTCTCGCTATTAAACCATCAAGATAGTCTGTTATTGCTGCGAGTAAAAATAATAGTGACGCTAGAATTCTATTTGATGGTGAATCTGATAAGACAAGAAAAACCATAATTGGTATCAGAGCAATTCGAAGTAATGTTAGACTATTGGGTATATTAAATATCATTTTATTTATGTAAGTAATTATATATAATTTTAGCCATTTTATTGCTGATTCCATGAACTTTTTTTAATTCATCTATGCTAGATTTAATTACTCCATCTATACCACCAAAATGTCTTAAAATTTCTATTTTCCTAGTTTTACCTATACCTGGAATATCATCTAACTTAGAATTAAACTGTTTACGCTGCAATCTTTTTCTCTGAGCTACTATCGCAAAACGATGTGCTTCATCACGTAAAATTTGAAAAGTAATTAGAGTTTTTTTAGATATTTTTTTAGTAATATCTATATATTGACTATCTATAATTCTATCGTTTTTAGTCAATCTTCTATCACCTTTCACAATACCAAAGGTTAAAATATTTTTTATAGACAAATCTTGAAGCACTTGATTTGCTTGTTTAACATGTCCTTTACCACCATCAACAATTAATAAATCTGGCAAATTATTTTCTTGTTTTAACTTTGATAAACGTCTAGATATAATGTTCTGTATAGCTCCATAATCATCAGAACTCTTGACTGAATCTAGATTATATTTTCTATAATATTTTTTTACAGGACCATTATTATCAAACCATATTGACGATCCTACGGTTTGTCTACCACTAGAATGACTTATATCGAAACAAATAACATTATTAATGATTTTGTCAATACTTAAATCTTTAATAACTGTAGAAAATAAATTAGATTTTGATTTTAATAATCTATTTAATCTATTATCTGTATTTTCTTGACATGTATAAAATAACTCTTTATATAAACCACGTATACTACAAATAATATCTACATGCTTTTTATAATTTTTATAAAATAATTTTTTCAATAATGATTTATCAATAATCTTTATCTTACTAATTATTTTATCCGGTGGAGTATTTTTTAGATAATATTGCTTTAAAAATGAATTTAAAATATAAACATCGTCAGAATTATCATGAATAGTAAAGCTAAATGTTTTATTTCCCATATTCAAACCATTCCTAATCATAAATACATCTATACATGTTTTATTCTCTTTTGATGATATAGTTAAAATATCAATATTATCACGATCTAAGAGTACATTTTTATTCTGAGTAAACCTTCTAATCATAGCAATCTTATCTCTAACAGTTGCAGCATCTTCGTATTTTTTGTCTTCAGATAATTGGTTCATATTTATTGAAAGTTTTTTCAGCATAGATTCATCTTTGCCAGTCATCAATAGAATAGCTTCGTTTATAGAATTTTCATAATTGGACTGATTTATATAATCTACACATGGCGCTGAACATCTTTTTATTTGATACTGTAAACATGGCTTTTTTCTATTTTTAAAAAATGAGTCTTCACATTGTCTTATTTTAAAAATTTTTTGTATCAGATTTAACATATATCTTAATGTATTAACGCTAGTATAAGGTCCAAAGTATTTACCTATACGATTTTGATTGCCTCTATAAAATTTAATAGATGGATATGTATGTTTTGTATCAATAAAGATATAAGGATATGATTTATCATCTCTTAATAAGATATTATATTTGGGTTTGTGTTTTTTTATTAAATTGTTTTCTAGTATAAGAGCGTCTTGTTCGTTTTTGGTTATTATTAAATCAATATCACAAATTTTCTCGACTAGCTTGCTTGTTTTAATTGAATTATTAGTTGATGAGAAATATGAATTTACCCTATTTCTTAAATTAGAGGCCTTACCAACATAAATTATATTTCTATGTTTATCTAGCATCTTATAAATACCTGGTTTTGACGTTAGAGATTTTAGATGTGTTTTATCCATATGTTTACGAACAAGCAATTTTTAAAGATTTTTTAACAACGTGAGAAAACATTTTTTTAGTTAATCTTCCAGTGTTTATATTAATTTTACTACAATGATATGAATTTATCAGGTAGAGATTATTACTTATTTCATGCAAATAACCATGTTTAAATTTATAACTGTTTCTTGGTAGATCTAAAGTATCTAAAATAGAGTTATGGGCAATCAACCCTAAAGATAATATTACTCTTAAATTTTTAAGGTTATATAGCTCGTCTTTTAAATAATTCTGACAATTTTTCAATTCAATATTCAATGGTTGATTATTGGGAGGATAACATTTTAATGCGTTTGTTATGTATATATTATGGTTGTTATATTTTGAATTTTTGAGTGTATTTTTTAAAAACAATCCTGCAAAGTCACCATCAAATGGAATACCAGTACGATTAGCACCATGCAAACCTGGTGCTAGTCCAACTATACATATTTTTGATTTATTACTGCCAAAAGGCTTTATAGGAGAGTTATAATAATATGGATAAATTTTCTTTAACTTCAAAAAATTTTGATTAAGTCTTCTGCATTTGGAACACCTAGTTATATCCATCAGTGTTTAATTAAAACGTAATAAAGTTGAACCCCAAGTAAAACCAGCTCCAAAAGCTTCTAACATTAACAAATCATTTTGTTTAATTTTTCCAGCAAGAAACGCATCATCTAAGGCTAAAGGAATAGAAGCTGCAGAAGTATTACCATGTTTGTTTACAGTTATTATAATCTTTTCTTTAGGTAGGTTTATTTTCTTTGCTATTGATGTAATAATTCTGCTATTAGCTTGATGTGGAATAAACCAATCTAATTCATTTGAATTAATGTTATTCTGCTTTAGAGTATGAAGTGCTACTTGGCTAAGTGTATTTACAGCAATTTTAAATACATCATTACCTTTCATTTCTATAAATTCTTCATCAGTATTAACGGTTAATAGGTCTTTATACGAACCATCAGACTCAATAAAACTTGATAAGATTCCAGGTTTATCAGAAGCAGAAAGTATTATAGATCCAGCCCCGTCACCAAACAGAACACAAGTGTTACGATCTGTCCAATCTAACAAGGAAGTAATTTTTTCAGTACCAACAACGAGAACGTTTTTTACGCTACCATTTTTTATATATTTATCCGCAATATCAATAGCAAATATAAAACCAGTACAAGCTGCATTGACATCAAATGCAAAAGCGTTTTTAATATCCAACTTATTTTGTAATAACACAGCACTACTAGGAAATTTTCTTTCAGGAGTAGTTGTGGCAACTATTATCATGTCAATTTTCTGTTTATTTATTGAAGCTAAATCAATAGCTTTCATTGAGGCTTGATAGGCCATATCAACAGAAGATTCTTCCGTTGAAGCAATGTGTCTTTGCTGTATACCAGTCCTCTCCATAATCCACTCATCAGTTGTATCTACCATTTTCTCAATATCATTATTTGTTAAAATTTTAGATGGTAAGTAACTTCCACTAGAAATAAGTTTTGAAAATATTGTAGCCATTTTATTATAATTTCGTTTGAATTAAAGATTCTATTTTATCAAGAATTTGATTTTTTACCTCATAATATGCTGTTTTAATTGCACGGCTAAAAGCATAAGCATCTGCACTACCATGGCTTTTTACCACAACACCTTGTAATCCAAGTAGACTTGCCCCATTGTATCGTCTAGGGTCTACTTTTTTCTTTACTCCTTTAAGTACAGGGTAACTAATTAAAGATGAAAGTCTATTATAAGCGTTTCTGTTGAATTCATTCTTCATTACATGACTTATAAAATTAGCAACTCCTTCTATACTTTTTAATGCTATATTTCCAGCATAACCATCAGCAACAATAACATCAAATCTGCCACTAAAAATATCGTCACCTTCAACAAAACCTGAGTAATTGAGTTTGGATGATTGTAATAAAGCGGCAGCTTGTTTAATTGTATCATTCCCTTTAATATCTTCTGATCCTATATTAAGTAAACCCACTAAAGGATTTGATGAAATTTCTAATGATTGAACTAATGCTGATCCCATAACAGAAAATTGGAAAAGATTTGTCGCGTCACATTCGACATTCGCTCCCAAATCAAGCATATGCATTAGTCCAGTTTTTGTTGGTAAAGCAGTACAAATTGCTGGCCTATCAATTCCTGGGATAGTATTTAATATTACTTTTGATAATGCCATTAATGCTCCAGTATTACCTGCACTAACTGCAGCATCTGCATTTTTATCTTTAACAGAGTTTATAGATAATCTCATTGATGAATTTTTCTTTGACCTTAATGCAACTAATATGTCATCATTCATATCAACATATTCATCTGTATGTATTACTGAAAATTTCTTATCTTGATACTCATGAAATCTTTTACCTAATTTGTTTTTAATTTTTTCTTGATCTCCAATCAAGATTAAAAAAATATCATTCATTTCTTGCATGCATTTTAGCGCACCAGGAACAGATATGTCTAACCCTGAGTCTCCACTCATCATGTCTAATGCTATAGTAACTTTATTTTGCATTATAGGAACAACGTATGTATGTTTTAACTTTCTTTGTTTTCTACTGCTTTAGGTTTTTTAACTTTGGGCGTAAATATTTCTTTACCCCTGTAGAAACCATCTTTAGCGATATTATGTCTAAGATGTTTGGTTCCTGTGGTTTTATCTACAGAATAAGTCGGTGATTGCAAGGAATCATGAGATCTCCGCATATTCTTTTTTGATTTTGATTTTCTACTCTTTTGTACAGCCATAATAATGATCCACAAATAATAACGTTATTGTAACAAAAAATAGAATACTAGCAATTTATATAACTTCTTTTTTGCATAATTTTCATTAAAATACTAATATACTGAAAATGAGAAAACAAATTATATTGGCATCAAGCTCAATACATAGAAAAAAGTTACTGAATCAATTAAAAATACAATTTGAGATTGTACGTCCAAATATTAATGAAACAAGACATAATAATGAAAATATAAATTCATATGTGAGAAGATTGTCGTTTGAAAAAGCACAGTCTGTTGCTAAAAAATATAAGAAAGCACTTGTTATTGGATCTGATGAAGTTGCAGTTGTGAATAAAAAAGTTTTAGGTAAACCATTAACAAAAAAAAATGCTATTAAACAGCTAAAATATCTATCAAATAAGATTGTAACATTTAAAACAGGTTTATGTGTAATGGATTCTGATTCAATGAAAAAATATACATCGGTTGCTAATTTTAAAATTTATATGAGAAAAATAACTGAAAAAGAAATAATTAATTATATTAACAAGGAAGATATGTTGAATTGTGCAGGAAGTATAAGAATAGAAGGTCTGGCGATAGCTTTTGTAAAAAAAATGCATGGCATAGATCCATCATCAATTGTAGGTTTACCAGTTTTAAAATTAATAGAATTTTTGAAAAGATTTAATTATAATATCTTAACAAAATAAAACGATGCAAGTAAAAAAGTAATATTGGCATATATTCCAGCAACAACATCATCAACAACAATCCCTATACCATTTTTAAGTTTTTCATCTATGTATGAGATAGGAAAAGGTTTGAATATATCGAATAACCTAAATAAAATAAATATAGCAATTATATTAAACGCAGTTGGATCTATATTATAAGTTGCAACAAATACTCCTGCTATTTCGTCTAATACAATTTTCTTTGAATCATCTTCAGAATAATAATTATTTGCTATGTTACAAATTATTATACTAACCAAAACAAATATTACTAAACTCAATATATTAAAATAAATATTTAAAGATGTAAGCAGAAAAAATATTAAGATTCCTAAAAATGTACCGGCCGTTCCCGGTGCATATTTTATATAACCTATACCAAAACCACTGCTCAGGAAGATGCATAGCCGTGTGAAATAATTATTCAAAATGATCAAATCCTCCAAAATTAAATTTCTTTTCTAACCCATTAAGCATAAATAGAAGATTCTTTTTTGTAATTTTACCAATAGGGGTTATTTTAGTATTAGTTTTTCTTGCGACATCTCTAATTTTATTTCTCATCTTAGTATGAGCAGTAAAACATAGTTCATAGTCTTCCCCTCCACCAATAATACTTTGATAATATAAATTATCCTTTAAAATTTTTTTTAAATTACTGTGTGTAGGTATTTTTTCTAAATTAATAACCGCACCTACTTTACTCATTGATATTATATTATTAAGATCTTTTAGTAATCCATCAGATACATCAATGCATGAATTGGCAATCTTACTAATTTCCTTGCCTATTTCAATTCTCGGTAATGGTTGTTTCAAATATCTTTCAAATCTTTTATAATTTTTATTATCTTTATTATTCTTAAATATAAGCGCTGCTCTTGCTCCTCCTAATTTACCTGTCACATAAATATCATCGTTAATTTTTGCCATTGACCTGTAAAGTATTTTATTTTTATTAACTCCTATAACTTGTATTGTAATACTTAATGGGCCCTTATTAACATCACCACCAATTAATGTTAGTTTAAATTGCCTGACCAATTTATTTACACCTTTGTAAAATGATTTAATCCATTTATCATCTAACTTTGGTAAAGTTATTGACATTAAAAAAAATTTTGGAATACATCCCATAGCTGCAATATCACTTAAATTGGTAGATAATGATTTATACCCTATTTCATCAGGTTTATAATCTTTTGTAAAATGCGGCCCTAAAAGTGATGTATCAGTAGTTATGATATATGATTTCTTTTGGTTAATTTTTAAAACAGAACAATCATCTCCAATGCTTTGGATAATTTCGGAAGAACTTGTATTAATATTTGATAAAATATATTTTACTAGATCTTCTTCATTCTTAATCATGATTTGCACTCAATAAGGTTGTCTAACATTTTATTGATAAATTTGAAGGATTTTTCAGATGAAAATTTTTTAGCAATATTTATTCCTTCATCAATAATAACTTTCCTTGGTATATCAGATTTATATAAATGCTCGCAGATTGATAGTCTCAAAATTGCTTTGTCAATTGAGGCAGTGTATTTTAATTTTATATCGCTTTTTGATTCTATAAATTTATCAATTTTTAATAAGTTATTATCTAAAGCATCTATCATTTCTAGAAAATAAATCTCATCATACTTCCTTTTTTCAATAAAGTACTTCAAGATATAAACGAATGTATCTCCAGATATATCTTGTTGATATAATATTTTTACAATATTTTCTCTAGCCAAAGATCTTTGTTTATTATTCATTATCTTTCAATTTTCGATAATAATCTTTTATATTGATTGCAGTTTCAGCTAGATCTTTTCCTTTATTCATTTTAGTTCCAACCCTGTCAATTGCTTGTTGTAGGGTTTCTGTTGTTATAATACCATTTATTATGGGTGTGTCAGTTTCAAGGCTAATATTACGGATTGCATTAATTACAGTTGATGATAAAAACTCATAATGCTGAGTATCTCCTTTTATTATACATCCAATTGCTATTACAATATCAGGTTTGGTCACTCTAAGATTGATAATTCTTTTAATGGCAAGAATCAATTCAAATACACCTCCAGGTATAGTTTGTATACCAATTTCATCAGATGTAATTCCTAGCTCTGCTAATGTTCTTCTTACGCTACAAGATATACTATTAACAAGCTTTTGATTATATTGGCTTTTAATAATATATATGCTCGTTCCATGTTGATCTTCAAAATCCAGACCATTTTCATTTATCAGCGATGATGTATCAAAATTATCTAATTTCATTATTTTGTCACATATTTTATTACATCTAATTCAAATGCGTTCAATCCATGATAAATTTTTGGGGCACTCATGAGTATCATTTTTTTTACACCTATATCGCGCAGTATCTGTGCTCCTAATCCTATGGTTCTATAGTCATCTGGTTTATTTTTTTTGTTTTTATTTATTTTAGCTATCATTTTTAAATTTTTTGTGTTTGAAATATTAGATAAAGTTAGATTGTTGGTAATAAATACCATAGCACCTTGTTTAGATTTAGCAATTTTCTTTAAAGCATTATCTAAAGGCCAGCTTGTAGTGTTAAGAGATTTGATTGTATCTGATAACACATTTTGAACATGAACTCTAACTAATGTTGGTTGATCTTTAATTATTTTATTTTTAATTAGTACAAAATGTGTTTGAGAAGTTATAATATCTTCATAATATATTGAAGTAAATTTTCCATATGCGGTATCAATAATGAATTCATCAATTCTCTTTATAGTCTTTTCGTTATTTATCCTATACTTTATAAGATCTTCAATGGTTCCAATTTTTAGTTTATAAAGTTTTGCGAATGCAATTAAATCTTTTTTTCTAGCCATGCTTCCATCTTCTTTTAATATTTCCACAATAACAGAGCTTGGTTCTAGGCCAGCTAATCTTGCTAAATCACAACCAGCTTCAGTATGACCAGCTCTTACTAGAACTCCTCCTTCACTAGCCATTAGTGGAAAAATATGTCCGGGTTGTATTAAATCATTTGGTTTGGCGTTTTTGTTAACAGCGGCTTGTATTGTTTTAGCTCTATCAGCTGCAGATATACCTGTCGTTACACCGTGAGCAGCTTCGATTGATATAGTAAAATTTGTTTCTTTATTTGATTTACCTGTTTTTTTTAATAAGCTTAGTCCTAATTTTTTACATTTTTTGTTTGTGAGTGTTAAACAAATCAACCCTCTACCTTTAGAAGCCATAAAATTAATATCTTTAGGTTTAATATATTGTGAAGCGATTACAAGATCACCTTCGTTTTCACGATTCTCATCATCCATAATGACAACCATTTTGCCTTTTTTTATTGCATTTATAATTTCTTCTGTAGTATTAATCATTTTTCATTTTTTCTAGATGTTTGAGAAGCATATCAACTTCTATGTTAACTTCAATATCATTTTTATAATATTGTATGATAGTGTTAGAAAATGTATGTGGTATTATCATTACATCAAATATATTATTATTAATTGAATTCACAGTTAAACTAACTCCATCAATACATATACATCCTTTTGGAATTATATATTTAGTAAAATTTTGATCAATTTTTAGTTCAATCTTCCATGAATTGATGTCTTTTTCTATATTAATTAATTTTGCTTTACAATCAATATGTCCATTAACTATATGTCCGCTTACAAATTTATTTATTGTTAAGGGTGTTTCTATATTCACAAAGTCATTATTTTTATAATTTTTAAGTGTTGTAATTTTTAATGTTTCAGGAGATAAAGAAAAAGTATAGACAGAATCTATAATATTCTCAATTGTTAAGCATGTTCCATTAATAGATATACTATCTCCAATTTTGAGATTATTTAAAAATTGTGGAAATTCTATATGTAGTTTATAACCACGATTAGTATTATCTATATCGGTAATTTTACAAACTTCTTCAACTATTCCAGTAAACATTATTTTCTTTTTAATTTTAATTTTATATCTGATTTAATATGTTGTATATCATCTATATCAAATTCTATCTTATCTGAAAGTTTATTTATATTATTTATCCCTGAAAATGTTTTTGCATTATTACCAAATATCTTTGGTGCAACATATAAAATGAATTCATCAATATAAGACTTATTCAACAACGAACTAATTAAAATATTTCCAGATTCAACTAATAATTTATGTATATTTAAGTCGGCAAGAATTTGAAATGTTTTAGTTAAGTCTACACCATTCTGACTTTTCTTTACTTTGAAAAGTTGTACGTTTTTTTTATACTTATTTATAATTCTAGATGTAATGTTTTTGCACGTAAATATAATAATATTTCTCTTCATATTTTTAAATATTAGATGATTATTTGATATTCTTAAGTTTGTATCTAATAAGACCAAATATGGTTGGCTATTAATCTTTTTACATATTTCTTTACCTCTTACATTAAGTTTTGGATCATCTGCCAACACAGTACTACTTGTAGTAAGTATTGCAGAACACTTAGCTCTTTCAATATGTACATCCTGCCTGCTTTCTTTAGATGTAATCCATCTGCTTTTTGAGTCAACCGTAGAGATTTTTCCATCTAATGATATAGCGGATTTTGCAACTATATAGGGTCTTCTAAAATTAAATTTAGTAAAAAAGCCAGCATTAATCTTTTTTGCTTCATTTTCAAATATTCCTACTGTAACTTCAATCCCATTTTTTTTGAGTTGTTTAATACTCTTACCTGATATTAATGGATTTGGATCTATTGTAGATATAACAACTCTTTTTATTTTATTTTTTATTATGTAATCAGAACATGGAGGTGTTCTGCCAAAATGACAACAAGGTTCTAAATTTACATATAGCGTGGATCCCATAGAATGTTTACCTGCTTTTTTTATGGCAATATACTCAGCATGAAAATTACCAGGGCCTTTGTGATATCCTGAACTTATAATCTTATTATTTTTAACTAATACAGCACCAACCATTGGATTTGGATCTGCAATATATTCACCTTTTTTTGCTAACTTAAATGTTTCTTTAATAAAATAATTATCTAACTCTTCTTTAGTCATCATCTAATAGTGTTTGTTGTAATTTTTTCATTTCAGGTGAAATATTTTTTTCAAGCGTCTCTACTACTTTTCTAAATGATTCAATATTATCAAAACTAAGATATACTGAAGCAAATCTTATATAGGCTACATGATCAAGTTTTATTAATTCTTGCATAACAATTTCTCCAATTTGTTTAGATGTTATTTCTTTATCTAGATGTGTAGAGCATCTTGTAAAAATTTTTTGCAAAGTAATATCAATATCTTCTGCAGATACTTTTCTTTTTTCTAGTGCCAAATTAACTCCTTTTTTTATTTTGTCTTCTGAAAATATTTCAGTTGATTTATCTGACTTTATTACTCTGGGAAATGATATTTCTGTTAATTCTTGTGTATTAAATCTAGTCTTACATGATAGGCACTCACGTCTTCTTTTAATTGCGAAGTTGTCATTATTTAATCTAGAATCTATGACTTTGGTGTCAGGCTCCCCGCAAAATGGACAGCGCATTTGATGCTCCTAAGCTACAGCTTTTTTATTAGCTGAATACACTGGAAATTGAGAGCAAATATTTAAAACTTTTTCTTTGACGTTGTTTATTTCAGATTCGCTTTCTATGTTATCTAAAACATCACATATTAAATTTCCTAGTGTGGTTGTTTCTGCTTCTTTGAATCCTCTTGTCGTAATTGCAGGTGTGCCAATTCTAATTCCACTAGTAACAAATGGTGATTGTGGGTCATTTGGAACAGAGTTTTTATTAACAGTTATATTGGCTCGATGTAATGCAGCATCTGCTGCTTTGCCGGTCATTCCTTTATTAACCAAGTTCACTAACATCAAATGATTCTTTGTTCCTCCAGAAACAATATTATAACCTCTCTCAATTAGAGTCTTTGCTAATATATCAGCGTTTTTAAGTACTTGTTTTTGGTAATCAATAAATTCTGCACTCAACGCCTCTTTAAAAGCTACTGCTTTAGCAGCTATAACATGCATTAATGGTCCACCTTGCGTTCCAGGAAATACTAATGAATTAAACTTTTTCTCTAAATCAGGATTAGATTTACATACTATTATTCCTCCACGAGGTCCTCGTAAAGTTTTATGTGTGGTAGATGTTACGACATCAGCATATGGAACTGGTGATGGATATAATTTAGCAGCCACTAAACCTGATACATGTGCCATATCAACTAAATAGTATGCATCAACTTTCTTTGCTATCTCTCCCATTCTTTCCCAATCTATAACTTGAGAGTATGCTGAAAACCCACCTATTAATAATTTTGGTTTATGTTGAATTGCGAGTTTTTCAATTTCATCATAATCCAATAATCCATTATCATCTATACCATATTGAACCGCATTAAAAATTTTTCCAGAAAAGTTTACTTTAGCTCCATGAGTTAAATGACCACCGGCATCTAAACTCATCCCAAGTATAGTGTCACCTGGATTTAGTAAAGCTAAATAAACTGCAGCATTAGCTTGCGATCCTGAGTGAGGTTGTACGTTTGCATAATCAGCATTATATAATTCTTTTAATCTATCAATAGCGAGCTGCTCAGCGATATCAACATTCTCACATCCACCATAATATCTTTTTGCTGGGTATCCTTCCGCATATTTGTTTGTTAATAGGGAACCTTGAGCTTCTAACACTCTTGGACTAGCATAATTTTCAGAAGCTATTAGCTCTATATGCTCTTCTTGTCTTTTGATCTCGTTTTTAATTGCTTCATTTAATTCATCGTCAAATCCAGCAATTTTCATATCAACACTAAACATACCAACTCCAAAAATAGAAAATACTAAAACATAGAAATATTAACATTTAATGTCTTTGTTGTAACTATGTTTCTATTCCAATATTATCATTTTCTAATTTTATTTTTGGTTCAAAACTTGTATTAATATCATAATTTTTAATATTTTGTATATATTTACTAGTTATATCCCAAATTGGTTTACCTGATTCTTCTTGATTTACACTTGCCCATCCACTTACTTTGTATGTTTTGTTTGATTCAATTTTATTCCCATTCGATAATGCTAAATCTGATATACGGTGATTAACTTTTGCTTGAGGTGTAATAGTATATTTAAGACCTTTTGTTCTGACCATATCTCCTCCTTGCTGTAAATATGGATCAGGATTAAATAAATTATCAGCCACATCTTCTAATATAGTTTTTATCAGCTCTCCCGACATTTCTCGAGTGTAAGTATTTGGATATGTGATAGCTGTATGATTATAAACATCTTTCATTTTTATATCTTCACCAGATAATACAGATGTTCCCCATCTAAAACCGGGTGATAAAGAAATTTCAGTGTCTAGAATATTATTCATTGCATCGCATATTAAATTGTCAAAAGTCCCATTAAAATTACTTCGTCTATATAGAGTTGTATTAGTTTTACCCAGATATTTATTTAATAAGGAAGCATGTGGTTGATTTTTAATTTTAATTAGATTAATCATGTTTTGAGAAGGTTTAATTAAATCAGAAAAAATAGGAATCAATTTATATCTATAATTGAATGAATGTTTTTTAATTTTTAAGTCTAATGATGATACAAACTTTCCATTGCATCCAGAATTAATAACAAGCGTTCTACCAGAACTGTTTAGTATTTCAAGAGGCCGAGGTAATACATCATGTGTATGACCTCCAAATATTATATCTAAACCAGATACATTTTGTGCAACTTTTTTATCTACATCAACCCCATTATGTGAAAGTAAAATAATTAAAGATGGTTTTTCAGTATTTTTAATTTTATTAACTAGATTTTGTAACTCTTTTTCTTTTATGCCAAAAGTCAGATTTGGAATAAATCTTCTAGGATTAGCTATTGGAGTATATGGAAATGCTTGACCTATAATAGCTATTTTAGAATTATTTATTTCTTTTATTGTATAAGGTTTTTGATAATGATTATCTTCATCTACAGGTTCAATGTCATTAAAAATAGCTTCCTCATTTAACATTATATTTTGGGCAACAAAATCTCCTTTAAATAAAGAAATATTTTCTAAAAACATTTTTTCTCCAAATGTAAATTCCCAATGACCCGTCATAACATCAACACCCAAAAGATTTGAAGCTTCTACCATATCTTTGCCATTTTCTAGCAATGAAAGACCAGTCCCTTGCCAAGTATCTCCACCATCAAGCAAAAGACAATTATTGTTAGATTCTTCTCTTAATTGATCAATAATAGTTTTTAAATATGCATAACCACCAATCTTTCCATATTTATTCGCTAAAATATTAAAATTTAAATATGTATATGCATGTTTATATATATCATTATCAATACCGTAATATTTTAAAAATTCATTTCCAACAATATGTGGTGGTTTGTTTTTATTAGTACCTACACCTATATTGTAATTTGGCTCTCTAAAGTAATTTGGTTCTAACTGTGCATGTGTATCTGTAATATGCAACAATCTAATGTCTCCATATTTTTCAAAATTATATATATTGGAATGATTTGCATGGCTTTTTTGTATAATTCCAGAAAAATATGTTGCTAGTAGTAATTGTAAAAAATCTCTTCTATTCATTTTTATATAATGGAAATAATTTAAAAAATATAATTAATAAAAATAAAAATACATAAATATAAAATACCATATAATCAGCTTTAATTATCATATTATAATGAATAAACGAAAAAACTATAATTATATAAATTAATCGATGTATTAAATGCCAATATGATTTAGTAAGGTTTTTTATATAGTCAATTGAAGTAATTGCAAGAGGAATAAATAGGAGTAAAGCTATATATCCACTTTGGATATACCTTCTAAATAATAAGTCATCTAAAAGTAACTTAAAATTAAAACTATTATCAAAAATATATAGAAAAAAATGAACTAATGCATAGGAAAAAGTAATGAGACCAAGAACTTTTCTATCAATATATTGGCCAAACTTATTATAAAGCGGCAATGATAATATTAGGAGAAGATAAATTAATGTAACATACCCAGTCATTTTGATGGTATACGCCATAAAATCAAATATAAGATTATCAATTAAAGGATAGATAAAAATAAGAAAAATAGGGATATTAAAATAAAAAAGAGTTTTTGATTTTATAGACATAAACTAAAAGTTTTTTTTCAGATCCATTCCATCATACATATGAGAAACAAATTTACTATAACCATTAAACATTTTAGTATCTCTTTTTCTAAATTCCCCGATCCTTCTTTCCCTTGTCTGACTCCATCTGGGATGTGAGACATATGGATTTACATTTGAATAGAAACCATACTCGTTTGGTGTTTGCTGATTCCATGTACATACAGGTTGTTTTTCAACAAGCTTGATTTTTACAATAGATTTTATACTTTTAAATCCATACTTCCAGGGGACAACAAGTCTTATAGGAGATCCATTCTGATTTGGCAATACTCTTCCATAAAGCCCTACAGATATAATTGCTAGTGGATTCATTGCTTCATCTATACGTAATCCTTCTCTATATGGCCAATTTAAAATCTCTCGTTTTTGACCAGGTAAATTTTCACGATCCAAGATAGATTCAAACGCAACATATTTAGCTTTAGATGTTGGTTTTGATAATTTAATAATTTTATTTAATTCAAATCCAATCCATGGAATCACCATGGACCATGCCTCTACACATCTAAGTCTATAAATACGCTCTTCTAATTCAAATTTTTTTAATAAATCATCTACATCAATGACAAAACTGTTTTCTACTTCACCTTCAATAGATAACTTCCAATTATCAGTTTGCAATTTATTTGCATTTAACATTGGATCTCTTTTACCGACTCCTAATTCATAAAAATTATTATAGGATGTAATTTGTTTGATCGTGTTGGTTTGTTCATTTGTACTATATTGTAGGTCTTTTTTAAATGTTAAATCTTCTGTTTTTGCAAATAATAAGTTTGATAATGTAAAAAAAGAAAAAGCAATAGACGATTTAATGATTTTTCTTCTATTGTGAAATAGCTTTTCATCTGTTACTTCGCTTTCTTTTATAATGTTATATTTTGACATTTATCCAATCCACTCTCTTGCATTATAAAATATTTTTCTCCATGGTGATATTTTCCATTCCTCTGGTGCCCAAGAAAAATTCGATAGACTAAATAACCGCTCAGGATGAGGCATCATTATGTTTACCCTGCCATCATTGTTACAAAAACCAGTGACTCCATCTATTGAACCATTTGGATTAAATGGATATTGTTCTGTGTTTGTTCCGTTCAATGAATATTTCATTGTAACCTGTTTGAGTTTTGTTTTGTTGTTAATATCTATTCTTCCTTCTCCATGCGATACAATAATTGGAATTATTGATCCTTCCATATCTTTGAATAATATAGAATTGGATTTAGTGATATTAACATTAACTTGTCGTGCCTCAAATTGTTTAGATTTATTTTGAACAAACTTTGGCCAGTGTGTTGCACCTGGAATTAAATGTTTAATATGAGAGAGCATTTGACATCCATTACAAACACCTAAAACAAATTTATGTTTGTTGTGAAAAAATTTATACATATTAGATGAGATATCATCATTATATAAAATTTTATTTGCCCAACCATAACCTGCTCCCAAGACATCTCCAAAAGAAAAACCTCCACATATTGCTAGACCATCAAATATCTGCAATCTAGACGGATTATCAGTTAAATCATTAGTATGTAAATCATAACAATCAAAACCAGATTGCATAAATGAATTAGCCATTTCTTTATGTCCATTAGTCCCTTGTTCTCTAAATATAGCAATTTTTGGTTTATTTTTAAGATTTAAGTAGGTTTTAGATATAGGTTTATGTTTGAAAGTTATATTTGGATTATGTATAACCGGTGTTTGTTGTTTTGCTTTATATTCAGCATCAGCTGTTAAAGAATTATCTCTTATGGATTGTATTTGATAGGATAAATAACTCCAATATTTTCTAAGAGAATTTAATAATAGAAAAATTGGTTCTTTGGTGGAAATATAACAAAATTCACCTACACCAGAATTTTGAAGATCAGCAAATAAATGTCCAATGCATTTTGTATGTTTAGTGAGTGAATATGATTTGATAACTTTTTCAAACTTGCGTGTATCATCATCATTGACGGCTACAACGCACCCTAATTCTTCGTTAAATAAATATTCAATTAATTCAGTATTAGAAAGTTCTCCAAGACTCTTTTCATTCATAGAAAAAGATGCATTTGACGCAAAAGCTATTTCAGATAAAGTAACAAATAACCCTCCGTCTGATTTATCATGGTACCCGTTTATTATTTTATTTTTAATTAATTTTTGAATGCAATTAAAGAACTTAACAATAAGGTTAATATCATCTAATTTAGGTACATCTTTATCTATAATATTAAGTGACTGATGTAATGCTGATCCACCCATTCTGTTTTTACCTGCACCAAGATCAATAAGATATAAGTTTTGGACACCTTTGCAATATGGGGTTATATGTAAATCAACATCTTGGATTGATGCAAAAGCAGAGAGTACAAGACTGACAGGGCTCTCTACTACATGTTCTTTTTTATTATTTATCCATGTAGTGCTCATTGATAAAGAATCTTTTCCAACTGGAATTGTGATATTAGTTTTTTTAGAAAATTGCGCAAGTTTTGATACTGCATCATAGAGTGATTTTAATTCATTATTATTAGTTGAAGACGCCATCCAGTTTGCTGACATTTTAATTTTAGATATATCACCTATATAAGTAGATGCGATATTGGTTAGCACTTCACCAAAGATCATTCCAACAGATGCAGAAGAATCTGTTATAGCAATATTTGGTTTTTCACCAATTGTCATAACCTGTCCTGATTTAGAATTTAAATCCGTCTTAGTTATAGCAACATTAGATACAGGTACTTGAAATGGTCCTACCATCTGATCTCTCACAACCAATCCAGAAACAGATCTATCTCCAATAGTAATTAAGAAGCTTTTATCAGATACTGATGGCATCATAAGTACATATCCCATGCATTTTTTTATATCCGGGTATTCAATTTCAGATTCATTAATAGCAATCCAATTTTTACTGCTTATCCTAATTGGTGTTATGGGTGGTTTGCCTAATAAATAAGACATGGGTATATCTATTGGTGTGTCATCGTGGTAACTAACTACTAGTCTTTTCTGAGTAGTTACATTGCCTATCAAATAATACGGGCAATTCTCCCTCTTACATATCCTATCAAACACCTCAATACTTGATGGAGATAAAACAATTACGTATCTCTCTTGAGATTCATTACACCAAATTTCTAATGGTGACATATTTTTTTCTGCATTTACTACTTTATCTAAATAAATACGTGCTCCTTTACTAGATTCATTAACTATTTCTGGTATTGCATTACTAAGTCCACCAGCTCCTACATCATGTATACTTTTTATTGGGTTTTTTCTCATGTAAGTACATCTATTAATAACTTCTTGGCATCTTCTCTGTATTTCTGCATTGTCACGTTGAACAGATGCATAATCTAAGGCTTTAGAACTTTTTCCGGATTTAAGTGATGAAGCTGCACCACCTCCCAACCCAATTTTATATGAGTAGCCCCCAAGAATAACTATACAGTCATCATTATTTAATTTTTGTTTTTTACTAAAATTTATATCTATTTTTCCAATACCGCCTGCAATCATTATTGGTTTATGAAAACCCATATATTTTTTTGTTTTAGAATTATTTATCATTTCAAATTCCATTGTTCTAAAATATCCAAAGATATTAGGCCTACCAAATTCATTATTATATCTAGCAGCCCCTATCGGAGCATCAACTATTATATCTAGTGCATTTTTAATTCTTGCAGGACGAGAGATTGATTTTTTCTCCCAAGGTAATAAAGCGTGTTTGATATTTAAATTCGATAATGTAAAACCGCTAAATCCAATTTTTGGTGTTGAGCCTCTTCCGGTTGCTCCTTCATCTCTTATTTCTCCTCCTGATCCTGTGGCAGCACCATGGTATGGTGAAATAGCCGTTGGGTGATTATGGGTTTCTGCTTTTATAATATAAGCTTCATTGTTATTTTTGTTTATATATTTTTGATCTGAATTTAATATTAAATCTGAAGTTTTATAACCTCTAATAATTGAAGAATTATCTTTATAAGCAGATATAACATCTCTATTAATTTTTTGATATGTTGATTTAATATGGGAAAATAAAGTCTTCTTCTGTTTTGTTTTATCTATATAATAATCAGAATTAAATATTTTATGTCTACAATGTTCAGAGTTAATCTGAGAAAACATCATCAACTCAACATCAGTTGGATCGCGCTTTAATTTTTTGTAAATATTTTTTAAATATGAAATTTCATTTTTTGACAATGCTAATGACATTGAATCAGCATAATTTTCGATTTTATTAATTTTTATTATTTGATGTTCTTGTTTTTGATCTTTTATTTTTTTATTAAAATATTTTTTAATTGTATCTCGATTAATAATTTTTATTTCCGTCATTTTATCAACATAACCTAGCCTTGCGTTCATATCAGCACGCGACGATTGTTTTAGCCAGTTCCTTCCAATCTCAATCTCTATGTCATCAGGTAAATTACAAGATTTAATGATATCGATGGCTTTGCTAGACCAAGGTGATAAGAAACTTGAACGATTGAATATTCCTCCGTATCCCATTTTTTCTTTCATAGGTTCTTTTTTATATTGAGCTGAGAGTATTATTTCAAGTTTTCTAATATCTTTCTTATCAAGGGTTTTCTCAGTTCTAACCCTAAAAATCATAGATTTGTGAAGATTTCTATACTCTTTTTCGAAGAAATATTGCATATACTAGTATAAATATAGTAATACAATTTGATTGTTTTTTCTAAATTATGTATAACTAATGAACTAAACTTCAGGGGGCGACCTGGCTTCGACGCGGGTTGCGATACCAGAGGTGCATGTCGAGTTTTCAGTATCTCGTTAATCTGCTGAGAAAAATATAAACGCAGAAAATAAAACTTTTGCACTAGCAGCCTAACTGCAGCTAGCCTCTTTCAAAGTATGCTTATATGCTCTGAAAAGGGGTCATTTTAATAAGCTCGTGGCTTATAATCTTGTTATTAAGTCATTAAATTAAAACAAGATATGTATTATGTAGGATGTTTGTGGCCAGCATAATAATTAAATTTAAGACAAACTAAACATGTAGTACCAATGGCTGAACGCTCTCGGACGCGGGTTCGATTCCCGCCGCCTCCACCAAGATATTTATGAATCTTTAATAAGGTCAATAAAATGCATAAATGCAGTATCAGTTGAAGTAAAAAATTTTGAGTCATTATATTGATCATTAAATTTATCATACAAAAAAAATTCCCATGTAGTGTATGTATTAGAATCTTCTTCTGTAGTGTAATCTTGGAGTATTAAAGTTAAAACAAGATTATTTTTTTTAGATATATATTTAATAGCGCACGCACTATAAGAATAGTCACATTTTTTTATAAAAGAATTCGTTAGATATTTTTCATACTGATTTTTAAAATATTTTCGTTTTGCACGTAAATTTTTTAAATAAAGATTTTTATGCTTAGGTTCGTTTGTGTAGACTAGTTTATTTTGTCTTTTCTTTAATTCATCAAAAAATATTTTAGCCATGATGTATAATTCTAGTTATTTTTCTAATTATTCTATAAATAATAGACAAAGAGTAATTAAACCACCAGTTTAATGTTTTCAAATAGTCAATCATTGTATAATTATTATTAGATGAAATAGAATCAATTAGACGATTTGTATTATCTGTACTTTGCTTGATTATCATTTCACCATCTTTGTTGTTATATAAATTTAAATTATTATCGAGTACCTTTCTAAGTTCTTCTCCTAGTCCATTTAAAAATGATTGGTTATAATATGAATTAACAGGTAAATTCCAGGGTTTATGAGGATATCCTGATGGATGAAAACATAAAAGAATTACTGTACTATTATCTGTTTCTTTATCACTTTCCTTCATACCATGAAGCGTTTTATTAAAAAAGAAAAGAACATCCCCTTTTTTGCCAGTTGCGGGTTTAAGTTTATTAATAAAATATTTTACATCAATTGATTCAAATTTTGATGCAAACGTAAATGGCAATAAATGTGTTTTTTTGTAAAATACCGTTGTTGGATTAGCTGGAGTAACATCATTTAAAAAGATAGAAATTGAAAATTGATAATTAGCATCTGTGTGTAATCCAACGTAGGATGATTTATGAGATGCATGTCTTAAACTACACGTATAAAGTTTATAACCTTCACCTAATACTTTTTGCAATATATCTTTAATTTCATGTTTTGATAAAAATTTGTCTAATATATTATCAACCTTTTTTGAAATCCCAGCAAGAGATCTCACTTTTGTATTATAGTTTGTTTCAATAGTCTGAGAGATATCATATTTTTTAAAATTATTATTATTGTATTTTAAATCTGATATTTTCTTGTTATTAGATAATATTTTTTTACATTCATTAGTTAAAAGTTCAATATCATCTTTCGATAAAATATCTGTTTCAACTGAAAATCCAGTTTTTTTAATTTTATTCAATACATTTTCAACAGTGTTTTGCATAAACAAATTATATCATATAATCTTTTTTATCAGTATTGAACTATATCAATATCTATTGCTCTCCATAAAAACCATGATCCTACTGTTTTATAAGGATCCCATGCTTTCGCTTTTTGTAATAAAAATTCTTTTGCATGTGACTGTTCCTTTAAATTATATATTTTTTTTGCACTGTTAATTATCCCTAAATCTCCTATTGGTAAAACATTAGGTCTATTAAGTTGAAAAATAAGGTACATGTGCGCAGTCCACTCTCCAATGCCATATAACTTCGATAATCTCTCTATTATAGTATTATCATCAAGATATCTAAAATCATAAATATACGAAGGGTTATTTATATATACATCTGATAATTCTTTAAGATAAATAACTTTTTTTGCAGACAAACCGGATTTTCTTAAATTTTGACTAGAACTCTTATCAATGTTTATTGGATTAATTTTACCCGCAATTAATTTTAATCTGTGCGTGATACTTGCAGCTGCACTAATTGATATTTGTTGACCTATAATAGCATTTGCAAGAGTTTGAAAGCTAGTACAGCTTCGTGTCAAATAATCTGATTTTTTAGTTTTTTTTATAACTACTGATAACTTATTGTCACATTGATTAATATGATTTAAAGCTTTATTCCAATATTTTGGTTTTTGGTTGTATCTTAGAGACATAATAAAAAAGGGCATATATTAAATATGCCCTTTTCTCAATTAACAATGTTAATTATTGACTTTTCATTGTGCTTATACCAAATGGTAAATAAAGTGGGCACCATCCTAGTGAGCCTGTGAATATAGGTATAAGTCCAATATAAGACCACATACCCCAGCCTAAACCAGGACCCATTACTACAATTGCTATACCTGCAACAATACGTAGTATGCGTTCCATACCCCCAATGTTTGTGCACATTGTTTTTGGTGTTGTTCCCATTAGTTCCTCCTATGGTTAACCAATACTTTCATGTTAGTAAATATACAAAAAAATTCAATAATTATTTATTTGACTTTTTTTTGTAATCTTGTATTGCTGCAGTAATAGCGTCTTCAGCCAACACTGAACAATGTATCTTTACAGGTGGTAAAGCAAGTTCTTCAGCAATATCAGAATTTTTTATAAGAGATGCTTCAGTAATAGATTTGCCTTTAACCCATTCAGTTAGTAACGAACTGGATGCAATAGCAGATCCACATCCATATGTTTTGAATTTAGCATCTTCTATTATTCCTTGGTTATTTACCTTAATTTGTAATTTCATTACGTCTCCACATGCTGGAGCCCCAACCATTCCTGTTCCGACGCTCATGTCGTCCTTATCAAAAGAACCAACATTTCTTGGTTTTTCATAATGATCTAATACTTTTTTACTATAAGCCATTATTTTCTCCGATGTCCTTACGATGTTTTAATTCCAGTATCTGTTTCATTTGATTGAACAATACCATTAATATCTTCTTTCATCAAACTATCCAGTGTCACTGTATCAAGATATGCATAAAGTTTATCATTAAACTTGTTCCATATCACCTCATCTCTGCGTTCTGAAGAACTAGATATTGATTCTTCATGAATAGCTTTAATAATTTGTGCCACGCTTATCTGTTCAGGCGCCGCTGATAGTTTATATCCTCCACCAGGACCTCTAACACCAGAGACTAAATTATTTTTTCTTAAAAGTGCAAATAGTTGCTCTAGATAAGACAGAGATATACCTTGGTATTTAGCAATTTCAAGCAAGGTTTTTGGTTCTTTGCTTGAGTTCATAGCGATATTTAGCATAGCTTTTATTGCATAACTTCCTTTTGCTGATAATTTCATTTCCATTCTCCATGTTTATTATACCTGATAATAATAGTAAGGTATTATTAGAATCAATTCAAGAGTTTTGTCTTGAAGAAAGATGATGTACGATAATAAACTATTGAAATATATAGGGTTTTGAGATAATAGATTTCAACCACTTAAAAATACTAAGGTTGATTTTAATCTTATTATTGATACTATCTTCAAATTTTTGATGCTGACTCAATGATTGTACATCTAAGATTTTAGCATCTTTATATAGAGTAAATATTAAATGCGGTTTAATATGATATTCTCCATTACAAGAACTATCATTCCAATATTTGTAATACAGTTTAAAAATTGAGGTATATTTTGACTCTGAAACCGGCTCGTAATGTAGTGTATGATTGCTAAATTTTATTGATGTAGGCTTTTTATTCATAGATTTTTCACGTAATAGCCTTATGATCATGCAATAATTTGTCTCATACAATTGCATTAAATGATTGAAATTTAATAATTTAAATTGATAGTTGGATTGCATAATCAAATTCTACCTTTCCTCTTTTTTTTGTTATAATATCTAAACTTTTAATTTACAAGTATTATTTATATATGTCAAAACAAGAACAAATTGAAATGCAAGGAAAGGTTATTGAAACTCTCCCTAATACAATGTTTAGGGTTGAATTAGAAAACGGACATGTTGTGATTGCTCATATTTCAGGAAAAATTAGAAAACACTATATTCGTATATTAAAGGGCGATACTGTTATGGTTGCTTTGACACCCTATGATTTATCTAAAGGTAGAATAATTTTTAGAGACAAATAAATTACATATTATTTATTACTGCATCACCAAAACCAGACGTGCTAACCAATGTGGCTCCAGGAACTAATTTAGTAACTTCTTCTCTTATTTCTTCGGTTGTATGTTTGTCTGAACTTCTAGTTCTTATTAATCTTTTACCAGCTCTAGCTCTTGCTAAATCATACGTTAATTGTTTTTTCTGTATTGCTCCTTTAATTCCATTTAAGACATTATCAGCTGCTTCAGTCCATCCTATATAACGCAGCATCATTTCACCAGATAATATGATTGATCCAGGATTAACTCTATTTTTACCAGCAAATGATTCCGCCGAACCATGAGTGGCTTCAAAAACTGCTACCCCATCGCCCATATTACCACCTGGCGCTATACCAATTCCTCCTACTTGAGCAGCTAAAGCATCAGATATATAATCGCCGTTTAAATTAAGTGTTGCAATAATTTCATGTTGTTCAGGAGATAATATTATTTGTTGTAGAAAATTATCAGCAATGCAGTCTTTAACAATAATTTTATGATTAGTATTTGGATTTGTTATAGATAATGTAGAATCATCAATCATAGATCCACCATAATAATCTTTAACTAAATTATACGCCCAATCTCTAAAAGCACCCTCTGTGTACTTCATAATATTTCCTTTATGAACTATTGTTATAATTGATTTATCCTCATGAATAGCATAGTCAACTGCTTTTTTTATTAATCTTTCCGTCCCCTCTTTTGATACAGATTTTATTCCTATCCCACAATTATCTTCAAATTTAAATGGAGAAATTTTAAATTCATTTTTTATAAAATCAATGATTTTTTTTGCTCCTTTAGAATTAGCTTTCCATTCAATACCAGTATATAAATCTTCGGTATTTTCTCTAAAGACAACCATGTCTGTTAAACTAGAATCAACCATTGGACTCGATGTGCCTGGAAAATATCTAATTGGTCTAACGCATGCGTATAAATCTAACTCTTGTCTTAACAAAACATTAATTGATTTATGCCCTGTTCCTACAGGTGTGGTTAATGGTCCTTTTATTGAAACTCTAAATCTTTTTATCGTATCTATAGTTTCTTGAGGTAATAATTCATTATATAAATCTTGCGCTTGTTGGCCGGCAAAAATTTCCATCCATTTTATTTCACGTTTATTGTTATAAGCTTTGTTGACAGCATAATCGACTACTCTTTTCATGACCGGCGTTACATCTATACCAATACCATCTCCAATAATATATGGAATAATAGGATTATTGGGTGTGACAATCTCACCATCCTTGTAATTTATTTCACTTCCATCTGTAGGTATGTTTAATTTTGACATTATTGTTATAGAACAATTATGATATTAATCTTTATCAAATTGATCTTCCTCTGTTGAACCGCTTAAAGCAGTGACTGAGGATGTTTTACCCGAAATAACTTGAGTAACTTCATCAAAGTAACCGGTGCCAACTTCTCTTTGATGTTTTGTGGCAGTATAACCATGTTTTTCAGCACCAAATTCTGCTTCTTGTAATTTTACATAAGCTGACATTTGTTTTTCATTGTAACCTTTTGCTAATTCAAACATACTGTAGTTTAAAGCATGAAAGCCAGCTAACGTTATAAATTGAAACTTGTATCCCATTGCACCAAGTTCTTTTTGAAACTTAGCTATTTGATTATCATCTAATTTCTTCTTCCAATTAAATGATGGTGAACAATTATATGCAAGTAATTGATCTGGATATTTTTTCTTTATTGTTTCTGCAAATTTTCTTGCAAAATCTAAATCTGGGACACCTGTTTCACACCAAATTAGATCTGCATAGGGAGCATAAGCAAGTCCTCTTGATATAGCTTGATCTATACCATTTTTAACTCTAAAAAAACCTTCAGCAGTTCTATCGCCGGTACAAAACTGCTTATCTCTTTCATCTATATCACTAGTTAAAAGGTTTGCTGCTTCAGCATCTGTTCTAGCCAACAAAATAGTAGGTGCATTCATAACATCTGCCGCTAATCTAGCGGCAATTAGTTTTTGGACTGCTTCTTGTGTAGGAACTAATACTTTACCACCCATATGACCACATTTTTTTGCTGAGGATAATTGATCTTCAAAATGTACACCAGATGCACCTGCATCAATCATAGCTTTCATTAATTCAAAAGCATTCAAAACACCCCCAAAACCGGCTTCAGCATCAGCTACTATTGGTAACATATAATCTATAGCTTCATTACCCTCTGCTATATTTAATTGATCAGCTCTCAACAATGAATTATTGATTCTTCTGACAACATTTGGAACACTGTCCACAGGATACAGAGATTGATCGGGGTACATCTGCATGCTTGTATTTGCATCTCCAGCTACTTGCCATCCTGATAAATAAATAGCTTTTAGACCCGCTTTTGCTTGTTGTAACGCTTGGTTACCAGTTAGCGCGCCTAATGCATTGATAAAATTATTATTATTAATTAAATGCCAAAGTTTGATTGAGCCTTGTATAGCCAGACTATGTTCTATTGGAATACTTCCACTTAATTTCACTACATCATTAGCCGAATAATCTCTTTTGACATTTTTCCATCTTTCATTAGTTTCCCAATCTTTACTTATATCCGTTGCAGACCTAAGTTTACTCATTTTAACCTCATTAATTTGTTTATAACGTTGGCGCAGATGATACTATTTTTTTAGATATTTGACAATTCAAAATTACAAAAATTAATAAGATATTTTGATAGAATTCCATATAATACTATAAAAAACATAAAGATGAGTATATACAACAATAATTATAAAATAATAGTTGGTATGTCAGGTGGAGTTGATTCCTCTGTTACTGCAGCACTACTGAAAGAGTCTGGATATAGAATTGATGCATTATTTATGAAAAATTGGGAAGAGGATGATATAAATGAATGTACCTCAAAGAAAGATTATGATGATGCCAAAAGAGTTTGCAAAAAACTTGGTATAAAAATGCATTTAGTTAATTTTTCAGATTCATATTGGGAATTAGTATTCAAATCTTTCATAAAAGGTTTAAAACAGGGCATTACTCCCAATCCTGACATCTTTTGTAATAAAGAAATAAAATTTAAACAATTTTTAAAATATGGATTATCTTTAGGGTATGACAAAGTTGCAACAGGTCATTATGCTAAAATTGAAAAAATAAATAATTTATATACATTAAATAAACCACATGACAAAATTAAAGATCAAACGTACTTTTTATATATGCTAAATCAAAATATTTTGAAAAGTATATTATTTCCATTATCAGATATTGATAAAAAGGATGTCAAAAAATTTGCAAAATCATTAGATATTGAAGTTTCTAGAAAAAAAGAAAGCATGGGTATATGTTTTATAGGCAAAAAAAAATTTACTTCTTTTATACGGAAATATATTAAGCCAAATCCTGGGTTAATATGTGATAAACATAATATAGCTCTTGGAAATCATAATGGACTCTTTAATTATACAATTGGTCAAAGAAAAGGAATTAAAATTGGAGGTAAACAAAATTATCAAAATAAACCTTGGTTTGTTGCTGAAAAAGATTTAAAAAATAATAAATTAATAATTAGCCAAGATGAAAATGATCTTCTATTTAATGGAGAAATTATTTTGGAAGATGTAAATTGGATTTCAAAGAGAATAAATAATAATTATACTAAATGTACAGTCAGATTCAGACATGGTGGCAACCTAGTTGATTGTAAAATTATCAATAGTTCAAACAAGCAAAAAATTAAATTAAATGGCTTCGAAAGAGCCATAAGTCTTGGTCAATCAGCAGTGTTTTATACTGACAATCAATGTTTAGGTGGAGGAATTATTAAATTAAAATGTTAGAAAAAAATATTGAAAATCAGACTATTGCTCTTGCTGCTGTTCATCAATCTTGTTGGATTATTGAAAAAATTTCATGGAATGGTGAATATTCTACTGACAGTTTAATGCCATTGATACATAGTATTTTTAAGATTGATTCAACTTCTATACAAGATATTTATGGGGATATAAGTAAATTAACCATTGGTTTAAAACATTTGAAAGATGAAATAACAAATATTACAAATAATTATGAAACAAAAAAATATTTTAAAGATTTAATATATTTAGCCGATGGGCTTAGTCGTAGAACTGATATAAGCGTTCTCATACAGAATACATTACAAGAATACAATCAAATTATAAAACAAGAAAATCCTACGATTATAGAACAATCAGAAAAATTATCATCTTTGTATCTTAATACCCTTAGTAAAATTGAACCTAGAATTGTTATTACTGGTGATAACAAATATTTAACGATACCTAAAAATGCATCTATAATACGTACTGCTCTTTTTGCTGGATTACGGGCTGTTTATTTGTGGAAACAATCTGGAGGTACAAGAATAAAACTGTTCTTTTTTAAGTCAAAAATAAAAAACCAAATAAATAATTACATGGGATGTTAATTAGTGGCAATTTTATTGAGGACAAAGTTTAAAATTCCATCATCAAGAAAATAATTCCATTCCATTTCCGTATCAATTCTTAACGTAACTTTGAATTCTAGTTCTGAGTTAGACTTAATCATGACAAATTTGTTTTGCTTATTGATGGCAGATATTGTAAAAACCTTATATTTGTATAGTTCTAGTGTATCGTAATCTTCACTTTCCATAAATTGAAGTGGCAATACTCCCATTCCAATTAGATTTGAACGATGTATTCTTTCAAAACTTTGAGCTATAACCGCTTTAACTCCAAGTAATTTAGTTCCTTTGGCTGCCCAATCTCGAGATGATCCACAACCATAGTTTTTTCCAGCAAAAATAATTAAATTATTATTATCTTTTTTATATAATTGAGCTGCATTATAAATGTTCATGACTTTATCTGAAGGGATGTGTTTAGTATAACCTCCGTATGTATCAGGTATTAATTTATTTACTAAACGAACATTTGCAAAAGTACCTCTTTCCATGATTTGATAATTACCCCTTCTAGATCCATATGAATTGAAATCACTTATTTTAGTACCCTTGCTTAATAAAAATTCACCCGCAGGTGATGTGTCTTTAAATGAACCAGCTGGCGATATATGATCTGTTGTTATACTATCTCCAAGCACTACGAGCGGATATGCATTTTCTATAGATTTCAATTTATTAGCTGTTGTATTTGATTTTTTGAAAAACGGTGATGGTTGAATATATGTAGAATCGTTTTGCCATTTAAAATTATCAGACTTATTTATATCTATCCTACCCCATTCGTCTCCACCCTTGTAAATATCTTTATAAGAATCTTCAAACATTTTGCGAGTGATAGTTTTAGAGACAACTTGATTTATTTCTTCAAAAGGCGGCCAAATATCTTTTAAATAAACATCTTTATTATCCTTATCTTTACCAAGACTATGGCTATTAATATCAATATTAATTTTACCAATTAAAGAATAAGCAATTACTAGCATTGGTGATGCTAAAAAATTCATTTTAATTTCAGGATGAATTCTTCCCTCAAAGTTTCTATTGCCTGATAAGATTGAACTTACAACCAACTCATGTTTAGAAATTTCATCAGTATATTCTTTTTTTAACGGTCCAGAATTTCCAATACAGGTGGTACATCCAAAACCTACAATGTTAAACCCTAAGAGATCAAAATATTTAAGCAGTCCAGCTTTTTCGAGATAATTTTTAACAACTCTCGAACCCGGAGCTAATGATGTTTTTACCCATTCTTTAACTTTAAGACCTCTATCTACAGCATTTTTTGCTAACAAACCAGCGCCAATAATAACATTTGGATTAGAAGTATTAGTACAACTTGTTATAGCTGCAATTAATATAGAACCATCATCAATTAAATTAGATTTAGATTTTTTGTTTTTCAGTTTTTGTATTTCGTTGGTAGCTATATCTTTAACATCTGATAAATTAACTCTGTCTTCAGGTTTTTTAGGACCAGATATGCATGATTGCACCGTTGATATATCTAAAGATAGTGTGTCTGTATATTTAATATTAGATTGAGGATTTCTAAATAGCCCATTTAGTTTAGAGTATTGTTCAACAATATTAAGTAATCTTTTAGTTTTACCAGTTGTATCTAAATACTCCAAAGTCAAATTGTCTATTGGAAAGAAACCACAGGTCGCTCCGTACTCTGGGGCCATATTTGAAATAGTACATCTATCAGCAATAGAAAGATTATCAAGCCCATCTCCAAAAAATTCTACAAATTTACCAACAACATTCTTTTCCCTTAACATTTCTACGATAGTTAAAACTAAATCTGTTGCTGTTGACCCTTGATTTAATTTGCCATCCAATTCAAATCCAATTACTTCTGGTAAAAGCATAGGTATAGGTTGACCTAACATTGAAGCTTCTGCTTCTATTCCACCAACACCCCAACCTAATACACCTAGACCATTAACCATTGTTGTGTGAGAGTCTGTCCCAACAACAGTATCAGGATATAAAACGTTATTTTTGTTAAAAATAACTTTAGAAATATATTCAATATTTATTTGGTGAATAATACCATTATTTGGCGGAATGACTCTTAAGTTTTCAAATGCAGACTGTCCCCATTTTAATAATCTATAACGTTCAGCATTTCTTTTATACTCAAGTTTAATATTAAGATCAGTAGCATTGTTAGAGCCATAATGGTCCACCATTATAGAATGGTCTATAACTAAATCTGTCTGACATTGAGGATTAATTAAAGAAGGATCGCCATTATTTTTTTTTACTGCATCCCGCATTGAAGCCAAATCAACAATTGCAGGTACACCAGTAAAGTCTTGCATTATTACTCTACTTGGTGAAAAAGTAATTTCATTGTTTGAATTTACTCTGCCATTCCAATTCAAAAAATAGTTAATAATATTATTATCTAATTTTGTATGGTTATTACGAATATAGTTTTCAAATAATATCTTAATAGAATACGGAAGATGAGAAATATTTAAACGATTAATATTAAAGATACTGTATGTATTATCTGAAACTACGATTTTATCTTTAAAATTCATATTTTAAGCCTATCAGAAATTTGGCATATTCTATCATAAATTTTATAAAAAATAATAACTATTTAGTTGGAAGTTGTTTTTTTATAGTCCTAAAATAGATGCCATAATTATTGTTAGACAGTTTTTGATCGATTACTCCTATCATATTTAAACCTTTATTTAAGTTATTCATAGCAGCACTAAGTGTTTCTTCAAGTTTTTTGGTGTATTTTAATTTATATAATCTTGGTAAAGCAGATGTGGATGGATCTTTAATCAACAATATTAATTCATTATTGTCAGTCTTGTAGACATTCAAAAGATAGAATTTTTCTGGTAAATCTTCAGATATAGGATAACCTAAATTATCAAAATACTTGAATTGTATAAAAATAAAAAATAAGAATATTGATAATACTAACAAAATCTTATTTTTTGTTTCAATTTGAATAATAATTTTATGTATAAGAAATCCATATATCAATGTAATAAATAATATTATAAGGATAATTTCAAATATCATTCAAAAACCTTTTAAATCATATGGAGTTAAAATCTTTTTTTGATTTGAAGTAAAACTAAAATCTCCCCTATCATTCAAATGAAATCTAGCAATTGTTATTTCAGTATCTTTTTGATCTAAAATTATATTATCAATAAAAACCATTTTTAATGTAGGATTAACTTTCTCAATAATTACTTTAGTTCGAACAGGTTGATTGCTTTTGTTTTCATATAAATACAGATTAATAATATATTCTCCTGGAATAATACCTCTTAATGTAACAACTTCACGATTAATAGGATATATTACCTCTTTGCCATTTATAATAACTTTATCATTAATTACACCCCTATCGTCTCTATCTAGATGTAGCCATCCTGCATCTTTTTTTAAATAAGAAACAATTTCTCCGTTTGGATCTTGTACCCACAAATCTACATCGTCAGGTAAAGTATCCTTCCAGTCTACTGTAATAATGTATTCTGCTTTTAAATTAACGTTACCTATTTTTGATATTGGATTAATAAATAAAATTGTTATAAAAAAAAGAAAAGTAAATCCAAGTAATATATTAAATAATAAATCTGTAAATGGATCAAAGTTGGTATTTCTGTTTTTTCTAATCATTCTTTAAATAAAGTTCAATATTTTCATTAGTGATACAAACAATGTCATAGATTTTTTCTTCTAAATATTTATATTGCGTTGAAAGTAATATAGATGTAATAAGACCTGTTAGTGTGGTATATAATGCAACCTTCATCCCGCCACTCATTTGTTTTAATAAATCTTGCATCATCGTTAAATCAAAATTTTCTATCAAGGTAACGGAATTAAGCATTATTATAAAACCTATAACAGTACCAATAAGACCTAGTTTTAATAATAAATCTGACATTAACCAGCCTATTTCCAAAGGTTTTGTAATTTTAAATTCAAATATTTTGTTTAATTCGTCAGTTGTATCATCCGTATGATTTAAAGAGTTTATAAGGTGTTTTGTTATACATTTATTAAAAAAATTATCTGGAATATCTGACGTCTTTTGTAAGTTTTCTAGATCTTCAATAGTTGTATTAGTTAAAAGGCTTGAAAGATATTTATTTGTGTTTTTAATATGATACAAGGTTAATCCAACTTTTATAGTAAATATAATAAATAAAAATAATATTAGAGAGGAAATATAACTTATATCACTAATAAAAAGATCTTTGATAAATCCAACTTGATGGAGTATTGATATAGCTATCAAAAGGATAACTACAAAATATACCCATTTTATAAAAATAAAATCAGCTTGATTATCATTTAGCATTCTATACAAGTTTTTTTGGATCTAACAATTTTCTTAGTTCAGATTTAGAAAAATCTGTCATCTTTTCAGCTATATCAATAATTGATTTATTGCTTTTATATGCCTCCTTGACAATTTTAGCGGTTAAATCATATCCAATAATCTCATTTAGTTTTGTGGCTATGATAGGATTTTTTTCTACATTGGATTGAATTTTTTTAACATTTACTTTGAAAGTATCAATAACCTTAGATAATGCTAATAAAGAGTTTTCAAGTAAGTTAGCAGACTCTAAAATATTTAATGCTATCACGGGTAACATTGTATTTAATTGAAAATTACCGGAAGTACATGCAATATTAATCGTTGTATGATTTCCAGTAACTTGTGCCATTGCCATTAAAACTGCCTCAGGTATTACAGGATTTATTTTGCCAGGCATTATACTGCTTCCAGGTTGTAATGGTTTAAGTGTAATTTCACCAAGTCCTGAAATTGGACCACTATTATACCAACGGAGATCATTTGAAATTTTTGTTAGTGCAGATGCAAGAACAAGATATCTACCGCTTAACTCAAGTATATGATTTTGTGAACTAATATATCTATATGTATGAATCGCATCAAAACCTGATTTGATCTTAAGTATTTTATTTAAATTCTTACAAACTTTATTTCCAAAATCTTTAGGTGCATTTATTCCTGTTCCTACTGCTGTTCCTCCAATAGGCAAAGACGTTGGATGGAACTCAAGGACAAGAGAATCTAAAATCATTCCATACCAATTCATAATTTCTTCTGAAAAGTTTACTGGGACTGCATCCATTAAGTGGGTTCTTGCAGATTTAATAACATTGGTTTTTTTTGCTCTTACTCGTAAACTGTTTAACATGACTTGTATTGCATCATCTAAATGTTGACTTGATAACCATGAACTAATAATTATAGTAGATGGTATTACATCATTAGAGCTTTGAGACATATTAACATCATCATTTGGATGCACTTTAGACTTAAGTGTTTTTGAAGCCATATTGGCTATAACTTCGTTCATGTTCATATTTGTACTTGTTCCAGAACCAGTTTGAAAGATATCAATTGGAAATTGATTGTAATATTTATCAATGTTATTACAAATATCCATAGCAGATTTATAGATGGCTTGAGATTTTTTAGGAGTAAGTAAACCAAATTCTTTATTTGCTAAAGCACATGATGCTTTTATTAATGCCAATGCCTGAAGAAAAACAGGTGGGAATGGTTCTCCACTAATCTTAAAATTATCAATTGCTCTTTGTGTTTGAGCTCCATATAAAGCATCTTTTGGGACTTTTACCTTTCCTAAAGAATCTTCTTCTATTTTATATGTAATTTTCTTTTTCATGAGGACAATTGCTAGTCTTATAACATAAATGTTTTATTTATGCTATAATAACATTTTTAGGGTAAATATTAAGTATGAAAAAATATGATTTACTCTCAATCTCACCAATAGACGGTAGATATTCTGAAATCTGTCATAATATGACGCAACTATTCTCAGAGTATGCATTGATTAAAAATAGAGTTTTTGTTGAAATAAAATGGCTTATATTTCTTAGTGATTTAAAGGAAATAAAGAGCTTACCTAAACTAAGTAACACATCTAAAACATTTTTGCTGGACATATATAATAAGTTTTCTATTAAAGATGCTGAAAAAATAAAAAAACTTGAATCTGTAACAAAACATGATGTAAAAGCAATTGAATATTTTATAAAAGATAAGATTAAAACCCATAAAAAGTTAAAAGAATATACTGAATGTGTACATATATGTTGTACCTCTGAAGATATAAATAATATGGCGTATGCATTGATGATTAAACATGGACGACAGCTTTTATCATCAAAAATGAATAATCTAAACAAATTAATTAATAAACTTGTAAAGAAATATGCTAAAAATGAAATGATATCTCATACACATGGTCAAGTAGCCAGCCCAACTACAATGGGTAAAGAATTTTTAAATTTTTATACAAGATTAATGAACATATCAAATAATTTTTGTAAAATTGATATATACGGTAAATTTAATGGAGCCACTGGAAATTATTCGTCTCATTCAATAACATTTCCTAATGTAAATTGGCCTAAAGCTACTAAGAAATTTATTGAATCTTTTGACATTAAACAAAATAAATATACAACACAGATAGAACCTCATGATTATATTTGTCAACTCTCTAATACACTAACACATTATAATTCAATATTAATTGGGTTATCACAAGATATATGGACATATATTTCCAAACATTATTTCATTCAAAAAAATGTTAAAGGTGAAATTGGATCATCTACAATGCCTCATAAAATAAACCCTATAAATTTTGAAAATGCTGAAGGTAATTTAGGTGTTAGTAATAGTTTATTAAAATTTTTCTCAGAAAAATTGGTAATATCCAGATTACAAAGAGATTTATCAGATTCAACAGTTTTAAGAAATATAGGAATATCTTTTAGTTATTCATATCTTGCGTATGAAAATATGATATTAGGCCTAAATAAAATTTCTATAAATAATAAAGCATTAGATCAAGATTTATCTGATTCATGGGAAATACTTGCAGAACCAATACAAATGATTGCAAGGAAATATAATATACCTAATTCTTATGAAATTTTAAAAAAAGAAACTAGAGGTAAGAAAGTTACAAAGGAGATAGTACAAAAAATCATCAATAATTTAATGATACCAGAAAGCGATAAAAGATTACTTTTAAATTTAACACCAAAGAAGTATATTGGTTATGCAGTAAAAATGACTTATGACGAATCAAAATGATATTATTTATATTATAATAGCAGAAATTGAATTTTTTTTAGATAGCAATAATATTGAATATCAATCAACAAATAATCAAATTGTAATATATCCGCAAAATCATAATCAAATAACTATTAATGTAGATAATAACATCAAAATTAAGGATCTAGAAAGAATCTTTATATATGACAATGACCGAATAGAGGCAAAATTTTATACTTTTTTAAATAACCTGCTAGAAATTTAATTCTTTGGTTTCATTAAGGGAAATAATAATACATCTCTAATTGACGATGAATCTGTCAACAACATAATCAATCTATCAATTCCTATTCCAGCGCCTGCTGTAGGTGGCATTCCATATTCTAATGCTTTCACAAAATCTTTATCATGCGACATTTTTTCTTCATGTTTTAATTTTGATTGTTTGATAAAACGTTCTGCTTGTTCTTGTGGATTATTAAGCTCAGAAAAACCATTTGCTATTTCTCTTCCCGCTATAAATAATTCAAATCTTTCAACTACGTCAGGATTATTATCTAAACTACGTGCTAACGGAGATACTGCAGTTGGATACTCAATAATAAAAGTAGGATCTATTAATTCTTTTTCTACTGTTTTTTCAAAGATATCTAATTGTATTAAATATAATGAATTATCGTCTGATAATGATATTCCATTATCATTTGAATAATTTTTTAAAAATTTTATATCATTCATGTTTTTATTATTAATTTCATTATTATAATTGATAAGTGCATCATAGAATTTAATTCTTTTGAATGGTTTTTTTATATTAATTTTAGTTCCTTGATATTTCAAAACATCAGTTATTTTAAGAGATGATTTAATTGTCTCAAAAATGTCTTCAATAAAATTCATTAAAAAAAGATAGTTTTGATATGCAATATAAAACTCTATCATCGTAAACTCAGGATTATGCTTAACTGACAATCCCTCATTTCTAAAACTTCTGTTAATCTCAAAAATCTTTTCAAAACCTCCAATAATACATCTTTTTAAAAAAAGCTCTGGCGCTATTCTTAAAAACAAATCTAGATCTAAAGCGTTATGATGTGTTATGAATGGTTTAGCTAATGCACCACCAGGGATTGTATGCATCATTGGTGTTTCTATTTCTAGAAAATCATGCTTTATAAAATGATCTCTAATTGTAGTTATTATTTTTGATCGTTCTTTAAAAAGATTTCTTGAATCTTTGTTTATCATAAGATCTAAATATCTTTGTCTATATTTAATCTCTATATCAGCTATACCATGGAATTTTTCTGGTAGTGGTCGTAATGATTTTGCTAGTAATAAAATCTCAGATATTTTGATTGTTAATTCATTGGTTTTGGTTTTAAACAAAATACCATTTACACCAACTATGTCACCCAAATCTAGATTTGATAATACTAATGAACTTCTTTCATCTAGCGTGTTAGGTTGAATATATATTTGAATTTTTCCATGCTCATCATGTAAGTCTGCAAAAATAGAATTTCCCATTTCTCTAATGGTTAGTAATCTTCCAGCTATAGATATATTTTTAGATTTCTCAGATAATAATTCTTTGTCATCATTATCATAGTCAGAATGCAATTGTAGTGTATTATGATTTTTTTCAAATATATTTGGGTACGGATTGACTTTTTCCTTTAAATTATCTAATTTTCTTTTTCTTTCTAATATTAATTTATTATCATCATCCATTTTATAAACCCATTTTTAAACTTTCTTGTATAAAATCGTCTATATCTCCATCTAATACAGCTTGAGTGTTTCCTGTCTCGTATTTAGTCCGTAAATCTTTAACTCTAGAATCATCAAGGATATATGATCTAATTTGATTTCCCCAAGATATGTCAGATTTTTCTGATTCAATTTTATCTTTGACCTGATTCTTTTTTTCTAATTCATACATGTACAGTTTAGCACGAAGTTGCTTTAATGCTGATTCTTTGTTCTTATGTTGAGATCTATCATTTTGGCATTGTGCTACAATTTTTGTTGGTAAATGTGTAATTCTTACTGCTGATTCAGTAGTGTTGACATGTTGACCTCCTGCCCCACTTGCTCTATAAACATCAATCCTTAAATCTGATGGGTTAATATCAACTTCAAAACTATCATCAATCTGAGGATATACAAAAACAGATGCAAATGATGTATGTCTTCTATTACCAGAGTCAAATGGTGATTTTCTAACTAATCTATGTATGCCTGTTTCTGTTCTTAACCATCCATATATATAATCACCATTGATTTTAATTGTAACGCTCTTATAGCCTGCAACTTCACCTTCAGATAGTTCTGTTATTTCAGATTTGAAATCATGAGATTCTGTCCATCTTAGATACATTCTCATTAACATTGCTACCCAATCTTGAGCTTCAGTTCCTCCTGAACCTGATTGAATATCAATATATGCATCATGAGAGTCTTGTTCTCCAGTAAAAATATTTTGAATTGATAATGTGTGTAAAATTTTTTGAGTTTCTTTTGATAAATTTGACATTTCATCTATTAAATCATTATCATTTTGCTGGTTATCGGAAATTATAGATTCAAGAGTATAATCAATCATTTCTATATTATTTTGAATTTTATTAATATTAGTAAATAATAATTCAAGTCTTTTTTGTCTTTTTTGCAGCGAAGTAAGTTTTACTCTTTCTTTCCAAACCTCTTCGTTAGCCAAGTCTGACGTTATCGAATCAATTTGTTTTTTTATATTACTAAAGTCAAACTAACCCCCGGAGATCATTTAACTCATTTTTTAATTTTTTATTAATGATTAGAATGTCATCAATCTTTTGATTTTTATTATTCATTAGGTAGCTCTTTAAATGATTCTAATCTTAATAACCATTTTTTTTTATATTTATCAACTTCATCATTTTCAAGTTCAATTTTCTCATAATCCCCACTTCTATAACAAATTAATACAATGATATTGTTTGTATTAGAATTAAATTGCCAGTCATGGGCCATAGAATATGCAGCTAATTGTAAAAAATATTCATGCAATTCTTTTTTTGTTTTTTTTCTATATGATGATTTATAATCTATGATCTTGATATTATCTTCAGATACTCCAATTAAGTCAATCGTACCTGCATAGTCTGATTTATATCTTACAGTAATCTCTGTTCCCCAGATCTCATCTAAATTAATTATATAATTATCAAGAAGTTGATGGGCTAATTTTTTTGCGATCATATAGTTGTCGTTTCTTTCTTCAGGTAATTCGGATTTAGATATATAGTGATTAAGATAACTATGCATATAGTTGCCTATTTGCATGGATGAAGTTAGATGGTTGTTTTTATTTAAGCGATGATGATTGCGTGTTGAAGCTAAAATTGATGTAACACTAGGTAAAAGATTGTTGTCAATACTGTAATATTTAATTCCATTCTTTTTATTAACTATGTAATTAGTATCTATATACTTGGTAGAATAATTTTTTAACATTCTTATCTTTTTAGCGCAGATAAAATTTTCTCTAAATCAATTTTAATTTGATTAATGAGTTTTTTGCTATACAAATGATCTTCTTTGTTGTCCTTTTCCTCAAGCTTATGCTTCGCCCCATCAATTGTGTATCCTTGATTTTGCAATAAATCATTAATTTGACTAACTAAAATTAGATCTTTTTGTTGATAATATCGTCTATTTCCAGTTCTTTTGATTGGATCCAGTTGTTTAAACTCTTGCTCCCAATATCTAAGTACATGTGTTTTGATGCCACAGATTTCAGATACTTCGCCAATTGTAAAATATCGTTTATTAGGGATATTAATCATTTGTTCTGGATTATTCACCATCAAAAGCCTCTATTTGAGATTTTAATTTCATACCTGATTTAAAAGTTACTACCCTTCTTTCATTGACTGTTACTTCTTCTCCTGTCCTTGGATTTCTCCCTGGTCTTGCTTTTTTGTTTCTGAGAATAAAATTACCAAATCCAGAAAATTTTATGTCATTTCCATCTTCAAGAAGTTCTTTTATTACCTCAAAAAATTCCTCAATGAATTCTTTAGCTTCTCTTTTATTTAACCCAACTTCATCATGAATCATATCTACTAAGGAGTTTTTAGTTATTGTCATCTTATTTATCTCTTAATTTTGCATTTATTCTTTTCTTTAATAATTCCAATATTCTATTAATTTGATCAGTTACTTGGCTATCTTTTAAAGTTGTATTCATATCTTGAAAAACAAACTCTAAAGAGACGCTTTTTTCATTTTCTGAGAATTCTTTACTATTATAAAAAATATCAGTAATTTTAATATTTATCAAATATTTAAAGCGTTCTCTTTCAAGAAGATTGATGATGTCCTGAGATTTTAGATTTTTATCTAATATTAATGACAGATCTCTTCTTATTTTAGGAAAAGGTGAAATTTTTTTATAAACAATTGGTTTAGATAGATCTAGCATTTCTGTAAATAATTCAAAAACGTATATTGTTGGTTTTATAGATTCAAGTTCATAGAATTTTTTAGAGATTTCACCACAATATCCTATTACTTTACCATTATATATTATCTCGGCTTGACATCTTTTGTTTAAAAGATTATTAGATTTTATCGACCTAAATTTTATATTAGGTAATATAGATAATAAGTCACCTTTAATGTCAAAAAAGTTATAATTAATAGAATCTTCTTTTAATGCGTAATTACTATCACTTCCAGAAATTAATCCAGCTAAGGATTTTTTCTCAGTTATCTTAGATTTTAAATTTTGAAAATATACTTTACCGTTTTCAAATATTTTCATAGAAGGATTTTGTCGACTATAGTTATATTTATAACTTTTAATCAACCCAGGAATCATAGATATTCTCATATCACATTTATCTTCAGATATAGGGTTGTCTATAGATATAATTGAGTCTTTTTTATTAAAATGTTCTTGATAAAATTTTGGTAAAAAAGTGTAATTAATTACTTCTCTGTATCCTCGTGTAACAAATAAAGAGGAAAATCTGTCTTCATGTTTATTCTTGACTCCTGAACTATTTACAAATGGAGGTAGAGATAAGGAGTCAAAATTTTGATAGCCTATGACCCTAGCTACTTCTTCAAATAAATCATATTCATTGCTAATATCAAATCTATAACATGGTGCTTGGACTAAAATTTTATTTCCTCTAATTTTAACTATAAAATTTAAATTAGATAAAATTCTTTTTATAGTGTTTAATTTGATGTGTAATCCAAGAATTCTTTGAAAAGAGTGCAAATCAGTAGTTATGATGGATTTATCCTTATTGGTTTTTTTTAAATTTTTATTAGTAGAGAAATTATAACTATCATAATTTGAATATTTATAAATTAAATTTAATACGATTTCTAGTGCTTGAATATGTGCAGTAGGATCAACTCCTCTTTCAAATCTATACGATGAATCTGTTTGCAACTTATAAGTTTTAGATGACTGTCTAATTAAATCAGGTACAAAATAAGCACATTCAATCAGAACATCCTTAGTATCTTTGGTAATTGCAGATTTATTTGATCCAATAAGCCCTGCGATTGCTTGTATATTTTTTGAATCAGATATAACTGGAGTGCTCTTCATTAATTTATAATGTTTTTCATTTAATGCATCTATATATTCTCCAGGTTTACTAAATCTAATATTAATCGGTCCTTCTAATAAATTTAAATCAAATGCATGAAATGGTTGTCCAATTTCAATCATTGAATAATTTAAAATATCAACTAATAAATTAACAGATGATATTCCGCAATTCTTTAACCGTTGTTTTATTATTAAAGGGGTTGATACACGATTATTTAAATTTCTTATTTCAAAACAACTATAAATTGGGCTTATTGTGTGATTTATTTTTTTAATATGTTTATTTTTTGATGATTTTTTTATTATTTTCTTTCTTTTCAGAGGTTTTAGATTAGTTTTGTAAAGTGTTTTTAAATCTCTAGCAACACCATATACAGACAGACAATCACTTCTATTGGGTGTAATATCTAAATCTATAATCTTGTCTGATTTTAATTGTTGTATTCGTGAAACTTCTAAACCTAACGATGTCATTTTATGAGATAGTTTTTTATCTCTTTTTAGAGGCTCTAAAAATTCTGATAACCAATTAACACTAACTTTCATATTATCTTATGGATTCAAATTGACTTAAGAATGATAAATCATTTTCAAAAAATTCTCTCAAATCTGATATACCATATTTAAGCATGGCAAATCTCTCAATCCCCAATCCAAATGCAAAACCAGAAAATATTTTATGATCAATTTTTACATTTCTAAGGACATTAGGATGCACCATGCCACAACCTAATACTTCTAACCATTTATTTTTAAATTGAATATCTATTTCAGCAGATGGTTCTGTAAATGGAAAATATGATGGTCTGAAACGAATTTCAATTTTTTTATCGTCAAAAAATTCTTTTATAAACTCAGTGAGAAATCCTTTTAAATGACAAAAATTAATATTTTTTTCGACAGACAAGCCTTCAATTTGATGAAACATTGGTGAATGAGTTGGATCTGAATCACATCGATATACCTTGCCGGGTGTCATAATACGTAATGGAGGAGATTGTTCAAGCATCGATCTAATTTGTACGGATGAAGTATGAGTACGTAATAATTTTTCATTATTAATATAAAAGGTATCATGCATATCTCTTGCAGGATGGTTTTTAGGTATATTAAGCGCTTCAAAATTATAATAATCATCTTCAATTTCTGGTCCATCAGATATACTAAATCCATATTTATTTAATATATTTGTTATTTCATTAATTGTAATAGTAATAGGGTGATGCGATCCAATCGTATATCCCCTAGCTGGAAGTGATATATCAATCTCATTATCAGTTGAATTAAATGAATCTAATTCCTTGGATTTAGCATTTAAAAGAGATTCTATACTAATTTTAGTTTGATTGAGTAAAGCTCCTTTTGTTTTTTTTTCATCTAATTCTAAATTTTTCATCTGAGAAAATAATTCAGTTAGTAATCCTTTCTTTCCTAAATAATTAGATTTAATTTTCATTAAATCATTATTTGAATTACAGTTCGCCAATTCTTTTTTGAATGATGATAATAATGAAGTGATTTCTATGCTCACAGATTTAATATATTATGGTTTTAGGTTATTGATAGTCTTTAATAAATCTGTAAAGCTTTTCTGATTATTAACAGCTAAATCTGCTAAGACCTTTCTGTTTATATTAATCTCAGCAACTTTTAATTTATGCATAAACTGGCTATACGATAAATTATTCATTCTTGCTGCTGCATTAATTTTTGCTATCCATAGAGATCTGAATTGTCTTTTTCTTTGTTTTCTGTCTCTATAGGCATACTGACCAGCTTTTATTACAGCTTGTTTAGCAACTCTAAATACTTTACTTCTCGCTCCTCTATACCCCTTAGCAAGTTTCAAAATTTTCTTATGTTTTGAATGCGCTACTACTCCTCTTTTGACTCTTGGCATCTTTCAATCTCCTTGTATTAGTATGGCAACATTCTTTTAACTAAAGGTTTGTCAGCCTGGCTAATCATAGAATCATCTCTTAGGTGTCTTTTCCTTTTTGCGCTTTTTTTTGTAAGTATATGCCTTCTATGAGATTGAGCTCTTTTTATATTACCAGATGGTGATTTGCTAAATCTCTTAGATGCGCCTTTGTTGCTTTTCATTTTTGGCATAGCTGATTTTCCTGTTTATTTAATCGGACAGTATACAATAATTATTTCTTTGGTGCTATAACCATTACAATTTGTCTTCCCTCAAATGATGGAAATTGTTCTACGATACCGTGATTTTCAATATCCTGTAAGACTCTATCAAGAAAATCTCTTCCTATAGTCTGATGTGCTATTTCTCTTCCCCTAAATCTCATGGTAATTTTGGTTTTATCTCCACCAGTCAAAAACTTAATAATACTCTTCAATTTGACTTGATAATCAGCTTCTTCGGTGTTGGGTCTAAATTTTATTTCTTTAACTTGAGTTTGTTTTTGCTTTTTTTTGGCTGTATGTGCTTTTTTAGACTGTTCAAATTTATATTTTCCAAAGTCCATTATCCTACATACAGGAGGCTTTTGATTTGGAACAATTTCAACTAAATCAAGATCTTCATTCTGTGCCATTTCTAATGCTTGTTTGGTTTGAACAACTCCAACTTGGTCTCCTGTTGAAGATATTAACCGTACCTCAGGCACAAGAATTTTAGAATTCATCCTCAGTCTCTTATTATTCGATATAATACTTCTCCTAAATTAATTATCTTTTATCTGCCAATTCATTTTTGAGTTTTTTAACTAACTCCGAAGATGTCATACTTCCTAGATCATCTCCATTTCTAAGTCTCACAGAAATTTGATTATTATCAATTTCTTTATCTCCTATTATAACTAAATAGGGTATCCTTTTAATAGTGTGTTCTCTAATTTTATAACTTATTTTTTCATTTCTGAAGTCATTATCAACCCTAAAACCTTCTCGACGGAGTAAATCAACTATATTATTTGAAAATTCTTCATGTTTAGAGGTAATATTTAGCACTACTACTTGAACAGGTGAAAGCCATAATGGAAGATTTCCAGCATAATTTTCTATTAGTATTCCAACAAACCTCTCTAAAGATCCTAATATAGCTCTATGAATCATTACAGGGTGTTGTTTGATGCCATCTTTATCCACATAGTTAGCTTTTAATCTTTCTGGCATTGAAAAATCTAATTGTATAGTTCCTAATTGCCATATTCTGTTCAATGAATCATGTAAAGAGAAGTCAATTTTAGGTCCATAAAAAGCACCATCTCCATCATTCAAAGACCAGTCAATATTCTTACGCTTTAAGGCAGACTTTAATGCGCTTTCTGAGATATCCCAAATTTTTTCACTTCCAACTCTTTTTTCTGGTCTAGTAGAAAGTTCTATTTTTAAGTTTTTAAATCCAAAGTCTTGATAAATATTTTGAATATCATCAATGAGTTTAATTATTTCTTCTTCAATTTGTTCGGGTGTACAAAAAATGTGCGCATCATCTTGTGTGAAAGCTCTAATTCTAAGAAGACCATGTAATGTCCCTGATGGTTCATTTCTATGCACTAAACCAAACTCTGCTAATTTAACTGGTAAGTCCTTATAACTTCTGATTCCTTGATTATAAATTTGTATATGTCCTGGGCAACTCATTGGTTTAATAGCATACTCACGATTTTCTGAATTTATATCAAAAATCAAATCTGAAAATTTATCCAGGTGTCCAGATTTTTTCCACAAAGATTTATCAAGAATTTGCGGAGTATTAATAACTTTATAGTTATTAAGATATAAGTAATTTGAAATATATTCTTTGATCAAATTAAATAAAGTCCAACCTTTATCATGCCAAAACACCATACCAGGAGATTCTTCCTGGAAGTGAAAATAATCAAGTTTTTGTCCTAATTTTCTATGGTCTCTTTTTTCTGCCTCTTCCAAATCTTTAAGATAATTGTTTAATTCATCTTGTGAATTCCATGCGGTCCCATATATACGTTGAAGTTGTTGGTTTGAGGAGTTTCCCTTCCAATATGATCCAGATATTTTGGTTAGTTTAAATGCCTTTAGGTGTTTCGTATTAGTTAAGTGTGGCCCTCTGCACATATCAATATATTCCTCATGATGATATACCGCAATAATTTCATTTTCGGGTATTTCATCAATAAGTTTTAGTTTAAAATCCTCATTTCTTTTTTTAAAAATTTTAATTGCTTTATCTTTTGTTACAACTTCTCTAGTAATTATATAATTCTTTTTTGCTAGCTTCTTCATTAATTTTTCAATTGTTATTAAATCTTTTTCAGAAATTGTTTCTTTAGTTAAGACATCATAATAAAAACCGTTGTCAATGACAGGCCCAATAACCATTTTACAATCAGGATATATTTGTTTAATAGCATGCCCAAAAACGTGTGCACATGTATGTCTAATTATTTCTAAACCTTCTTGATCGGTTGATTTAATCAATTCAATTTTGCAATCAGATTCAATATGATTGCTCATATCTACAAGTTTATTGTCAACTCTGGCTGCTACAAAATTTTTTTCCTTAAAATTTTCATTAGTCAAACTCTCGATGGATTTGCTATTTTCTAAATCAATTTTTTTATTATTAATAACTATTTTTAACATATAATTCTTTATTTATTGTAGGCACGATTGGGTTCGAACCAACGACCTCCACCATGTCAAGGTGGCGCTCTAACCAACTGAGCTACGCGCCTAAACTATGTAAAAATTATCATGGCAGTTAATCTTTCTCAAGTTGTTAATTCTATGAATTCGCATTTTTAGGCATATCTAGGTATTTTTGCTGAATAGATGTAATCTGATCTCTAATTTTTGCGGCTTCTTCAAATTCTAAATTTTTTGCTCTCTCAAACATCTGTTTCTCAAGCTCTTTAATTATATTTGTTACGTTGTTGCTTGTAACTTTTGGAAATTTCTTTTTAATATTAGATATTAACGATATTTTTCCTAGTTTATCGTTAGAAAGATATACATCATCATCCAAAGAATCTCTTATGCCTTTTTTAATACCTACAGGCTTAATGTTATTAGTTTTGTTAAACTCAATTTGCAAATTTCTACGTCTATCTGTTTCATCAATAGCACGTTTCATAGATTTTGTAAGGTGATCACCATATAAAATGACTCGACCATCTATATTTCTAGCGGCTCTTCCAATGGTTTGAATTAAAGATTTATCAGATCTTAAAAAACCCTCTTTATCTGCATCAAAAATTGCCACAAGTTCCACTTCTGGTATATCAAGCCCCTCTCTTAATAAATTGATTCCGACCAAAACATCAAAGTCACCCTTTCTCAAATCCCTAATAATTTCAACTCTCTCGACAGTATTAATATCAGAATGTAAATATCTAACTTTTACATTAAAATCTTCTAAATATTCAGTTAAATTTTCAGCCATTTTTTTTGTGAGAGTAGTAATAAGAACTCTATTATTATTTTTTACTACCTTGTTAATTTCAGAAAGAACATCTTCAACTTGATTTGAAGCAGCTTTGACTGTAACTTTCGGATCAATTAAGCCAGTAGGTCTTATAACCTGCTCTACAACAATTTTAGATTTATTAATTTCATAGTCACTTGGAGTAGCAGACACATAAATAGTTTGAAAACTATAATTAACAAATTCTTCAAACTTTAATGGTCTATTATCAAGTGCTGACGGTAATCTAAAACCATATTCAACTAATGTCTCTTTTCTAGATCTATCTCCTCTGTACATGCCTCCTAACTGAGGAACTGCAACATGACTTTCATCAATTATTACAAGCCCATCTTCAGGCATGTAATCTAACAAACACGGTGGTGGTTCTCCTGGCTTCCTTCCGCATAAATATCTGGAATAATTTTCAATACCTGAGCAATATCCCATTTCTTTAATCATTTCAAGATCAAAATTTGTTCTTTCTTTTAATCTTTGAAGTTCTAATAGTTTATTTTCTTTTTTTAATTCAGACAAAGTTGAATCAAGTTCTTTTCTAATATCTATAACAGCTGCATCTAGAATATCTTTAGGTGTAACATAATGTGTTTTAGGATATATAGTGCATCTTTTGATTTGTTTATTTACTTGTCCTGTGAGCGGATCAAATGTATACAAATTCTCAATTTCATTATTAAATAAATCAACTCTGATAGCTTCTCTATCAGAATCAGCTGGAAATATATCTATAATACTGCCTTTTACTTGATAAGAACCTCTTCTGAGCTCTATATCATTTCTTGTGTATTGTAATTCTGCTAAACGCCTTAATATCTTTCTTTGATCTACTAAATCACCTTTAACCATATGTAATATCATTTTGAAGTATGTAGTGGGATCGCCTAATCCATATATTGCTGAAACTGTAGCAACGACAATAGCATCTTTTCTTTCGGAAAGAGATTTTGTAGCTGATAATCTCATTTGTTCTATATGTTCGTTGAGCGATGCATCTTTCTCAATGTATGTATCAGACACAGGCACATATGCCTCTGGCTGATAATAATCATAATATGAAACAAAATATTCAACCGAATTATTTGGAAAAAATTCTTTCATCTCTGAATAAAGCTGTGCAGCTAAAGTCTTATTTGGAGCTAAGATTAAAGTCGTCTTATTAGTTTGTTGAATTATATTTGCCATTGTGAATGTTTTACCTGAACCAGTTACACCTAAAAGGGTTTGATGCTTTAGTTTTTGTTTAATTCCAGAGACTAAGGATTTGATTGCGCTCGGTTGATCTCCAGCTGGTTTCATAGATGTATTTAAAGAAAATTCCTTCATAGTATATTATTTTACCATGAAGTTTACTTAAAAGACGTAAATATGATAATATAAAATATCAGGAACTACATTGACGTTTTCAAATAGGATAAAAGTAATTAACCCATCATCTACAATGGCTCTCACTGCTAAAGCAAATGAGATGCGTAACAATGGAGAGGATATTATTGTATTAACAGTTGGAGAACCAGATTTTGACACTCCATCTTATATTAAAGACGCAGCTTTATCAGCTTTAAAATCTGGTCAAACCAAATATACATCAGTTGATGGAACTTCAGAAATAAAATCAGCCATACAACAGAAATTTTCTAATGATAATAATTTATCTTATGAGATTGACGAAATTATAGTTTCAAATGGATGCAAACAATCTATTTTTAACTTTTTACAAGTTTTAATAGATGATGGCGATGAAGTAATATTGCCTACCCCTTTTTGGGTTTCATATATAGATATGATTAAATATGCTGGAGGCAAACCAGTATTCCTTGATACATCCTACGATAACAATTTAAATATAGTTAGTGAAGATTTAGATAAGATTATTACCAGTAAAACAAAATTATTATTAATTAATAGTCCAAATAATCCAAGTGGTAAATGTTATAGTCCTGAATCATTAAAAAGTATTTGTGATGTAATAGAAAATAAAAAAAATATTTTTTTTGCATCTGATGATATATATGAGCATATTAGATGGAGCGAAGATCCTTTTCAGAATATTTTAAATGTATGTCCAACATTACAAGATAGAACTGTAATATTTAATGGTGTATCTAAAGCATTTTCAATGACTGGATGGAGAATAGGATATGCAGCTGGACCAAACGAAATTATAAATCAAATGAAAAAGCTACAATCTCAGAGCACGTCTTGTCCTAGTGCCATATCACAAGCAGCAGCAACTGTTGCATTAAACAACAAGTCTAACGATATCCAATTGATGACTAAAGAATACAAAAAAAGACATGATTATGTTGTTTCTGAATTAAATAATATTGAAGGTGTTGAGTGCAAAGATACAGACGGAACTTTTTATATTTTTCCTTCCTTCAAAGAATTGGTCAAGAATAATAGTAAATTTAATAATGACAAAGATTTAGCTTTATTTTTACTAGAAACAGCGAAAGTAGCTGTTGTTCCTGGAAGTGCATTTGGTTTTGAGGGACATCTACGTATATCTATAGCAGTAGATATGCAATCACTCAAAGAAGCTATGATCAGAATTAAAAAATCACTACAAGATTAGGCAATTAAAGTTAAAATAAAGATTGCCAAAAAAATCATAATACATACAATCAAAACTATTTTTAGTGTTTCTATAACATGTTTTCGTTTTTCATTCATTTATACTAAGTACCATTTAAAAACCTATTATAACTCCCCGGGACGGACTCGAACCGCCGACCTGGTGATTAACAGTCACTCGCTCTACCAACTGAGCTACCGGGGATCAAACTAGTTATCTTATATTTAAATAAAATTTTCATCAATTTATTTTTATATTTTGCAAATATTTTTTAAAATCTTTTTTTACTTCTTTATGATCAAGCGCATACTCAACATTTGCTTTTAAATATCCAAGTTTACTACCACAATCAAATCTTTGTCCTTTAAATTTATATCCATAGATATCGCTTTTAGATAACATTTTGCCAATTGCATCTGTTATCTGTATTTCCCCTCCTACAGTTGGTTTGGTTTTAGTAATCAGATCTAAAATATCAGATGAAAATAAATACCTACCAACAACTGCTAAATTTGTTTTTGCTTTATTGGGTGATGGTTTTTCAACAATAGAGCTTAATTTATATAAGTTTTTTTTCTTAGATGAATATTCAATGATGCCATATTTATCTGTTTCTGTTTTCTCTATCTCTTCGATAGCAATAATATTTGGGCAAGACTTATCCCGAATTTTAATCATATCTTTAATTGTAGGAGTCTTAGCTTTTATTAAGTCATCGGCTAGTATAATTGCAAAATCATCACTTCCAATAATTTCAGCAGCACAACTAATAGCATGTCCGAGTCCAAGAGGATTTTCTTGTCTCACGAATGTACAATGAACATTTTTTGGAATAATTTGTTTTATTATTTTCAATAATGCAGGTTTTTTCTTATCAAATAATTCATTTTCTAATTCAGGGGCAGAATCAAAATGATTAATAATTGCATTTTTAGTTCTTCCTATAACAAAGATTAAATGGTTAATTCCTGAATGCATTGCTTCTTCGGCGGCATATTGTATTAAAGGTTTATCTACTATAGGTAACATTTCTTTTGGGCTAGCTTTTGTTGCAGGTAAAAAACGAGTTCCTAGTCCGGCAACTGGAAATACAACTTTTTTTATGGATTTCATAATGGTATATTACCTTTAATTAAAAACTAATTTAGTAATGACATATGTTATCACAGAAAACTGCATAAAGTGTAAATATACTGATTGTGTAGAGGTATGTCCAGTTGACTGTTTTCATGAAGGGCCTAATTATCTTGTAATTAATCCTGACGAATGCATAGACTGCAGCATGTGTGAACCAGAATGTCCTATAGATGCAATTGTAGCAGACGATGATCTTACTGATGAAAATAAACATTTTCTAGAGATTAATGAAAGATTATCTAAAAAATGGCCTATCATCACTGAAATAAAAGAAGCTCCAAGCGATGCTAAAGAGTGGGAAAATAAAAAAAATAAATTAGACTTGCTTGAGGAATAATATTAGCATCAACTTAGTTTACGAAGCATCAGCTTCATTAAAGATTTGTGGAGTGTAATCTTCAAACCTTGTACAATGACGCAAGAAAGTTAATTTTCTTACACCTGTTTCTCCATTTCTATGTTTTGCAACATTAATTTCGGCAACATTTTTTTCCTCAGTTTGTTTATTGTACACTTCATCACGATAAATAAATAATACGATATCTGCATCTTGTTCAATAGCTCCAGACTCTCGCAAGTCAGACAAATAAGGTCTTTTGTCGTTTCTAGTTTCAACAAGTCTGTTTAACTGAGATAAAGCAATAACTGGCATGTCACAATCTTTTGCTATGCTTTTTAAAATTCTAGTCACTTCAGCAAGTTCATTAACTCTTCCCTCTTTAAAATTTGGGATAGATATTAACTGTAGATAGTCAATAATTAATACATCAATTCCTGTTTCTCTTTTCATTCTTCTTGCCTTGGCTCTTAAATCCATTGGCGTCATGTTAGCACTATCATCTATAAAGAAATCACATTCTTTTACTAACTCAATAGCAGATGTGACAGATTTTGTATCTGAACTAGAAAGTTTATCTATACCATCTCTAATTTGTGATGTCGATATACGACTTAGTGAGGATAATAATCTCAAAGCAATTGATTCTGATGACATCTCCAGACTAAAAAAACCAACTTTTTTCTTTTGCTTAATAACAATATCTTCAGCAATATTCATGGCAAGAGCAGTTTTTCCCATTGAAGGTCTTCCAGCGATAACTACTAAGTCAGATTTCTGAAAACCTTTTACAAGCTCATCAAGTTTAGAAAAACCAGTGAATATTTGATCTATATTTCCTTTGTTTTGATAAATATTATCGACCATGTCATTAACAATAGGTCCAATTTTTTGTAGCCCATATTTCTTTTCTGAATCTGTTGTGATAGAAAATATATCAGACTCAGCTTTGTCGAGTATGTTTTTTATATCTTCTTCGCTGTTTGTAACATTCTCTATAGTTTTTGTGCTAACACTAATTAAACGTCGCATTAATGATTTTTCAGTTATTTTATCACTATATGCAGCTACATGAGCGCTCGTTGGTGTTTTTCTAACTAGGTTTGCTAAATATTCTATGCCTCCAACCTTATCTAATAAAGATTTATTTTTCAAAGCCTCTTCCAACATCAAAATATCTACTGGTTGGTCATTTATAAGTAATTCATAAATCTCGTTATAAATAATCTTGTTAACAGGATCAAAAAAATCATCTACTTCAGGTCTTTTATCGATTTTTTCCCATGATTTTGGGTCTTGAATTAATGAACCTAAGAATGCTTGCTCTGATTCAATGGATTTTGGTATAGTTGGGAGTTTTTCAGCCATGTACTATTTTAACTGAAAAAAAAATTACTTTATATCTTGATTTTTAAGAACTAACAGTTTCTTCTTTTTCTACATGAATGGAAATATCAGCTGACACGTCTGAATGTAGTGATATATTACAAATAAATGTACCTAAATTTTTTATCGGCCCAGAAGGTAGGTTTACATTCTTCTTCTCAAGATTAAAACCATCTTGAGTTAATCTATCTACAATATTTTGTAAAGTAATTGAACCAAATATTTTATCTTCTTCTTGTACTTGTGCTTTAAAATTAATTGTATAGTCTTTTAATTTCTCTGCAATTTGTAAAGCTTCACTCTTAAGTGCCTCTTCCGCTGCTTGAAGTTCTTTTTTCTTCTCTTCAACTATTTTTAAATTTTCCTCCGTTGGCAATACGGCTTGCTTTTTAGGTAACAAATGATTTCTGGCATAGCCTGGTTTTACTGATACTTCTTTGCCAATATCACCTAAATTTTTTATTTTTTTTAACAATAATACTTTCATTTTTTATGATTATCACAGAAAGGTAATAACGCAAGATATCTTGCTATCTTAACTGCTTTATTTATTCTTCTTTGTTCTTTAGCTGAGGTTCCTGAGACTCTACTAGGTATAATTTTTCCTGTTTCGGTTATATATGCTTTTAACAAGCCAATATTTTTATAATCAATATCTTTATGTTTGATTGATTTAACTTTTATCTCTGATTCAATTTCACTCATTAATTTAACTCGCTTGACTGATTTCTTTTTTTAACATTAAGGAAGGTTCTGTAATTGCTTCTTTACAAGAAAGTATTATGTGTCTTAAAATATTGTCATTATATTTAATCATTCCAGATAATTCGATTAATATCTCGTTATTAGCGCTGATATTCATCAATATATAATGAGCTTTTGTGTTTTTGTTTATGGGATAAGCTAATTTTAGATTCCCCCAATCTTCAAATCTATCAATCTTTCCGCCTTTGTCAGACACTAATTTTTTAAATTTATCAACTGTTTGTAATGAAAGATTTTCTTCATTTACAGTAAATAACAAAACAATTTCATAGTTTTTCATACAATATTCCTCAGTGCGCATACTACTTCAGTATAGATATTTTTTCAAATACTCATTTAGTTTTTTTTAATTTGCTAGCAACTTCAAATAAGATAATTCCAGCTGCTACTGATACATTCAAGCATTCAACTGATCCATATATTGGAATGCTCAATATTTCGTCACACATATCTAATAATGATTTACTTATTCCGTCGCCCTCAGAACCAAGTATTACAGCAACACCATTATTATTAGTTTTCTTTAGTTTGTAGATGTTTTTTTTAGATTTATGATCGGTCCCAATTATTCTTATATTGTTATTTTTTAATTTTTTAATGATAGTTGCTATGTTATTTGTTTCAAGAAAATGTATACCCTGTAAACCTCCAGAAGCTGATTTATGTACAACTGGAGACAAACCTGAAGAATTAGATTTTTTTTTAATTATTAACGATACTCCTGCAGCATTTGCTGTACGAATACATGAACCCAAATTTCTTGGGTCTTGTATATTATCTAAAATAACTATAAAAGGATTTTCCATATATTGAATATAAGAATCAATTTTAAAATTGGTATGATCGCTTGTCATAATTTCACATACAACCCCCTGATGTTTGTTTGTCATAGAAATAGTAGAAAGATATGTGTTTGTTGATTCAATCACTCTTAACTTATTATCTAATGCAATTCTTATTATGTTTCTGAGATTTTTATTGTCTGTTTTTTTGATATAGATTTTTTTGATTGTTTTTGGTGATGAATTTAAGAATGATTTAACTGAGTGTATACCATATATGTAATTAGATTTTCTGTTGTCTATTGTCATACAAAAATATCTTTAATTTCAATGATATCATTACGTGATGGTCCTGTTGAAATTAAATCTATGGGTCTCTCAGATAATGATTCTATTAATTCAACATATTTTTGTGCATTCTTTGGTAGATTGTTAAATTTTGTTACACCAACTGTTGACTTCATCCATCCATTAATTTCCATAAATTTTATATTTCTAGCTGTATAATTATCATCCATATCATAATCTATACAAATTTTTATTTTTTCAAATTTATCTAACACATCAATTTTAGTTAATGCAATGCCATTTATACTATTAAGTTCAATTGAATTTTTTAAAACTTTAATATCTAACCAGCCACATCGTCTTGCACGTCCTGTTGTAGCTCCAACTTCACCACCCCAATTAGCTAAGTTATCTCCAATTTCATTTAGAAGTTCAGAAGGAAAAGGGCCATTACCAACACGTGTAGTGTAAGCTTTCATAATTCCAAGGGAATAATTTATTCTATTGACATTAATTCCTGTGCCAGACAAGAGACCTGCAAATGTAGTGTTAGAAGACGTAACATATGGATATGTCCCATGATCAATATCTAACATTGCTCCTTGCGCACCTTCAAATAATACATTTGATGAGTTTGTCAAGTTTAATAAAAGAGGTTTAATATCTATTACAAATTTTTTGATTTTCTCATAATTATCAACTAATGATTCAAACGTTTTCTCAACATCAACAATTGGTTGATTATAATAGTTTTTTAATAAAAAATTATGATAATCCATAATATTGGATATTTTGTCTTTTAAAATTTTGGTATTTCTAAAATCTATTAATCTTATGCCTCTTCGTGCAACTTTATCTTCATAGGATGGACCTATACCTCTGCCAGTTGTACCAATTGATGATTTTCCTAATTTTTCTTCTTTCGCTATATCTAAATTTTTATGTGAGGGTAAAATTAAATGACAAAGTTCACTTATAAATAATTTATTATCTAAAATAATATTTTTTGATTCTAAATCATCTATTTCTTGTAATAAAGCATCTAACGATACCACCACTCCATTACCAATAATAGATTTTACATTATCATGCAAAATACCTGATGGTATTAAATGAAGAATTGTTGTTTCGCCGTCTATAACAAGTGTATGGCCAGCATTATGTCCGCCTTGAAATCTTACACATCCTATTGCATTATCAGCAAGAACATCTACAATTTTCCCTTTGCCTTCGTCGCCCCAATGTGTCCCAATTAATAAAATATTTTTTGACATTTTTAAGAACTATTCTTTATTAAAACTGTTAGTAAGTCACGTAAATCTAAACTAAAACCAGTTGCTTCCCTATGTTTATTTTCAGAGAGTTGATATGCTTTATATCTTCCTCCACGAGCTATTTCTTTTCTAAGATTAGGAACATACACTGTGTATATTACACTTCCTTGATAATCAAACCCATGTAATTCAGTTAAATCATAATTAATTGTACATGGTTTTTTATAACTACATAATGAGTTGCCAATGGCTTTAAGTTGATTTAATTGTACTTCAAAATTGATATTACACATTTTTGTTAATTTCATAAGATCCTTTAAGACATTGTTATCGCCTGACAAATTTATAATTTCAAGTAAATAAGGGAGATGTTTTTTATTAATTTTATATCGATCAAAACATTCTTTTATTTCATGATTTGATTTTAAATTAATAAAATCAAGTAATATTGATCTAGTTTTAGAATTTATATTAAGATTTTGAAGGAATAAATTTATAAATGATAAGTCACCCAATTCTATCAATATTTTTTTAGATTTTGATAGGGTAATTATATCAACCAATAGCTTTATTATCTCAACATCAACCTTTTTAGTTAATTGCCCAAAATATTCAGCACCAACTTGATATGGATTCTTCCGATCAAACCCTTCCGCATTAATTCGTAAAATATCACCCATATAGCAATATCTATTTGGTTTGTGCTCGAGAAATGATTGATAATCTATTCTAGACAATTGAGGTGTTATATCAACCCTTACTCCTATAGTTCCATCATTAGAATAATTATTTATTTTAATGGTTTCATTTTGTAAATCATTACCTTTAAGTGTTAGTAAATTTTCTAGATTGTCAAATATAGGTGGTATTACATAATTATATTTATATTTTTTGAAGATTTTGAGGATTTTGTGCCTCAATGTTTCAAAAGATATAGCTTCTTTAGGCATATAATATTCAATGCCATCAGGTATAAAAAATTTTTTATCTTTCATAAATTTTATTACGCCACGATCATGTATAAGATCAAACCAATCAGTATTAAACTCCCACCAATCATTCTAATTGTATTATCTTGTAAATCAATAAAGTATCTTAAAAAATCTTTGAATGATTTTGGTGAAATTAATGGCAAGAGGCCTTCAAGTATTAATATAAAAGCAAAAACAATTAATATTAGTTCGATAATATCTATTATCTTTTTCCTGCTGGGTTATTGAAATATTTAAAAAATTCAGAATCAGGTTGGATTATTAATATATCTTGTTTTAAATTAAATGTATTTTTATAAGCATCTAGACTTCTATAGAATGAATAAAATTCTGGGCTCATGTTAAATGCCTCAGCATAAACTTCTGTTGAAATAGCATCTCCTTGGCCTTTTATTTCTTGTGCTTGTTTATAAGCTTCAGCTATTATTGTCTCTGATTCTCTTTCTGCTGCTGCAGTGATACCCTTAGCTTCTTCTTTTCCTTTTGATCTGAATGCTTTAGCTACAGTTGCTCTCTCTTTCACCATTCTTGCATAAACTGAATTACTTACTTCGTCTGGCAAGTCAACTTTTTTAAGTCTGACATCTATTACTGAAATACCTAAGGCAGAAGCTGCCTTATTAGCTTCAGATTTAACGGTATTCATAATAAATACACGGTCACCAGATACAACATCATTTATAGTTTTCTTACTAAACTCACTTTTTGTTAAATCGTTTATAATTTGAGAAAGTCTGCTAACTCCAATTCTTTCATCACCTTTAGATGCTCTATAAAAATTTTCTGGTCCAGTTATTCTCCATTTTACAAAAGAATCAACTATTACATTTTTCTTTTCGCTGGTAAGAAATTGTTCAGGTTTTGAATCCATAGTTAATAATCTTGAATCATATCGTTTAATATTATTCAAGAATGGAATCATAAAAAATAACCCTGGATCATTATATGTTCTTACAATTTCTCCTAGTCTAAATTTTATAACAACTTCTCTTTCATCAACCACAAAAGTTGCAGAGTATATTAAAAGTAATAATACAATTACGGTTGTTAAAACATTTCTATTATTATTCATTATAAAGATCCCTTTTTCTTAAATTAAAACTATCTTTATTAGATTCAATCTTATCTGACAATGAATCAGCTGATTCTGATCCATAACGTTGAGGTTTGTTTGTTTGTTGTGGAGTGGAACTAATTATTTTATCCAGAGGTAAATACATCAAATTATTACCACCATCTATATCGATCATAACTTTACTACTATTTTCAAGAACTGATTCAACAGCCTCTAAATATAATCTTTCTCGCGTAACCTCAGGTGCCTTTTGATATTCTTTGTAAAGCTGTTTAAATCTGGAAGCTTCTCCTTCAGCTGAATTAATAAGTTTAACTTTATAAGCCTTGGACTCTTCTATGATTTGTTTTGCCTTCCCTCGAGCTAATGGAATTATTTCATTTCTATACGCTTCAGCTTCATTAATGAATCTTTGTTCGTCTTCTCTAGCTTTAATAGCATCAGAAAATGCATCTTGGACTTGCTCTGGAGGCTGTGCTTCCAATATATTTACTGTTTGTACATTTATTCCAGATATATATGAATCTAAAACAGACTGTAATAACAGTTTTGTTCTAGAGGCAATCTCTTCTCTACCTTCAGTAATTATAAAATCCATTGAATTTTTACCTAAGACTTCTCTGATAGCACTCTCTCCGGCCTGTCTTAATGTGATATCGGGTTCTCTTAAATTAAAGATATAGTTGCTAGCATCTTTAATATCATATTGGATAGCAAAATTAATACTTACAATATTTTCATCTTCAGTTAGCATTACAGCCTTTTGTTGGACAGATCTAATCTTAGCCACATCTACAATTTCAACGGTCTGAATTACTCTAGGTATCCAATGAGGTCCAGGCAGAGTAATTTCATTAAATTTACCGAATTGCAAGACAACTCCTCTTTCTCCATCATCAACGATGTATATACCGCTTAATAAATATATAGCAAAAATAATTGATACTAGGAAACTAATGTTCTTTTTTGATGGTGGTTCTGTATTATTTCCGCCAATATTTGAATTAAATACATCTTTGAAAAATTTTTGAAAATCTTTTAGCAGTGCATCTAGGTCAGATCCACTATTCTTTTGTCTACCCCATGGGTCTTTATCGTTTTTACCAGGTTCATTCCATGCCATTAAATTCACCGCAAAATAATAATAATATAAACGCTACCTATCTTCAAACTCTAATTTAATTTGCTTTGATGGAACTATGGTAGATATCGCATGTTTATATATACTTTGATAAATCATTAATCCTTCTTTGTTCTTATTCTGGAGTAAAATAATATATGAATCAAAAGCTTCAATTAACCCTTCTAATTTTATGCCATTTATAAGAAATATAGAAACATGTACTTTTTCTTTTCTTAGTTTATTGAGGAATTTGTCTTGAAGAATTTCAGTCATTTTGTTTATAAAGTATAACGTTAGTTATTATAAATATTGACATTATTCATAAATATTGTAAATGTTTATCAATTTTATTAAAAATCAATTTTGTTATATTTGATGCGTTATCTAACTGATATTTGCTAGGAAATTTTTTTAACCATGTGATTTGTCTTTTTGCAAGTTGTCTGGTCGAAAATATGACTTTCTGCAATAAATCTTTTTCATTTAATTTGCCATAAAGAAAATTCATTACATGGCTATACCCTATAGCCTTCATGGATTGATATGATAAATCTAATTCGTATTTATCTTTAAGATATTTAACTTCATCTATTAGCCCTGAATCAAACATTTTCTTGGTTCTTTCTTCAATAATAGTATGTAATTTATTTCTATCATTTAAGGAAATTTTTAATGTAATAAGTTCATAAATATCAGATAAAGATTCAGTGGAAGAATGAAAAAATGATAAAGGTTTGCCCGTCATAAGGTATACCTCTAAAGATCTTTGTATTCTTTGGTGATCATTTACATTGATTTTAGAAGTTATTGCTGAGTCTAAATATTTCAATGAAGTATAAATTTTATCCCACCCATACATGTTGGCTAAATAATTAATAAAATTTCTTTCAGATGATGACGCAGGTGGCAATTTATTCAATCCATTAAATAATTGATAAAAATACATGAGAGTTCCACCAACAAATAATGGAATTTTTTTTCTCTTATGAATATTTTTGATAAGTTTAATAGAATCATAGTAAAAATTACCTACATTGTATTTTTCATTTGGATATTTAATGTCAATTAAATGATGTATATTTTCATTTAATACGGTCGTATCGGGTTTGTCTGTACCAATATCCATTTCTTTATATATCATAGTAGAGTCCACGCTAATAATTTCTACCGGATATATTTTTGCTAAAGCAATAGCACATTTAGTTTTACCAATTGATGTTGGACCAATAACTGAGATTATGGGTAATTTATTCTGATTCATCATTTTCAATTATTTTAATGATTCTAGATTCATCAATCACATCGATATCTATGTCAAAATCTGGTGTTGGTAGAAAATTTAAAAATTTATCAGGCCATTCAAAGAAGTGTAATGCGTTTTGATTTAAATAATCATCTATTCCAATTTCTAATAATTCTTTTTGAGATTTAATTCTATAAAGATCATAATGAAATACTGTATAGTTAACTAACTTATATTCATTGATAATAGGAAATGTTGGGCTAGTAACATTAATGTTATCTTGCATATATTTAATGAACAATCTAATAAAAGTAGATTTACCTGCACCAACCATTCCCTTTAAGAAAAATATGTAGTTTGTATCTTTCTCAATTATAAAACGAGGAAAAATATATTTATAATCATTTTCTCTCTCAATATGATAATAGTTTTGTTTCATACTAGTTCTTTATTCAATAATATTGATACTTGCTGTATAACATCAGAGGGTAATAATCCTTTTATCCCGGATTCATGAGCTATTAGATCAGCGGCTTTAGAATGTAGCCCAATACCTAACAAAGAAGCATGTAATTCATTCAATGTCATAAAATGACATCCTAACAAAATTCCACTTAAACAGTCACCCATGCCTGCCATTGCCATACCAGGATTACCATGGGCGCAAATATATGTATTTAAGTCATCACGCACAATTGTACCGGCTCCCTTAAGTACCGAAATTCCTCCATATTTTTTTTGTATTTCTTTTGACGCTCTATATCTATCTTCAACTATATAATTTATTTTTTTATTTAATAATTTCGCAGCTTCACCCTCATGCGGTGTTAATACCCATCTTTTAAAATTTGACTGATTTTTGGATAAAAAATAAATAGCATCAGCGTCAATGATAGTAAATATTTCTTTTTTTTGTAATAATGATATGAACCTTGAAAACACTTCTTCGGATAAATTATTCCTACCTAATCCGGGGCCTACCAAAAATGCTTCAGACTTAGGAAACTGATTCACAATTTCAGTAAAAGAATGACTAATAACCTCTGGTAATGTTGTAGGTACAATTTTCGAATTTTTCACTGAAGATAATGTTGTGAGGTAACGTACTCCAGTTTTTATAGCTGCTTTAGCCGCTAGTAGCAGTGCGCCTAAATATTCATCATTGCCTCCCACAATTAACCCCTTGGCATCAGTTTTTTTAATTTTATGTGATGTAGTGGTTTGATTAGATATATCTTCCACAAAGATATCATCATGAGAAAAATCATCCAAACTAATGGGAATGCTTTTGAAATCATCTAGTGAAAACAAAAAAGTATTAGAGGTTAATTTTTCAGTCACTAATTTATAATGATGTATCATATTCCAATGATCTCGTCCCTGAGCAGTAAATAATCCTTTTTTTAAACTTACAAAAGATACAACCAAATTTGATCTGAATATATTTATATGAGATGAATTATCTGTTAGTGTTTGTTTGCCTTCACTGTCTAAGCCTGACGGTATATCAATAGAAATTTTAAAAGATTGATGCTTGTTTATAGTATATATTATGTCAGATATTGTTTTGTTTAATTGTTTATTTAATCCCGAACCAAAAATTGCATCTACAATTAATGTTTTATTGTCAATATAATTTTCTAAGTCAAAATTTAAATTATGGATGTTGTTTTCAGGTAAATCTAATTTTTTGATTAAGGCAGATTGTTTAGATCTAAAATCATCAGGAAATAAAATATCAACTTGATATCCAGATTTAATGAGTATAGATGATAAATACAAACCATCAGCACCATTATTGCCCGGTCCACAAATAATTAGTATATTAGATAAATATTTTTCTTCCAAATTTGTAATGGATTTATACAGACATTTGCTTGCATTATCTAACAAATCATGATGATTATATCCGCTCTCAATTTTTTTTATTTCTTTTATGGATAAAAGAGGTAAAAAACTAATTTTCATTATTTTAGTGATTTATATTTAAATAATTATTTTGTAGTATTTGTGAGACAGTTTTTTGGATTATTGTTTCCAATACATTTTCTTTACGAGTATAGTTAATGATTTTACTATCCTGAAGATACTTTTTATTAACATCATATAAAGAGCCAAGTTCATCTACTAAACCAAGCTTTTTAGCTTCTATCCCTGTCCAAAAAAGACCACTAAAGATTTTGTCAGTCTTTATTTTATTACCCCTGGATTTTTTAATATCTGATACAAATTGATTATGTATTTCACTTGTTAATTTCTCTAAATGTAATCTATGTTCATCAGAAAGCTCTCGAAATGGATCTAAAATTAATTTATCTTCGCCTGATGCAATAGACTGTGACTTTATGCCAAGTTTATCAAAAAGTGATTTAACATTTAAACTATCAATACGTACTCCAATTGATCCAACTATGCTAGATTGGTTAGAAATTATTTTTTCGCTACTAGCAGCAATATAGTATCCACCAGATGTACCCATATCTTCAATGACAGTATATATAGGTTTTTTGGTATTAAGCCTGAGTTTTAAAATTTCATCATGGATAATTTTGGACTGTGTTGCGCTGCCACCTGGACTATTAATTTTAATTATTACGCCAATACATGATTCATTATCTAAAGCATCCTTTATGCTTGGAATTATTTTTTCAACACTAGCATTGCTAGATGAAGATATAACTCCATTAATCTCTACTAATCCAGTATGTTCGTATGTTGTTGAAAATCTATCTGAAGGAAATAAAAGTATATATAAAAAAAAGATAATAAGAATACCCGAAAAAACTCTAAATATGAGCTTATTCCTTCTCTCAATCCTTCTATCTTCAAGTAAAGAATTTATAAGATTATTTAATAATTCATTATTGTCCATATATTTATTATCTCATTTTTATCATTGGCCGTCTCTAATATTATCAAGAACATTTGATAAATCATTGGGCAATTTTGATTCAAATATATATTTTTTATCATAAACAAAAGATATTTTTTCTGCATGCAAAAAAATACGGTCTAGCCCAAATGTAAGAAGTTCTTTGTTAACGTCCTCATCCCCATAAATTCTATCTCCGCACACAGGGTGTTCAATATTTGCTGCATGTACTCTGATTTGATGGGTTCTTCCAGTATCTAAAACTACATTAACTAGTGTTAGATAGTTAAACTCATGTATTTTAATGAATGTGGATTTTGATATCTTTCCTGGATTCGAGACAACAATTTTTCTCTTACCGCCCTGTCGTGAATTTATTAGTGGTTGTTCAACAATTATATTATCTTCTGGCAATTTTCCTTTTAATAAAACTTTATATGTCTTCTGAATTTTTTTCATAATAGATCCAAAAAAAGAAGCTGCCTTGTAGTTCTTGGCCAAAATTAAACAACCGCTAGTGTTTTTGTCTAACCGGTGCACCGGTGTTATATTTTTATATTTGTCTATTGATTTAATTGAAGAAATAATATCATTTTTAAGCCCTGTTCCAGAATGAACTGCAATCTTAGGGGGTTTATCTATAACCATAAAATCTTTATGATCATATATTATGTTTTTTTCTAGATTATCTAGAAATTTACGGGATATACCCATACTGTTTTCTGTGGTGGTTATTGGCGGAATTCGTAATATGTCATTTTTTGACAATTTATATGAAACCTTAGATCTTCCCTTATTTATACGTACCTGTCCTCCACGTATAATTTTATATATAAGGCTTCTAGGCACTCCTTTTAACTTTTTTAGTAAAAAATTATCAAGTCTTTGGCCTGTTTCATCTTCAGATATATGTATATATTTCACTACCATAATTATTTTTTTATAAATTGTGTTTGAAGATATCTTAAATCATTGATATATTAACTCAAAGAATTTTAAATTGTTTAGCTATTAGATTAATTAAATTAATAAGAAATTAAAGGCCTAAATAAGAGAAAAATAGCGTTTTGTGAAAGTGATATGAATAAACGCGAAATTATATAGCAAACAAAATTCATGTAATAAAAAGGCCATATTTTCATTTAATAAAATGATAAACAGGATTAAAAATGAAGCAAATACTTTTGAATGCCTCACAGAAGGAAGAGGTACGTCTTGCTATAATACAGGACAACAGTTTAATAGATTTAGATATAGAAATTCCTTCGAAAAACATAAAGTCAAATATTTACAAAGGAATAATTTCGAGGGTAGAGCCTAGCTTAGAAGCTGCCTTTGTAAACTTTGGCAGATCTAGACATGGATTTCTTCCGTTTAAGGAAATATCAAGTGAAATCTTTGTACCTGGTAAAAGCAAATCTTCAAAAGATTGTTTAGAATCAGGTAAAGAAATTGTTGTTCAAGTAGATAAAGAAGAACGCGGTACAAAAGGTGCTGCATTATCAACTTATCTTAGTCTTGCTGGTAAATACTTAGTCTTGCTACCAAAAAATCCTAATACAGGTGGCATATCAAGAAGATTGGAAGGCGATGATAGATTACAAGCTAAAAAACTGTTAAATAATTTAGATATACCTGATGGCATGAGTGTAATCCTCAGAACATCAGGTCTAGATGCGTCAAAAGAATCTCTAACATGGGATATGAATTATCTAATTCAAATTTATGAATCTGTTTTAGAGGGATCGGTTCTTAAAAAAGCTCCTTTTTTAATTTATCAAGAAAGTAGTATGATGGCACGACTAATTAGAGATTATTGTAATGACGATATTGATGAAGTAATCATTGATAACAAAAGTTTCTATGAAGAGTTCTTAAATGCTAAAGAACATTTCATGCCACATTTTTCTGCAAAATCGAATTTATACGAAGATTCAGTTCCAATATTTAGTAAACATAGAATAGAATCACAAATACAAAATGTATACAGAAGAAAAGTTTCTTTACCGTCAGGCGGTAATGTTGTTTTTGATAAAACTGAAGCATTAACTAGCATTGATGTTAATTCAGCAAAATCTACTCAAGGTGGCGATATTGAAGAAACAGCATTAAATACTAATCTAGAAGCTGTAAGTATAATTACAACTCAATTAAAACTGAGAGATATAGGTGGATTAATTGTAATTGATTTTATTGATATGTTGTCTATGAAATCTAAAGGAACTGTAATGAGAAAAATGGCTGAATTAGCTAAACTTGATAGAGCAAAAATACAATTTGGTAGAATTTCGAAATTTGGATTAATGGAAGTTTCTAGACAAAAATTAAAATCTACAATGTTAGATAGTAGTAATGAATATTGTCCAACATGTAGTGGCTCTGGACATATTAAATCTCTGTCAACACTGTCAGTTTCAATTGCAAGAATAGTTGAAGAGGAAGCAATCAAAAGTGAAAAATTAACCGTTTATCTTCCTGTTAGACTGGCAACATATTTATTAAATGAAAAAAGAGAAATGATTCAGAATATTGAGAAAAGACAGTCTACAGATATTAAAATTATACCCGATCCAGAGTTAGAAGGATCTAATTATTCAATAGATAAGCAAGGATTATCAGAAGAAGAGTTTAAGAAAAATGTAAAATTAAATGAAGTTGTTCCAAAAGAAAATACAAAAAATATGTCTCAGACAGCATTTGTATCTTCAATAAAACCCAAATCTCCACCACCTAAGCCTCGTTCAACTGATAGAGAATCAACTAATAAGGATAATTTTTTCAGTAAAATAATGAAGACCTTGTTTGGTAAAAGTGATACAGCTAAAGATGCTGAACAAAAACCAAATAGAAATAGAGTTAGAAGATTCAATAGAAATAGTAATTATAAACAAAATAAATATCGCTCCTATAATAACAAAAGAAGAAGGCCTTATAATAAAAAAACACAAAATAAATATAAAACAAATTAATGTTAAAGTTTATTTTACGATTTATTATAGTCACAGTCATAATTGGAATTTCATTTAATCTAATATATTATTTTCCAAAGAACTATGTAGATAGAATTATAAGTGCAGAGAAAATTATTTTTGTTACAAGAGTTAGTCCTACCACATACTATAATATAAAAGACAATACACAAGGATTTGAATATGATTTAATGAAAGAATTTTCGCAATATCTTGATGTTGAAATGGAAGTCGTTACAGAAGAAAATTTTGATTTAATAAAAGATAAAATTAATTTCAACAGAAGTAATATTCTTGTTGGTATGACTTCTTCTGATACTAATAAAAAAATTTTTAATTTTTCTAATTCGTATGAAAATATTGATCAATTATTGATCTATAATGCAAAATTAAGATTTAAACCTAAAAAGATTAATCAAATAGAATCCACTGTTATCGATATACTAAATACAAAAAACCATATTCATCTATTGTCTGAACTTAAAAAAAAATATACCAATATTAAATGGTCAGAATTAGATGATTCAAATACTGATGAACTAGTTGAAATGATAAGTGAAGGATTAATCGATTTTACGATAATTAATTCAAATGAATATAAAATATATAAAAGATATTACCCTGAATTGGAAGTAGCATTTAATTTATCAAAAAATGAACCGCTTGCATGGGCTGTTTCAAAAAATATAGATGATAGTTTGATAATAAAAATTAATGAATTTTTTAAATTTATGAATTCGTCTGAAAGACTTAATGAATTGTCAGAAAAACATTTTGGGCATAGAAATAATTTTAGTTTTGTTGGTTCTAGAAATTTTCTTAAAGATATAATTGTTTATTTGCCAAAATATGAAAAATTATTTAAAGAAGCTGCTGAAAAATATAATTTAGATTGGAGATTACTCGCAAGTGTTTCTTACCAGGAGTCTAGGTGGAGAGAGAATGCTGTTTCTTATACTGGGGTAAAAGGACTCATGATGTTAACCCTAAATACTTCAAAACATTTAGGAGTAGCTAATCGTTTAGACCCAAAAGAAAGTATATTTGGAGGAGCTAAATACATTGACGAAATATATCATAGACTACCAAAAAATATTAATGAGAGCGATAAAGTATGGTTTACTTTAGCTTCTTATAATATAGGATTTGGGCATGTTATGGATGTGTTTAATTTAGCAAAAAATTCTACTAAGAATCCTTATTCATGGGTTAACGCTAAACCGTTTTTTAATCAACTAAGTAAAGCAAAATTTTATAAACTAACTAAATATGGCTATGCAAGAGGATGGGAAGCGTTAAAGTATGTTCAAAATATTAGACAATATTACGATATCCTTGTATTCTTAGATACGAAAGACAACATAATGGATGAAGAAATTAATATTCATAAGAGAATTCCACAAACACTCTAAAATTATATGACTGACGAGATAGAAATAATAGAAAATGCATATGACAAGGGTATTTCTGATGAAAATGAAATTAAAAAAATTATTGACGATGTGTTTTTTAAATTAAATTCAGGCCAAATACGGATAGCAGAAAAAATTAACGGTAAATGGAATGTTAATCAATGGATAAAAAAAGCAATATTACTTTCATTTAAAATAAAAAAAAATAAATTAGTAGATACAGGTTACACGAAATTTTATGATAAGTTAGAATCTAAATTTCAAACACTTGACGAAGACTATTTGCGAGAGAAAAATATTAGAATTGTCCCACAAGCTATTGCAAGAGAAGGATCTTTTATTGCTGAAAATGTTGTACTCATGCCTTCATTTATAAATATAGGGGCGTATGTAGATTCAGGTACAATGGTAGATACATGGGCTACGGTTGGATCATGTGCTCAGATAGGAAAAAATGTGCATCTATCTGGGGGCGTTGGTATTGGCGGGGTATTAGAACCAATGCAAGCAAATCCAACTATAATTGAAGATAATTGCTTTATTGGAGCACGCTCAGAAATTGTTGAAGGCGTTATTGTTGAAAAAAATGCTGTTATATCAATGGGCGTATATATTGGAAAAAGCACAAAAATTTATGATCGCGAGACTGACAAAGTTAGTTTTGGCCGAATACCTGAAGGGTCTGTGGTTGTCTCAGGTTCCCTTCCATCAAAAAACGGAAAATATAGTTTGTATTGCGCAGTAATTGTAAAAAAGGTTGATGAAAAAACTAGAAGTAAGGTTAGTATTAATGAAATTCTTCGAGAAACTTAATCAAATCTTTCTCTAAAATTATCTTAATTTTTAAATCTAAAGCTTTTTGATATTTTGAACCTGGTTTATCGCCAACAATTAAACCCGAAGTTTTTTTAGAGATGTTATTTGAAACTAATAACCCTTTAGCAGCTAATAACTCTTTCAAATCATCTCTAGTGTAGTTATTAAATGTACCTGTAATTACAAAAGATTCATTTTTTGAGTTAGTTAATTTTTCGTTAAGATTATATTCAATATTAACTCCATATTTTAATAAGTTTTTAATATTTTCTATATTTTTCTTATCTAAAATAAACTTAATTATATTCTTCGAGACAATTGGACCTATATCTTGTATATATTCTAAATCATCATTAGTGGTTTTGAAAAATTTATTAATAGACTTGAAATTACTACTTATCATTTTTGCTGTTGTTTCTCCAACTTCTTTTATACCAAGAGCATATATAAATTTATCAAATGTAACATTTTTAGATTTTTCAATAGATTTTAAAAGATTGTTTGTAGATAAATCACCCATTCTATCTAAAGATATTAAATCATTATATCTTAGAGTATAAATATCTGCATAACTAAAAATTTTTTTTAATTCAACCAAATCATTTATAATAGAATCGCCTAGCCCATCTATATTCATAGCCTTCCTAGATGCAAAATGTATAATGGATTGTTTAATTTGAGGCTTACAACTATTTTGATTAATGCATCTATATTGAGCTTGTGTTTCAATTTTTTTAATTATAGATCCGCAGGCTGGGCAATGTTTAGGCATTAATATTTTTTTTGTATTCTTTCTTTTTGTAATTATAGTTTTTACTATATCTGGAATGACATCACCAGCACGTTTAACAAGAACATAGTCTCCAATTTGTATGTCTTTTTTAGTAATTTCATCCATATTATGTAGACTTGCTCTAGATACTTTTACACCTCCAATATTTAGAGTTTCCAACTCTGCAACAGGTGTTATTATTCCAGTTCTTCCTACTTGGAATGTCACGTCAATTAATTTGGTTATTTTAGAAGCAGATTGAAATTTATAAGCAATAGACCATTTGGGTGCTTTAGATGTCTGTCCAAGCTTTTTTTGTAGTTTTAAATTATCAACTTTAAAAACAACACCATCAATCTCATATGGTAAATTTTCTCTTTCTTTTTCAATTTCTTTATAATATTTTATTGCATTGTCTAGATTAGAGGAGGAATGATTTAATTCAGATACAGGTAATCCAAATTTTTTTAGCAAATTCATATATGAAGAGTGTGTCTCTTGTGCAAAATTTGGATCCATGTCTGCAACTCCGTGGAAGTAAATCTGTAAATTTCTTTTAGCGGCAATTTTGTGGTCCAACTGTCTAATACTTCCTGCAGCTACATTTCTAGGGTTTGCATAAGTATCTTCATTCAAAGATTTGAGTTTTTTGTTAAGATTATTAAAATCTTTTTTAAGCATGTATACTTCCGCTCTTAATGTCATTATAGAAGGTATTTTTTTTGAATTAAGAACTAATGGAAGCGATTTAATAGTTTTAATATTAGAAATGACATCTTCACCTATATTCCCATCACCACGAGTTACAGCTGATTTAAGTTCACCATCTATATATTCTATAGAAATAGCTAATCCATCAAATTTAGGTTCAGCGTACAATTTAATATTATCCTCAGTATGTGTTTGTAATTTTTCATAAAATTCAATAAAGTCATTTTGATCAGACGCGTTATTAAGCGACAACATAGGTATTTTATGTTTAATTTTTTTAAATCCACTCGAAGTAGCTGCCCCGACATTTTGGGTGGGTGAGTTTTCTAGTATCAAATCAGGAAATTTAGACTCAAGTAATTTTAATTCTGAATACATCAAGTCATATTCTTGATCACTTATTTTAGGGTCATCGTAAGCATGATAGTGTTTATTATGATAATTTATTTCTGTTATGAGTTCTTTAATTTTTACTCTTGCTTTTGATTTTGACAAGGCCATTTTAATTTGTAGGGCGTAAAGGTCTAATATTATCTTTATTTTTGGTAAGATTTATTGCTTCATTAACATTAACTGATACTAACTTGGAGACGCCAGCTTCTCTCATTGTGACACCAGAAAGTGAGTCTGCTGACTCCATTGTTAATTTATTATGTGTGATAAAGATAAATTGAACTGTTTTAGACATTTCTTTTAAAACTTTACAGAATCTATTGTTATTCCCTTCATCAAGTGGCGCATCAACTTCATCTAATAAACAGAATGGTGCTGGATTAATTTTAAATATTGAGAAAACAAATGCAATTCCAGTTCCAGCTTTTTCCCCTCCAGATAATGCGCTTATATTCTTTACTAATTTTCCAGGTGGTCTAGCCATAATAGTAACACCAGTATTCAATAAGTCTTTCTCATTTATTTCAAGATATGCTTTTCCTCCACCAAAAATATTGGTGAAAAAATAATTCAAATTTTCATTAATATTATCAAACATTTCTTTAAATTTGGATTTAGTTTCATGATCTATTTTTTTGATTGCCCCCTCTAAAGTAGTAATAGATTGTGATAAGTCATCATATTGAGTATCTAAATATTTTTTTCTTTCTTGTTGTTCGGACAATTCATCTATTGCTGCTAAATTTATTGGCCCCAAATAATCAATTTTTTTTCTAATTTTATCTATTTTGTTTTCAAGATCTTCTAAATTTAATTCATCATTAAGTGTTTTAATTGCATTATTAATATCCTGTATTTCTAAATCAGAGTTTTCTTTCAGTGCATCTCTTGATACTTTCTTTTCAGTCAACTTTATCTTCTTGGATTCCAGCTCTGTTCTTAAACTTGATATTTTGTTATCTATTGATGTTTTTTGAGATTCAGACTCCTGGATTTTCTGATCAAGGTTGGATATACTCTCTCTCTTATCTGATAATGTTTTTTCTTTAGTATGTCGACTATCCAATAGTGCTTTTAATTTTTTGTGCATATCTTCAGGTATATTTTCTGGCATCTTAATATCTGACAATAATTGTCTTTTTTTATCTTCTAAGGCGCTTAAATCATCACTATATCTTTTTATATTCTCTAAAAGTGCTGTCTTTTCAGTATTTAAAGACGATAAAGATACATTTAAATCATTTTGTTTTTTTTGATTCTGTTCTAAATCAGAAGTTATTTTCTCAATCAATTGCTTTAAGCTGATTCTATCATTTTCAAGTTGATCTTTTTTCTGATCATTTTTCTTGATATCTATTTCTATTGTTTTTAAATTAGAGTCAGATTTATTTATAAGGTCGTTATACTCTTTTATTTTTTTCGTTATATCACCAATTTCTTCTTGTTGAGATCGTACCAATTTTTTAATTTGCTGTACTAAAGATTTAAATTTGTTAATTATTAAATTAAGATTAATCGGTATGCTGCTAAGAGTTTTATTTTTAGAACTATCAACATTTGATCTTTCAAAATCGATTGAAACCGAGGCAATTTTTTCTTGTATATCTAAAGCATCACTCAGTATTTTATTCTTTTCTGTTTTATCTTCATTGGATGATTTTTGGGTCTCTAAAATTTTAAGTCTTTTATTGAGAGATTCTAATGATTTTTCATACGATTTTATTTTTGTTCTTTCTATCTCTTCTTTATTTTGTGTTTCTAGCTGTAATGAAAGAAATTTATTATATGTAGACTCCCAATCTTGTAGGGCTTGATTAGTGTCAGATTTCTGTTTTGTTAATTTCTGTGATTTTTCTGAAATATCCTGTAAAGACTTATTTTCATCAGATATCTTCATATGTATAGTGTCTATTTTAGATTTGTTATCTTTATTAATCTTCATCAAATCATTAATAGATTTATCAAAATCAGCCAGTGTATTTTGTCTTGATGATTCAGTTTGTTGAGAATGCTCTATATCTTTTTCGCATTTAGCTATCTCACTTCCAATTTGATAATAATCGCCTTGAGTTTCATTAAATAATTTTTGTTCATCTTCTCTTTTTATTCTTGTTTGTTCTATGAAGGTATCTTTGCTGGTTAATTCTGAATTAAACTTTTCATTTTCAATATTATCTTTCGAGATTTCCTTTTCTATGAGAACAATTTCACTGTCATAATTTTTGTATTTAACTGCAATTATATCTAATTTTAAAGTTCTTTCTTGATTTTTTAGTTCTTTATAAGTGTTCGCTGAGGTTGCTTGTCTTTCTAATTTAGTTAATTGAGATTTAATTTCTTTCATAACATCATTCAGCCTGTTTAAATTGTCTTTAGTATGTTTTAATCTCAATTCAGTTTCTCTTCTTTTCTCTTTATATTTACTTATGCCTGCAGCTTCCTCCACATAAGTCCTAAGTTCCTCTGGTTTTGATTCAACTAATTTTGGTATCATTCCTTGTTCAATAATTGCATAGCTTCTTGGACCAAGACCTGTTCCTAAAAATACTTCTCTAATATCTTTACGTCTACATTTTGTATTATTTAAGTAATATTGAGAATTGCCATCTCTGCTGACTTCTCTTTTTACTACAATTTCATTATATTTGGCAAATTTAGAGTCCAAAGTATTTAATGAATTGTCAAAATACAACTCAATATTTGCATTGCTAATGGGATCACGCACAGATGAACCAGAGAAAATTACATCGTCCATTGATTCTCCACGCAAACTACGTGCTGACGATTCTCCTAATACCCACTTTATTGCATCAATTATATTAGATTTACCACAGCCATTAGGCCCTATTATACCGGTGAGATTACTTGGGAAAGATAGCGATGTTGGATCAACAAAAGTTTTAAAACCAGCCAATTTTATCTTTGTCAAACGCATAAAATGTCCCTATATAGATTATAATATTATCTCAGCTATAATGCTACTATAGGTAATACAATTGAATAATCCAAGAAAACAAATACTTGATACATTTGACAACCCTCAATCAAAAGACGATTATCTAATCAGCATGAGAATTCATGAATTCACCTGTTTATGTCCATTAACTGGACAACCAGATTTTGCTGAATTTTCGATTAATTATGTTCCAGATAAAATGTGTGTCGAGTTAAAATCATTAAAACTATATATGGCGTCATATAGGGATGAAGGTGCATTTCACGAAGATATTACCAATAAAATACTAAAAGATATAAGTAGTTTGATTAAGCCCAGATGTATGATTTTAACAGGATATTGGAAAATTAGAGGCGGTATCACTACAACTGTGGTAACTAAATATTATAAAAAGGGTTGGAAGGATAGTAAAAACCTAATTTAAATGAAAACAAGTTTTTTTAAATTTTTCATTATATTTATTTATATATCTACATGTAATGTATATGCCAATACTATATTATCTAGTGAAAAATATGTTTCTTATAAAGGAGGGGTAATATTTTTTGAAATTTCAAAAAATGAATATCAATCTGGTTATAAACTAGATGAGATAAACTTACTAGTATTACATCGGAATGACAAATATTATTTACTATATGGAGTGCCGTATCAGACTAAAGTAGGTAAAAATAAAATAACTGTCAGCAATAATAAATCTAAGAGAATATTTGAATTTATAGTCAAAGAAAAAAAATTTGACAAACAATTTATTGAAATTAAAAAAAAATATACAGCTCCTTCTAATGACCAGTTAATAAGAATATCAAAAGAAAAAAATACTATCGGTAAATACAGAGATATATGGACATCTAATAAACCTGATATAAGTTTTGTGAGGCCAGCTAACGGTGTTGTTACCGGTGTTTTTGGAACTAGAAGGTTTTATAACGGAGTAGAAGGTAGATATCATAATGGTTATGATATAGCAGGTGATGAAACTGACTACGTATTAGCCCCCAGTAGTGGTGAAGTAATTTTAGTAGGTAATTTTTTTTATAATGGAAAGTTTGTTTATATTAATCATGGTAGTGGGTTAAAAAGTATATTCTTACATCTCAGTAAAATCCTTGTCAAGAAAGGTGATATTGTTGATAAAGGACAGGTAATTGGTCAAATTGGTTCAACAGGTGCATCTACTGGTCCTCATTTACATTGGTCTGTTTCATTAAATCAAACATATGTAAATCCAGAATTATTTCTGTCTTATTAGTAACTTATCGGTTTTTTTTACTTGAAGGATTAGTAAATTAGTTGCAGAATATAGATTGTATTGAAAATTGGAGGGTTATAATGCCACAATATGTTATAGAAAGAGAAATACCTGGAGCTGGAGACTTATCCGGCGATGATCTTAAAGGAATTTCACAAAAATCATGTGGAGTACTAAAAGACATGGGTACAGGTATTGAGTGGGTTCACAGTTATGTTACGGGAGATAAAGTTTTCTGTATATACAATGCAGATAATGAAGATCTAATCAAACAACATGCGGAAACTGGTGGATTCCCAGCAAATAATATCTGCGAAGTAAAAAATGTAATTAGTCCTAAAACAGCTGAATAATTATATTTTGCAATATTTATAAAGAACCCATTAATCAAATGGGTTCTTTTCGTTAGAGATACTAATTTTTATTGGCGTACCAGGTAATTTAAGTTCTTCTTCATATCTATTTTGTAAATATTTTAAGTACGAAAGAGGCAATTGATCAACTTTATTGCCATAGATGTAAATTGATAATTCTTTTGATTTAGATTGCTGTGCAAATTTTAATTTGATACGACGATTATTGATAGTTGGCGGTGGATGAGCCAAAGTAGATTCGTACAAAATTTTCGTTAATCTTGATGATTTAAATCTTTTTTGCAAATTATTAGTAATTGTGTTTATTAATTCCAGAAGTTTTTTTATATTTCTATTTTTAATTACAGATGTTAATAATATAAATGCTTTGTTAGTTATTTTAGAAAAATATTCTATCTCTTTTTTTAATAGATTAATTTCTTGTTTATTCAATAAATCTATCTTGTTTATAACTATAATATAAGGTTTATTATATTTTTTTATTTTATCTAATATAATCTTATCCTGTTTTGTAACACCTTCTTCAGCACTCAAGAGTAGAATACATATATCTGTCCTTTTAATAGTCTCCAATGTTGTATTAACACTATATTTTTGTATTTTTGTAATTGTCTTAGATTTTTTAAATATACCTGCCGTATCATATATAGAATAATTTTTCTTTTTAAATTCAAATGGTATTTCTATACTATCTATAGTTGTTCCTGGTAAATCAGAAGTTATCATAATATTTTCATTTAATATTTTATTAATTAAAGAAGATTTTCCAACATTTGGTTTACCAATCAAAGATACTCTATATAATATTTCTTTATTATTGATAACTGGTAATTGGTCAAACTTAGAGAAGATAACATCCAATAAAACATTTAATCCTTTATTGGTTTTAGCTGATATCTCAATAGTGTCTGATATTCCTAAATTATAAAAATCAGATTGGTTATAATCTTTAGAAGTTAGATCTGTTTTATTAATTACTAATATAATATTTTTATTCTTTTTTCTTAAAGTCTCACAAATTTCTTTGTCCAAAACTGTGAAACCATCTTCTTGTGAAACTATAAATAAAATTAGTGACGACTTAGATAACGAATAATTAATTTTCTCTTTAATTGCTTTATTTATAAAGTTTTTAGAATTGGTGATACCTCCTGTATCATTTATAAGAATTTTCTTATCATTGTAATCTATATATCCATGATTAATATCTCTAGTTGTTTCTTCTTTATTAATGACAATAGATTTTTTACTCCTTGTAAGTTTATTAAAAAGAAGTGATTTGCCGACATTGGTTCTGCCAACTATTGTTACTTTATTATTCATAGAAAAATTAATTAATTACAAAAGCTGATATTCTACCATTTTTTGAAGGCACATATATAGTATTATCTTTTTTTATTATATCAATCTGATGATCAATTTGGTCTGTCATTTTTTTATAATTAATTATTGAACCATCATTTTTATCCACAAAGTATGCAAATCCATTCTCATTAAATACTATTATTAGATTATCGTATGAAATTGGATGGCTCAATTTTTTCTTTTGAGATAAACTAGTTTTCCAAATAGTATTTCCGTTATATATATCAATAGAATATAAATCACCATCACTGGTAGTAATAAAAAGTTCGTTATTATCGTTTATTATATTAGATAAACTTGAAAGAGGCAGTGTCCACATTGTGTTACCTGTGTTGGTATTAACAGCAACTACGCTACCTTGAAAAGATCCAACATAAATCATGTCATCAAGTAGCAGAGGTGTCATCTCAACATCTCTAAGAGATTCAAGTTCATTGCGACCAGATCTTGGCGAAATATATGCCAACCAATTTAATTTTCCAGTACTTTGATTTAACGAAATAATAGTTCCATCATCTTTTGCAACATATATGTTATTAAAATCTAACACTGGTCTACCAGAACCTTTGATGCTTAAAGGAATATTTCGACCAATATATTGCCAATTTAATATTTGAGAATTCAAATTATACGCATAAACATAACCATTACTAGTTCTCAAAAAGATTTGATCGTCTGAATGGATAGCTGGGGATACTATTTCACTGTCGAGTTGTAAAACTTTAGTTGGTTGTAAGATATCTTTTGTAAGGATAGATGTTACATCAATTGATTCAAAATAACTTTCATTATCTTTTAAATAATCAATATCATATCCATATAATTTAGCGTCAAGTGTACCAAAATAAACAATATTATCATGATAACTTATTCCTGAAGTTATATTATTATTATAATTAGTTCTAGTTGACCATAATTTATCACCGCTTTGTATATCTATAGCCGTTACTAAACCTTTATAATCAACAGAGTATATAGTTTTAAATCCATCAAAATAAGGTTGAAGAATGGTGCTATTACTTAAGCGACCATCTCCAATACTTGTAGACCATAATTTTTCAATATTTACTGATTTACTAGAAGTGACTTTGGGAACTACTTCTTTCTTAGTTACATCAAATAGTTGATCATATAGTTCATCATAATAGCTACAACTAGATAATGATAATAAGAAAATTAAAATAATTGATTTTTTGTAAAGCTTCATTGTATTGACGATATTTTATTTTCTATTAATTTTCTTTTATTAGGAGTTATATCAAATCTCAAAACTTCATTATAGGCATCTCTGGCTAAATTAATATTATTTTGCTTATAATAAATATCACCTGATAGTTCAAGTAGTAAATAATTTTGATTGTTATTTATTTTCTTTATGATGGTTAAAGCTTCATCCAGACGATTATCTGATACTAATAATCTAATTTTTCTAATGTATGCTAAGTTTTTTATATTTTCAGATGTGGTATTTTCTATTATATGATTAAGTATATCAAATGCTTCGGAAATTTTATCGTTATCAACTAAATGTTTTACTACATATAAATTAATTAAATTAGTATATGTATTGCTGGGATAATTAGTTGATAATTCTTCTGCTTTGTTCATTAAATATACTTTATCTCCTGAATTATATTTGTCTATTGCTATTTGATATTCATAAGATAAATCAGCATTTAAGTTATTCTGTGAGTCTTGGTGATATTTATAAGATAAAACAAATGATAATCCAATTATAAATCCAATAAAAATATTCTTATAATTTTCTTTGATCCATGAAATTAATTTTTCTTCATCATCTATAAATTTATCATCCATTATTTATATCCTTTAATATTTTATCTAATTCATTTTGAGAAATTTTTTTATCTTCATTTTTTGCATGGAACTCTTTAAGCGTGTAGAGGTTATCACTCAATTCTGAATCACCTATTATAACGGCATATTTACAATTTAAGTTTTTTGATCCAAATTGAAGAGCGGCTCTTAAACTTGAATTTTCATCAACATTATAGTTATAAAATTTAATAGCATGGTATTTATCTCTTAGTTCTTCAAATTTAAGAAAATATTTATAACTATTTTCCTTTGATATATTGATTAATAATATTCTTGGTCTCGTATAAGATAATTTTTTATTATCTCTTATTAAATCTAACAGTCTCTCAACTCCGAACGCAAACCCCATGGCAGGAACTGATACACCACCAATTTCTTTTACCAATTCATCATACCTTCCACCAGCACACACTGCATCTTGACTACCTAAAGAACTATGTTTCCACTCAAAGACAGTATCATTATAATAATCTAAACCTCTAACAATACTATTATCCACATAATATTTTATTTTTAATTCATCAAGTTTTTCTAAAATACTTTCAAATCTAACTCTTGAATGATCTGACATGACATTGATAAATTTTGGTAAATCTGTAAGTATATTTTGAATTTTTTTATCTTTGCTATCAAGTAATCTCATTGGATTCCTAACTAGAGTATTTTTCTGTATCTGATTCAAATCATTCTTATATTTTTTAAGAAAAGTTGAAATAGTCTCTGCATATTTGACTCTATCTTCTTTGTTGCCTATTGAATTAATATGAAGTTTTATATTAGTTAAATCTAGTTTAGATATAAATAAACGTTTACACAAAGATATTAATTCAACGTCATTGTCTATATTTGAGAAACCAAAATATTCAAAACCAAATTGATAGAATTGTCTGAATCTGCCTCTTTGTGGATTTTCATATCTAAACATTGGACCATGATACCAATATTTTTTCTTTTTTATTCCTCTATCATAAATTAAATTATTTTCTAAAGCACATCTGACGCATGAAGCTGTTCCTTCGGGTCTTAGACTAATTAATTCGCCGTTATTATCTTCAAAGGTATACATTTCTTTTTCAACAATTTCCGATCCAATACCAATCGACCTTTTAAAAAGTTCGGTTTTTTCTAATAATGGAAGTCGGATTTCAGATATACAATATTGATTAGCAATATTGTAAATGACTTTTTCAAGATTTTGTAGAATCTCTACATCTTCTGGTAAAATATCATTAATACCTTTTATAGATTTAATTAATTTATCTGACATAACATAATCTCATTTATTAAAAAAAAATTTAATCTCAGTCTCAGCGCTTTCTGAACTATCAGATCCATGAACAGAATTTTTCTGCATAGATTCAGCAAATATTTTTCTTATAGTTCCTTCTTCAGCATGTTCAGGATCGGTAGAACCCATAATTTCTCTATACCTAGTGATTGCATTATCTCCTTCTAATTTAAGAACCATGATTTTACCAGAAGTTATATATTCAACTAATGAATCAAAATATGGTTCACCATTATGTATGCTATAAAAGGCTTTTGCTTGTTCTTTAGATAATTGCAACATCTTAGCTTCAATTATTTGTAAACCATTTTTCTCGATCAGATTGATAATAGATCCTATAATATTTCTATTTATAGCATCAGGTTTAATTATCGAGAGCGTATGTTCTATCGCCATTATTTCTCCTCTATCCATGCCATTTGTATGGCCTCCAAAATTTTTTCATTTGATTTCGATGGATCGTCATCGAATTCATCTAAATCACATATCCATTGATGTAAATCTGTAAACCTAACAGTCTGAGGATCTACTTGCGGATATTTTTCATCTAGCTCTATTGCTATATCAAGTGTATGTGTCCATTTTAATCCCATTATTTACTCTCTGAAACTTGGTTAATTGTATACTTTGGTATTTCAATAATTAAATCCTTATCTTGTATAATTGCTTGACAACTTAATCTAGAATTCTGTTGCAATCCCCATGCCTTGTCTAAATAATCATCTTCTTGATCGGTTGGTAAAACAAGAGATTCATACCCTTGTTTCACATAGACATGGCAAGTTGTACAAGCACATTTTAACTCACAGGCGTGTTCCATGGGTATGTTATTATCAAGGGCTGCCCTACAGATACTTACACCAGAAGGTACATCTATCGTTGCACCATCTGGACATATTTCTTTATTAGGTAAAAAAGTAATTTTAGGCATTATGGTCTAAATTATATCATCAATCCCTTTACCTGCAATCAATGACTTTATACTTCTGTTCATTCGTCTTTCTACATAAAATTCAGAAGATTTTTCTAGCTCTTGTACAGCTGAACTAATTTCCTCAGAATTATCACTTTTAATTTTATTTTTTAAGTTATCTAAACATATTGTAATTGAACTTAATTCAGTCTTACTCAAAAGTTCGTTAGCATCTTTTTTCAATGCTTCAGTAATTGCATAAATTACTCTTTCTGCTTCTACTCTGCTCTCATAAAGTTTTCTGGCATTCATATCGATTTCAGCTGATTTATTCGATTCTTCTATCATTTTAATAAGTTCATCTTCATCAATACCATAAGAAGGATTAATTTCTATGTGTGCATTTACTCCTGTAGAATCTTCTTCTGCAGAAACCAGAAGTAATCCATCAACATCAATCTGAAATTGAACTTTAATCCTTGCTGCTCCAGCAACCATAGATGGTATATTTTTAAGAGTAAATGTTCCTAAAGATTTACATTTGTCTACTAATTCTCTTTCGCCTTGAATAATATGAATAAGCAATTGAGTTTGACCATCTTTGAATGTAGTAAAGGTTTTAGAAGCAGTAGCAGGTATAGGTGTGTTCCTAGTGATTATTTTTTCAGATAAACCCCCATAAGTCTCTACTCCCAACGAAAGAGGTAAAACATCTAACAATAATAAATCATCTTTATTGTTCCCAGATAATATACTAGCTTGTATAGCTGCTCCTTCAGCTACAACACGATCAGGATCAATATTATCTAAAATATTACAATTGAAATTCTTTTTAAGTGATTCTTTTATCAAAGGAATTCTTGTAGAACCTCCAACTAAAATAATCTGTTTAATATCATTTTCGGATAATCTTGATCTTGCAATTGCATTTTTTGTAATATCTATTGTTCTGTCAATTATATTTTTAATTAGACTATTAAAAGTATTGATAGTAATTAGATCTGTATCAGAATTTGTTTCACATAATTTTTGTTTTAATTTTTGTGATTTATCTTTATCTATATTTAAATGATTCTTTAACAAGATATCTATATCATCTCCACCTAAAGTAGTGTCGCCATCTGTCGATAAAACTTTAAAAACTCCTTTATCAAGATTTAAAATAGATACATCAAAAGTTCCACCACCAAAATCATAGACAATAAAATTTCCAGTTTCTCCAGTATCCAATCCATATGCTATTGCTGCTGATGTGGGCTCATTTAATAATCTTAATACTTTTAAACCTGCTAATTCAGCAGATTTTTTAGTTGCTTGTCTTTGTACATCATTAAAATATGCTGGTACTGTGACAACAGCACCATCAATAGTTTTTTCTTCTTCATTTTCGGCAATTGTTTTTAAATTCTTAAGAATTAATGATGATATTTCAATTGCACTAAAGTTTTTTCCTGATTTATTTTTTATCATTGGTAGCTTATTATTAGATAAATCTATTTCATATGATAAATTATCAATATTATTTTTAACTTCTTCAGATGTTAAGCCCATCAATCGTTTTATAGATTTAATTATCAAAGGGGATTTTGGATCTTCTGAAATATCTATAATTGATGAGTGTAAATCACCATAAAATTTGGTAGTCTTGTCTCTTGAAGCTATCAAAGAATTAGTAGTTCCTAAGTCAATACCAACAACAAATCTTTTCTTTTTTAATATATTCTCTTCAGGATCAGATATTTCTATCAAAGGCATATGTTATGTTCCCTCAAGTTTATTAATATGATTTACATAAAACTGTAATTTTGAAAGTTCTTCCCATACTTTTTGAAAGTCTTTTTTTTCATAATATGACTTAATTTCTATTATTGTAGACGATAGTTTTTTGACTATATCATCCTTATAATTTTTTATTTCTTTTGCAGTTTTACTATTGATATTTTCAATAAATTCATTATGGTCAATTTGTTCAATAAGAAAGTCTTCATTTTTAAGGGTAACTGATTCATCTTTATTAAAGTTGTTAATTTTTAATATATAATTAATTCTTTTTATTAAATCACTTAATGTTATATAAGCATCATTAATATAAGATGATATTTGAGCAGAAATCTTTTTCTCATGAGTAGTAGATTGAGAATATTTGTCAGGATGAAATTGTCTTTGAAGTTCTTTGTATTTTTTTTCTAAAGTAGATTTCTTAATTTCAATACTAATTTCTATACCAAATAAATCAAAATAATTCTTTTTTAGAATATCCATCAAACATTAAAACTCTCACCACATCCACAAACATCTTTAACATTTGGATTTTTAAACTTAAAACCTTCATTTAAACCTTCTTTTGTAAAATCAAGTTGAGTTCCTTTAAGATAAACATAACTTTTTGGATTAATAATTAATTTGATGCCTCTATCATCAAATACTAAATCATCTTTTTCTATTTTATCCGCATATTCAATAACATACGCCAATCCTGAACACCCAGTAGTTTTTACACCCAGCCTAATTCCAACTCCTTTGCCACGTTTAGCAATATGCTTTTGTACATGTTTAGCTGCAATTTGTGTAACTGATATAGACATCCTAATGACTCGTCCATTTTACTGATTTTAAATCTATTCCATCTTTATACATTTCCCACAACGGAGATAATGCTCTAAGTTTACTGACAGATTCACGCAACACCTTAATTGCATGTTTTATTTGATCTTCTGTTGTATATTTGCCAATAGTTAAACGAATTGAACTATGTGCAAGTTCATCATCTCTTCCTAATGCACGAAGAACATAGCTTGGTTCTAGACTAGCCGACGTGCATGCAGATCCAGATGAAACTGCCAAATCTTTTGTAGCCATCATTAAACTTTCCCCTTCAATATAATTAAAACTTATATTTAGATTACCTGGAATTCTTTGTTCTAAATCACCATTTAAATATATTTCTTCAATATCTTTTAACCCACTCCATAGTTTATCTCTAAGTTTCTTTATTTTTATATTATCTGATTTCATTTCTAATCCAGCATATTTAAATGCTTCACCCATGCCAACTATCTGATGGGTGGGTAGAGTTCCAGATCTAAAACCTCTCTCATGACCACCTCCATGAATTTGTGGTTGTAAACGTATTCTAGGTTTTCTTCTAACATAAAGCGCACCTATTCCTTTAGGGCCATAAACTTTATGAGCTGAAAGCGACATTAAGTCAACATTAAATTTTTCAACATCTATGGGAACTTTACCAGGGCTTTGCGCAGCATCAACATGTAAAATTATTTTTTTATCTCTACAAAGTTTACCAATAGCTTCGATGTCCTGAACAACTCCTATTTCATTGTTTACATGCATTACTGAGACTAAAATTGTCGAAGGTTTTATCGCTTTTTTCAAAACATTTAAATCTAATAACCCATCATTATTAGGATCAAGATAAGTTACTTCAAAACCATCCGACTCTAAGTACCTCATAGTATCTAAAACAGCTTTATGTTCAGTGGATAAAGTAATAAGATGATTGCCCTTTTCTTTATAAAAGTATGCAGCACCTTTGATAGCAAGATTATCAGATTCTGTAGCGCCACTTGTCCATATGATTTCTCTAGTATCAGCCTTTATAACTGATGCAACATTTTTCCTAGCTTCATCAACTAGTTTTTCACTATCCCATCCATATGGATGAGAACGTGATGCAGGATTACCGAATATTCCTTCTATCGTTAAACATTCCGACATTTTTTTTGCTACACGTGGATCAACAGGTGTTGTGGCAGAATAATCTAAATAAATAGGTGTATCAAAATTATTTTCTTTAGTTCCAAGATAAGAAAGATTTTTTGTATCACGCATTTCTATAATTTGTCTAACTTCATCTCTAGAAATAACATTTTCTAAAGAGATATTTTTCATATAATCATTTATTTGTGTGTTAAGGTCAGTCCACACATAATGTGTTAAACATGGACGTGAATCATTACAATTCATTTCACCACCACATTGAGTTTGATCAATTTTTTCATCTACAGCAGTTATTACATCAAAAAGACTTATTGCGTTAGAGCTTTTTGCTAGCAAATAACCACCACCAGGGCCTCTTTGACTTTTTACGAGTTTAGCATTCCTTAATTTTGAAAATAACTGCTCTAAATAAGACAATGATATTGATTGTCTATTTGATATATCATGCAATGCAACCGCTTTAGCAGGTCCATTAATAGCAACATCAAGCATAGCTGTTATTGCATATCTCCCTTTAGTGGTAAGTCTCATAGTATTTTGATTATGCTATACTTGACTATTTTTATCAACTATTTTTATTTGTTTTAACAAGCGAATTAATTAAGCCCATTAATAAATTAACCTCATTTTTTTCAAGCTTTGCTTTATTAAAAATTATATGAATTTTTTTAGTTAATGATTTTACATTTTTATTTGTAATATATTTTGTATTCTTCATTAATTCTATTAGCTTGTTTAAGAAATATTGTTTTTCTTTGGAAGTAGCTAACTGTAATGTGGCTTTATCAATATATTTAGATGATATATATTTTTTATATAAATCATAAACAAATATTTGTACAGCTGCTGATAAATTTAATGATTTGTAATCTTTATGAGTTGGTATATTTACTAGATAATCACATATCAATAATTCAGTATTAGATAAACCTGATTTTTCATTGCCAAATAAAACAGAAAATTTTAAATTAGGGTTTTCATTAATTAGGTTCACACACTCATCAATAGTTAAATTAGGTATTTTAGCTTTTCTGCTTCTAGCGCTGAACCCAATATTGATGTGTGTTTTTTCGGTTGCTTTATTTAAATTATTAGAAACTTTTGTCTTTTTTAATATATCTTTACATCCAACAGCTAAACTATTAGCTTCTTCAGACGGAAATTTTTTAGGATTAACAAGAACCAGGCGTTTTAAACCCATAGTTTTCATCGCTCTTGCTGTAGAACCGATATTACCGGGATGTGAAGTTTCGATCAAAACTATATAGACATTATCAAACATGATGAGAAATTTTATTACTTTTCTTGTTCTATCCCTAATAAATGTAAGCTAGTACTAGCAATAAAAATAGAAGAATAAGTTCCAATAAATATACCAATTAACATTGCAATTGCAAAATATTTAACCGCTAAACCTCCAAAGACAAGAAGAGATATTAAAACAAATGAAGTAGTAAGCGATGTAATGATTGTTCGTGATAGTGTTTGGTTAATAGAAATATTTAATATATCGATGAATGAATTTTTCTTAACTGTTCTAGTATTTTCTCTAATTCGATCAAAAACTACTATCGTATCATTTAAGGAATAACCAATTACTGCAAGAACAGCAGCAAGTACACTCAAGTCAAATTGTAATTGTATGATTGAAAAAACACCTAATGTAATTATGACATCATGAATCAAAGCCATTATAGCCCCAATACCATATAAGAACTCAAATCTAAAACCAATGTACACAAGTATACTTAATAATGCGACCAGCATAGCCCACTCGCCTTTTTCTCTCAACTCAGAACCAATTTGACTACCAACAAACTCAAGTTTCATAATTTTAAATTCACCTTTAATTGATTGATTTAAAAAATCATTAATTGTAGTTTTTTTAAAGTCTTTGTCATCTTTTATTTTTATAATTACTTCCTTGTTTGTTCCATAATACTGTATTATAGAATCATTCAAACCATTCTTCTGAAATGAATTTCTAATTTCAGATATATTAATATTCTGATTAAATTTTAATTGAATAACATATCCACTAGAAAAATCTATACCCCAATTCAATCCTTTAGTGCTAAAACTAACTATACTGACAAGTAAGAAAATTGAAGAAATAATTAAAGCAGGAGTTCTCAATCCTAGAAAATCAAAATTTATATTTTTTTTAACTAATGAAAACATTATATTGATAACTGATTATTTTTCTTATTTTCATAAACTATACTAACAACAGCACGAGTACCAACAATAGCTGTAAACATTGATGAAAGAATTCCTATAACTAGGGTTACAGCAAAGCCCTTCACAGCTCCTGTTCCGATTGTCAATAATGCTATGGCAGCTATCAACGTTGTTAGGTTTGCATCAGATATTGTTGAAAAAGCTTTCTTATATCCAGTATAAATACTAGCGTTTGGTGAATTGCCATTTAATAGTTCTTCTCTTATTCTTTCATAAATTAGCACGTTGGCATCTACTGCCATACCAACTGTTAAAACAATTCCTGCTATACCTGGTAAAGTTAATGTTGCTTGAAATAATGAGAGTACTGCAATAATTAATAAAATATTGACAATCAAGGCTAATATAGAAACAAAACCAAAGAATCTATAATATAAAAACATAAACAAGCAAACTAATAATAATCCTAAATACATAGATTGTTTTCCAGAGATAATATTATATTGCCCTAAAGTTGGGCCGACAGTTCTCTCTTCAACAATACTCATAGGTGCGCTTAACGATCCTGAGCGTAATAAAATAGCTAAGTCTTTAGCTTCTTCCAAATCTAAACCAGTTATTTGAAATCTTTGCCCAAATGATTCTCTAATTGTAGAAACATTTATCACTTCATTTTTATTTTTTTCTACAAAAATTACAGCCATTCTATTTCCAACATTCTTGGATGTAGTAGTGAGCATTCTTGATGCACCATAATCACTCAGATTAACAAATACAGCAGGCGAGTTAGTTACAGAATCAAACCCTGAATTTGCTCCCTTTATATCTTTTCCGCCCACAATAATCTGTCTTGACAACAAGATGGGGCCACCAATCCTTTGTTCATATAATAAAGCATTATTTAATATAGATTTACCTTTTTTCTTTGATTCTAACCAATCTACAGGCACTCCTTTAGTTAATCTAAATTCTAATGTCGCTGTTGAACCTAAAATAGTTTTAGCTCTTGTCGAGTCTTGCAATCCTGGCAATTGAACAATAATTCTATCCTTTCCTTGTTGCTGTATAACTGGTTGTGATACACCTAATTCATCTACCCTAGATCTCAATATAGCTAAATTTTTTGCTAATGCACTCTTAATGTCACGCGACAAAGATTCGTTATCATAAGTAATTAATAGAACATTTTCAGATTTATTTGATTTAGATATAACTAAAGATGGAAATTCTTCATTAATATCTTTAATAACTTGAGGAATAGAAGAAACATTTTGGATTGGAATATTTACATTATTTTTAATAATATAAATTGAATCATATCTATATTTTTTCAAAATTAAAAACTTTTTGACATCATTCTTTATTTCTAAAAGTAAATTTTTTTCAATATTACTGACATCAATTTGCAAAAGAAAATGCACCCCTCCTTTTAAATCTAGTCCAAGAAACATTGGATATGCATTTATAGATGTCAGCCATTCTGGTACAGACGAATAGCTCGTAAGAGTTGCTTTTAAATCATTATTTTTATAAAAATAATCATAAGCTCTAAGTTGTTCGTTTATATTGGAAAATATTAAAAATCCTTTTTTATCTTCTATAGAATGATCTAAAATTTCTATATTTTGTTGCGTTAACTCATCTGACAAAGATTCAATATATTCTTTATTAATTGCCTTATTTTTTGAAACAATCTCTAGAGAAGGATAACTGCTATATATATTCGGTAAAGAATATATAACGGAAAACATTAGCACGACAATAACTAGAATATATTTCCATTTAGGGTAGTTTTCCATCTATCTAATATGCTCCAATGATTTTTTTGGCAAAATCTTACCTACAGAATTCTTTTCAAGTGTTATAACAACATCTGAGCTAATTTTTAATATGATGTATGTTTCACTAATTTTTGTAATCTTGCCATAAATTCCACCAGAAGTTGCAATTTCATCACCGACTTTTAGATCATTAATCATTAGTTTATGTTCTTTGATTTTTTTAGATTGTGGTCTAATTAAAATAAAATACATGAGAACCAAGATGAATATTGGTAACAAAAAACCTAACGCTGAAGGCTCTTGTTGTACCGCTGCATGTGCCGTGCTTATTATTTCCACATTAATCTCCTTCGTAGGAATAAATATTTTCTAATAGTTCAATATAATCATCAAGTTTATTTATTTTGATATATTCACGAATTGTATTCATAAAATCCTGATAAAAGTATACATTATGTATAGTCATAAGTCTCGCTGCCAAAATATCATTACACCTGTCAAGATGTCTAATGTATGCTCGTGAATAATTCAAACATGTATAACATCTACATTCAGAGTCAATAGGTTTTTTATCATCAATATATTGATTATTTCTTATTCTTATAATTCCATGATGAGTAAATAACTGACCATTTCTAGCATTCCTTGTAGGAATGACACAGTCAAATAAATCAATACCGTTTCTGACTGCGTGAATAATATCAAGTGGTTTTCCAACTCCCATCAAGTATCTAGGTTTATCAATAGGTAAATTAGGACCAATATGACTTACTATTTCGTTTCTAACTTCTTTTGGTTCGCCAACTGACAATCCTCCAATTGCATAGCCATCAAAATCTATATTTGTTAATTCTGATAATGATTTTTCTCTAAGATCGGGGAACATGCCGCCTTGAACAATTCCAAATAAAGGTTGTGCGCTTCTATTAGCCTTTTTAGATAGCTCTGCCCACCGGATTGATAGTTCCATAGAGCTTTGTGTATCATCTCTATTAGATGGATACGGGGTGCAATCATCAAAACACATCATAATATCACTACCCAAAATAATTTGTGTTTCAATTGATTTTTCTGGTGTTATAAGAATTTTGTTACCATCAACTGGCGAGATAAATTCTACTCCATCATTTTTTAATTTATTTATTTTAGCTAGACTAAACACTTGATAACCTCCAGAGTCAGTAAGGATTGGTTTAGACCAATTCATAAAATTATGAAGTCCATCAAATTTTTCTATAATTTCTAATCCAGGTCTTAAAAGAAGATGGAATGCATTACAAAGTATAATTTGAGATCCAGTATTTGTAATATCATTTAAATCTAATGTTTTAACAGAGCCATAAGTACCTATTGTCATAAAAGATGGTGTATCTACATTTCCATGTTCTAAGGACAGTTTCCCATTTCTCGCATTGTTATTTTCATTTGTAATCTCAAATTTCATGATTGATTATTGATGAACATACAATCACCATAACTATAAAATCTATAATTATGTTTCATTGCATGTTTATAAGCCATGAAAATATTTTTTTTACCTGCAAAAGCACAAACCAAAAGTAATAATGTAGATTTGGGTAAATGAAAATTAGTTATTAAATGATTAATAACCTTGAATTTATATCCTGGTTTAATAAATAAATCTATGTATCCTGAAAAACTAGAAGATATATTTAGTGACGCACAGCCTTCTAATGTTCTAGCTACCGTTGTTCCGACAGCAATAATCTTTTTGTTTTTTTCTTTTGCTGTTTTAATTTTATTAATCAATGATTTGTTGATCATGCAATATTCTGATCCTAAATTATGTCTGGTATAATTCTCATGTTTTATTGGTTTGAATGTATTATAAGAAATATGTAATGTAATGTATTCTACAATTACACCATTTTTTTTTAAATTAGATAATAATGATCTAGTAAAATGAAGGCCAGCAGTAGGCGCTGCAATTGATCCTTCCTTTTTAGCGTAAACAGTTTGATAACGTCGCTGATCATGAATATTTGCAGATCGTTTTATATATTTTGGTAAAGGTGTCTTACCATATTTTTTCATTATGGAAATAATAGATTTGATTGTATTTTTCTTCAAAAGAAGTATGTTGTTTGTAACCTTAAGAATAATAAAAAATTTGTTATTAGTATAAAATAATTTAGTATCTACTTTTGGTGGTCTCGATGATGTATATATAGCTTCAAATGTATCTTTAGAAATTATTCTAGAATATAAGATTTCCAGTTTTCCTCCTGTCTCTTTTTTAAGAATCATCCTTCCTGGTATAACTTTAGTGTTATTTAAAATCAATATATCTCCCTTTTGCATATATGAGCATATATCTTTGAATTTACCCTCTTCGAGAGTTTTCTCCTTTGTATTTAAATATAGTAATTTAGAATTTTGTCTTAATGGAATTGGTTTATTGGCAATCAATTTGGATGAAAGTTTATAATCGAATTTATTTATGGACAAGCTTGACATGGTATAAAAATTATAAAATACAATGTTTGCATTTCAAAAAGAAATTTGATATTAATTGATGAATGGCACTCATTAATAATTTTCCACACGGCGGAATAGTAACTATCAATAGAGTTATACTCAAGAAAGAATTTAATATAGATGATTTACAAGAAAGAGTGGCTCTAATGTGTGAAAATGTTAAAACTTATCATTCTGAAACAGGGTTTCTAGGGGGAATGGTTGTCTTAAATAGTGGTCAAATCTCCAATGAAGGCAGTGATAGAGGAAAAGCATTAGATAGCGAGTTTAAGGATAGAGAAGCTTTGATTATTACATTTTGGAATTCTTATGAAGATCATGAAAATTCACATAAAAGCGATAGCTTTCAACCACTTTTTCAAAAAGTAATTGATGTATGTGAAAATGGTAATGAAGAGATCGTATATGATATGTTATGGCAAGGTGAAGCATACACACCTGAGATGGCAAAATTAGCTAAAGAAGCTAAAGAAAAAAATCAATAAGAGCCACTGTGGTGGAATTGGTAGACACGAGGGACTCAAAATCCCTTTTTCGCAAGAAAGTATCGGTTCGAGTCCGATCAGTGGTATGAGATTATGAAAAATTCAATTATATATGCAATTGGAAACGCCTTATTAGATTACGAATACAGAGTATCAGAAGACTTTCTGAATGAAATTAATTTAACAAAAGGATGTATGGAGCTAAATGATAGAGAAAATCATATTAGAATACATTCAGAAATTAAAAATAAATTTAAAGATATCAAAGTTATGCCAGGTGGTTCTGTTGCAAATTCTATATATACGCTCGCGCAATTAAATCTTAATGTAGCTTTTTCAGGTAAAGTTACTGATGATAAATCTGGTAACATTTTTATTAAATCACTAGAGAAAATTGGCGTAAATACTAAAATCATAAAATCTAACATGTATGAGACAGGAGAATGTTTAGTATTGATTACTGATGATAATGAAAGAACAATGTATACCTACTTGGGATCGTCTGCAGATTTGAGACATGAAGATATTTCAACAGAGATGATAAAAAATTCCAAGTATGTATTAGTTGAAGGTTATTTAGTATCATCAACTACAACTACTGATGTGGCTAAACATGCATTTGAAAAAGCATCAGCATTGAAAACAAAAAAAATATTAACCTTGTCTGATCCAAATATAGTTAAGTTCTTTCACGAAAATATTATAATGTTGATGGATCAACACCTTGATATGGTTTTTTGTAATGAAAATGAAGCATACAATATTTCAAAAACAGATAATTTATCTGATGCAGTAAATTTCTTAAAAAAATATTCTAACGAAATAATTATAACATTGGGCGAAAAAGGATCTCTCTTCTCTGATACGCATGGAACTGTGAATGTTGAAGCAATAAAAGCTAATCCTGTTGATTTAACTGGAGCAGGTGATATGTTTCTCGCATCTTTTATTTACAGTAGAGAGAAAGATAATAATGTATTAAATGCTTTGAAATTTGCGAACCATTGTTCTGGAAAAATTATAGAACAATACGGTGCTAAACTTTCTCATAAACAAGATTACTTGGATTTATTGACTATCTAGTCCTTCTTTTGTTGATATATTTTGATTGGAAATTTCATTAATTGTTTTAATAATATTTTGTAATATATCTTTCGGGTTTTTTGCTTCAGTGATTGGCCTACCAATAACAATATAATCTGCTCCCAATTTAATGGCGTCTCGTGGACTATAGACCTGTGTATGTTCATTTTTATTAGCGTCTAGTCTTATTCCTGGTGTAACAAATAATAATTTTTTGTTAATTTCTCTTATTATTTTGATATCTTTTGGAGTGCACACAACCCCATCTATATTGGATTTTGATGCAATCATTGCTAATCCTTTAACTATATCAGATCTTTCTTTCAAACCTATATTCTTGAGATTTTCATCAGTAGTGCTGGTAAGCAGTGTCACGCCAATAATCTTCGCTGCAATATTAATTTCATCTCGTGCCTGTCTTGCAGAATGAACCATTTCATTACCGCCTAAAAGATGTACATTGAGCATCCATATTCCTAAACTAAATGCTTCAACACAAGCTTTATACACAGTAGTGGGAATATCATGAAATTTTAAATCTAAGAAAATTTCAAATTTTTTTGTATGAAGATTTTCTACTAATTTAGGTCCAAATTTTGTGAAAGCTTGTTTCCCAATTTTGACTCTACATAACGATGGATCAATTTGATTACATAAATCATATATCCTTTTTTCATCATCATAATCAAGAGCAACTATTATATTCTTGTCATACATTTATCGTCTCACTTTTATTGTCTAGTATATCAATTAATGAATTTGGAACAATTGATTCCCATTTATTACAACTCGGACAATTCCAATTTAAAGTTTTAGATTTATAGCCACAATTGGAACAAATATATCCTAGATGATTTGTGCTTAATTGATTAAATGATTCAGAAATTTTTGATGTTAACGGAGTCTCTTCATCAGATGACAGAAGTTGCATTTTAGTTAAACTAACAATAAATCTATTTACATCATTATGCTTATCATATTTGCTTGCATAAAATTCTGCAGATTCTTGATTATTTTGATGATGTAAGTATATATAGATTTCTGGTAAAAAGCCTAGTTGAGTATTTTGTGTGATTTTATCTATAATATTATTTGTGAAGTTTTGATCATCTAGTTTTTTAGCGATATCAAGGATTTTTGTAATAACAAAAAAACCAAACCTTATATCTTGTTGGATTATTTCTAGGTAATATTCGATAGATAATTGCATATCATTATTTATATTATTTTCAGCAAGTTGTATATTTGCTCTTATACATTTCGGATTTATTTTCAATGCTTTTTTTGAAATAGCGATTGCCCTATCAATTTCACTTGCAGATAAATACATGTCTGATTTCTCACAATGATACTGTGCAACTAGAGCATCTACCGATGTACCGTTATATTTTTCAACACCTAAGCTCTTCGCAAAATCAATAGCTTTGTCCCAATCTTTCATTAATTCATAAATTAACAAAAGATATTCAAGCGACGATTGTCTGTAAGTTTTATTTTCTGACAAATCTTTGAAAATTTTTTCAGATCTGTCATATAGGCCTGCAGAAAAGAAATCTCTTGCTAATTCATAATTCGCCTGGTTCTTTAATTCTTGTTCTAATGTAGGTCTTGATAATAAATTTTGATGAATTAATATGGCTTTATCAAATTCACCTCTTCTCCTATATAATCCTCCTAAAGCCAAGTGAGTTTCAATGGTGGAACTATCGACTTCAATTAAAGCTGTAAATATCTTAAGAGCCTTATCTTCCTCATTACTCAATAAGTAATTTAAGCCTCTGTAATATTCCGCATTGAATACAGTTTTTGTTTTTTTGATTTCCGGCTTCCGAAATATATATCCTATTGATAATAAAAATATTACTAAGAGTACAATTATTATATCTGACATTATCTATCTTCTCTGAGTGGGCTTTTCCTCAGATTATCAATTTCATCTTCTTTAATTTTATTGCTCTTTTTTAAATTTATATTTTCATGTTTATGTTTAACATATGCTGATAGAAAGAATAACAGAGTTAATAGACATCCAACAAAAAAACTAATTAGTAAAAAAAATGGCAATGGAGCGGTATAGGTAATAAAGTGAAGATTTATATGGACATCGTTAATATTCAGAGTGGATATTGTTACAGATACACCAATAATAGCAATTGTTAAGATAAATATTAAAAACCTAAACATAATAATATCTTATTGTAATATATATGAAGCAGATGAGAAGAGGTTAATTTTTATTATTTACTCTTTTTTTTAGTTCTTTGCTAGGCTTAAAATGCACTGTAAATCTTTTCTGTAGTGCAACTGATTCCCCTGTCTTGGGGTTTCTAGCTGTTCTTGAATTATGTTCATGAAGTGAAAATGTTCCAAAACCTCTAATCTCAATTCTTTCGCCTGAATACAATGACTTTGACATATAATCCAGTATTTTTCTAACAGAAAATTCAACATCTGATTTATTATATGTTTTATGTTTTTTAGATAGATTAGATATCAATTCTGATTTATTTAAGATCATCTACTTTTTTAGTAAAACTATTTTTTTATTTTTTTTGTCAAAAGATTTGATTGAACATGAAATTTCATCTTGTTTTTTATATAAATCTTTCTCCAAAGCATCTTTTAATTCTTTCTGTGTCAGCTTTAATATACCAATATTTAGTTTATCAACTTTTAAAGTAATACCGTCTTCAGATACATTTGTTATAGCGCATTTTAATTCATCATTAATTTTATATTTATCAATAGTTTCTTGAAATTTTTCATCAGCCAGTTGTTTTATTCCAAGAGAAACTCTTTCTCTATCAGCATCTATAGATAATATAACTGTTTCTACTTCATCACCTTTCTTATAGCTTCTCAAAATTTCTTCTTGATTATTTCCATCATCAACATCTGTAATATGTATTAAGCCATCAATGTTACCTTCTAGACCAATAAAGATCCCAAAGTCTGTAACAGATTTTATATCACTAACTATTTTATCTCCTTTTTTATGTTTTTCTGCAAATTGAACCCAAGGATTTTCTAGACATTGTTTATAGCTCAAAGAGATTCTTCTTTTCTCATTATCAATTTCTGTTACAAGAATTTCAACTTCATCACCTATAGATAATATTTTGTTGGGATTTACATTTTTATTGGTCCAGTCTAATTCGGATGTTCTTATCAGTCCTTCTATATTGTCACCCAAATTTACAAATACACCGTAGTCAGCAATATTTACTACTTTGCCTTTATATTTAGAATCAAGTTCAAATTGTTTCGAGACTTTATCCCAAGGATCTTCACCCAATTGCTTCATCCCTAGGCTGACCCGATTTTTTTCTGTATCATACTTTAGAACAACAACTTCAATTTCTTCTCCAACCTTTAATATTTCGCTAGGATGATTAATTCTTTTCCAGGATATGTCAGTTATATGAAGTAATCCATCTATACCTCCAAGGTCTATGAATGCACCATAATCAGTTAAATTCTTAATGTATCCGCTAACAATTTTCCCTTCGGTATATTTTTCTGCTATATCTTCGGGTGAAATATTTTGATCCATTAAAACAGCCTTTCTAGATAAAACGATGTTGTTTCTAATTTTATCCATCTTAATTATTTTAAAATCTAATGTTTTGCCTTCTAGGTAATCAGTTTCTTTAGAAGGGCGAATATCAACAAGCGAACCAGGTAAGAAGGCTTTAACATTCATTAGTTCAACTGTAAATCCACCTTTTACTTTTCCACAAACTTTGCCCTTTATTATTTCTTGAGATTGTTGATAGCCTTCAAGTTCTTTCCATACTTTTGTTCTTTTTGCTTTCTCTCTGGATAACACAGTGGCTCCATAACCATCCTCGACTGCGTCTAATGTTACTTCAACATTATCCCCTAGTTTAACCTCTAAATTACCGTCAGAATCAATGAATTGGTTTTTTGGTATTATGGCTTCTGATTTAAGTCCAGCGCTGATTATTACAAAATCATCCTTTATATCTATGACTTCAGCTTTTATGATACATCCAGGTGTCATGTCAACTTTACTAATACTATCTTTAAATAAAGTTTCAAATTCTTGCTGACTATCCATAAATTATATTCCTCTTTCTATTTAAGCTTCTGATATAGTATACAATTTATATATTTTATCAAGAACAGACTTAATATTTAAATTACTTGAATCAATTGTATGAGCATCTTTTGCAGGAACTAAAGGTGATGCCTCACGATTAATATCACTGTCATCTCGTGCCTTTAGAGATTCAATAATTTCTGATAAATTTACATTCTTTCCTGCATTCTTCATTTCCTCAAATCTTCTTTGAGCTCTGATTTCTAGAGAGGCAGTAAAAAATAATTTCAGTTTAGCCTGAGGAAAAACTTTAGTACCCATATCTCTACCATTAGCAATTAATCCTGGTTCTTTTAAACTAGAGTGTTGCAACGGCAATAACATGTTTCGTATATAATCCAATTTAGCAACTTGAGAAGCAATAATTCCAATTTTTTCATTCTCTAAATGCATACTAATGTTATTGTCCATATAAAATATTTTATATTCAGTATCTTCAGGAGATGAATTTAATCTTATATTATTTACTAATAGATTAACTTGAGATTTTTCATTCATATTCAATGATTCTTGATTTACAAGATATCCTATTGCCCTATATAATTTTCCACTATCCAACAGATTCCATCTCATATTTTCTGATAACATCTTAGATATAGTAGTTTTCCCAGAGCCACTTAGTCCATCTATAGTAATTATAGGTATATCTGTTTTCATATTTTGTATATACCTACATTTTGTTCTTTTAGAATAGAAAAGAAAGTAGGAAATGAAGTATTTATGTTAGATGTGTTTGTAACCGTAATAGGTTTTTTAGACACTAATCCAGCAATTAAAAATGACATTGCTACTCTATGATCGTTACAACTATCTACTATTCCTCCTTGAATTGTACCTCCTTGAATTTTAATAGAATCTTTTGTACTTTTTACATTGATTCCTAATTTATTTAATCCTAATTCCATTGATTTAATTCTATCGCTTTCCTTGAATCTCAATTCTTGAATATTTTTAATTTCGGATACACCATTACATATAGAGCATGCAATAAAAAGAATTGGGAATTCATCAATTAATCTTGAAACTATTTCTCCAGATAATTGAATTGGCTTTAATTTAGAGGATTTTACTTTTATGTCAGCGAAAGATTCATATCCATTATTTGATTCGTTTAAAATCTCTATTTGTGCACCCATTTTAATAAGAACATCAATAATACCCGTTCTAAGATAATTTAATCCTATATTTTTTAAAATTAGTTCAGATTTATCTGTAATTAAAGTTGCAACAATAAAAAATGCTGCTGATGAAATATCTGAAGGTATATATATGTCTTTAGCAATCATTTTCTGCTGACCAATAATAGAAATTTTTTTATTTCTTATTTTCATATCATAATTTAAATGTTGCAGAAGATTTTCTGTATGGTTTCGCGTATTAACAATTTCCTCAATAATACTTTCACCTTCAACATATAATGAAGCTAACAAAATACAGGATTTGATCTGAGCGCTAGCAATTTTTAAGAAATAATTTATGTTGTGTAATTTTTTGGATGGTTCAATGTTTAAAGGTAAAGTTCCATTTTTAGATATAATATTAGCTCCCATTTGTGATAGGGGTTCTATTATTCTTTCCATTGGTCTTTCAGATAATGAACTATCCCCTATAATTTTTGAACTAAAGGGTTGCATAGCTAAAACTCCAACAAGCAATCTTGCTAATGTTCCTGAATTGCCAGCGTCTATCGTTTTTGCTGGTTTTTTTAGTGACTTAAGTCCTTTCCCTTCGATACTTAGATAATTAGGATGTTTTGTTATATTCACCCCTAAACTTTTCATTGCTAAAATTGTCAGATTACAATCATCAGAATCTAAATAATTATATATTTTAGTTTTGCCCTCACACAATGAGGATAAAATTATAGAACGATGGGTGATTGATTTATCTCCAGGAATTAATATTTTACCTGATAATTTATTTGAATCATTTATTGATATGCTGTGAGAATGATCCATCATTATTTATGATAACTTATCTTTAATATTTTTAAAGTATCTATGCAATGATTTAAAATTTTTCTTATTAATCATTGATTTAAGCAATTTAAATTCATTTGATAAAACATCTAGTGATTTTATTATATTTTTTTTATTAGTAGAGGATATATCTTTCCACATTAATGGATCGCTTAATGCTATTCTAGCAAAATCTTTAAAACCTCCTCCAGTAAAATCATTTAAGTTTTTAATATTTTTTTCTTTTAATATTGTATTAACTAAGGCGTAAGATAGTAAATGTGGAACATGACTAGTTTTGGAAACTATCAAATCATGAGTCTTTGGACTCATTATTGAAATTTTAGCTCCTAGATTACTCCAAAAGTTTTTGACTATTTTAGATTTATTATTATTTTCAAAAGTTACAATAACTCTGGCTCCCGTAAATAAATCTTTATTAGCATATTTTATGCCACTTTTTTCTTTTCCAGCAAGTGGATGTGAGCCAATAAATATTCTATCGGTATTCTTAAATATTTTTTTTGCAGTATCAGTAACTTCAACTTTAGTACTACCAATATCAGTTATTAAACACTTTAGCGGAGAATATTTCTTAATAATTTTAAAAATATCATTGTATGCACTCAATGGTGTACATATAATTATAAAATCAGATTTCTTAAGTTTTAAAAAATTATTGTCATCAACTTCGTCAATGAATTTATTTTTCATCGAATATCGTAATGTATTTGGATTAATATCATATCCAATAATATTATCTGTAACATTATTATTTTTTATAGATGATGCTATAGAACCACCCATCATACCAAGTCCATATATATAAATATTTTTAAACATTATTTTTTATTAAGTAATTTGGAAAATACATCAACAAATCTATCATTCTCAGAACTTGTACCTATGGTCATTCTTAAGTAATTACTCAAATTATAATTTTCTAGAGGTCGTAAAATGATACCTTTTGAGATTAATTTATTATAAAGTGATTTAGTTTTTTTTCCTAAATTTAAGGTTATAAAGTTTCCATATGGACTTAAATAATCTATTCCTAACTTCTCAAAAGTTGAGATTATATAATTCATACCATCTAAATTTTTCTTAAGACAATATTTAACATGATCTTGATCATCCAATGCAACATTAGCTAAATATTGCGCAGCAATATTAATGTTGAATGGTTGTCTGTGCGAAGTTAATGTTCGTATATTTTTTTGTGATGAAATCCCATAGCCAATACGTAGACCAGCAAGTCCATAAATTTTTGAAAATGTTCGTGTTACAATAACATTTGGAAATTTCCGTATAAGATTTACTGCACTTGTTTTATTAAGATATGATGAATATTCGTAATATGCTTCATCAATCACAACAATAATATGTTTTGGAATATTTTTTAAAAAGTTTCTAATGTCAGTAATATCAATGATTGTTCCAGTAGGGTTATTTGGATTGGCAATGAATATGACTTTGGTTTTACTGCTAATTTTTTCCATAATGCTTTCTAAATCAGTACCTAAATATTGATCGTATTTATTTTGTCTGGGTTTTGTTTCTATTATCTTAGCATTAGATAAAGTTGAAATAATTTTATATACCAAAAATGAATGTTTAGAAAAAATCACCTCAGATTGATTATTCAAAAAAGCTCGTGCGATAAACTCTAATATTTCATTAGAACCATTACCTATTAATAGATTATTCTCATTTATACTATTATGAGACAATATATTAACTAAAGAATTTTTTAATATTTTCGAATGACTATCTGGGTATCTATAAATGTCTTTAATAACTTTTTTTACATTTAAGATAACTTGTTTACTTGAACCATATGGATTTTCATTCGATGCTAATTTAATAACATTTTTAATTTTATACTTAGACTTTACATATTCTATGCTTTGCCCAGGTTTATAGCTAAATATTGATGTTCTATTTGACATATGTATCTCAAATACTTTTTGGGTAAGAACCTAAATGTTTATAAAAAGAAGATTTTCTTTTAATAGCTTCCAGAGCCTTTTTTACTTTTGGTTGCGAAATATGTCCTTCAATATCTATAAAAAACATATATTCCCAATTATTAACTTTAGTTGGTATAGACTCTATTTTGGTCATACTAATTTTATTTTTTGTTAACGGATCAAGTAAAGAATGTAAAGATCCAGCTGTATTACTTGCTGAGACAATTATTGATGTTTTGTCTATACCAGACATTGCTACAGGTTTATTTCCTATGATTATAAATCTTGTAATGTTATTAGGATTGTCATGTATATTTTTTCTCAGGACATGTAATTGATATTCTGATGCACAGACCTTACTAGCTATAGCGGCAGATTTTATACTTCTAGTTGCTTTTTTTGCAGCTTCAGAATTACTTGCAACATTGATTATTTCACAAGTAGATAAATTTTTTTTCAACCAATTTCTACATTGCATAAATGATTGTTCATGCGCATATATAGTTTTAATTGAATCAATATTAGAAGATTTTGATAACAAACAATGATTAATGGCAATATTGATCTCTCCGCATATAGTTATAGGCTTAGCTATTAATAAATCTAAATTTTGATTGATAGTACCTTGATTGGAATTTTCAACAGGTATTACCCCATAATCAGACATATTTAGTAAAACATTATCAAAAATTTCATCAATTGAGGATACATATGTTGTCTGTATATTAGTGCCAAAAAACCTTGTTGTGGCAGCGTTGCTAAATGAACCTTTAGGACCCAAACAAGATACTTTTATTCTTGTTTCTAAAGACAAACATGATGAAATAATTTCTTTATAAATCGATATTAGATGCTCCTTTCCCATTGGACCTTGATTTGATTTTATTAAATTATTTAATATCTGCGTTTCTCTTTCTGGTCTAAATAGATTCTCATCAGATGATAATTTAACTTTGGCTATTTCTTTAGCTAAATTAGCTCTTTTGTTTAGATTTGATAATATTTTCTTATCAATTAAGTCTATTTTCTCTCTGAGTTGCTTTAATTTATTTTTCATAATATATCTTCGTTTATGTTCTCTTTTGATAAAGCAACTAATTTTTCATCATCTTGTAGAACTTGTAATCTTACACCTTGAGTATTTCTGCCAATAATAGATAAATCATCGACGCAAATTTTAATAGTTTTGCCTTTGTTTGTTATTAAAATAATATTATCTTTTTTATCAACATGTACAGCTCCAATTACCTTTCCATTTCTTTTGGATGTCTTTATACCTATTACACCCTGCCCGCCTCTTTTTTGTAAATTATAATTTGATGCGTCTACTCTATTTCCATAACCATTTTCAGTAACTGTAACAATCTGTCCTGATTTTGGTTTTAATAATGAGACTAATCTTGATTTCTTAGTTAGATTTATACCCTTGACGCCTTGTGTACCTCTAAATCTCACCCTTATATCTTTTTCAGAAAATTTTATAACTTTTCCGCTATCACCAACTAACATTATTTCTGATTCTCCAGTTGTATGAGTTGCACCCAAAAGTTCGTCTCCACTTTTCAGTAAAATAGCTTTCAATCCACTATTTCTAATCTTTTTAAATAAATCTAGTGATATTTTATTAACCATCCCACTTTTTGTTGATAAAAATAGGTATCCTGATTCATTAAATGATTTTATCACCACAAATGTACTTATATATTCATTGTTTGCCAACGGTAAAACATTGTTAATCGGTCTTCCTCTGGCTTGTCTACTGGGATCTGGTAAATCAAAAACTCTAATAGCATAAACTTTACCGATAGTTGAAAAACAAAGTAACACGTCATGAGTGTGAGCCTGGCAAATTAACTTTGTTTCGTCACCATCTTTAAATTTAGTGGCATTAATTCCTCTCCCACCTCTTCTCTGACTTTTAAAACCAACAACAGGAAGTCTTTTCACATAATCAGCTTTTGTAAGTACTACAATTACTTCTTCCTTTTTTATAAGATCTTCTTTTTTTAATTCACCTTCATCTGTAGATACTACAGATCTACGTGGTTCTCCATACTCATCTTTTATATGTTTTAATTCATTTTTTATTTCATTATCTAGTTCAGTTGAGCTAGAAAGAATTTTAATGAATTTCTTAATGTCTGAAATTGAATTTTCATAGTCATTGAAAATTTTCTCTTGTTCTAAATTAGTAAGTTTTTGTAATCTTAAATCTAATATTGCCTGTGCCTGCATTGGCGATAACTTATAATGATCTTTTGCCAATCCATAATTGGTATCAGTTTTTATAAAATTTTCTGTTTGTTTATCTGCGATACCTAAAAATTTTATCAATTGACCAGGAACCCAATTTTTTTTCATTAATTTTTCTTTGGCATCTTGTATACTTTTAGCTTTTTTGATTAGAGCTATAACCTCATCTACATTAACAAGAGCAATTCCAAGACCTTCTAATAAATGTGCTTTATTTTTTGTTTTATTTAAATCAAACAGTGTTCTTTTGGTTACTACTGCTCTTCTATGTTTAACAAACTCTGATAATATAGATCCAAACCCAAGTGTTAGTGGTTCACCATCGACTAAACAAACCATGTTGGCGGAATATGATGTTTGCATATTGGTATGTTTATATAATGTGCTTAATAAAACATCGTGCTGTTCGCCACGTTTTAGTTCTATTACAAGTCTCATTCCATCTTTATCTGATTCATCTCTTAACTGACTAATTTGATTAATTTTTTTATCTTTAACAAGTTGTGCAATGTTTTCTATGAGTTTAGCTTTATTCACTTGATATGGTAATTCAGTTACAATGATGGATGTCTTATCATTTTTATTTTCTATATTATATTTAGCCCTTATTTTAAAAGAACCCCTGCCTGTTTTAAGTGCATTATCAATCCCCCCATCATCTTTAATCTCACCACCAGTTGGAAAATCTGGACCTTGAAGACCACATTTCTCTTTAAGTTCAGAAAGTTTATCTGGACTTGCAAGTTCTGGATTATCAATAATTGCTATGGCACAATCAACTACCTCTATTAAATTATGAGGAGGAATATTTGTCGCATAACCCACAGCAATCCCAGCCGACCCATTCACTAAAAGATTAGGAACTCTAGTTGGTAAAACTGTTGGTTCGTTTTCAGAACCATCATAATTTGGATTAAATTCAACTGTGTTTTTTTCTATGTCTTGGAGAAGTTCATGAGATAATTTCGCCATTCTGACTTCTGTGTATCTCATAGCAGCTGGAGAATCTCCATCCACTGAACCAAAATTACCCTGCCCATCTATCAAAGGATGTCTCATTGAAAATGACTGAGCTAAGCGAACTATAGTATCATAAACAGCTGTATCCCCATGTGGGTGATATTTACCAATTACATCGCCTACTATTCTCGCAGATTTTTTATAAGATTTATTCCAACCATTATTAAGCTCATGCATAGAATATAAAACTCTTCTATGAACTGGTTTTAATCCATCACGGACATCCGGCAAAGCTCTCCCTACGATCACACTCATAGCGTAATCTAGATATGATTGCTCCATTTCAGTTTTTAGACGAATATCTTGATTTTCTGGCATACCAGTTTAAAGTTCCAAAAGTATTGATAAATGAGTATTTTAGCATAAACCCGTACTTTATACGATATAAATTATATCTATCCAAAAAAAGGCATGTAAGCAATTTCAGAAGAAATTCTAAAAATTCTATGTATATAAACAGAAAAATTTTCATAATAAAAGTTAATTGATATTATGTTATGGTAGACAATCTGAGGAATCTAATGCCTTATGAATATTGATGAAAAAGAAATAGAAAATTTTGATAAGAATGCATTCGAGTGGTGGAACAAAAAGGGAGCATATAGAGTTCTACATAAATTAAATCCATTAAGATTAAAATATATTATGGAACGATATGATATTAAAGGTAAAAAGATTTTGGATATTGGTTGTGGTGGTGGCTTACTTGCAGAAGAATTAGCGAAAGAAGGTGCTATCGTAACAGCAATTGATGCATCAAAAAAAACTATAGATATAGCAAAAAAACACGCTAAAGAAAATAATTTAAAAATAGATTACCAATGTGGAAGTATTGATGATTTAGAAGATAAATATAAATTTGATTGTATTATATGTTTTGAATTAGTTGAACATGTTTCAAGCCCTAATCAATTAATAAAAAAGATTAGTTCATTATCAAAAGAAAATACTAATATTTTTATTTCTACTATTAATAGAAATATTCAATCTTTTGTTTTTGCTAAAATTTTAGCAGAATATATTTTCAATATAATTCCGAAGGGCACTCATCAGTATAAAAAATTTATCAAACCATCAGAATTATGTCGTATTTTTGAAAAAAATAATTGTGAAATTAAAGAAATTAATGGAATGATTTTTGATCCATTTCTTTCAGATTTTAGAATTTCTTCATTCACTAAAATTAATTATTTCATTTATGCAAAAAAAAATGTTTAAAAATATACATGCTATTCTTATTGATTTAGATGGTACTTTTGCTGATACCTCTGTAGATATGTGTAATGCATTGAATAGAATTTTATTAGATCATAAGTTTAATCCAGTAGATTGTCAGGACTTAAAATATCATATATCAAAAGGTGCTATTGGAATAATTCAATATGCTGCTGCAATTAATCAAAGATCGATAGATTCATCATTAATAAGAGCAGAGTTTTTACAACAGTATTCAGAGAATTGTTTTGTTAATACAAAACTGATAGATGGCATGAACGATCTAATTATCAACATTGAGAATAAGCAAATTAAATGGGGAATAGTTACTAATAAACATAGTAAATATGTGAAACAAATTTTAGAAGGATTGCGTATGGATACAAAGGTACAATGCTTAATCACAGGGGATATGGTTGAAAATTCTAAACCTGAGCCAGATTCACTCCTATTAGCTTGTATTAAGTTAAATATAAATCCATCTCAAGCATTATATATTGGTGATGATGAAAGAGATATTATTGCAGCTAAAAAAGCAGGCATGAAGTCTGTTGTTGCTAACTTTGGTTTTATTAACAAAAATATAAATATTAATCAATGGGGTGCTGATTATATTATTCATAAACCAATAGATTTAATTGACAAGGTATCTAAGAACGAGTAATTAGTACCGGTGTACCTATATCTAATAATTTAAATAAATCTGTTATCTCAATATTTTTCATCCTGACACATCCATGAGAAGCTGGCCTCCCTATTTTGTCTTCGTGGGGAGTTCCGTGAATATATATATATCTAGAAAATGTATCAACATCGCCACCTTTATTGACGTTTGCTTCCAAACCATCTAGTCTGATTATTCTAGTTGTAACGAGATCGCTATCTGAAATAACTAAGTCATTCATATTTTCACCGGTTAATTTTCTTCCTTTGAATACTGTGCCAATAGATTCTCCGTCGCCAATCATATCACAAATCACATGAGCTCCAAGAGGCGTCATCAATGAATTCTCTTTATTACCTATACCAAATTTTGATGTCGAAATATCAGCCTTAAATATAATTGAATTATTATTTACAAGTATTAATTTCTGATTTTCAATTAACACAACAACAAATTTATTTAGTTCGTCATTAAGGAATGATTGTAAATGTGATTTAGAGTTTTTTATAATGCTGTCATAATTCATGTTAATATACTATTACATCATCACTCATCTCTAATTTATGTAATTTTTTAGATACATCGTTTCTCAAGTTATCCAATTGCTTTAGATATTCTTTTGTTACATCACCAGTTACATAATTACCATCAAAACAAGATGCATCAAAGTCTTTTATTGGTGATGAAGAGTCAATGACAGAGCTGACCAAATCATCCAAATTTTGATAGAATAATTTATCTGCTCCAATAAATTTTGTTATTTCATCTTCATTTCTCTTATCAGCTACAAATTCATTGCTAGCTGGCATATCTATTCCATATACATTAGGGAATTTTACTGGAGGTGCTGCAGACGCCATATATACTTTTTTTGCACCTGCATCTCTTGCCATTTCTATAATTTGTTTTGATGTAGTCCCTCTAACAATTGAATCGTCAACCAATAATACATTCTTATCTTTAAACTCTGATGCGATGGCATTAAGTTTTCTTTTTACAGATTTGATTCTCTGATTTTGTTCAGGCATGATAAATGTTCTTCCAATATATCTATTTTTAATGAACCCTTCTCTAAAAGGTTTATTTAGTGAAGTAGATAATTCTAAAGCAGAAATTCTACTTGTATCAGGTATTGGAACTACAACATCAATATCGTTTTGAGGCCAAGATGATGTTATTTTCTTTGCTAAATTTTTACCCATATTCATTCTAGCTCTATAAACAGATATTCCATCTAAAATTGTGTCTGGTCTAGCAAAATAAACATACTCAAAAATACATGGTGTGTATCCTTGTGGTTCACAACATTGCCTGGTGTGAACATTGCCATCGATATCAATAAAAATTGCTTCACCTGGTCTTATATCTCTTACCAAAGTGAATCCAGCTGAATTCAAAGCTACAGACTCTGAGGCAACCATAGTTTCTTGTTTGCCATCAATTTCTCTCGTACCAAAACATAATGGTCTTATTCCTCTTGGATCACGAAATGCAGCAATACCTCGATCAGCTATCAAACAAACAACAGCATAAGCACCTTTAACTCTTCTATGGACGCCTGCAATTGCATAAAATAAATCATCAGGAGTAAATTTTTCTTTACGATGAAGATGTAACTCATGCGCTAGGATATTTAACAATATTTCAGAATCAGATTTTGTATTGATATGTCTTAAATCCTCAGAAAATAAATTATCCTTTAGTTCTGAAGAGTTTATAAGATTACCATTATGAGCTAATCCGATGCCATATGGAGAATTTACATAAAAAGGCTGAGCTTCAGATGGACTTTCAGCGTGACCTGCTGTTGGATAACGTACATGTCCAATACCTAAATGTCCTTTAAGTCTATCAATGTGTTTGTATTCAAAGCCGTCTCTTACTAATCCAAGTGATTTACGCAGAGTTATTTTGCCACCATGATTTGTTAAAATACCAGATGCATCTTGACCACGATGTTGCAGTACCGTAAGTGATTCATATACATCATGAACCACATGGTTAATACCATAAAGCGCAACAATCCCACACATAAGCCTATATTATAGTCATATTTGCAAAGTATCAAAGAATGAATTATGAGATTTGAGAAATTTTTCTGTAAATTCTTCAAAATATGGTATGAACTGTGACTGTTCCCAGTATAAAGTTGATATAAATTCTGTATATCCAATTACATAAATAATTAGTATTGTAAATAAATTACCTTTGAGCAAACCAAAAAACATACCAAATACTTTGTTTGTAGATGACATCCCAAAGACATTTATAATTTGCGTAATAATAAAGCTCAATGACATGGACAGAAAAAAAGTTACAACAAAAATAAAGATAAAAGATAAAATTTTTGCAATTCCATAAGCATTAATATAATTATTAATGAATTCAGCAGGTATATGATGATAATGAATAGAAAAATATATAGCTAACGCCCAGCATGTAAATGAAATAAATTCGGATGCAAAGCCTCTTAATAAGCCTAATATTGACCAAAAAATTATAAAAAATATTATGGATAAATCTAATAGTGGCATTTATTTTTTTATTTCCAAAAGTCTTCCTTGTATTTTTAAGGTTCTTTTGATTTTGGCTTTAATTTGCATCGCCATTAATTTATCCACATAAGGGCCAATTGTTATAAACTTTTCCTTCTTTTTATCGTGGCGAATAGATATTTCAAAGCCTAAATTTTTCAATTTTCTCTCCATCATTCTATCATCTTCGTTATTTTGATTATATGAAAAAACAATAATCCATGATTGAGAAATTAATCTTTCAGGTTTAGGAATTTTTAAAATATCAATTTTACCCACCTCCTCAAAATTATCTTTATCTTTAGCCTCAGAAGGTGGCTCAGGAATTGTTAATGAATATATAATTTGACCAGACTGATTAATATATTCAAGGATTGGTTTGCCAAACAAATACAATGGAATTAAAAAAAATAACACTAATTTGAGTAAAAAATTCTTAGTCATTATAAATTTATTACCTTATTTGTGCTAGATTTTATATGATTTAAAACTTCAGATACTGTATAAAAAGAACCATATATAATTAATCTGTCATTGTGATTTAAGGTTTTGATCGCGTTCTCATAGGCGTTAGAAATAGTTGTGAATGAATTGATTGATTCACCACTTATTAAGGTAGACAATCTATGTTTTATTTCATCTGCGTTCATACCTCTGTGGCTATTGATAGTTCCACAAAACCATTGATCTACAGTTTTTTTAAGTGGTTTAACTAATTCATAAACATCTTTATCATTTAGGACACCTAAAACTGCAAGTGTTTTCCCTGATATTTCATTAGAAAGATTATCATTCAATTTCTTTGCAGCATCAGCATTATGAGCAACATCAAGAATGATTTCCGGATTGCTTTGAATTATTTGATACCGACCAAGTAAATCTAAGTTCTTAAAGCCATTTACTAGATTTTGTTTGTTTTCCAATAAATTTGATTCTATATATGATAAACATGATAAAACAGCACCTGCATGATCATATTGAAAGCTTCCAATTAGTGGCAGCATAGGTAAACGAGATATTTTAAATTTATCATTTCTCCATGTCCAAAAATCATCATAGATTTTAATGTTAAAATCTTTGTCATTGTATTTAAAGTAAGTTTTATTATTCTGCGCATATTTAAATAAAACTTTTGGTGGTTTTTTTTGCGCATAAATACTAAAAGAAAAAGGTCTCATTACTCCAGCTTTTTCTAATGCAATACTATCTATTGTTGAACCCAGATACTCAGTATGATCTATACTGATAGAAGTTATAATAGATATATCAGAATCAATAATATTTGTAGCGTCTAATCTACCTCCTAAACCAACTTCTAATACAGCATAATCTAAATTGGATTTATTAAATAAATAAAAGGCTGTTAATGTAGCAAATTCAAAATATGTAAGTGTAATATTTCCTCTTTTTTCATTAATTTGGTTAAATGCCTCTATAATTTCATCATCGTGTACATGTTGTTTATTAATTTTAATTCTTTCGTTATAACTAAGTATATGTGGAGAAGTGAAAACGCCAACTTTTAATTGATTCTCATGTAAGATACTTTCAAGCATCGATGCAGTAGAGCCTTTTCCATTAGTTCCAGCAATTATGATAATTTTTTGAGCAATTTTTTTAAGTTGAAGTTTTTTGTATACCGCTTTTATTCTTTCTAGTTTAAAATCTATATTTTTCGGATGTAGAGTTTGTTGCCACTCCAACCAATCATCAAGAGATTTAAAATTCTTATTCATACATATTAATTTTGCGTAAAAGTATTCAAAATATTAGAAATAATTGATCGATGTTCCATTCTATTAGCAATAATATCGATAGAGCCATGCTTTTTTAAAAATTCACTTTTTTGAAATCCTTCAGGTAGTTTTTCGCCAACTGTTTGTTCGATTACTCTAGGACCTGCAAAACCAATTAAAGCATTAGGTTCTGCTATATTAATATCACCTAGCATAGCTAAGCTTGCAGAAACTCCCCCCATTGTAGGATCAGTTAACACAGAAATAAATGGTAACTGTTTAGATGCTAGTTCATTGAGAGCAGAACTTGTTTTTGCCATTTGAAATAATGAAAAAAGAGATTCTTGCATTCTAGCTCCACCGCTTGCTGAAAAACATATTAAAGGTGATTTTGTTTCTACACATAATTTAGCTGATCGACTAAATTTTTCACCAACAACTGAACCCATTGAACCTCCAAAAAAAGAATATTCAAAGCAACAAACTATAACAGGCATATTTTTTAGGTTTCCTTTGAATGCTACTAACGCATCTTTTTCTCCTGTTTTTTCTTGAGTGGTAGAAAGTTTATCTTTATATTTTTCTTTATCTTTAAAATTTAAAACATCTTTGGGTAAAATATTAACAAATAACTCTTCTCTATTATTTTTATCCAAAAAAATATCAATTCTTTTTCTAGCAGATATTCTTCCATGATGATTGCATTTAGGGCATATGTTGAAATTTTTTTCATATTCAGCTCTATATATTACAGCTTCACAATTAGAACATTTATGCCAAAGTCCTTCAGGAACGGAGGATTGTTTCTTTTTTGATGCTCTTATTCTAGATGGTAATATTTTATCAAGCCAACTCATTTTTTATTTAATACTCTTCTAATCCGATTAGTAAAAGATTTTATTTTTTTTATCATAATAGTACTCGTATTATGGTGTTTTTCTATTAATTCTACTATAGAACTTCCTATAATTATACCATCTGAAAAAGTACTAATTCTCTTGGCTGATTCTGCATTTTTTATACCAAAACCAACTGCCACAGGTATATCCAAATTGGAAAATTTTTTAATTTTGCCAACCATGTTTTTTACCATTTTAATATTACTGATTTTGGATCCAGTAATACCTTTTAGAGAAACATAATAAACATAGCCGCTCGATTGTCGTACAATTTTCTTCAATCTCAAATCATCAGTTGTTGGTGAAGCTAAAAAAATTTGATCTATATTATTCTTTTTTAAACTATTAGTTAATTTTTCTGATTCTTCTGGTGGTAAGTCAACAACTAATACACCATCTATTCCGGCTTGATTAGCCATTGTAGAAAATCGTCTATAACCCATTTTTTCAATGGGATTCATATAACCCATTAAAACAATTGGTGTATCTTTATTTTTTTTTCTAAATAAGCGAACAAGGTTTAGAGTTTTATATAGAGAAACTTTATTTTTTAGAGTTCTTTCAACTGCTCTTTGAATAACAGGTCCATCGGCAATAGGATCACTAAATGGAACCCCTAATTCTATAATATCTACCCCTGACTCTACTAAAGCATCAAGAATATTAAGTGAGGATTTCATATTTGGATCTCCACAAACAGTATACGTTATGAATGTTGTAGTTCCCATTTTCTTATTTGCAAGAAAAGTGTCTGTAATTCTAGTCATATTTTTATTTGCTTTAATGAAGAAATTGTATCTATATCTTTATCACCTCTTCCAGATAAGTTAACAAGGATGCTTTTATTTTTTCTTTTCTTAGCTAATTTAAAGGCATAAGCTAAAGCATGCGCCGATTCTAATGCTGGTATAATGCCTTCTCTTTCTGTTAGAATTTGAAAAGCATCCACAGCTTCTTTATCTGTCACACTAACGTACTTTACTCTTTTGGAATCTTTTAACCATGAATGCTCAGGGCCTACACCTGGATAATCTAATCCAGCAGAAATTGAATGGGTTTCAGATATTTGTCCATCAGTATTTTCCATAATATATGTTCTGTTACCATGTAAGACACCAGGTTTACCATCATTTAGCGGCGCTGCATGTTTACCGGTTGAAATTCCAAAACCTCCTGCTTCTACACCAATAATTTCTACCTTATCGTGTAGAAACGGATAAAATAATCCAATTGCATTAGAACCGCCTCCAACACATGCAATTAATATATCTGGAAGTTTTTTATAAGTCGCTTTCATTTGTTTTTTTGATTCAATACCAATAACTGATTGAAAATCTCTCACTATCATTGGATAAGGATGGGGGCCGGCAACTGAACCAATAATATAATGAGTATTATCTACATTTGTAACCCAATCACGAAGAGCTTCATTTAATGCATCTTTTAAAGTTTTTGATCCAGAATTAACCGGTATAACATTAGCTCCTAAAAGTTTCATTCTATAAACATTTACACTTTGCCTCTTAATGTCTTCAGCGCCCATGTAAACAACACATTTCAAATTAAATCTAGCACATGCAGTGGCAGCAGCTACACCATGTTGACCCGCGCCTGTTTCCGCGATAATTCTAGTTTTACCCATCTTTTTAGCTAATAAAGCTTGTCCTAAAGCATTATTAATTTTATGTGCACCGGTATGATTTAAATCTTCTCTTTTTAGATATATTTTGCATGAGCCCAATAACTTACTAATTGATGATGCATAATAAATAGGAGTAGGTCTACCTACATAATGAAGTAACTCTTTATTATATAATTTTTTAAAATTTGATGATTTAGCAGTTTTAAAGTAAGCTTGCTCTAATTCTTTTAATGGATGTATCAATGTTTCAGATACATACATCCCTCCGTACTTATCGAAACGACCCTGTTTATCTGGAAATTTATTATAATTAATCTTTTTCACAAGAATTTTCTGCTATTCTTACATTTTCTAAAAATTTTTTCACTAAAGTGATGTCCTTTTTGCCAGCATTATATTCTAATCCACTACTAACATCTATTCCCCATGGTTTATAGTTCAATATAAGTTTAGAAACATTATCAGGGTTCAATCCTCCGCTAATAAAAAAGGGGTTTGTTTTAGCAAAAAGGTGAAAACCTTCATTCTTATGAAGTAATTCCCAATCAAAAGTTTTTCCTGTTCCACCCGATTGATTATCAATTTTTGTGTCAAATAATAATGCATTTGATGAATTATAATCATGAATATTATGAGATAAAGATCCATTCTGATTGACTGATATTGTCTTGATATAAGGTAGGGAAAAATTTTCACAAATAGAAATATCTTCATTTCCATGAAATTGTAAAAAATCTAATTTAATACTTTTTACAATATTATTTATAAAATCAATATTTTGATTCTGGAATATACCAACAATTTTTTTTCTACCTTTGCAGATGCTATATATTTCTTTAGCTACAGATAATGAAACATATCTTGGACTAGATTCAACAAAGATTAATCCAATAAAGTCAAAGTCTAAATCCACAATCAATTTGGCGTCTTCTGTGTTTGTTATGCCACATAATTTAATTTTTACTGAATTCATATACATATATTAACATAGATAAAAATCTTTGTTATTTGTGTTGATTTTATATTTTTTGGAATAATTGACATTAAATAAATATAGTCCAGATGATGAAATCATTTTACTTGCTTTTGATCTGTCTTTAATTGAGATCAAATGCTTGATATGAATTGGTTTAAATTTATGAATACCAATATCCAATAAGGTCCCAACTATATTTCTTACCATATGATACAGAAAACTATCTGCCATAATATCAATAATTATAAATTTTTTTATTACTTCTATTTTCACTTCTTTAATTGTTTTTATTGGAGAGCTAGATTGACAACGTGATGATCTAAATGAACTAAAATCTTGTTTTCCTAAAAGGAATTTTATTGATCTTTTTATATTAACAATATCTAGCTTTTTTTTATAATGCAAAACTAAGTCATTAATAAATGGTGGTAATAAGAAATCATTATAAATAACATATCTATACTTCCTAGAAGTCGCACTGTACCTTGCATGAAATGATTCATCAACATGAAAAATCTTTTTTACTCTTATATCATTTGGTAGTAATGAGTTAATTCCATTAATCCAACTTTCATCTTTTCGTTTACTTAATGTATTGAAATGTATTATTTGATTAATTGCATGTACTCCTGTGTCGGTTCGACCTGCACATACTGTACTAATTTTTTCATTGGAAATTTTAGATATAGCTAAATCGACATAATATTGAATTGTTTTTTTTGATTTTTTTGTTTGTGCTTGCCAACCAAAATAATTTGAACCATTGTATTCAATACAAAGAGCAATTTTCATTTTCCACAAACTATATAGAGAATTACTTTACCTGTCATCAAGGTTTAAATAAAGTAATCTTGCTTCATGTTTTTCTTGTTCAGTTCCAGAGTCAACAATCTTAACTAAAAGTTCCTTTGCTTTACTAACATCTTTGCTTTCAATTAATGCTCTAGCAAGATCGACTTGAGAGATATTCTCGTCAGACATTATCTCATCTGTACTTGGTTCGTCTTTTTCAACCAAATTAAGTTTTGATGTTTTTTTTCTAAGAACCTTTTTCTTGGAGGCTTTTTTCTTTCTGACAGGTTTTTTAATGGGTTCCGTTTCATTTTGAGTGTCAGAATCTACTCTTCTAACTTTTTTTGCTCTGATTGGTACAGATTGATTTTCTAAATTAGTATTTTTAGATAACTTTTCTAACAATTCTCTAATTAATGTCGCTTGTTGGACTAATTCAGATGTATTTGTATTATCGTCTCCGGAGTTCTTTATGAAATCAAGTTCTGCCTTTAGATGTTTTAACTTTCTAGTAAGTTGAGCTATAGAATTAGTAAAATATCTAAATTTTTCACTGAAGTATGATATTAAAAATAATAAGAGCAATAAAAGTAATATATTTTGAGTTGTAAATTCAACTGTAGGTATTCTAATTGGAGGAATATTGGGTATTTGGGCAATCAATGACACCATAATATGTTTAGCCATAGAAAGTGCAAGTGGTGTGACAGGCGCTATAAATTTAAAATACTCCAGTATTACAACTACTATAATAACGAATATTATTAATTTAAATATTCTTGACATTATATTTCCTCTATAAGTTTTTCAGCAATCTGAATACTATTTAGCGCAGCTCCCTTTCTAACATTATCAGCAACCACCCAAATATTCAAAACATTATTATTGCTCAAGCTTTTTCTAATCCTTCCAACATAAACATTATCAGTTCCGCTACCTTCAGATCTTGCAGTTGGAAAAACAATATTATCCACATCATCCATTAAAGTCAAACCTTCGCAATTAATATAATCCTGAATCACATCTTCGATATTTATTTCTTTTTTAGTTTCAATTGTAATTGATTCAGAGTGACCAATCATGACCGGTACTCTGACTGCTGTCGGATTTACATTGATTTTTTTACTTAAAATCTTTTTTGTTTCCCATATCATTTTCATTTCCTCTTTTGTGTAATTATTATCATGATAACTATCAACAAACGGAATAACATTGAATGCAATCTGCGTTGGGTAAACATTATTATTTATTTCTTTTCCATTAACAAACGAATCTATTTGATTGGATAATTCCATCATGCCTTTTCTTCCAGAACCAGAAACAGCCTGATATGTAGAGACTACAATATCTTTTATTTCATATCTGTCATGTATCGGTTTGAGGGCAACTAGCATTTGTATAGTTGAACAATTTGGGTTTGCAATAATGTTAGTGTCTTTATAATTTTTTATTTCGTGGGCATTAACCTCCGGAATTATAAGTGGTATATTATCCTCATATCTAAACCTAGATGTATTATCAATAACAACACAGTTAGACTTTGCGGCAAGTGGTACATATTTATCCGAAACATCACTCCCTGCAGAAAAAAACGCAATATCAATATTATTAAAGTCAAATGATTCAATAGATTGTGTCTCTACTAAAGTCTCACCAAATTTAACCTTCGTTCCTATAGATTTATTACTAGCAACAGCATGCAATTGATGAATAGGAAATTTTCTTGCAAATAAAATTTCTAATAACGAATTTCCAACAAGACCTGTTGCACCAATAACAGCTATATTATATTTTTTTTTCTTATTTAACACTTTTACTTACATATTCAACAATTTTATCGCCCATCTCGCTTGTAGATATATAATCATTAGAAGCTGATATATCTTGGGTCATGATACCATTTTTCAAAACATCATTTACTGCATTTTTAATCAGATTAGATAGTTTTATATTATTAAAAGTAAATTCAAACATCATTGCACATGACAATATCATTGCAAGAGGATTTACTGTCCCTTTGTTAGCAATATCAGGAGCTGATCCATGTATAGGTTCATATAAGGCATATTTATTTGATAGAGAAGCTGATGGTAGCATGCCAATTGATCCAGTAAGCATAGATGCTTCATCTGACAATATATCTCCAAACATATTACTAGTCAAAATCACATCAAATTGTTTCGGGTTTTTTATTAATTGCATAGCCGCATTATCTATATACATATGATTCAGATTAATTTTATTATAATTTGATGAAGCTATGTCAGTTACTGTTTCACGCCATAACTGGGATGTTTCTAGGACATTGGCCTTATCAACAGATGTAACTTTCTTAGATCTATGCATTGCCGCATCAAAAGCAAAGTTAGCAATTCTCGTGATCTCGTTTTTTGAATATTTCATTGTGTTATATGCATACACATCATCGGAATCAGTATTAAAACCACGTGGTTCTCCAAAGTATATGTCGCCTATAAGTTCTCTTATTATCAAAATATCCATATTACTTATAACTTCAGATTTCAATGTTGAACTATCAGACAAAGCTTCAAAGGACATAATAGGTCTTACGTTTACATATAAATTTAACGCTTTTCTCAGACAAAGGAGTCCATATTCTGGTTTTAATTCTCGCGGATTATTATCATGTTTAGGTGTTCCAATAGCACCTAAGAGAACACAATCAGCTTTTAATGCCTTTGTAAGTGTAATTTCTGGTAATGGAGCATTATAATTATCAAGAGCAATACTTCCTATATCAGAATATTCATAATTTATATTAGTCAACTTATGTGAATTGAAACAATCAATTAATTTCACTGCCTCAGACATAACTTCAGGGCCAACACCATCACCTGGTAACAACAATATATTATTTTTCATTATCTCTCTTAAATAACCACGGTTTATTTTTTTTCATATTATTTTCGTAAGATAGGATTTTATCTTTATTTTTCAATGTAAGTTCAATATCGTCATATCCAAACATTATTCTGTCTTTATCATTTGCATCTATATCAAATTTTATTATTTCATTATTTGGAGATGTAATTGTCTGTTTTTCAATATCAATTGTCAATTCATATTGGTTAGATGACAAACACTCAGAAAAAAGATTAATAATATTTTGTTTTTCGAGTTTTATGGGCAACAATTGATTCTTAATACTATTTCTAAAAAAAATATCAGCAAATGAAGGTGATATTACAGCATCAATCCCATAATCTTTGATAGCCCAAACTGCATGTTCTCTTGATGATCCACAACCAAAATTATCTCCAACTAATAATATTTTGCCATTGGAATATGGTTTTTTATTCAATATAAACTTTGATTTAGGAGTTCTACTAACTTTAGAGTCTAATTCTCCAGGCTCTTCATATCTCCATGAATCAAATAGATAAGGACCAAATCCTGTTTTCTTTATTGATTTCAAATATTGTTTAGGAATTATTATATCTGTATCAATATTAGATTCATTAATAGGGATGACTTGACCTTTAATAATTGTTTTTTTCATTACATATGTTCGGTAATATCATCAAAATGTCCTTTGATTGCAGCTAAAGCAACCATAGCAGGGCTTGCTAAATGCGTTCTACCTTTATCTCCCTGTCTACCCTCAAAATTTCTATTAGAAGTTGATGCACATCTTTCATAAGGTTCTAATTGATCTTCATTCATTCCTAAACACATAGAACATCCAGGATCGCGCCATTCAAAACCAGATTGAATAAATATTTGATCAATTCCTTCGGATTCAGCTTGCGCTTTAACATGTCCTGATCCCGGAACTACTATGGCTTGTTTTATATTTTTTGCAATTTCTTTACCTGAAACTATTTGGGCAGCCATCCGAAGATCTTCAATACGAGAATTAGTGCAAGATCCAATAAATATTTTATCTAACATTATAGATTTTATGTCTTGATTGGGCTGAAGGCCCATATAATCGAGAGCTCTTTGGTATGATTGTTGTTTATCAATAGTTTTAAAATTTTCAGGATTTGGGATCTTTTCATTAATAGATAATGCCATTTCAGGCGATGTTCCCCATGTTACTTGTGGTGTAACTTTATCTGCATCTATAACTATTTCATTTTCAAAAACTGCTCCCTCATCACTATGCAAGGTTTCCCAATACTTGATGGCATTATCAATATATATTTTTGAAGGACAATTTTTTCTTTTTAATAAATAATTTAAAGTAGTGTCATCAAATGCTATCAAACCTGATTTAGCACCAGCCTCTATGCTCATGTTACAAATAGTCATTCGAGCTTCTATAGATAAATTATCAATACAATCTCCCATAAACTCAAATGTATAACCTGTGCCACCCGATGTGCCTATGGTTTTAATTATATAAAGTATAAGATCTTTAGAAGTTACATGATCATTTAGAATATTATTAATACATATTTTATAATTTTTTTCTTTTTTTAAATTTATACATTGTGTAGCTAAAACATGTTCAACGTCACTAGTTCCAATACCAAATGCAAGTGCAGCTATTGCCCCATGAGTTGATGTATGTGAATCTCCGCAAACTAAAGTCATACCCGGCTGTGTAATTCCTAACTCTGGACCTATTACATGAACAATTCCTTGGTTAATATCATTCAAGTCAAAATAATTTATATTGTGCTTTTTACAATTATTAATTAATGTCTCAACTTGTAATTTAGATATTTTATCCGTAATTCCTAAATTTCTATTAGTCGTAGGGACGTTATGATCCGATACCGCAACTATTGTTTCAGTATTCCAAACATCTCTTTTCTGCATAGATAATCCATCAAAAGCTTGTGGTGATGTCACTTCATGTATTAGATGTTTATCTATATATAAAAGTGATGATTGGTCATTATTCACTAATACTTGATGTTCATCCCAAATTTTGTCGTACAAAGTTTGTTTCATATTAAATCCAACATAAATTTTATTATTCTTTGATTTGAGCTCGATGTCGCAAAAATAAATCACAAAGCACTAGTGCGGCCATTGCTTCTGCTATAGGAGTAGCGCGTATACCTACACATGGATCATGTCTACCTTTAGTCGAAATAGTTGTATCCTGATTATCCTGATTAATTGTTTTAGCGGATTTTAAAATACTTGATGTTGGTTTTAAAGCCAATTTAATTATTAAATCTTGTCCAGTTGAAATGCCACCTAAAGTTCCACCTGCATTATTGCTCTGGAAACCTTTAGTAGTAATTTCATCTCTAGATTCTGATCCTTTCATTTTTATAACATCAAAACCACTACCAATTTCAACGCCTTTAACTGCATTAATTGACATCATTGCATATGCAAGCAAAGCATCTAATTTATCAAAAACTGGGTTTCCTAATCCAGGTTTCATATTTTGTACAACAATTGTGACTTCAGCCCCTATTGAGTCACCATCTTTTCTTATTTCGTCAATATATTGCTCTAAAGTTGGAATCATATCTGAATCTGGAAAAAAGAAATCATTTTTATTTGCAGATAGAATATCTATTTTTTTAGGCTTGTGAATGCCTATTTGAGAAACATAACCTAAAATTTTTATACCAATAGATTCTTGTAAGTATTTTTTTGCAATTGCACCACCAGCAACTCTTGCGACAGTCTCCCTTGCTGAGGAACGTCCAGCCCCTCTATAATCTCGTATACCATATTTCTGGGTATAGGTATAATCAGCGTGCCCAGGTCTAAATTTTTCTTTAATTTCCGAATAATCTTTTGGTTTATGATCTTCATTATAGATTATTAAAGCAATTGGTGTGCCGGTTGTTTTTCCTTCAAAAATACCTGATAAAATTTCAACAGTATCACTCTCTTTTCTTTGAGTCGTATATTTAGATTGACCAGGTTTTCTTCGGTTGAGGTCAATTTGAATGTCAGACTCATCTAATTTCATATTAGGAGGGCATCCATCAACAATGCAGCCAAGCGCTTTGCCATGACTTTCGCCGAATGTTGTTAATGTAAATATTTTTCCAAATGTATTGCCTGACATAATAATAAGAAGTATTGAACGATTAAATAATTAACAAATATCATATATTTGCTGTAACATTATATAATATTTACACTAATAATTAAATTATTATAAAAGTAATTATGATAAGCAACATAAAAGACTTCATTAAAGCATATTGGTTATATATCCTTCCTCATCATCTTGTTTCAAGATGTACTTATGTGTTAACAAGAACAAAACACCCTCTGAAGAATGTTTTGATAAAAATATACATAAAGATGTTTAAAGTAAATATGAATGAATGTGAATTTACATCTGCTGAAGATTATGAAACTTTTTGTGATTTTTTTACAAGAAAGTTAAAAAAAAATATACATAAAATTGACACTAGAAAAAAATGTATAACATCTTCCTGCGATGGAAAAATACTAGAATTTGGAAGAATAAAAAATAATCTAATTTTACAAGTTAAAGGGAAACATATTTCAATTGAAAGCTTATTAAACTATGACAAAGAATTATCATTTTCATATAAGGATGGAAGTTATATAACCTTTTATCTTTCACCCAAGGATTATCATCGTGTCCACATGCCTTATGAAGGCAACTTGTATAAAACCATTCATATCCCTGGTAGATTATTTAGTGTAGCCTCGCATGGAGTCAAAGTGATAAAAAATTTATATTCAATAAACGAAAGATTAATATGTAACTTCAAAAATAATTTAACAAATTTTTCTGTAATTCTTGTCGGAGCAATTAATGTCTCGTCTATAGAAGTTGTCTGGAAAGGTGAAATCTCTCCTCCCTATCCAAAAAAAACAATTGTAACTAACTATTCAAGGAAATCTATATCTTTTAAAAAAGGCGATGAAGTTGGCATGTTCAAAACAGGTTCATGCGTAATTTTATTATTTGATCAAAACATTATTTTTTCATCAAATATAAAACGTGGCAAATCAATTAGAGTTGGTGAAATTATAGGAGAATCGAAAAATTAATCATTTATACTATGTCCGGCATAATCAGGAAGAGTATCCTCATAATTAAATGATTTTTCTAAATCATCTTCTTGTACAACATAATTAATAAGCTTCTTTGCTGGTTCATGCTCGGTATAATTTATTTTTATAATATTTGGATCGTTTAGTTTTTTACTTTCAAAAAGTTCATCCATGCAATCAGACACAACACAATATTTATCTTTTGTATCAATTTGTATTTCATTGAAATTAGTTAAATGATTTCCTGATATAGGGGAAAATTTGTATTTATCTATATCAAAAATTGCCCAATAAACTAAATTACCAAATGCTTTTTTTACGCAAAGCATTTTTTTACATTTATATTCTACATTTGTGCTATACGCCATCAAACTCAATGATGAAATTCCAAAAACAGGGATATTATTTGAATAACCAATGGCCTGTGCTATTGACGCTGCGATTCTAGTACCGGTAAAACTTGCAGGTCCTTTGTTGAAGGTTATAGCTTTTAAGTCTTCACTCTTAATTTTATTTTTCTTCAATATCTCATCTATCACTGATAGTATAATTTGACTTGCGCGAATTTTTTGATTGTTTTCTAACACATCAACCTTGTTGTTTATCTTTAGGGCGACCGAAACTTTGTCTGTAGATGTATCAATTGATAATATATTCATAAATAGACATAGTACAATAAGATATTTTTATATACAATTTTATAGAATAATGTATGAACTAGCAGCAAATCTAATACTAATTATTCATTTCGCTTTTATTATCTTTGTTATATTCGGTGGATTGTTGTTTTTTATTTCAAAAAAGGTTGTCTTTATACATTTTCCTGCTTTAATTTGGGGTTCTTATATCATGTTTAGTCATTCTTCATGTCCTCTTACACACCTTGAAAATTGGCTTTTATATAAAGCCAATCAAACAACTTATTCTGAAGGGTTTATTCAACACTATATAATGCCCATTGTCTATCCAATAGGTTTAACAAAAGATTTGCAAATATACCTTGGTGGGACACTAATAATCTTAAACATATTAATTTATGGGTTTATACTTAACAAACAAAGGAGAAACTAAAATAATAAATGGATCCTCTATCACAAGGAGTTGTCGGAGCAGTAGCAGCACAGCAACCAACCAAACGCAAACATTATATAATAGCTACATTACTTGGATTCTTTTCAGGACTGGCTCCTGATTTAGATATATTAATTAAGTCACAACATGATCCATTATTTTCGTTAGAGTTTCATCGTCAGTTCACTCACTCAATATTTTTTATACCTATCGGAGGATTTATATGTGCTTCATTTTTTTATTATTTGTTTCTGAGAAATAGAGAAATTTCTTTTAAAGAAACCTATATTTACTGCACATTGGGATATCTTACACATGGATTTCTTGATTCTTGTACCTCATACGGAACACAACTGTTTTGGCCATTATCCAATCATCGTGTAGCTTGGAATACCATCTCTATAATTGATCCTATTTTTACTTTACCTTTATTTATTTTAATTTTTTTTGCTATGTTTAAAAGAAAGAAAATTTATTCATATTATGCGTTGATATGGATTTTAATTTATCACTCTTTTGGGCATATCCAAAAAAATAGAGCAGAAAATATTGCTTTAGATTTAGCTCATAGTAGAGGTCATTTACCAACAGAGATTATAGCTAAACCAAGTTTCGGAAATATAATATTGTGGAAAACTATTTATACTACTGATTCACAATATCATGTTGATGCAGTTAAGTTATTACTGAATACAAAAATTATTCCAGGAACTAAAGTTAATAAATTAAATATAAAAAAATCCTTTCCATGGTTAAATAAAAATTCGCAACAAGCAAAAGATATTGAGCGTTTTAGGTGGTTCTCAAATGGATATGTTTCCTTATCTCCTAAATTTCCTAATCGTATAATAGATGTTCGCTATTCTATGTTTCCTAATGATATAAACGCATTATGGGGTATAGAATTAAACCCTAATTCAAACCACAAAGATCATGTAAAGCGTGTTTTTAACCGTAGAAACCATATAGATGTCTATTTAAAATTGTTAAATATGATTTCTGAATAAATTAACTTATACCTATCTCTGTTATAATTACAATATGAAATATTTATATATAATGGTTAGAGTTACCCTTTACATTCACTAATTACTAACTAAGTAACAATTGAAGTGCTTCTGCAAATTTAAATATTATAATGAATATTGCAACCATAAAACAAAAGAAAAAGAAAACTATAGTTGGTGTTATTAAAATTGGTCTAGATTGTGCAAACCAAGAAATGACAGTTTTTTCAATTATTCTTTGAAGGTAAAACATAATATTACCAAAAATCATAGCCGCAAAAATGGGGCCAACTATAAAAAACACAAAAGGTTTCCAAGAATAAACATCAGAAAAGCCAACGTCTGTAGAATAAATATACAAACTAGAAATAAACCATAGTACTGCCGCTACAATATATTTATTTGTTTTTACTTTTGCGTCTTGAATTTGCTGTATTGCTTGTTTTTTTCTATCTTGGATCTTTGACATCTAATCTTTTGCTCTTGATGAATACTCACAAGTGTGTGTATCAACTCTTATCAACTCACCTTGTTTGATAAACATAGGAACCTTTAATACTATACCATTTTCTAATTTTGCATCTTTTAAAGTTGATGATACCGTATCTCCTTTAATTGTTTCTTCAGTCGAAACTACAACTTGATTTACATATTTTGGTAATTCTATTTGTATTATGTTTCCATTCCATATAACAACATCACGCTCTTCTCCTTCTTGTAGCCAAGCAATATTAATTGAAACAGTATCAATATCAACACTATTTTGCTCATATGATTGTAAATCCATAAATATTAGTTTTGATTGCTCTTTGTATAAAAATTGCATTGGCTTGTTTGTTATGTCTGCTTCTGCCAGAGATTCTCCAATTTTTATGGTCTTTTCAAGTACTTTATTATTCAAAAGATTACGAATCTTGATACGTGTAAATGCTTGTCCTTTGCCTGGGTTTACAAAATCCGTTTCTAAAATTAAATAAGGTTGATTGTCTATTAGAACTTTACTTCCATTTTTTAGTGGTGATGTATTTTCAGCCATTAAGCAGCCGGGTGTTGATTGGTTATTGTTGTAATGTTTTTATTTTCTAGAGCTTGTATTCTTTTTCTTAATGGAGGATGAGTGGAGAATAATTTTTGAAATGTAGAAGTTTGACCTTTATTTGAAATACCAAATGCTAACATTTGATCGGGCAATTTAGCTGCACTGAATTTCTCTAGTGCCTTTAATGCTGATATCATATTTTCCTTACCACTTAGTTGTGCTCCGCCTATATCAGCTCTAAATTCTCTCATTCTTGAATACCAACAAACAATAGTTGATGCTAATATACCTAAAATTATTTGCGCAAAAATAACGGTAAAGAAATAACCAATTCCATAACCTCGATCATTTTTTAAAATTACTCTATCTACAAAATGTCCAATAATTCTAGAAAAGAATATTACAAACGCATTAATAACTCCTTGTATAAGACTAAGTGTCACCATATCTCCATTCGCAACATGACTCATTTCATGGCCAATCACAGCTTCAACTTCAGATTTATTCATCTTACTTATTAGTCCTGTACTTAAAGCAATTAAAGAACTATTCTTTGATGCACCCGTTGCAAAAGCATTTGGCGCTTCAGATTGAAAAATTCCTATTTCTGGCATTTTTAAATCTAAAATATTTGATTGTTTTTTTACTGTTTCAAAATACCATTTTTCAAAATCATTTCTTGGTAATTTTATTATTTGAACACCAGCTAGTGATTTAGCCATCCATTTAGACATATACAATGATATGAATGACCCTCCCATTCCAAATACCAGTGAAAAAATCATAAGAGAATGATAGTTCAGATCAACTCCATTTTGCTGGAGAATTCCTTCAAATCCAATCAAATACAGGAATATACTTAATACAAGTAGTATTGCTATATTGACAATGATGAAAAAAAATATTCGCTTCATATTAATTTATATTATAATTTGATTTGCCGGTTCGATGCAAAAACTTTTGTTCAATTTTTTTACCCCTTCTAGTGCGTTTCATTATATATTTTTTGAGAATTTCAAAGTCTAGAGTTTTGGTTCTTTTAGTTTCACTAATTATTGACAAAGATTGCCCATTTCTTAAAATACCTAAAAAAATTATGGTCTCATTTTGCGTGTTAGATAAGTTTATCAATTTAACTCCTTTCCCTTTATTAAGAATTGGTAATTCTTTGAGTTCTCCTATTAACATATAATTCTCACTTGTGATAACAATATAATAGTTATCAACATCTAAATCTAATGTTACTGGGTGTAAAGCATTTGAATCTTTTGTGCGTAATAAAACTTTTCCCTTTTTTCTAGGCGCAATTATATCTTCATACAAACAAACAAAACCATAGCCTTGACTTGAAGCGTTTAAGATAGCTTTATTTTTATCTATATTAGTTAACCCCACAAATGATGTTCCATCAGAAATAGCAAAAAATTTACTCAGTGGCTCTCCATGCCCTCTGCTTAAAGGTAAATTGGAAATTTCAACACTATAAACAGAACCTCTTTGATCAAAGAAAGAAATTTGTTCATTTAAGTTACTGGTAATATGTGATAAATAATTATCCCCAGTTTTATAAGAAATAAGTTTGAGATCAATATCATGTCCTTTGACAACTTTAACCCATCCATTTTTAGATAAAATTATACTAACTGGGTCTTTTGATATAGTCGGTAAAATTTTAATAGCTTTAGCTGGTTGTGATTGTACAATGTTGGTAACTCTTTCTCTGTGATATTTTTGAGATATATTTTTTAAATTATCTTTTATCAGTTTGGTTAATTTTGCTTTAGATGACAATATAGAAGATATATCTTTTTCACGAGTAGATAATATATCAAGTTCCTTATTAATTTCTATCTCATGCAATTTCGCCAAACTTCTTATTTTCATATCAATAATTGCATCGTATTGAGTATCAGTAAATTTGTAACGCTTTTGCAAAATAACTTTTGGATTATCTTTGTTTCTTATAATTTTGATAATATCGTTTAAATTTGTGTATACAATAATGTACGCCTTGAGTATATGTATTCTTTTTTTTACTTTATCTAATTCCCATTCTAGTTTTCTAGTAATAGTGTTTTTTCTAAATTTAATCCATTCAGAAATGATTTCTATGATATTTTTGACTTGAGGTTTTCCGTTTAAGCCAATCATGTTCATATTTACTCTATAATTCTTTTCTAAATCTGTTGTATAAAAAAGATGTGACATAACATCTTCGCTAGCGAATGATCTACCCTTAGTCCTTAAAACAAGACGAACTGGATGTTCTTGATCAGATTCATCTTCAATGGAATCGATGAATTTTGTTTTTTTGGTATATATTTGTTCCTGTATTTGTTCGATAATCTTTGAAATAGTAGCCTGATAAGGTATAGAGTTTATAACGATTTCTTTTCCCTTTGCGCTATATGTTGCTCTTATTTTTATATTCCCTGTTCCATGCTCATATATATCATTTAGCTCTGAGTCATTAGAAATTAGTTCACCTCCAGTAGGAAAATCTGGCCCAATCAAATGAGATCTGATTTCTTTGATCGATGATTTCGGTTTATCTAATAATGCTATTGTAGCTCTAAGAACTTCAGATAGATTGTGTGATGGTATATCTGTAGACATACCTACAGCTATACCACTACTTCCGTTGATTAAAATATTTGGTATCATTGATGGTAGAATTTGTGGTTCTTCTAATGTTCCATCAAAATTTAAATTCCAATCCACTGTTCCCATTCTTATTTCATCTAATAATAGATCGGAAAATTCAGTTAAACGTGATTCTGTATACCTCATTGCAGCAAAAGATTTCGGATCGTCTTGAGTCCCCCAATTTCCTTGTCCATTTATGAATGGGTGGTTATATGAAAATGGTTGAGCCATCATAACCATTGCCTCATAACATGCTGTGTCTCCATGTGGGTGAAATTTTCCAAGAACATCACCTATAGTTCTAGCTGATTTTTTAAATTTTGAAGTTGACTTAAGTGAAAGTTCATTCATAGCAAATAATATTCTTCTTTGAACTGGTTTTAATCCATCAGCAATATTTGGTAATGCCCTATCGAGGATTACATACATGGAATAATTTAAATATGCTTGTTCTGTAAAATCTTTTACAGAAAGTTTTTCAATATTATTGTGTGTAGTTTTTAATGAGCTATCCTTTTTTGTCATATGCTAATCAATCTGAGCTATGTTGCCTTTTGACTCTAACCAATCTTTTCTTTCAGATGCTTTTTTCTTAGATAATAGCATATCAACCATAGAAGAATCTTTATTATTATTAGTCATAGTTAATTTAATTAATTTTCGTGTGTTCTTTGAGAGAGTTGTTTCTCTTAACTGTTCAGGATTCATTTCACCCAAGCCTTTAAATCTAGTAACTGAAACTCCAACATCGTCTTCCTTAAATTTTAATTTCTTTAATAACTTATCTTTTTCATTATCATTCACAACATAATAAGTGTCTTTTTTTATATCAATCCTATATAAAGGTGGTTTAGCAACATATATATGCCCAGCACTCACTAACTCTTTAAAATGTTTTAAAAATAATGCTGTTAATAATGTAGCAATATGCATTCCATCAGAATCAGCATCCGATAAAATACAAATCTTGTTGTATCGTAAATTACTGATATCATGTGATCCTGGTTCAACGCCAATACATAAACTAATATCTTTAACTTCCTTGGATTCCAAAATTCTAGATGACGATAATTCCCAAGTGTTTAATATTTTGCCTCTTAAAGGCAAAATAGCCTGATGAGTTCTATCTCTAGCTTGTTTGGCTGACCCTCCTGCAGAATCTCCCTCTACTAAAAATAATTCAGTAATTTTTACATCTTTACTAGAACAGTCTGATAAGCGGCTTGGCAAAATACTTTGTCTGCTTGTTTTCTTAGTTGCAGAGTTATTCATTAGTATTCTTTTTTGGGCATTCTGAATTGCTAATTCAACTAATTTTTCACCTGTTTCTCTATGTTTATTTAACCAAAGTTCAAATCTATCTTTGATTTGAAGTGAAAGATTAGAAATTGATGAATTTGATTGTAATTTATTCTTGGTTTGTCCTGCAAATTGGGGGTTGCTCATTCTTAAAGATATTACGAATGATACATTTTTCCATATATCTTCAGGAACAAGTTTGACATTTTTTGGTAACAGTTTATGTCTATCAGAGAATTCTCTAAGTGCATCGATGATCCCTAACCTAAAAGAGTTAACATGGGTCCCTCCCTGTGAAGTAGGTATCAAATTAACATAACTTTCTTGCACACATTCAAAAGATTCTAGTAGCCAAAGAATACTCCAATCTAGTGAATACGAGTCTTGTTCTATATTTCCAAAATGTGTCTCTTTCGGTAAAATTTCTTCTTCATTATCATATTGGCTAAGTATATATTTATCTAAGCCACCATCATGTAAATATTCTGTTGTTATATTATTATATAGTTTATCTATTAAAATCAGTTTTAATCCTGGTTGTAGTATTGACTTAGCTTTTATTAGATGTTGAAGTTCTTTTATATTTAATGATAAGGTTTCAAAATACTTCTCATTTGGCTTGAATGCAACACAAGTACCATGCCTTGTTTTGAGGCTCTTTCCTGTAATTTTAAGTTTTCCTTTCATAGTTCCGTTTTTGAAAGACATTTGATATTTTTTGTCATCCCCATTTCTTTCGACATGAACTTCTAGATTCTCAGACAATGCATTAACTACAGAAACTCCAACACCATGGAGTCCTCAAGAAAAACGGTAATTTTTTTCTGTAAATTTTGCTCCGGAATGTAAATTTGTCATAATAACTTCTACTCCAGAGACTTTATGATCAGGATGAATGTCTGTAGGCATCCCTCTTCCATTATCTTCGACAATAATGTATCCATTTTCTTTGAGGGTAATGGTAATGAGAGAACAAAATCCAGAGATAGCTTCATCAACACTATTGTCTATAAGTTCTTGTACTAAGTGGTTTGGATTTGTTGTATCAGTATACATTCCAGGTCTCTTTTGAACTGGCTCAATACCTTTTAAAACTTCTATGTCAGAGGATGTATATTTTTTTTTCACTATGATTTGTTATAATTACGAATATATTACTATATAAGACAAGGAATATAAATGAATTATGTTTTTTATGATTTTGAAACCACTGGTTTTAATTCAAATTTTGACCAACCAATCCAACTTGCAGCGATATTAACAGATGATGATTTTAATACTATAGAAGTAATTAATGAGAGATGCCGTTTGAAAGATGGTGTGATTGCTAATCCAGGAGCCCTGTCAGCCATAAAAGCACCTATCTCAGGTCTGTCTAACAGTCAATCATTTTATGAAATGATGAAAAAATTTTATAAAAAATTTTCTGAATGGTCTCCTGCAATTTTTATTGGCTACAATAGTATAAGTTTTGATGAAAGATTTTTAAGATCTAGTTTTTATCAATCTCTGCATGAACCCTATTTAACAAATACTAAGATAAATGGTGATATAAAAAACAGCAGAGCAGATATATATAAAATAGTTGAAGTAATAAATTGTCTTAAGCTAGATACTATAGATATCCCTCAAGATAAAAAAGAAAAAAGTATTTTAAAGTTAGAATTTATTGCAAAAAAAAATAATGTAGAACAAAAAAAAGCTCATGATGCACTAAGTGATGTAGAAGCTACACTTGGTGTAGCTAAATTAATAAAACAAAATAATAAAGAGTTATGGGACTCGTGCCTCTTGTCTAGATCGCCTGAAATCATACAAGAGGAATTAATTAATAAAAACCATTATCTATATGCAGTTCTTAATCGTGATAAATTAGTCCCTGTTACACTTATCTCTGCTAACCCAAACAATCCAAAAGAACTGGCCTTCTTTAGTTTAAATCATGATCCAGCAGAATATGCAAATGCCAAAACTTCTGAAATTAAATCATTAATTAAAGGAAAAATAATTTATATATTAAAAACTAATAATTTTCCCATTCTCTTGCGAGAGGGAGATTTAATAAATCAAACCACCTCAATACAAGATAAAAATGAATATAAAAGAAAAGCTTTGCAAATAAAAGAATTAGATAATTTTAGGTTAAATATTAATCAAGCACTAGTTGATAAACAAGACGATTATCAGGTTGACCAATCAACAGATTATGTTGAAGAACAGCTATTTGCAGCATTTACACCCAATGCCGATGTTGCAAAGAAAAAATTGTTTCATTCAACCGAAGATAAAAAGATAAAAATAGATATTATTGAACAATTAGAAGATGGAAGAGCTAAGGAAATTGCTAATAGAATAATGTATTCAGATTACCCTGATGAATTATCTGAAGATAAGAAAAATGAAATGAGAAGCGTCATTGCAAATAAAGTATTTTGCGACGATGATGTACCATGGTGTACGCTAGATAAAGCAAAAAAAGAATTAAAAAAGTTATATGATAGTGTTGAATCAAAATCTGATAAAGACTATCTAACTGAAATAGAAAATTACTTAGAATCAGAAGAAAGAAAATATAAATCTTATTTATAATTTTCGATAAATTGAACAATTTTATCTGATGATTGATAGCCAGGTATTATTTCACCAGTTTCTGTGAATGTCATAGGAGTTCCAGTTATAGACAACTTACTTGCAATTTCAAAATTTTTTATAATAGGGTTAGTACAATCTAGCTTTTCCGTAATTGGTTGACCATCATACAATTTCTCAAGTGCATTTTTTCTATCATCAGAACACCATGCCGAAACCATTTCTTTGTATGCATCCATCTGATTACCGTTCCTAGAAAATAAAACATACCTGATCTCTATATTATTTTTTAATAAATCTTTAACTTCACCATGTAATTTCTGACAATAAGGACAAGAAGTATCTGTAAATACAGTTAATACATGATTAACTTTTTTTGGTTTAAATATAATCATATTATCACTATCAAGTTTTTTTAAGATAACTAATCTTTTTTTCTTTAATGAAGATTCTGTCAAATTTTCTTGAGTAGAAATATTTATAACATTTCCAGCTATCAAATGTTTAAAATCAGAAGTTAAATAATAAATTTCATTTGCTATAACAATTTCAAACAACTTATCATCAATTTTTGTAATCTTTTGAATTTCAATATTAGGATAATTTTTTTTGACTTCTGTGTTAGCTTGCTTTAAATAATCATCTGAATTACTACATCCAGATATAATAACAAGAATAAATAGGGCTATAATTTTGTTCATATATTTTATCCTCTTGGGTGATGTTTTGAGTGAAATTTAATGAGTCTTTCTTTGGCAACATGAGTATATATTTGTGTTGTAGAGAGACTAGAATGACCTAGAAGCATTTGGACAGATCTTAAATCTGCACCATGATTTAAAAGATGCGATGCAAAAGCGTGCCTTAGTGAATGTGGGGAAATTTTTTTCTGTTGTATTTTTTGTTTAGCATAAGAAGAAATCATATACCAACATGATTTTCTAGAAATAGGTTTTCCTTGATTACTTAAAAATAGATATTCATTATTTTTTGAATTTATAAATTGAGCTCTACATTTATTTAGATAAATTTTAATGTAATCTAGTGCGCTATCACCAATAGGAATTATTCTTTCTTTATCTCCCTTGCCTATAACTCTAACTAAACCATCAGTTAAATTTATTTGATCAACCTTTAGATTTGTTAATTCTGATATTCTTAATCCAGTTGCATATAATAACTCTAAAATAGTCTTATCTCTGATACCTAGATTAGTTTGTATATTGGGTGCATTCAAAATTTCTGTAACGTCTCTCTCACTTAAATTGATAGGTAAATTTCGTCTAACTTTTGGTGATTCAAGCAAATCTGTTGGGTTGCTTTTTATTTTATTATTTTCTTTAAGCCAAGTAAAAAAACCTTTGACAACTGACAGGAATCTAATAACTGAAGATGCAGAACTACCTTCATCCATCTTATGTGATAAAAACATATTTAAATCCCCTCTATCGCATTTAAGTAGACTTTTTGATGATTTATTAAGCCATAGATTTAGTTTTTTTAGATCAGAGCGATATGAATCTAAAGTATTCTGCGATAAACCTCTTTCCATCCACAGAGTGTCACAATATTCTTCAATAATATTTTCTTCTAACAAAATTTTTCTTCGATACAGTTTTATTTTATCTTATTTAAGATTGTACTATAATTTCAGTATATAATTAAACAAATTATGAATGAAAAACTAAAGAATACCTGTATAAATGAATTTGACCCATCAGCTATATCAACTGAAAATGCATTAAAAAGAATAAGTAGGTTAATAAAACCAATTCATGCAAATGAAGTTGTGAGTTTAAAAAATTCTATAAACAGAATATCGGCAGAAAATATAAAATCCACAATAAATATACCATCATTTAAAAATTCAGCAATGGATGGTTATGCCATTAATCTAAATGATTCAGTTTTTAAAAAACAAAGAATTCTAAAAGAAGTAGGCATTTCATATGCTGGTAAACCATATATAAAAAAGTTAAATAAAGGTGAGACAGTTCGTGTAATGACTGGTGCTTTAATACCAAATAATGCAAATGCCGTAATTATGCAAGAGATGGTAAAGAAAATAGAAAATCAAATTACCTTTCCGAAAAATATTAAATTACATCAAAATATAAGAGATATTGGTGAAGATATAAAAAAATCTGAAACTATTATCCAAAAAGGACGTAGATTAAATTATGCAGATTTAGGAATAATTTCATCTGTAGGAAAAAAATATATTAAAGTAGTAAAAAAACCAAAAATTGGTTTTTTGTCAACGGGAGATGAGCTTGTTACTGTGGGTAAAAAATTAAAAAATGGACAATTATATGACAGTAATAGATATGTATTACATGGTTTGTTATCACAATTACCAATTAATATAAAAGATTATGGAGTAGTCAAAGATAATAAGATAAATCTAGAAAAAAAACTTTTATTAGCAAGTAAGGAATGTAATTTAATTATCACTACTGGTGGTGTTTCAGTTGGTGATGCAGATTACGTCCGAGAGATACTTCATAAAATAGGCAAGATCAATTTTTGGAAAATATCAATTAAACCTGGTAGACCACTAGCATTTGGTAAAGTAAAAAATAGCATATTTTTTGGCTTGCCAGGCAATCCAGTTTCTGTGGTGGTAACATTTCAATTATTTGTTATTGCTGCTATCAAAAAAATGATGAAGCAGTCACATCGAGATAAATTCACAATTAAAGCTCAAACAAAGTCAAAATTATCAAAAAAGAAAGGTAGAGTAGAATTTCAAAGAGCTATATTCAATCAGAAAAATGGTAACTTTTATGTTCAATCAACTGGTTCGCAAGGATCCAATCTTTTAAAATCATTATCACAAGCAAACTGTTATATAAAATTAGATGAGAATATCGATGTAGTGAATGCGGGAGATATTGTTGAAATAATACCTTTCTCCACATCTATATAATAATGACAATATATAAAAAAGTTGGAAAATTAAAAAAAATTATAGTTATTTTTTATGATTTTCTTCTCCTCTTTTCAATATTATATTTTGTAACTATTCCAGTATTGTTTTTTACAGGTGGAAACGCCGTGATTGATAATATCTTATACAAGGTTTATATATTATTTATTATAGTATTATATTATTCATGGTTTTGGGTAAATCATCAACAAACACTTGGAATGAAAGCTTGGAAAGTATTTATCGTTTCAGATGTAAATAATTTAGCTATAACATATAAACAAGCTCTAATAAGATTATTAATTTCTATGCTAGGAGGTCATCTATTTTGGTTAATTAATACAAAATCATTACAAGATATTGTATCTAAAACCCAATTAGTTCAAAAAGATCTACTGTAAACCTGATTCTAGTTGTTTTTGGAACAAATGTAGTCCAAGAATTATAAATAAAGCATTTGGTAAAAGTACATTTATGAATGGGGTAAATCCAATAACATTAGCCAAATTAGGTAAAATTGATGAAACCACGAAAAAAATTATCCCTATAAATAATCCAATAACAATCCTTTTACCCAATGTTGCATCTCTATATTTTCCAAATAAAAATGGCATGGCTAGAAATAACATGATTATTGTAGAAATAGGTTTAAATAGTTTTTCCCAAAAAATCATTTTTTGTTCACTGTCATCTAGATTATTACTTTTCAGATAATTTAAATTCTCTAAAACATCAAGAAAAGAAATATTAACAGGATCAGAAACTCTAATTCGAATCAACTTTTGATCGATGAAATCATCTTTAATTATTTGATCATAAACTTGAATTTGTATTGGTTGAGTTAAAAGATTTGTTTCAGTTATATTGGTTAATTTCCATTTATTATTTTCAAAGTTAGCATTCTGAACTACTTCAGTTTTTAATAATTTATATGCATCATCATAATAATAAATTGTGATATCTTCTAATCTATTTCTAGAATATATTTGTTTAATAGTGATAAATTTATTTTCGTCCTTAAACCAGGTACCATTAGGATTATGTATTAATGTTTTGTTAATAGCAGAATTCTTTATAAATTCAGCATGTTGTGTATATTTAGGAACTATAAAATCACTTAAAATATAAAATATTAGTGATATAAAAAAGACCTGAAATAAAATAATTTGTATAATTTTTTTGACAGAAATGCCAGCCGTATGTATCGCAATAAATTCTCTATCTGCTGCCATAGTACCCAATGATAGCATCGTACCAATCAATATAGCATATGGAAAAAGTTCAAATATACTTTTAGGGATAGTATATATAATATATTTTAACATAATATAAAATGAATAATTACCAACATTTAAATCTTCAGATTCTGTAGTAATTGATAAAAAAGTTTCAATTGATAGTAATACTAATAAACTTAATGCAAAACCATACATTAATCTTTTAAATAAATATAAATATAAAATTTTCATTTAATTGCGAATAGGTATTTTATTTTCATCAAGATTGTAAAAATATAGAAGTAATAATAATACTATTATATGTATCCACCATATTCCAAAAATTGACGGAGTATAACCAAGTATATACATCTTCTTTGCTATAGAAATACTAACAAAATAAAGAAAATAAAAGATAGCTGCCAGAAATATTTTATCGTATTTTCCTTTTTTAGGTGCAGAATAACTAAGTGGTATAGCTATAAAGCCTAAAATCATTGCGGCAAGAGGTAGGAAGAGTCTTGCTTGCAATTCAGCTTTATCTTCAATCCTTGTACTGAAAAATAAATTATAAGTACTTTTAGCTATAGATCTGCTATTAATATAATCTGGCAATTCTTGTGATAGTTGAATTGCATGTTCTCGGTATCTTGTAATTCTAATTTCATTATTACCTACCATCTCATGAATAGACCCATTATTTAATACGATGAATTTTCTATCTTTGTTATCAATTGAATATTTTGCTGTTTTTGAAGTTTCAACAGTTTCTTGTGTATATTGATCTTTTATCAAATTAATAAACACACCTTCCATTAAATTATTAGTTAATTTTTCAACAAAAAAAGTTGATGTACCACTTGCTGAAGTGTTAAATTTTCCAGGTTTTATATTATCGACTCTTTCCTCGTTTTTTAATCTGTGTTCAAGCTTATAACGATATTCTGATGCAATGGGCGTCAAATATAATGTAAATAATGCAACTATCAGACTTACGGGCAAAATAACGGATGCTAAAATTCTTGCTATGTCATTAGGTGATACCCCAGAGGAAAAAATGACAGCCATTTCATTATTATTATATAATTTTCCCAATGAGAGGATTATTCCAAAAAAAAGGCTTACTGGTATAATATAAATAGAATATTGGGTAATCTTTATGATTATTGTTGGTAAAAGCAAATAAGTTGGAAAATTTCCCACTGATGCCTCTTCAATTAGCCTCATCATAGTGTTTGATGATAATATAATCAGAAATATTATGAAAACAGTAATAACAGAGTAAGCAGTTTCAACTAATATATATTTATTGAGAGTTTTGGTTTTGAGCATAATTTGTATATTTTATCTAAATTCTACAAGTTTTTACAAAAAATGTTAATCTAATATGATACTTTATGTATTTATTTAAAAGGCAAATAATATGAAATATTTTACAATTAATAAATTAAATCAAAAATCAGATGTTAATTATCACATACTAGGAATGTTTTCCGGAAAAAAATTGATCAAAAATATAGATGATACTGCTATACAAAATAACATTAAAGAAAGCCTTAATAATAAAGAAATAACTGGCGCATTAGGCGAATATCAGATATTTCATGGAAATTCAAAAAAAAATAAATTAGTATTATTTGGTCTTGGTTCAAAACAAGACTTTGATCCAATTTCGCTTCAAAAATCTCTAACATATGTTATAAAGAGTCTCATTAAAACTAATGCCACTTCTATCTGTCTAGAAGTTGACAATTTAGTATTACAAGGCAAAGAACCAGCAATCAAAAATATAATTATAGCTATTGAAACTGCTTTATATAAATATAAAAAAAATAAGACATCTAATTTAAGTAAGCTAAATACATGTTATTTAAAAACTGCAGATAAATCTGTTAGTGCCAAATTTAAAGAGACAGTTAAAATTTCTACTTCAATTTCCAATGGAATTAATAAAGCTAAAGATTTAGGTAATACTCCGCCAAATATTTGTACACCTACATACCTTAGCGATCAAGCGAAACAATTACAAAAAAAATATAGATCTCTGAATGTTGAAATATTAGATGAGAAAAAAATGGAATCATTAAAAATGGGGTCTCTATTATCTGTTTCACGTGGGAGTAAGGAGCCAGCGAAATTGGTTACAATTAAATATTTACCTATTAAAAATAAAAAACCAATAATTTTAGTAGGTAAAGGAATTACTTTTGATACCGGAGGAATATCTATCAAACCTTCAGGCGCAATGGATGAAATGAAATTTGATATGTCTGGTGCAGCAGCCGTGCTTGGTACATTACAAGCTTGTGCAGAAATGAAAATCAAAACCAACGTGATAGGAATTCTTGCATGTGCAGAAAATATGCCTAGCAGTAGTGCAACTCGACCAGGTGATGTTGTAAAAAGTATGGAAGGAATATCTATTGAGATTCTTAATACTGACGCGGAGGGACGGTTAGTATTATGCGACGCATTAACTTATGCAAAAAAATTTAATCCACGATATATGATTGATTTGGCAACCTTAACAGGAGCTTGTTTAGTTGCATTGGGTAAATATCCGAGCGGCTTATTCTCAAATGATCAAAAACTTGCAGATTTGTTAAAAAATTCTGGTGATAAAACTGGAGATAGGGTATGGCAACTACCATTATATAAAGAATATTTTGATGAGCTGAAAACTAACTTCGCCGATATACAGAATATTGGGGGTCGATATGGAGGTGCTATAACAGCAGCTGCTTTTCTGGCAAAATTTACAGAAGGACAGAAGTGGGCTCATTTAGATATTGCTGGGACAGCTTGGGATACAGGTCCTAATAAAGGATCAACTGGAAGACCTGTACAATTATTAACTGATTTTCTATTATCTAATCAGTAAATTGAAGAAAATCGCTTTTTTTTATATACTTAATGATATAAATCAATATCGCAATAACATTTGCCAAGTTATCAAACAATATTATAAAAAAGAATACAAAATTGTTGTCGTTGCAAATAGTGATGATTTAATAGAAGAAATAGATAATGAACTATGGAAATTTGAACAAATTAGTTTTATACCACATACAACATATAAAAAATTAGATTCAACTGCACCCATAATAATATGCAAAAAAAATCAAATACCTGAAAATCTAGTAAATTCTGAATTTGAAATACTTATAAACTTGAGTGATGATTTTCCTAAGGACTATGAAAGATATAAAATTATTATTGAGTTTGTTTTACCTGATGAAAATATGAAAAAAAAATCAAGAGACCATTATATTATGTATAAGAAAAACAATTTTGAAACAATACACGAAAAAATCTTAGCTAATGGATAAACAATATAATCCAAAAAAAATTGAAAAAAAGATATACGAATCTTGGATGAACAAGGATTGTTTCAAAGCCAAAGATTCTAAATCTACATATTCAATTGTGCTTCCACCACCTAATGTTACAGGTACACTGCATATGGGTCATGCTTTCCAGCACACCATAATAGATATATTAATTAGATTTAATAGAATGCTTGGTAAAAGTGTTTTATGGCAACCTGGTACGGATCATGCAGGGATAGCAACTCAATTAGTTGTTGAGAATAACTTACAAAAGAAAGGTATCACCAAAGATAAAATTGGTAGAGATAAATTGATTGATGAAATCTGGAAATGGAAAGATAAATCGGGTGATACTATTATTAAACAAACAAAAAGAATTGGATCGTCTGCTGATTGGAATAGAAATAGATTTACAATGGATGAAGGTTTAAGTGAGGCTGTCTCTCAAGTTTTCATTAAGTTGTATGATGAAAAAATAATATATAAAGGCAAAAGACTAGTCAACTGGGACATTAAACTCAAAACTGCTATTTCAGATCTTGAAGTTTCCAATATAGAAAAACCTGGTTTATTATATTTTATTGATTATGATATTGAAGGAATCAATCAAAAAATTACTGTTGCTACAACAAGACCTGAGACATTATTTGGTGATACTGCAATCTGTATACATCCTGATGATAGTCGTTATAAAAATTTAGCAAATAAAACCGCATTGGTTCCATTTATTAATAGAAAAATTCCAATTATACAAGATGAATCTGTAGATAAAGAATTTGGTACTGGATGTGTAAAAATTACACCTGCTCATGATTTCAATGATTATAAAACTGGATTAAATCATAATCTTCAATCAATTAATATCATGAATGAAGATGGGACTTTGAATGAAAATGTGTATAAAAGTTTTGTGGGTTTAAATATTCATAAATCAAGAGAAATAATAGTTGATGAGCTAAAAAAACAAAATAGAATTAATAAAATCAAAGATTATCAAATTACATTGCCTATCGCCGAAAGATCAGGGGTAATAATTGAGCCATTTTTAACTGACCAATGGTTTATGAAAATGAAAGGTCTGGCAAAACCAGCAATTGATGTAGTTAACGATTCAACAGTAAAATTTGTGCCTAAAAATTGGGAAAAAATATATTTAAATTGGTTAAACAAGATTGATGATTGGTGTATTAGTCGACAAATATGGTGGGGGCATAGAATACCTATTTGGTATGATTCTAAAAAAAATATATATGTTGGAACAAATGAGAATGAAGTTAGAAAAAAATATAATCTTAATGCAAAAATAAATATCACTCAAGAAACTGATGTTTTAGATACTTGGTTTTCATCTGCATTATGGCCATTTACAACTTTAGGGTGGCCAGAAAAATCTAAAGAATTAGATTTGTATTACCCAACAAATGTTCTAGTTACAGGATTTGATATTATATTTTTTTGGGTAGCTAGAATGGTAATGATGGGTTTAAAATTTATGAAAAAAATACCTTTCAAGACAATATACATTCATGGTCTTGTTAGGGATTCTGAGGGAAGAAAGATGTCAAAATCACTCGGCAATATCATTGATCCGATCGATATAATCGATGGAATAAATCTTGATGATCTGACAAATAAACGCATTGATAGTCTAATAAATGAGAAACAAAAACAAGATATAATAAAAAAAACACGTGATGAATTTCCTTCAGGTATACCTTCTTATGGAGCCGATGCATTAAGGTTTTGTTTTTGTGCTTTAGCGTCAACTGGTAGAGATATTAATTTTGATCTAAAAAGAATAGAAGGGTATAGAAATTTTTGTAATAAATTATGGAATGCATCAAGATATGTATTTATGACAACAGAAAATCTTGTTTACAATCCAAAAGATAATTTTGAATCTCTTAATATCTTTGATAAATGGATAATAATATCACTAGATACATTAATAACTGATTATAAAAAACATTGCTCTAACTACAGATTTGATTTAATGGCATCGTCATTATACAGCTTTATATGGAATGAATACTGTGATTGGTATCTTGAAATTTCTAAATCAGACAAAGATCATTCTCCACAAGTTTTAATTTATACATTAAAAATAATTTTGAAATTATGTCATCCAATTATACCTTACATCACGGAAGAAATATGGTCTGATATATACACAAGAAAGTATACTGATGATGAATTATTAATAAATTCAAAATTTCCTCCACAACAAAAAATATTTAAAGATGAAAAAGTTTTAAAAACTATTGATTTGGTAAAAGATATAGTAAATATAATTAGAAAAACTAAAAGTGATTTAAATATACACCCGAAAAAAGAATTAGATATTTATCTTATTACAAATAATGATGACAAAAAAAATATTTTGTTACAAAATTTATCTATAATTAGTAATCTTTCAAAAATTAACAAAATTATTTGGGATGTTAATGATAAAATTATAAAAGATTGTATAACCCAATCCCTGAATGATATAAAGATTTTAATACCTATTAAAAAATTTATAGATATTAAAGAAGAAAAAAATAGATTAAATAAGATTATTAGTCAACTATCTAGTAATTTAGATAAAGTTAATAGTAAGCTTAATAATAAAGAATTTATAGAAAAGGCACCATCGAATATTATCCAAATTAACTTACAAAAAAAAGAAGATCTATTAAAAGATATTGAATCTAAAAAAGATTTACTTAAAAATTTATCTAATTAAGCTATAGAGTCTCTCTAGAGTTAATCGGAAAGATGTTATATCAAGAGAGATTATTGCTTGTGTTGAATCTGCAATTTGCCTATATTCTGAAGCTTGAGTTCCAATAAGTATAACATTTTCTTTTTTATCAGCATTATCTCTAATTGTTTTTATTTCATATGATTTACGTGCTATATCACGTGGATTATTTAATGCTATTACAACCGCATTAGCCTCAATCTTGTTTGCTATATATGAAACTTCATCATGTGGTATTGAATTGCCTACATAGGTTATATTCCAACCAACATTTTGTGCAACGATCATGTACATCCAGGTATCCAAATTTTCATACTCTGCTGTTAATGATGCACAAACTAACTTAGGACCTTCTGGTTTTGAAGATCTTAAACCAATATAAAGGTTGCTTAAACAGGTTCTAATTGCTATTTTTGCCATTTTTTCTTGAACATACCTTATCGCACCTCTTTTACACTCATCATTGATATAACTATGTAATGGCTTTAAAAATTCAACTAAGAAATCAGTTGTACTAAGAGTTGCGAGTGCATTGGATAAGGTTATATGAAATTTATGTGCATCCATTTCTTGGATTCCTATAACAGCCTCATCAAACAATTCCATCACTACTCCAGTATGAGGTCTTTGATATGATCTTGTGGCATTGGATTCATCACCCATTACTAATTCAAAAAGATCGTCGTAAGATAGTCTAGCAATGTCACCAATTCTTCGTCCTGCATTAATAGCTCTTTTTAACAAGCTTAACTGCTCAATATCTGAATCTGAATAAAGACGTCTATTAGTAGGTGTTCTATGAGAAACAACTGCCTCATATCTTCTTTCCCATGCACGTATAACATCCGGGCTAATGCCTGTTCTTCTGCTAACAACTTGTATTAAGTGCCTTGGCTTATCAACCAAACCCTTTTTCATGTCATTATTCATAATCTCTCTTTTGTCTATATTTTTCTAATTTTTTCTTACTTTGTCAATCTTTTGTCAAATTTAAAACAAACATTATCATAGAATATATTCTATGTACAGTTTTTGTTTGCTTTTATTGTTGACAGATGCGTTTTGTTCAATTATTGTAATAGACAGGATATAGACATACTGTCGTATCTCCACCCCTTTATCTAAAGGCCGAATCTAACCCCCTTTCGGCCTTTTTTTTATAGGGATTTTCTATGACCAGATGGTCGCCATGAAGGTGAAATTACATCTGGGGATTCCTGATATGTATTTAATCGTGCAGGAATTACCACCAATCTTCCAAACTTTTCATTTAATTTATCAATAGTTGAATCTAAAATACGTTGATGAATAACATCATCAAACAAATCTTTTTGTGTGTTACATGCTTTTGGATTAACAGCTGTTACTTGAACTTGAAAAACTCCATATTTTATTTTTATTGTGTTTAATAAACTAATACATAAATCAAAAATATTTTTTCCATTATTAATATATGTTTTAGTTTTAAAATAATCACTTATCCATCCTGTTTGAATTTTGATTCCAATAAAAAATTTATTACTTTCATAATTATGAGATCTCATTCTAGCAGCAACTTTCTCACTCATACGATATAATATATATCTAATTTCATAATCATCCTGGGTATTGGGTTTTGTCACTTTTCCGTGTCCAATAGATTTAGGTGATTTAGAAATCAAGTTAAGTGAATCTATATCCTTTCCTTGTGCCATCATCCAAATTTTTTTACCAATATTACCAAATCGATTCCCTAAAATGCTTATAGGTATTTTTTTCATATCCTTGCATTTTAAAACTCCATGGTATTTCAAAAACTCTTTGACTCCTTTAGCAACACCACATAATTCTGTAACAGGATAATTAGATAGAATTTTTTCAGCATCCTGAGGTTTTATTAGTGTAATTCCATTTGGTTTTTTTAATTTAGAAGCAAATTTTGCTGTGGATTTATTGTCTGAAATTCCAATAGAACAAGTTAATCCAAACTGATTATATATAATATGTTTAATCAAGTACGCAACATGGAATGGAGAAAAATAAATTTTCTGATATCGTGTTAAATCTAAAAATGCTTCATCAACAGAAAATATTTCTATATCTGGTGAAATATTTTTTAATACTTTCATGATTTCTGCTGAAATTTTTGCATAATGATTAGGCCTGGAACTTCTTCTGATTAATTTAGGACATAATTTTTTTGCATCAATAAATCTCATTCCGGTTTTTATTCCAAATGCTCTGGCTTCATATGAACATGTTATAATGCAAGAACCTTTTAGACCATTCGTTATAGCAACAGGTTTATTGCGCAAATATATAAAATCTCGTTGCTCAATAGATGCAAAAAATGCATTCATATCAACATGCATTATAATTTTAGACCAATTGTATTTGGTAAATTCAATCATTTAATATTCAAGTATTTAGATAATATAAATATTGTTTGGTATTTTTAGTATCTAGGATATGCTTTCAACGGAAAGCCTTTATTAAGTTACAAAAAAAAATAAATTAGTACAAGGATTATTTGTAAAATTTTAAATAATGGGCTGGATTTCACATAAGACTTGATGATTATCAGTATGTCCTAGAAACTTTACTGTGGCTCCATGAGATTGTATATAATTATATAGGGCTCTAGTCTCGTCACGTGTAAATTCATCAAATATTGCTAAATACTTGATCTTCAATCTATCTATTTGAGATAAACAAAACAATGTAGAACTATAAAGGTCTGCGTCATAATGAACAATTAACTTAAAATCATGTGCTTTTGACAAATTATCATCGATAAATTTTGGGAGACTTTGATTAAACCAACCTTTAATAAAAGATACTCTTTGATCGGAAATTTCTGGTATTTTACCTTTTACATTGAAAGTACCCTTAGGGTTGGTATACCAGTCCTCTGGCAAACCTTCAAAACTATCAAAACCAAAAAAAAGAGAATCTTTATGCTTTATATTTTGTATGAAAAAGTTGATGGAATACCCTTCCCATACTCCAAACTCTAAAAAAAGAACTTTATTATTACATTTTTGTATTGTATCTAGCCATAAGTCTTCCCTTTTCAAATGTTTTGTAGTACCCCTAATTTCTTTAAATTTTGTTCGTAATAAATATAGAGCTAATCCTTTTTCATAAAAACTAGCATTTAGTAGAGACAAAAAGTATTTTATTAGTGAGCGCATATTAACTATTCCCACTCTATTGTGCCTGGCGGCTTACTAGTAATATCATAAACCACTCTTGATACATTAGGTACTTCATTTACAATCCTAGTAGATATTTGCTTTAATAATTTATACGGTAGTTCGCAAGCATTAGCTGTCATAAAATCTATTGTATTAACAGCTCTAATAGCAACTACATAATTATATTTTCTTTGATCTCCCATAACTCCAACTGATTTAATAGGTAGGAATACTGCTAATGCTTGGCTAATTTGATTATAGTATCCCTGGTTTTTTATTTCTTCTATAAAAATTGAGTCAACATCCTGCAGTATAGCAACTTTATCTTTAGTTACTTCTCCAATAATTCTAACAGCTAAACCTGGTCCTGGAAATGGGTGTCGAGAAAGTAATTCTTCCGGAACAGATAAAGTCTTTCCAATTTTTCTAACTTCATCTTTAAATAAATTTCTTATAGGCTCTATTAATTTAAAATTTATTTTTTTTGGTAGACCTCCAACATTATGATGAGATTTGATAACATCAGATTTTTTACTATCTGATGAAGATTCTATAACATCAGGATATATTGTTCCTTGACCTAAATATTTTATATCTTTATATTTTTTTGATTCAGATTCAAAGACTCTTATAAAAGTTTCTCCAATTATCTTACGCTTTTTTTCAGGATCAGTAATATTTCTTAATTTTTTAAAAAATATATTTTCTGCATTGACAATAGTGAGTTTTATTTTTAATTTTTTTGTAATGTTAAATTTTACTTCATTTACTTCATTCTTTCTTAATAATCCTGTATTAATAAATACGCACGTTAGTTGCTTTCCTATTGCTCTCTTCAATAATGCTGCAACAACTGTAGAGTCAACACCTCCAGATAGAGCTAATAAAACTTTGTTATTTTGTACAGAGTTTTTAATATTTTGAATTGATTCATTTATTATATTACGTGTTGTCCATGATTTTTTACATTTACATATATGGTGTATAAAATTACTAATGATAATATTGCCACACTCAGTATGTGTAACTTCTGGATGAAATTGTAATCCATATATTTTCTTATTTTCATATGCAAATGCACTGATTTTAGTATTCGTAGAACTTCCAATACAAGTAAAGTTTTTAGGAAGTTTAGCAATATTGTCTGAATGACTCATCCAAACATTCAACTTCTTTTTAAGATTTATGTGATTAAATAAACTAGATGTCTTATTATAAACAAAATTTGTATGTCCAAATTCTTTTTTAGTTGATGATATTACAGTTCCATTAAAATAGTCTGCAATTAACTGCATGCCGTAACAAATACCTAAGATGGGAACATCTAAATTAAAAATAGATTTTGAGACCTGGAGTTTTCTCTTGTTGGAAACAGATTCAGGCCCTCCTGATAAAATTATTCCCTTTGGATTTATATTTTTGATATCTTTAATATTAACGTCATTAGGTTTAACAACACTAAAAACATTTTTTTCTCTTACTCTTCGAGCGATAAGTTGTGTATATTGAGAACCAAAATCTATAATAAGAATAGTATCAGGGTTTGTATTTTGCATATCATCTTGGCTGATAATTAGGTGGTTCTTTTATTATATCTACATCGTGAATATGACTTTCTTGTTTAGCGGAAGTGCTTATTTTAATGAATGTCGTATTCTTCTGCATTTCATTTATATCTTTACAGCCAACATATCCCATGCTAGATTTTAGTCCTCCAATAAGCTGATGAAGTATTGTTTTCATTGTTCCTTTATATGGAACTCTCCCCTCAATTCCTTCAGGAACTAGTTTTGATGGACTATTCTCTCCATCCTGATTATATCGATCTCTTGATCCTTTTTGCATAGCACCAATAGAACCCATACCTCTATATGATTTATATGTTCTACCTTCAAACATTTCTACATCACCCGGTGATTCATCTGTACCGGCTAATAGCCCACCAAGCATTACAGCGTTAGCTCCTGCAGCAACTGCTTTGGCAATATCACCAGAATATCTAATGCCACCGTCAGCAATCACTGGAATATTTTTCTTTTTAGCATATCTAGCAACATCGAGTATGGCGGATAATTGAGGAACACCAACACCAGCAACAATTCTTGTTGTACATATTGATCCTGGTCCTATACCCACTTTAATAGCATCGGCACCCGCATCAATTAAATCTTTAGCAGCCAATTCAGTTGCAATATTACCAGCAATTATTTGTTGTTGAGGATATTTTTTCTTGAGATGTTTAAGCATTTTGATTACTAATTTTGAGTGACCATGTGCTGTATCAATCACTATAACGTCAGCTCCTTGCCCGATAAGTTCATCTGCTCTGCTAATAGATTCTGCATTTGTACCTACAGCTGCCCCAACTATCAGACTGCCACTTGAATCTTTAGAAGCATTTGGATATGTAGTAGATTTTTGTATATCTTTGAATGTGATCATCCCTTTTAATTCATGTTTTTTGTTGACGATAAGTATTTTCTCTATTCTATTTTTCCTTAAAGCAGTAATTACTTCGTTTTTAGTGTAATTTTCAGAAACTGTAATTAATTTATTTTGAGGCGTCATTATTTTTGAAATTTTAAGGTCGAGATTATCCACAAACCTTAAATCTCTATTAGTAACAATTCCGACCAATTTATTATTTTCAACAACCGGTACACCAGATATTTTATATTTTGTAGTAATGTCATATATTTCTTTTACTGTCATTGATGGAGTAGCAGTAACTGGATCATTGATAACACCACTTTCATGTTTTTTAACAAATCGTATTTGACGTGCCTGTTCTTCAATCGACATATTTTTATGTATTATCCCAATGCCACCTTCACTGGCTAAAGAAATAGCCATTTCTGCCTCAGTTACTGTATCCATTGCAGCAGATAATATAGGGATCTTTAATGAGATTTTATTAGTCAATCGTGTCGTGAGACTAACATCTTTTGGTAGTATTTCAGAATATTGTGGCACAAGAAGGACGTCATCAAAAGCTAGTCCCTGTTCCAGGGGATTTGGGTATTTACTTTCGTTATTTTTAGACGTTCCCATTCTATATTATACATATTAAAGTTATTATAGGAAATAGTTTATATATGAAAAATCTTCACAAGCCAATTAGTGTGACAGAACTTAATAATATCTTGCATGATGTTATGGATGCAGCATTTGACTATCCTGTATCAGTAATTGGTGAAATCAATGATGTAAGCATCTCAGCAAATGGTCATGAATTTTTTGAACTGAAGGATGAATCATCATCAATAAAATGCATAAGATATGCAAGTTTGGTTGGAGAAAAAAATATTAAAGAATATGAAAATAAAGAAGTAATTATCACTGGTAATATTAATTATTATGTCCCTAAGTATGGTAAACCATCTTTTGGTCAAATCATAGTTTCTAAGATTGTTGAGCATGGTGAAGGAAGGTTAAAAGAGATTGTAGAAGCTATAAGAAAAAAACTAGAAAATGAAGGTCTCTTTGAAAAAGAAGAAAAACTAATACCTAATAAATTCCCAATGGCTATTGGTGTGATCACATCAAAAGATAGTGATGCTCTTCAAGATGTTATATCTAGATTAAAAAACCGTTTTCCTATTAGTAATGTATTTATATATCCAACTTTGGTCCAAGGTAATGAAGCTGCACAAAATATTATTACTCAAATAAATAATGCAAATATTGATAAAATTTGCGATGTTCTGATGCTTGTTAGAGGTGGAGGTTCGTTTGAAGATTTGATGTGTTTTAATGATGAAGATTTAGCAAGATCAATATATAAATCAAATATTCCTATAGTAACAGGAATAGGACATCAACCTGATATAACAATTGCAGATTATGTTGCTGATATATCTGCCGAAACGCCAACAGCTGCGGCGGAAAAAATAACACCAGATAAAAATGATATGATAAAGAACTTTATTGAATACGAATTACATTTAAAGGAAAAAACTAAAATTACTTTTCAGGGTTTTAAACTAAAAACTCAGACTATAAAATCGGAAATAGAAAATTTTAATCCTAAAAAATTAATTAATGAAATGAAATCTAATTATTATAATCAAAATAAAGAACTTATTAATGAATTAAAAAATGTTCTAAATAATCGACTAAATATCTATAATGTAATAGATAAGAATCTAAGCTTGTTTTTTGAATTTCTTAAAAATAAGTTTCAAGGAATGCAACAAAATCAAATATCATTAAAAAACAACCTTCTGATGCAATTTGATAGCAAATACAATATTAACAAGAATAATTTTCATAGTCTTAAAAAGGAAATATTAAACCTGAGTCCAAATAAAATACTCAAAAAGGGATTCGCCATTATTCGAAACCAAAATGGAGAAATTATTAAAAAAAAGATAGATTTAGTGGATGTGGCATCCTTTACAGCTGAATTTTATGACGGAAAAGTAAAAATTGATACAAAAAAATAAAAATAGCTTGATATAGTAACTGTCAACATGCAGAATATTCTATTTATAGATGAATAATAAGATTCCAAAAAACAAAGACCTATTTAAATTTCTTGACTTTAAGCCATACAAGGCCACAAAAGGTGAAGAATATATGTCTCCAGAACAAATTAAACACTTCAAGTTTATTCTCTATGAATGGAAAAAGTTGTTGATGAAAGAAGTTGATAAGACTGTTGAGCACATGAAGCAAGATTCATCTAAATTATCAGATCCTAATGATGCGGCAACTCAAGAAGAAGAGTTTAGATTAGAATTGAGAACTAGAGATAGAGAAAGAAAGCTTATTCTAAAAATTGATCAAGCATTACAAAGAATTGAAGAAGGAACATACGGTTTTTGTGAAGATACAGGAGAGCCAATTGGTATTAAAAGACTGGAAGCTCGTCCTATAGCTACATTATCTATTGAAGCGCAGGAACGCCATGAACGAATGGAAAAAACTCGAATAGACTAAAAGATGTATATTCGAAATGAAAAATATAGAATCAAAACTTAAAGAAAAAAGAGTTTTCAAACCTTCGGAAGAGTTTGTACACCAAGCTAATCTTAATAGTAGAACTTTAGATAAATTAATAAAAAAATACAAAACAGATTCAAGTTTATTTTGGAAAGAATTAGCAGTTAATGAAATAACATGGATAAAAAAATTTACTAGTGTCTGTACTGGTAGATCTCCCTTTTTTAAATGGTTTGAAGATGGGACTCTTAATATCTCTGCAAATTGTTTAGATAGACATATTGAGACAGATAAAAAAGACAAAATAGCAATTAAGCATGTCTCTGAAGATAATCAAATTAATTCTCTTAGTTACAATGAATTGTTTTCAAAAGTTAATTCATTTTCATCTGGTTTAAAAAATCTTGGCTTAAAAAAACAAGATAGAGTTATTATATACATGCCTACAATTCCAGAATCTATAACAGCAATGTTATCATGTGCTCGATTAGGGCTAATCCACTCGGTTGTTTTTGCAGGATTCTCATCTGAATCTCTGAAAGATAGAATAAATGATTGTTCAGCAAAAGTAGTAATTACCGTAGATTCGTTTAAAAGAGGTGGAAAATTTATACAAGCCAAGGAGACGGTTGATAGAGCTTTAGCTATGGGTTGTCCTTCTATCCAACACTGTATAGTATACAAAAATTCTTCTGAAGAAATTAATTTTGATGAATCTAGGGATATTTGGTGGGATAAAATAATAGATACAAATGATAAAATTATAACTCCTGAAGAAATGATGGCAGAAGATTTATTATTTATTTTGTATACATCTGGATCAACAGGAAAGCCTAAAGGAATTATACATAGTTCGGCGGGCTACCTACTAAATTGTTTGCTTACTAATAAATGGGTTTTTGATTTAAAAGATGATGATATTTTTTGGTGTACTGCTGATATAGGATGGATAACTGGCCATAGCTATGTTGTGTATGGGCCGCTTGCGCTTGGTTCAACTATTCTAATATATGATGGCGCACCAACATATCCTGATGGGGATAGATTTTGGAAAATTATAGACGAAAATCAGGTGACAGTATTTTATACAGCTCCAACAGCAATCAGAACTTTAATGAAACTTGGTGATGAATTACCCAAAAGACATAAATTAGACTCTTTGAGGTTATTAGGCACTGTTGGTGAACCAATTAACCCAGAAGCTTGGATTTGGTACCATAAAACTATTGGAAAAGAAAATTGTCCAATTGTAGATACTTGGTGGCAAACTGAAACTGGGGCAAATATGATTGCTCCACTTCCTGGAATATATCCAATTATTCCTGGAACATGCACAAAGCCACTTCCAGGCATAGAAATTGGAGTTGTTGATTCTGAAGGAAATGAAGTAAAAGACACAAAACAAGGTGGCAATCTAGTTATCAAAAAACCATGGCCATCTATGTTGAGGGGTATTTGGGGTGATGAAGAAAGATATATCAAAACATACTGGGAAAAATATGATAACAGGTTTTATATTACCGGTGATACTGCTAGGAAAGATAAAGATGGAAATGTCTGGATTATGGGGAGATCAGATGATGTGGTTAATGTTTCGGGTCACAGACTAGGAACAATGGAAATTGAATCTGCTCTTGTCTCTCATAAATATGTCGCAGAGTCTGCTGTTGTTAGTTTTCCGCATGATATTAAAGGTGAAGCAATTCATTCATTTGTTGTTCTTCGAGATAATTTTAAATCATATGCTGGAAAACAATTTGCTGATGAACTTAGAGAATGGGTTAAAATAAAAATTGGTTCTATAGCTAAACCAGATCGTATATCATTTTCAACAAACCTTCCAAAGACTAGATCGGGAAAGATAATGAGAAGGCTTCTTCGAAACGTAGCTCGGGGTGAAGAAATTTCTGGAGACACATCTACTCTAGAAAATGAAAATATTTTAAATCAATTAAAAGACATACATTAGAATGAATATATTCTCAAAAGAAAGGATCATTGCTGGGAAAGATTTTAATAGATGGCTAGTTCCTCCTGCATCTATTGCCATTCATTTGTGCATAGGGTCAGTATATGCTTGGAGTATATTTAATCCCGCTTTAATAAAGTCCTTAGGTGTCGTAACAAGCGCATCTCAAGATTGGACGCTGAGTGAAGTTGTTTGGATATTTTCTGTCTCTATAGTATCTCTTGGATTTGCAGCTGCCTTTGCTGGTAAGTGGTTAGAAGAAGTTGGGCCAAGACTTGTTGGTTTTGTTGCAGCATGCCTTTGGGGTGGAGGGTTTTTAATTGGCAGTATTGGTATATTCACTCATCAGTTATGGTTAATTTATCTTGGATATGGAGTGTTTGGTGGTTGTGGACTTGGGTTAGGATACGTCTCACCGGTGTCGACGCTGATTAGATGGTTTCCGGATAGACGTGGTATGGCTGCAGGTATGGCAATAATGGGTTTTGGTGGCGGCGCCATGATTGGTGCTCCTTTGAAAGAATTTTTAATAGATTTCTTTTACCATGCACCAGAATTTTTAGGATCTGTTGATCAAGTTATTTTAAAAACAATTGACGGAATTAGATACACTGAGATAAATGGTGTGATTCGAGAAGTTGTTGTTGTTGGAAGTAATGATATTGTGAATATGATACAGCCTGGAAACCTTGGAGTGTATTTGGTTGGTACTGGAGATACGGGAATAGGTTTTGCGTTCATGTCGCTTGGAATAATATATTTCCTAATAATGACGATTGCTGCATTTTCATATCGTATACCAGCAGATGGTTGGAAACCAAAAAATTGGACTAAACCAGATGATTCTGATCTTGAAAAGAAGTTAATTACAAAAAATCATGTTCATATTGATCAAGCACTTAAGACTCCTCAATTCTATATGTTATGGATAGTCCTATGTTTTAATGTCACAGCAGGGATAGGGGTTCTAGGGGTTGCTAAAACAATGATGACAGAAATATTTAGTAGTGCTCTTCCAAGTGTTGTAGACAATGCATTCGCAGCAACCTATGTTTTAATGATAAGTGTTTTTAATATGATAGGTCGATTTTTTTGGGCAAGCACATCAGACTATATAGGTAGAAAAAATACATATTATATATTCTTTATCTTGGGGATAATTTTATATCTATCAATTCCGTACACAGCATCACAAGTTAATGTTAATCCAAATATTGTATTATTGGTTTACTTTTATGCAGCGACTATGATTATTTTTACAATGTATGGTGGTGGGTTCGCGACCATACCAGCATACTTAGCTGACATCTTTGGAACCAGATATGTTGGTGGTATTCATGGCAGGCTTTTGACTGCATGGAGTACTGCAGGTATTTTAGGTCCTCTTGCAATAACATCTCTAAGATCAAATTCTATAAATAACGCAATGGAAGAATTAGTAACACAAATTGATCCGGTCAAGTTTAAAGAAACATTTGGTTCTGGAATTGAAAACTTTAATCAATTAGTAGCAACTAAAACAGTAACTATTTCAAAACTAATGGAAATTGCGCCAGAGGGGATAGCTGATCCTTCGACAACGGTCTATAACTCAACAATGATTTTAATGGCTATACTTCTTGGAGTGGCTTTAATTTCAAATTTTCTAATTAGTCCTGTTGCTAAAAAGCATCATATGTCAGATTAATTAGTCAATATCTTTCATTGTAAGTTTAACTCTTCCTTGTCTGTCAATATCTAAAACTTTAACTTTAACTTCATCACCTTCGGATAACACATCTCGAACGTTTTCTACACGTTCTTGGCTGATTTGAGATATATGTACTAAACCATCTTTATTGGGAGTAATACTAACAAATGCTCCGAAATCCATAATTTTAGAAACTTTTCCCTCATAAACTTTATTAATTTGCGGTCCAGCTGTAATCTCTTCAATAATTGATTTAGCATGATCACTTTTAGATTGATCGCTCGCAGCAATTTTAATAACTCCGTCATCATTTATATCAATCACAGCTCCACTTTCCTCAACAATTGATCTGATGACCGCTCCGCCTTTACCAATGACCTCTGCAATCTTGGATGAATCAATTTTCATATGCGTATACCTTGGAGCAAATTGTGACATTTGTTCACGTGGTTTTTCTATAGCTTTATTCATCTCGTTAAGAATATGTATTCTTGCATCTTTAGCTTGAGCTAATGCTTTTGACATTATTTCTGTAGTAATTCCATCAATTTTAATGTCCATTTGTAATGCTGTTATACCATCTTGTGTTCCAGCTACTTTAAAATCCATATCTCCAAGATGATCTTCATCTCCAAGAATATCAGTTAATACAACAAAATTATCGTCTTCCTTAATAAGACCCATGGCAATTCCAGCAACTGGAGCACTGATTGGAACTCCTGCATCCATTAATGATAAACTTGAACCACATACAGAGGCCATAGAACTTGAACCATTTGATTCCATTATTTCAGAAACCACTCTGAGAGTGTATGGAAATTGTTCTTGTGTAGGAATAACAGCTTGTATTCCTCTTCTAGCTAACTTACCGTGTCCTATTTCTCTTCTTTTTGGTGAACCAATCATACCAATTTCTCCAACAGAATAAGGCGGGAAGTTATAATGAAAAATTAATGTATCTTCTATTTTGCCCGTCAAAGAATCTATTATTTGAGCATCTTTATCAGTACCAAGTGTTGTTACTACTAAAGCTTGTGTTTCACCACGTGTAAATAATGCGGACCCATGAGTTCTTGGTAAAATTCCTAAATTTATACTTATAGGACGAACTGTAGTTGTGTCACGACCATCTATTCTTTTTTCACCATTTAATACTTTTTTTCTAACAATTTCTTTTTGTAATTTTTCTAAGTAATTTAATAATTTTTTTATCTTTTCTTCATCTTCTTCATTATCTGGTATGATTTCTTCTTTTATTGCAGATAAAGCTAAATTTCTTTCTTGTTTTTTTGTTATTTTATAAGCATCAGTTATCTTACTTGAGTATTTCTTTTTAAATGTCTCATACTCGCTCATATCGATATCTTCCGGATTCCAATCTAATTTTATAATTTGAGCTTCTTCACATAATTCATTTATGGCGGTAATTATAGCTTGCATATTTTCATGACCATAAGTGACAGCGCCTAACATTACTTCTTCGCTCAATCCTTTTGCTTCGGACTCAACCATTAAGACTGCATTTTCTGTGCCTGCTACTGTTAAATCAAGTTTTGAATTTTTTAAAGTTTCAGAGTTTGGATTAAGAAGATATTCCGATCCATCATATCCAATTTTTACAGCACCAAGAGTTCCATTAAAAGGCAAGCCTGATAATTTCACAACCGTTGAAGCAGCTATCAAAGATGCAACTTCTGCATCAACATCAGGGTTTAAAGATAATAATGTTATGATTATCTGAACTTCACGTGTATATGATGAATCAAAGAGTGGTCTCAAAGGTCTATCTATTAATCTACTTATAAGAGTTTCTTTTTCTGTAGGTCTACCTTCACGTTTGAAGAAACCACCAGGTATTTTTCCTGCAGCATAAGTTTTTTCATTATAATTAACGGTAAGAGGAAAAAAATCTCTATCAGTATCTTCTTTTGATGCGACTAATGTTGCAAGGACTACAGTACCCTCTATATCTACCATTGCTGACGCGTCAGTCTGCTTTGCTATAACCCCTGTCTCAATCTTGACTGATTGATTGCCTACTTGAAATATTTTTTTAAACATTAATTATTTTCTTAATCCTAATTCTTTAACAAGATTTTCGTAACTAGTTATATTCTTCTTTTTAAGGTATTTTAATAAAGATCTTCTTTTCATAACCATTTTCAATAATCCTCTCTTAGAATGAGAATCTTTTGTATTCTTGGTGAAATGATTAGTTAAATTATTGATATTTTCTGTAAGTAGTGCTATTTGAACTTCGCTGGAACCACAATCCGACTCTTTCTTACCATGTTTTTTTACTAAACCAACTTTGGCATTATTTTCTAGTGCCATATTTTTCTCCATTAACGAAAGAATTCTATCATGAGTTTGAAATATTACAACCATTATTAGGTATTAATATTAAAATATCTTCTGGGCAAAAAAAATAATTTGACTGTATATTAATTACTTTGGGCAAGTTGTTGATAGTAATCATATTTTTTTCAGAAAATGAACCAACCTTAATTCTTCGTAAGAAAGTTACATATCCTGATGTTCCTAAGCTAGAACAAATATCTTCAACTAAGGTTCTTATATAAGTTCCTTTTGAGCATGTAACCACAAACTCTAACGAGAGATTTTCTAATTGAATATATTTTAAATCATAAATAAAGATTTTGCGAGGTTTCCTTGGTATAACAATACCTTGCCTTGCAAGTTTATATAATTTTTTGCCATTAATTTTTAGACCACTATACATTGGAGGTATTTGATTTTGTTTGCCTAAAAATTTTTTAAATATATTTATAATGTCATTTGCATGAATTTTTTTTCCACTATCAAGATGAGATTGAGTGATTATACCTTCATAATCACCTGTAGTACTCTTTTTCCCTAACTCACATTTGACGTGGTAAGTTTTTTTAAATGATTCAATATGTTTTGAAAGTTTTGTAGCTTTTCCTATAACTATAGGTAACATGCCAGTTGCTAAAGGATCTAATATTCCAACAATTCCTGACTTACTTTTAAGATTTAATTCTCTTCTGATCTGTTTCAAAGTTTGATTTGATGTAATATTTGGAGCTTTGTCTATAAAAATTATTCCATCCATTTTTATTTTTCTGGAATAGTAACTGATTTTATTATCTTGTCTATTTTTTGACTAGATTCAGCTGTTTTATCATATGTAAATTTTAAATTTGGTACTCTTTTTAAATGAATTCTTTTTGATAATTCTTTCTTAATAAAATTTTTAGATTTATTTAATTCATCTTGAATTTTACTCTTTTTTGTATCTAATGTAGTGAAAAATACTTCAGCGTTTTTTAAGTCTTTACTCACAGATACACCTGAAATAGTAATAAAACTATCAAGAATAGGGTTTTGAATGTCTTTTAAAAGTAATTGTGCAATTTCTTTGTGCAAAAGATCTTGAATTTTATATATGCGATTAGTCATTTTTAAATAGTTCTTTTGATTTCTATTTTTTTAAATACTTCTATTTGATCTCCAGATTTAATATCATTATAATCTTTAACACCAATCCCGCATTCTGTTCCACTTTTAACTTCTGCAACATCATCTTTAAATCTTCTTAAAGATTCTAGTTCACCTTCATATATAACTATATTATCTCTCAAAACTCTAATTGGTTGACTTTTTTGTACTATACCTTCGGTAACAATTGAACCGGCTATGGCTCCTAATTTTGAAGATCTAAATACATCTTTAACTTCTGCAACACCAATGATCTCTTCTTTGATATCTGGTTCGAGTAATCCAGATAATTTTTGTTTGATATGATCAATAAGATCATAAATTACACTAAAATATTGTAAATTTATTTGGTTTGTTTCAATTATTTTTTTAGCCTTTGAGTCTGCCCTTACATTAAATCCTACAATTGTAGATTCTGAACTCATTGCTAAATTAACATCTGATTCATTTATGCCACCTACGCCACTGTAAATAATTTCTAGACCAACATCGTCGTTTTTTATATTTTGTAGAGTTTGTGTTATCGCCTCTGCACTGCCTTGAACGTCAGATTTAATAAGCAGATTAATCACTTTTTTATTGTTTTTATTATCTGGAGAAAATGTTTCTAAGCTAAAGTTCTTTTGTTTAGATTGCATTTCTATTTCCTTCTGTTTTGATTCCCTTGCAGAAGCAATTTCTTTGACTCTCTTTTCATCTTCAATCACCATTAATTGATCTCCAACATCAGGAGTTCCCGAAAGACCAGTAATAACAACGGGGTGTCCTGGTTCGGCTAAATCAACTTCTTTATTGTATTCATTATACATAGCTCTAATTCTTCCAAATTCTTTTCCAACTAGCACATAATCTTTTTTCTTTAACGTCCCTTTCTGTATAAGTATTGTTGCTATTGATCCAAGCCCTTTATCTAATGATGATTCTATAATTGACCCAATCGCCGGTGCAGATTTTGTAGCTTTGAGTTCTAATATTTCTGATTGTAATGAGATTGATTCTAATAATGTATCTATACCTTCGCCTGTCGCTGCAGAAATTTTAACAAAAATTGTATCGCCTCCCCAATCTTCAGATATTATGTTTTTTTTACTCAACTGATTTTGAACTTTTTCTGGATCAGCATTTTCTTTATCTATCTTATTTATAGCAACAATAATTGGAACTTTAGCTGATTGGGCATGTTCGATTGCTTCTTCAGTTTGCGGCATCATTCCATCATCCGCAGAAACAATTAAAACAATAATGTCAGTTATCAGCGAACCTCTAGCGCGCATAGCTGAAAAAGCAGCGTGACCAGGAGTATCAAGAAAAGTTATTTCTCCATGTGATGTTTTAACTCTATATGCGCCAATATGTTGTGTAATTCCACCAGCTTCGGTTGAGGCTACTTTTGTTTTTCGTATATAATCTAAAAGAGATGTTTTACCATGATCAACATGACCCATAATGGTTACAATTGGTGGCCTTGGTTCCCCATCTGAAGAATCATTAATTTGAATTGATTTTTCTATGTCACGCATATCATCATCTTTAATCACAGATATGTGGCCCATCTCTTCAATTATTAAAATTGCAGTTTCCTGATCCAACGATTGATTGATAGTCGCCATAACACCCATTTTCATCATAATTTTAATAAGATCAGAAGATTTAACAGCCATTTTTTGTGCAAGATCGCCAACAGTAATAGAATCAGAGACCTCTATCTCACGTTTAACAGGTTCTGTTGGGCGTTCAAACTGATGAATAGAAGATGGATCAACTTTATCTTCTATAGGTTTTGTGTCTGTTACTACTTTTTTTGGTTTGGGGGCTTTTAAATGTAGCTCTTTATTTTCAAAGCTTTCAATTTTTGAATCTTTATCAATTTTCTCTTTTTTTCTTGGACGTGCTATATCATTTTTGATGTCATTTTTTACAGTAGTAGCTGTATTCGGTTTTGTAGTTTTAACTGGTTTTTCAGTTTTATTAGTGATAATTTCTGTTTTACTTATATTAGGCTTAAGTGATGACTCTACGGATTTAGTATTAGTAAAAATTCTTTTTCTTTTTACTTTTACAGTAACATTTTTAGAAGCCACAGAAGGTTTAGTCTGTTTAGAGGTTGTAGACTTATGACGCTTAAGTGATAGACTTTTTTTTGAATCTTTTTCTGCCATAATAATCCTATATACTATTGTTCTTTAAACCATGGTTCTCTTGCTTCCATAATTATATCGCCAGCTTCTTCGTTAGTTAATTCTATCACTTCAAGAAGTTCATCTATAGATAAATCAGCAAGTTCTTCACGAGTTGATATTCCGCTATTTTCTAAAAGCCCAATATTCTCTTTCGAAAGTTTTTTGATATTTGTTAATGAATTTTTTTCTTCAATTTCTTTTTGATTTTTGTCGTATATTTCTAACGCTCTTTTTCTTATTTCTTCAACCAAATCTGAATCAAATTCTTCTACATTATTGAGTTCTTGTATATCGCATCTCGCAATTTCATCGATAGATGTGAAACCTTCGTTAGCCAAAACTTCTGCAACATCATTGTCAACATTTAATGTTTCCATGAAAACATTGCTAACAAGTTTAGTTTCTTCTTTGTTTTTGGTATCTGCATCTTCTTTGCTCATCACATTCAAATCCCATCCGGTCAACTCACTTGCTAGTCTTACATTTTGACCTCCCCTACCTATTGCTTGAGATAATTGATCTTCCGAAACGGCTATATCCATAGAATGTTTTTCTTCATCAATAACAATTGATAAGACTTCAGCCGGTGACATTGCATTAATAACGAATTTTGCAGGTTCTTCATCCCATGGAATAATATCTATTCTCTCACCAGCTAATTCATTTGAAACCGATTGAACTCGAGAACCTCTCATACCTACACAAGCACCAATAGCATCAAGTTTTGGATCATTTGATTTAACTGAAATCTTTGCCCTTAGACCCGGATCTCTTGCTGCTCCAAGAATTTCAATTAAACCTTGTCCAACTTCAGGTACTTCTAATTTAAATAATTCTATCAAAAATTCTGGTGCTTTACGTGTAATATATAGTTGCGGACCTCTAGTTTCAGCCTGAACATCTCTTAAATAACCTCTTAGTCTATCATTTGGTTTTATAGATTCTCTTGGAATTAGGTTGTCTTTCATTATTATGGCTTCTTCCATGACGCTTTCTTTATCAGGCATTCCTAGATCAATATGAACATTGCCCTTTTCAACTCTTTTAACAACACCAAAAATTAATTGCCCTATTTTTGGAGTATATAAATCAACAACTCTTGATCTTTCTGCCTCTCTTACTTTTTGCACAATTACATTTTTTGCTGTTTGCGCAACTATTCTACCAAAATCTACAGACTCAATTTTTTCCTCATAAAAATCACCTATTTTGAGTTTTGGGTCTTTGTTTTCTGCATCAGCCATTAGTATTTTTTGATCAATTAATTCCTCATTTTCAATTTCTTCAACTATTTCCCACCTTCTAAATGTTGTATAGTTGCCAGTAGTTCTATCTATACTTACTCTCGCATCAATATCAAACTTACATTTCTTTTCTAATTTATATTTTTTTTTGATTGCTGAAGCTAATGCAAACTCCATTGCTTCGATAATTACATCTTTGCTAACATTTTTTTCATTCGAAACATTTTCTATTACAAGCAAAATATCTTTATTCATTATATTTGTATATCCTTTATTAAATTAGCTTTTTGAATATTTTCTATAGAAACTAAAAAATTTTTTCCATCAGAGTCAATGGTTATTATATCATTCTTTATTTCAACAATTTTACCAATCAAATTTTTACGATTATTTTGTGGAGATTTAAGTTTCATTTTGACTGTCATACCTTTGTTACTATTGTAATCTTTAATATTAAATAATGGTCTATTGATTCCTGGTGATGATACTTCTAAGTCAAAATCCCCATCAAGTACATTATCTAATTGAATTGCATTACGAGTAATTTTAGAGACTTTAACGCAATCTTCTATATTTACCCCGTCAGGAGAATCTATAATAATTTTAATATTTGATCTAAATTTATTTTTAACTATGTTTATATTTAAAATATTCATCTTTTCATTTTTCAACAAATCATTAACAGTTTTGTATAATTTTTCCTCAAAATCATCCATTTTCAATTGACCAATAAAATAGCCCCTAATGGGGCCTGTAGATATTGTATAACAAAATTTTTCGATAAAATAGGAATTTAATTAGAGTTTTTGCTAGTGGTCAACAAAATAAGATACATTGCTGTGTATTTGGTCTCTCTAAATGTCTAGTAGCGGGGGTAGGATTCGAACCTACGACCTTTGGGTTATGAGCCCAACGAGCTGCCAGACTGCTCCACCCCGCACTGTAAAGTGAGTCTATAGATTATATTAGTTATTTTCAAGTACTAAAAAATCCGGACATTAGAAACTTAGATAAATTTACTAAATTATATGGAAACAATCCAAGATAGAGAAGCAGAAGAGTATTTATACTAACAATCAAACTAGATATAATTAAATTTATTTTAGTACTTACTTTATCAAAATATATTACTTTTATTACTCTTAAATAATAATAAGCTCCAATGACAGTCATTATTACTGCAAAGAGGGCTATAATAAAATAGCTTGAGTTAACTAACACTTGGATTAAAAATAATTTTGCATGAAAGCCGATTAAAGGAGGTATTCCAGCTAAAGATAACATTGTTAATAATATTAAAAAAGCTTGCCAAGGATGATTTTCATTTAGACCAGATAAATCAGATATTTCTTCAACAGCTTTCCCATTGATAGTAATAAAAGTTAATATACCAAATATAGCCATGCTCATAATTACATAAGATAATGTATAAAATGTAGCTGCGGTAAATGATTCTTGAGTACCTAAAGATATACCAATTAAAATAAAACCAATATTAGCAATGGTTGAATATGCCAACATTCTTTTAAAGTTAGTCTGAACAATAGCAATGATATTCCCTATAACAATTGATATTAAAGCAAGAATCAAGATCATGTCTGCCCAGAAATGAAATAAGCCTATAAAAGCTTGCAATAATAGTTTTATAAAAATAATAAAAACCGCAATTTTGGGTAACGAGCTCAACAACAATGTAGTGGGTAAAAGAGATCCATGATAAACATCAGGAATCCACATATGAAAAGGCGCTGCACCAAATTTAAATCCCAGACTAACTATAATGAAAGTTAAGGCAAATATATAACCAACATTTTGAACTGCATCTCGTGAACCAGAATCATATATAAATTGAAACACTTCGTTTAAAGAAATAGTTCCTGTTAGACCATAAATTAGGGAAATTCCAAATAATAAAAAACCAGATGCAATAGCACCTAGAACGTAGTACTTGATTGCAGCTTCTGAAGAGAAAGCAGAATCTTTGTTGTAAGCTATTATAGAGTATAAAGATAATGATAATAATTCAATTCCAAGATATAAAATTAAAAGATCTTGAGCTGATGTTATTATCATCATACCAAGTAATCCAAAGAGACATATTAAAAAGTATTCAGTTTTATAAACTTTAAAATATCGTAAAAAATTGTATGAATAATAAAAGATTATTATTAGTCCAGATAATAATATTGTCTTAAAAACTATAGAAAATATATCTGTACTAAAATCTTGATGGTTCAATGAAGTAATTTGTTCAAAATTTCTAATAAGAAAGAATATTAAAAATAATAATGTAAATTGTATTAAATAATATGAAATAATCTTATTTTTTTTCTTCAAAAATAAATCTATAAGTAAAATCACGCTCATAGATGTTGTGATAATTATTTCCGGCATTATAAATAAAAAATTCATCATAATTATCCTTTCTGAAGTGAATTGATTATATGTGTTGTTGTTTCATTCATAATAATCATAATAATTTCTGGCTTCAATCCAATAAATAAAACCATGATAACTAATATAAGCAACACCATAAATTCAGTGGTATTAATCTCGCTTAAAGCTAATGTATTCTTAGGATTGCCAAATATGACTCTCTTGCCAAGCCAAAGAGAGTATGATGCAGCTAGTACCAATGTTAATGATGCTAAAAAAGCATATAGAAAATTGGCTTTAATGCTAGCAAGTATAACCATAAACTCTCCAACAAATCCTGATGTTCCTGGTAAACCAGAATTTGCTAATAAAAAAAATATCATAAAAGCTGAAAAAATTGGCATTGACTGGATTATTCCGCTCTGATTGTCGATAAGTTTTGATTGTGTTCTTGAATAGATAATTCCTATACATAAAAAAAGTGCAGCTGATATTAATCCATGAGACAGCATTTGCATAATTGCTCCCTGTAGTCCTAATAAAGCTGCATCTTGATTGTAAGTGTTCTTCTCTAAAAAATTAAAAATTAAAAAGATACCAAGAGTTACGAACCCCATATGAGCTACAGAAGAATAAGCAATTAATTTTTTCATATCTTGCTGCGCAATCGCTACAAAACTAATATAAATAATTGCAATTAATGATAAAGGAATTAAATAATCATTAAGATATATACCAGCATCAGTAGTTATTGGTAATAAAAACCTAATCATTCCATAACCACCTACTTTTAATAAAACACCAGCTAAAATAACTGACCCAGTAGTAGGTGCCTCAACATGTGCATCAGGTAACCATGTATGTACTGGCCACATCGGTGTTTTAATACCAAACGCAATTAAGAAAGATATAAATAGAAAAATCTGAGTACTAAGTGATAAATTTAAACTATACATATCTAATATAGAAAAACTGTCAGCTTGTATAGATAGATATATTAAAGAAACCAACATTAAGACTGATCCAAAGAGAGTATATAAAAAAAACTTTATGGTGGCATATATTCTATTATTTCCGCCCCAAATTCCAATAATTAGAAATAGAGGTATTAGTATAGCTTCAAAAAATATATAAAATAAGATGCTATCAAAAGAACAAAAAACACCAATTAATAATCCTTCGAGTATTAAAAAAAGAGAAAGTAATTTATTGATTTGCAAATATTTCTCTGTAGTTATAAAAATGACAATTAAGAATGTAGTGATAGTAGTTAATAAAATGAATAATATAGAAATCCCGTCTACTGCTAGAAAATAATTAATTCCAAAATTCTTTATCCAAATAGTTTTTTCAATAAATTGTAGAGTATGAGATGAAAAATTAAATTTATATAATAGTAATAATGATAGAATAAGGATTAAAGATGATATGAATATACTTATATAAAATAATTGTCGATCTTTATACTTATCAAGAAAAAAAATTATAAGTCCGCTTATTATCGGAATCCAGACAAGAAATGTTAGTATAGGTATGTTATTAATAATCATAAAAAACCAATAAAAAGATAATTAAACTCACAATCATGGTAAAAGCATAATGATATAAAAATCCTGTTTGTAATGATCTGATTTTAATCGAAAAACGATTAATTATACGTCCAATGCCATTAACAAATACATCATCAATTATTATTTTATCAGCTTTGTTCCATACAAAATTACCAAATCTTTTAAAATAGTGAGGAATTATAATATTAGATAAATTATTAAATCCATATTCAGATAATAAGATATTTTTAGTGAAAGAAAGTTTTTCGGAAATAAGTATTAAAAATTTTGCTTTTTTAAAATAAAAAAAGTATGAAAAAAGAACCCCTAATATCAAGATATAGAAACTAGAAGATGTTAGTGAATGAACAGAAAATAATATTGGGTTTATTACAATAGTTTCATAAAATAAATTTGTTTTTGGTGTGTCAATAAGTGATGTTGTAAAAAATTGGTCATTAATTATTGGTCCTATAAAAAATAAACCAATAAATATACTTGGTATAACTAATAACACTATTGGCACAATAATTGGATTATCATGCTCTAATTCTGATGAAGCTTTTTCTTTTTGTTCTCCAAAAAAAACTTTTATTAATATTTTCAAAGTATATAACGTGGTTATAAATATTGAAAAACTAAGTATGTAGTAAGAATTTATATTGCCATTATATTTTAGTGCCTCAATAATCATATCTTTTGAAAAAAATCCTGATGTTAGTGGAAATCCAATTAAAGATAAACTAGCTAATAAAAAAGCACTATAGGTTATTGGTAGTATATTTTTTAACCCACTAATTTTATCGATATCTTGTTCATGATTACATTTTAAAATTATTGAACCAGCACACAAAAATAATAAAGCTTTGAAAAAAGCATGTGTCATAAGATGAAAAATTGCTAAAGAGTAATATGACGCCCCAAGCGCCGCCATCATATAACCAAGCTGAGAAATTGTTGAATAAGCAATTATTCTTTTGATATCATTCTGAACTAGCGCAACCAACCCCATTGATATAGCCGTCAAGCATCCAATAAATAAAATTATATCTAAAACATATAATGATTGTTCAAAAAATGGTGATAATCGTGCAATCATATAAATTCCAGCAGTTACCATAGTTGCTGCATGTATTAATGCCGATATAGGTGTAGGTCCTTCCATTGAATCTGGTAACCAAAATTGTAATGGTATTTGTGCAGATTTAGCAGCAGCTCCTAAAAATAATAAAAAAGCAATTAAAGATATTAATGAGACATGAACTCCAACGATAGAAATAGTTTTCTGAGATAATTCGGGTAATGATAAAAATAAATCTTTATAATCCAAACTCCCCACATGAGCAAAAATAAGACAAACACCTAAAATTAAACCAATGTCTCCAATTCTATTTACAATAAATGCTTTTAAGTTTGCTTTTATAGCTGTTTCTTTATTAGTCCAAAAACCTATCAGCAAGTAAGAAGATAAACCAACTAATTCCCAACCTATAAATAATTGAAGGAAGTTATTGGCAAAAATGATTAGCAACATAGAAAATGTAAAAAATGTTGTGTAAGCAAAGAATCTGTTATAACTACTCTCCTTATTCATATAACCCACTGAATACACATGAACTAGAAGTGATACGGTAGATACTATAAAAGACATAAAAATTGATAGCGAATCAATGATTATAGAAATATTAAAAACCGATTGCTCTGTTGATAACCAAGTATATAACTTATAATTATTTACTACATCTGGATTGATCAAGAAAAAAATTAATAAAGCAAAAGATAGAACTGCTGATATAGCAATAGAAAAGTTTGCAATAAATGTTGTCTTTGATTTAGATTTATTTTGTAAAAAAAGTAATAAAATTGAACCAATTAATGGAGAAAAAATTATTAATAAAGATATTAAAAACATATTTATCCTTTCAATCCACCAATATCATCTACATTAATGCTTTTCTTATTTCTGAAAAGCACGACAATAATCGCTAATCCAATAGCAGATTCTGCTGCAACAACTGTTAAAACAAAAAATACAAAGATTTGACCTGTTAAGTCACTTAAGAAATTACCAAATATAATAAAATTAAAATTTATTGACAGAAACATTAATTCTAAAGACATCAACAATATTATGATGTTTTTTCTATTAATAAAAATTCCTGCCAACGCTATACTAAATAATATAGAACTTAAAATAAGATAATAAGACATTGGAATCATTTTCTGAACTCCTCGTCTTTAATGATTTTCAATCTATCAGACTTTGTTACATTAATTTGATCATGTGGGGCTTGATATTTATTATCATTATTTTTCTGTTGGGTTAAAGTTATTGATGAAATTATACCCAGTAAAAGTATTATACCAGCAATTTCAAATGCAATTATATATTCTGTGAATAATAAGTATCCTAAATTCATCGTATTATTATCGTTGAGAATATTTATTTCAGTAACAATATTTCTATCAACATCAGAAAATTGGTTATCAAAGAATAAAATAAGTAACAACGCTATAACAAGAAAAATAAATAAACCTAGAGGTAAATAATTTACAAATTTTTCCTTAATGTTTGATAAATTTATATCTAACATCATAACAACAAATAAAAAGAGAACCATTACAGCTCCTACATACACTAAAATCAATATTATCGATAAAAATTCAGCATTCATTAATAACCATAAAACTGCTGAACAAAAAAATGAAAGGACTAAAAATATTGCAGCTTTGACTGAATTATTAACAATAATTACTTTTAAAGCAGAAAATACTAATAAGAGTGAAAAAAATATAAAAATTAGTAATTCTGTCGACATAATATATTTAGTTTATGTTTGCTCTATCTTTGATTTCTTCTTTTTCATACAAATCGCCAATTTTTAACAATTCTTTTTTTGTAATAATTTTTTCATTTTTGTCTTCAAAGTGAAATTCAAAAATTTTTGTCTCAACAATTGCATCAACTGGACAAGATTCTTCACAGAATCCACAATAGACGCATTTAAATAAATCAATATCATATTTGGTTGTTCTTCTTGTTCCATCTTTTCGCATTTCTGTATCAATAGTAATTGCTAGAGCAGGACATACGGCCTCGCACAATTTACAGCCAATACATCTTTCTTCTCCATTAGGATATTTTCGCAGAGCATGTAAGCCTCGAAATCTATGTGATTGTGGTGTTTTTTCTTCTGGGTATTGTACTGTTATAGGTTTTTTGAATAAATTTTTACCTGTGATAGACAAACCTTTAAAAATTTCTAAAAGAAAAAAACTTTTTAAAATAGATTTAATATTATTTAACATAACTAAACCATGGTTCAATGTTGTAATATATCATGATACCTTCAAAAAAAATCCAAATTAACGTAATTGGCAGAAAAACTTTCCATCCTAATCTCATAATTTGATCATATCTGTATCTTGGCAATGTTGCTCTTAACCAAAGGAAAATAAATATAAAAATAAGAGTTTTTAAAGACAACCATATAAAGCCAGGAACCCAATCAAAAAATATTTCTAACCAAGTGCCTTGAAAAGGTGACAACCATCCACCAAAAAACATTATGCTTGCTAAAATACTTATCAATATTAGATTCATATATTCAGCTAAAAAAAATAAGGCGAAAGTTATGCCAGAATATTCTACATGAAAACCAGCTACTAATTCTGATTCTCCTTCAGATACATCAAATGGTGCTCGGTTTGTTTCAGCAACACCGGCAATAAAATAAATTATGAAAAGTGGAAATAAAGGTAACCAATACCAATGGAAAAAACCTCCACTTTGAGAAAGTATGATTTCTTGTAAATTAAGACTTCCAGCTGCCATTAGAACTCCTACTAATGCAAATCCCATCGCAATTTCATAAGCAATAATTTGGGCTGCAGATCTCATTGATCCTAAAAATGCATATTTAGAATTTGAAGACCATCCAGCTAAAATAACACCGTACACACTTAAAGAAGTAAAAGCCAAAATAAATAAAATTCCAGCATTTATGTTTGCTAAAACAAATGTTTCAGATAGAGGTATAACCGACCACACTAGGAGAGATGGGACAAGCATTATTATTGGTGCCGTTATAAAGATATTTTTGTTTGCTCCTGATGGAATAATAATTTCTTTAGATAGTAACTTGATGACATCAGCAATTGGTTGTAATAATCCATATGGACCTACTCTTGAAGGACCCAATCTAGCTTGCATAAAACCAATAATTTTTCTTTCAGAATATGTTACATAAGCAACAATTAAAAATAATGGTATTACAATTAAAATTATATCAACTAAAATATTATATAGACTATGTAGTGTTTGCATTTTAAGATTTAATTTTCACGGTTCCAGTTCGTGCTCCAACAAAAGCATCTCCAATTTTATATGATTGATATGCAATCGTATTATGCGGCAATGATTGATCACTATTATACAATTCAGATTTTATGTTTTTATCTTTATCGATAAATTCTAAATAGCCTTTCTTATGAGAACTAAACAAATCATTAGACAATAAGATATTCTTTAATTTACCTGTTCGTGTTTGTTGTAAAGATTTTGATCTCCTTACAATTTGATCTGTATTATATGTGTTACGAAGTGTAAATTTGAATATATCTTTCTGTATATATTTGAGAGGTTGATTCGATAATTTAAAATTATTATTAGTTGTTACATCAAAGTCTTGTATATTATTTTTTATTTCATTTTGCAAAGTATCAAAAGTATAATTATTAGCACCATTTATAAATAATAAGTTGTTTAAAACTTCCCATCCTAATTTTATCTCTTTCTTTGGTCTTATTATTTGCTTATAAGCTTGATAACTACCTTCGATATTGATGAAACTACCATGAGTTTCTGCGAAAGTTGATATAGGTAAAACTATATCTGCATATTTAGCGATAAAAGGAGTCATAAAAGATGAAAAAAATACATTCATTTTAGATGTCTTAAGTGCATCTTCAACTAAGTCATTATTCCAAAAATCACATTCTGGTTCTAGATTATAAAATATATAATTTGATAATTTTTTCTCTATCATTTGATAAGCGTTCAGTCCTTCTTTATCAACGCGTTTACCTAATGGTAATCTATGAGGTAAAACGCCAAGTAACCATGAAGCCGTATTATTGCAATGTTCAGTTAAATAACCAAAATCGGCATTAATTTTCTTAGAATATTGATTTAATGAATATAATATTTCTGTTTGATTTGGTAATTGACCTATTGAAGGACCTATAACTATTAGATTTTTTTTATTACTTTTTATATATTTAAATATATAATGAAACATTTTCTCTTCAATATAATTTGGTTTGTTTGTTTTGTTAGACAAGTAATCTAGAAATTCTCTTAATTGATCATTTCTAAGAGCTAAACTAATTGCAGGATTAAAATCTTCATTTGATGATTGAAAATTAATACTAAAAAATTGCGTTTTTTTATTTTGCGCTTGAATCATTCTAACAGATAATATAGGAAATTCTTTTTTAATGTTTACGCCTACCAATATCACATTATCATATGCCTCAAGATCTTTAATATCACAACCAAGTGTAGGCATAACTGGGTAATCTTGCTGATAATCAAAATCTTTTTCTATCGTTCTGTGATCTATATTGTTTGCACCAAATTCTCTGAAAACCTTTTGAAATAAATATAATTCTTCGCAGGTTGATTGAGGTGATATTAAACATCCAAGTGAATCTAATTTTTTTTCATTCTTTAGTGTGTTTAGATTTTGATTTAGTGTTTTGATAGCTGTATCCCAATCACATGTTAATAGTTTTTCATTCTTTTTAATCATAGGACGTTTACATCTATCTTCTGCATAGATACCTTCGTATCCAAACCTGTCTCTGTCAGACAGCCAAGTTTGATTTATATTCTCATTTTCAGCAGGGACAGCTCTTACTATTTTATTATTATAAATATGATAAAAAATATTTGATCCAATACAGTCATGAGGCGATATTCCTTTTTTTTGAGATAGATCCCAAGTTCTGGCTGAATAGCGATAAGGTTTGTTGTTTAATGCTCCTACCGGACACAAATCAATCATGTTTCCGGATAATTCAGAATCAATATTTTTTTCAATAAAAGAATCAATTTTCATGTTCTCTCCTCTATCAAGCAAACCAAGCTCTTTAGTTGCCGCAACTTCCTCTCCGAAACGGACACATCTAGAACAATGAATACATCTAGTCATATCAGTTGAAATTAATGGACTAACATCTCTATCAACTACTACTCTTTTAAATTGCATGTAATTTGAATGGTCATCCCCATATTCTAGTGATACATCTTGAAGTTCGCACTCACCACCTTGATCGCATATAGGGCAATCTAATGGATGGTTTATTAATAAAAATTCCATTGTAGATTTTTGGGCATTTTTAGTTTTAGCTGATTGCGTACTTATTTTCATACCATCTTGAACTAAGGTAGAACAGGCTGGTTGAGCAAATTTAAATCCTTCTATATCTACTAAACACATTCTGCAATTTGCAACGATTGATAAATGTTTATGGTAGCAAAAACGAGGAATATGTATGTCAAATTTATCTGCTATTTGGATAATTGTTTCGCCATCTTCAGCTGTATATGATTTATTATTAATAAATATTTCCATTATCCTACAACCATAGATTTTTTATTATCAATATAATATTCAAATTCATCCCAAAAATTATTAAGAAAACTTTTAACAGGAAGTGCCGCAGCATCTCCAAGTGCGCAAATACAATGTCCTTCTATTAAACCAGCTATACGTTCTAATTCGTGTAGATCATTTATCGTTCCATTACCATCAATAATGTTTGTTAAAATTTTATATAGCCACCCTGTCCCTTCTCTGCATGGTGTACATTGACCACAAGATTCCCCATAATAAAATCGTGAAATTCTTTGCAAAACTTTTACCATACAAATAGTTTCATCCATTACTATAACTCCTCCTGATCCCAACATAGAATTAGCTTTAAGTATGGAATCATAATCCATGTTTGTATCTAACATAAGTTCTCCTTTTACTACAGGGACAGATGATCCCCCAGGAATTACAGCCTTAAGTTTAGAGTTATTAGAGACACCTCCGGACATCTCTAATAAATTAGAAAATGGAGTTCCAAGTGGCACTTCAAAATTATTTGGTTTTTGTACACTTCCGCTCATACAAAAGATTTTTACTCCCTCGCCATTATTTATTCCTAAGCTTTTATACCATTCAGCTCCTTTCAAAATAATTTTTGGTACTGTCGCTAACGTTTCTGTATTATTAATGATAGTTGGTTTTGCAAAAAGTCCTTTGATGGCGGGGAAAGGTGGTTTAATTCTAGGCATTCCTCTCTTACCTTCAATAGCTTCAAGCATTGCGGTTTCTTCTCCTACAATATATGCTCCAGCTCCTAATACTGGGAAAATATTAATTGTTAGTCCAGTTGATAAAATATTATTTCCCACATATCCTTTTTGGTATGCTTCTTCTAATGCTTTATTAAAAACCTTCCATTGTTCATCTAAAAATTCACCACGCAAATAATTATAAGCTACAGAAGCTCCTATTGCATAGGAAGCTATTAACATCCCTTCAATGATTGCATGTGGATTGTATCTTAAAATATCTCGATCCTTACAAGTTCCAGGTTCGCTTTCATCGGAGTTGCAAACTAAATATTTTTGTTCATCGCTTATTGGAATAAATGACCATTTTAAACCTGTTAAAAACCCCGCTCCACCTTTTCCGCGTAAACCTGACTCTTTAATTTGATTTATTATTTCAGACTTTGAGATTTTATTATTTAATATTTTTTGCCATGCTTGATAACCTTCTAATGTTAGATAAGTTTCTAAACTAGCAGGTTCTTGTTTGCTGTATGTCTCGGTGCAAATCAGAGTCATTCGAATTCCTCAAGTATTTTATCAACTTTCTCAATAGTTAAATTCTCATAATTTTTATGATTAACTTGCATCATTGGTGCACCATTACAAGCTGCTAAACATTCTATTTCATCTTTCAAAAAAAATTTTTGATCCTTGGTTGTCTCTCCAACTTTTATGCCAAGTTTATTTTCTATATGATTCAATATATTATCCGCATTTCTTAACATGCAGGATACATTTGTACATACTGATATAGTATTTATACCGACGGGTTTTGTGTTAAACATAGAATAGAATGTTGCAACTTCATAAACATCAATTTCTTCCACTTTAAGATACTTAGCCAAAGACGTAATGATATCTTTTGTCAAGTATCCATTGTTGTTTTTCTGTAATATTAATAAACTTTCAATGATTGATGACTTTTTTCTATCTTCAGGAAATTTTTTTTTAATATTTTCAATCATTGAACAAGTTTCATTATTAAAAAAATTATTATTAATATCATTCATCGATCAATTTCTCCAAATACAATATCTTGTGTTCCTATAATAGCTACAACATCTGACAGCATATGTCCTTTAGACATTTCGTTTAATGATGCTAAATGTGGAAAACCTGGTGCACGTATTTTTAAACGATATGGTTTATTAGCCCCATCAGAAATTAAAAAAACACCAAATTCGCCTTTAGGTGCTTCTACAGATGCATATACTTCGGATTTCGGAATACAATAGCCTTCGCTGAAAATTTTAAAATGATGTATGAGAGACTCCATCTCTGATTTCATCTTTTCTCTATCGGGCGGAGCATACTTTGCATCATCAATCATAACAGGGCCACTATTTTCTCTTAACCAATTAACGCACTGTTTTATTAATTTTATAGATTGCCTCATTTCTTCAATTCTAACTAAATATCTATCATAACAGTCGCCTTTCGTTCCTATGGGTATATCAAATTTTAAATCATCATATACTTCATATGGGTTCATCTTTCTTAAATCCCAGTTGACACCAGAACCACGCAACATCGGTCCAGTGAAACCAAGTTCAACAGCTCTATCAGGCTCAACCACACCAATACCTACAGTGCGTTGTTTCCAAATTCGATTGTCTGTTAATAAATTCTCATATTCATCTACACATTCAGGAAATCTTTCAATGAAACTATCTATAAAATCTAGCAAACTTCCTTCTCTGTTATAATTTGAATTTTTTATTTCATTGTTGTCCTTGAGTGACGATTTTTCATATTTTGGCATTTGAGAAGGTAGATCACGAATAACACCACCTGGACGATAATACGTAGCATGCATTCTTGTTCCTGATACAGCTTCATAGCAATCCATTAAATCTTCTCTTTCACGAAAAGCATATAAAAAAACAGACATCGCACCAATATCTAACGCATGCGCGCCTAGCCATAGTAAATGATTGAGTATTCTTGTAATTTCATCAAAAAGAACTCTAATATATTTCGCACGCAAAGGTATATCAATCTCCAGTGCTTTTTCTATGGCTAAAACATATGCATGTTCATTACACATCATAGAAACGTAATCTAATCTATCCATATAGCCGATGGTTTGGTTGTATGGTTTTGACTCTGCTAGTTTTTCTGTCGCACGATGTAATAAGCCAATGTGCGGGTCTGCGTTTTTAATAACTTCTCCTTCCATTTGCAAAATTAGTCGGAGAACACCATGCGCAGCAGGATGTTGTGGTCCAAAATTCATAGTAAAATTCTGATATTCTTTCATTTCTCTCTTATAACTTTTGGAACTAAAACTCTTGGCTCAATATCAACTGGTTCATATATAATTTTCTTTGATTCAGGATCATATCTAACTTGAGTATTCCCAATTAATGGAAAATCTTTTCTGAAGGGATGTCCAATAAACCCATAATCAGTTAAAATTCTTCTTAAATCCGGATGACCATCAAAAGATATACCAAATAAATCATAGGCTTCTCTTTCATACCAATCAGCAGCATCCCATATTGACGTGATGGAGGGTATGGAAGGTATATCGCTTTTTATGTGCGTTTTTATTCTAATACGAAAATTATTTGAAATAGATAACAAATGATAAACTATACAAAATCTATTCGTCATTCTTTCATCTTCAATATCATTACTAAACTTAATACGTCCGTGACTCTGAGATTTTACACCGCGACTGTAACCAGTTGATGTTGCGTCTGTTGTTGTCCATTCCGCTTGACCATATTGCATATAATCAACCGCACATATATCTGTTAATTGTTTAAAAAGTAAATCTTTATTATATTTCAATGTCGACATTACATGAATTATATTTTTCGATTCAACTGTACAGGTAAAAATATCCTGATTATCTTCTTTGACAAGATAATCTGATAGGTGCTGTAAAATTTTTTGTTCCATAAGTGTTTTTTTTAATTGTTCACTTGTATTGTTTTTTGTTTTCTAATTTTATTTTGTAACTGTAAAATTCCATATAATAATGCTTCTGCTGTGGGTGGACAACCTGGTACATATATATCAACTGGTACGATTCTATCGCAACCTCTAACAACAGAATATGAATAGTGATAATATCCACCACCATTCGCACATGAACCCATTGATATAACCCATTTTGGATCTGCCATTTGATCGTAGACTTTTCTTAAGGCTGGAGCCATTTTATTTACAAGTGTTCCAGCTACAATCATCACATCAGATTGTCTTGGGCTTGGTCGAAAAATCATTCCAAATCTATCTAAGTCATATCTTGAAGCGCCTGCATGCATCATTTCAACTGCACAACATGCCAGACCAAACGTCATCGGCCAAAGAGATCCTGTTCTAGCCCAATCAAATAAACTTCCAGAGTCAGCTAATACAAATCCATCTTTATTAATATTTTCTAATCCCATTCTAGTGCACCTTTTTTCCATTCATAAATAAAACCAACTGTTAAAATTAATAAAAATATTGCCATGGCTAAGAGTCCAGTTAAACCAATTTCATGAATGACAACAGCCCAAGGAAATAAAAAAGCTATTTCTAAATCAAATATTATAAATAAGATTGCAACTAAATAATATCTAACATCAAATTTCATTCTAGAATCTTCAAAAGGATCAAAGCCACACTCATAAGGAGAGTTTTTTTCTGAATCAGGATTACTAGGTCCAGCAGCGAACCCCACACTTATCATTAATGAGGCAAAGATTAATGCGAATACTAAAAAAATTAGTATTGGAAGGTATTCTATCAGCATTCATTTCTCCTATCATAAGTATATCCTAATAAGCTCAGACATACTATATTATGCTATTGTATCCTTTGATATGGCTATTTTATAAACGTTTTTTAATATCTTTTTAAAAAATTTTTGAATAATATATTACTTAATTGAACTGACAAAAAAATGTTAAAAGAAAACCCTAAACACTATAATGAAATCAATATTATTTACGAGACAATCTGGCGAAGTTTAGTTGAAGGAGTAAATAATAGATCTTCTGACTTTCACACATTCGCTCTAGCAACAACCGACGGTAAAAGAAGTGCAGTTAGAACAGTAGTGTTAAGAAGTTGTAGCAAAAAAGAGTTATCTATTTCTTTTCATACAAATAATTATTCTAATAAAATTAATGAAATCAAAGAAAACTCGAATGTAGAAGGACTTTTTTATAGCAAAAATAAAAAAATACAAATTAGAATCTCTGGCCAGGCTTTAATTTTTAATGATGTAGATATCTGTCATACAATTTGGAAGAATATGAGTCAGGATGCGCGTGATTGTTATATGTATGATGAAAAACCTGGTACACGTATAAAAAACCCAAAGAGCATTAAGAAAAATACAGAAAATAAAGCTAATAAAAATTTTTCATTAATAAATATAAATATACAAAGTATAGAGTGGTTATATTTATCTAGTTCTGGTCATAGACGTGTATCTTTTAATAAAGAGAATTCATTCGTCGGTGATTGGATTGTTCCGTAAAATGCCGATGGCCGGACTCGAACCGGCACGACTTGCGCCACTGCCCCCTCAAGACAGCGTGTCTACCAATTCCACCACATCGGCAAAATTATGGAAGATCTTTAATTTTATCGTTAGATAATTTTTTATTTTGTTGTTCAGTTTCTAGTTGACTATCAATAATACTGCTTTCAGTAGATGGTTTGTTTGATGCAAAATATGCCAATGATAAACTTGTTACAAAAAATACTAAAGCTATAAGTGTTGTTATTTTAGTTAAAAATGTGGCATTGCCACGTGCTCCAAAAACAGTTGATGAAGCACCGGCTCCAAAAGCAGCTCCGGCATCAGCTCCCTTGCCATGTTGAACGAGTATCAATATTATAAGCGATATCGCAAGAATTATATGTATGCTTAAGATTATAGTTTGCATGACATTATTTACTCAGATTGATGAACAAATTTCAACAAATTTTTTAGCATTTAATGAGGCTCCCCCTACTAGAACACCATCTACATCATTTAAATTAAGTATAGTATTGGCGTTTTTATTATTTACACTACCACCATAAATAATTCTAATCTTTTCAGATAAAGTCCCAAACATTGAAAATAAAATTTTCCTTATATATTTGTGGGTATTAACTATATCTTTTTCACTTGCGTTTTTACCAGTCCCAATAGCCCAGACTGGCTCGTAAGCAATTATTAATTTTTCTGGATTTTTTCGAAGTAATTTTAAAGATCTATCTAATCCTTGTTTTAATTGATTATTTATAATTTTTTTAGTCATGTTTTTCCGGAATTCTGATAAAGTTTCTCCAACACAATAAATAGCTTTCACTTGATTTTCAATGGCAAGAGTAAGTTTTTTTGCAAGAGATATTTGATCTTCATTGAATATGATACGTCTTTCAGAATGTCCTATGATACAGAATTTACATTGCAATTCTTTAGCCATACTAATAGATATTTCTCCTGTATAAGCTCCATTATTATATGGAGAAATATTTTGTATTCCTAAAAAAACATTGTATGGTTTTTTTGTTTCTAATAATTTTTTAATCTCATTTACATATATTGATGGAGGTAATAAAACTATTTCACATTTTCTTGTTGTTTTGTTTATACCTTTTATGATACTAGAAGCCAGCTTATTTAAAGATTTTGATGTGCCGTTTTGTTTCCAATTAGCAGCAATGATTATTTTTCTATTCATAGTTTATGTCTTAATAATATTATCACAAAAATAATCTATAAGAGAATCTATTTGTTTTTCATCTGGGTGTTCAACTAATAATCTAATTAAATTTTCAGTTCCTGACGATCTTAACAGAATCCTGCCATGACCTTTAATTTTAGATTCTAAAATATTAGTAATTTCCTTATTGTGCTTATTTTTCATAAATTTTAATTTATCTTTAACCGGTATATTTATTAATTTACTTGGTGTTTTTTTTATATTTTTAACGAGATTATCTAAAGAAATTTCTAAAACATATAAAATATATAGGATATTAATGAGTGTTAGAATACTATCACCAACAGGTATATCAATAAAGTCTGAAATAATAATATGTCCAGATGATTCTCCACCTATTTGAGCATTATGCTTAAACATGCCTTCAAGTACATATTTATCACCAACATCTGTTTTAATAAAATCTATTTCAGATTTTTTGTATTCAGATTGTATTCCAAAATTAGTCATATTCGTACCAACAACAGATTGATGATAATTTTCATGTTCCTTTTTATATTTTGACAGTACAAATAAAATTTCATCACCATCAATAATTTTACCAGTTTTAGTTACAAAAATAGCTCTATCACCATCACCATCAAAAGCAACACCTAAATCAATTTTTGTATTATTTGTTGTATTAAAATGATTTATATAATTACTTATAAATTGAGGGTTTGTTGATCCGCAGTTATAATTAATATTTTTTCCGTTAGGTTTGTCGAAAATAGTAATTATCTTATAACAGCTGTTGTCAAAAATCTTATTAATGATTTTTGAAGTAGCGCCATTCGCGCAATCAATCAATACACAAATATTTTTATTTTGATTTACATTAATTTTTTTAATTTTCTTATCAAAATAATCTCGTACCATTTTTATGTATTTTTTTTCTTCAGATCTATTGGTTAAATTTTGAATAGTTTTTTTTAATTTTTTAATATTTGAAGTTTTTCCAAAAGATTCTTCTATATCTTTTTCTAATTTACTGGAAATCTTAAGCCCATCACAATTAAATATTTTTATACCATTATCATGATAAGGATTGTGTGAAGCTGTAATTTGTATGCCTGCAGATAAATTATCTTGCAAAGTGTTCACAATTACACTCAATGCAGGAGTATGTAACATTCCTAGAGAAATAGTCTTAGATCCATGTGTATTAATTCCATCGATTAAGGCAGTCTCAATATCATCAGCCGACGCCCTACCATCATTAGAAATGTAAATAGTGCCTGGTTTATCAGGAAATAATATAGAAGCTATAGAATAACCAATTTTCCTAATTTCATTTTCAATTAAAGGAAATTTACCAAATTTTCCTCTTATGCCATCCGTTCCAAATAATATCATTTGATTTAAAATACCGGTTTCATATCTAATAATAACTTAGTTTGTCTAACATCATGGGTTCTGATAATACTAGCTCCATTTTTAATAGACAAAATTGTTGCAGTTAAAGTTCCATATAATCTATCTTCTGGATCTTTTTTTAATAAATCTCCTATCATGCTTTTTCTTGATATTCCTATTAGTAAATTTTTATGTATTTTCTTAAAATGTTCTAAATTTTTTAATATTTGATAATTGTGGTTTAATGTCTTTCCAAAACCAAAACCAGGATCAATAATGATACGATCCTTTTTAATTTTATTTTTGATACATAAGTTAAGTTTTTTCTTAAAAAAAGCAGAAATGTCTGTAATTATGTTTTTATATTTTGGGTTGTTTTGCATTGTAGCTGGATTACCTTGCATGTGCATCAGGCATATAAAAAGATTGTGCTTTTTTATTAGTGGTATTAAGTTTATATCACTTAATGATGAAATATCATTTATTAATTGAATTTTATATTTTAATAATTCTTCTATAACATCTGATTTTCTAGTGTCTATTGAGATTGGTATATCGGTATAATTTCTAATCTCTCTGATAATAGGTGATAGTCTAGCAATTTCTTCATCAGATGATATTTGCAATGAACCGGGTCTCGATGATTCTGCGCCAATATCAATAATATCAACACCATCATTTATCATTTTTTTAACACGTTTTAATGCTTTAGATTTTTTTAAATACAATCCACCATCAAAAAAAGAATCAGGAGTAACATTTAAGATGCCCATAATTATAGGTTTCTTATTTGATGTTAAAATCAGACTCATTCAAAATTCCTTGAGATTTTTTATTATTTACTGGATTGTTGTTAGTTAATATATTGTATTGTTTTACTCTTTCTAAAAAACTTTTTTTATAATTCTCAAGCTCGCTATCTTTAATTAAATATCGTGTAAATAAAAGTTGTGGTGGTGGTGTGCATATTAATAATACCGCTTGAGTTATTTGTGTTTTATATAAATAATCATGTGCAATAGCATATGCTGCTGTCTGTAAAAAATAATCTTCACAATGTTCAATTTTCTTTTCTTTTCCTGAAGATTTAAAATCTATAATAGATTGACGGTCCTCGTAAATACCACATAAATCACATGTGCCTGCAAATTGAAGTAAAGATGAATCATAAAAAAGATTTACTTCATTACCCCATATTTCTTGTAGATTTTTGATTTCTCCGTATTTATTCAATCCTTTAAATATTATTTTATCTGCCATTAATTGTTCATCCATTAGTGGAGATATAACTTCTGGTTGTGCTTTCTCATCATTATTAATATCTAAATTTAATGAAATTTGCGGATTAATTGTTTTGGGTTTTAAATTAACTAAATATTTTTCAATAAATGAATGCATCCTTGTGCCTCTTAATAAGCTTTTTCTGATAATTTTGTCAGCTTCTTTTTCACCAACATTTTTACGCCATCTAAGCAAGCTTTCTTTGTCTTTACTAGATTTAGTCTGATCAAGAATAGTTGTGACCGATGGTATGTTTTTATTACCAACTTTATATAACCGAAGACCATTAATATCTTTAATTTTACTTAAAGTATGGTACTTGAAATCATTAATCCACTTCAATATTTAAACCCAGATATATCGTATCTTACATATTAACATAAGATTAAAACTACTATATTAAAAAAGATTTTATGATGCCGGTGTTGTAGCCGGGTTTTCTTTTGACGGAGGTGTGACGCCCCCAGTTGAATCATCATCAGACCAGTTTTCAGGAGCTCCAGGCGCCTTACCATTCATAATCTGATCGATTTGTTTACTATCTATAGTTTCATATTTTATTAATGCCTCTGCCATAATATGCATTTTATCAAGATTATCTTTAATTAGTTTTGTGGCACGTTTGTATTGAACATCTATGATTTTTCTTATTTCCGAATCAATAGAATGGGCAGTTTCATCAGAAACTTTTTTTTGCTGAGAAACTGACTTACCCAAAAAGACTTCATTCTGTTCCTCATTGTACGCTAATGGTCCCATTTTATCAGAAAGACCCCATTTTGTTACCATGCTTCTTGCAAGATCAGTTGCACGCTCAATATCATTTGATGCACCAGTAGTAACTGCATCCGATCCAAAAATTAATTCTTCTGCAACCCTACCACCAAACAAAGCAGCAATCATACTGTTTATTCTTTGCTTACTGTTACTGTATCTATCTTCCTCTGGCAAGAACATTGTCACTCCAAGAGCCCTTCCTCTTGGAATAATACTTACTTTATAAACAGGATCATGATCTGGAACCAACCTGCCAACAATTGCATGGCCAGCTTCATGATAAGCGGTAAGTTTTTTCTCGTCATCATTCATCACCATAGATTTTCTTTCGCCACCCATCATAATTTTGTCTTTAGCTTTTTCAAAATCTTCCATATCAACCATTTTTTTATTGGCTCTTGCAGCAAATAATGCAGCTTCATTAGCAAGGTTCGCAAGATCTGCTCCAGAAAAGCCAGGTGTGCCTCTAGCTAAAATTTTTGGTTTAACATCATTTGCAATTGGAATTTTTCTTATATGCACTTTGAGGATTTGTTCTCTGCCACGAATATCTGGTAAAGGCACTACAACCTGTCTATCAAATCTACCTGGTCGTAACAAAGCTGGATCTAATACATCAGGTCTGTTTGTTGCAGCAATAACAATGACTCCTTCATTTCCTTCGAACCCATCCATTTCAACAAGTAACTGATTAAGCGTTTGTTCTCTTTCATCATGGCCACCGCCTAATCCAGCACCACGATGTCTACCAACAGCATCAATTTCATCAATAAAAATTATACATGGAGAATGCTTTTTAGCTTGCTCAAACATATCTCTAACTCTTGATGCTCCGACACCAACGAACATTTCAACAAAATCAGAACCTGAGATTGTAAAAAATGGTACCTTTGCTTCGCCAGCAATAGCTCTAGCCAACAATGTTTTACCAGTTCCAGGTGAACCTACCATTAATACACCACGGGGTATTTTTCCACCCAGATTTTGAAATTTTGCTGGATCCTTTAAGAAATCAACAAGTTCTTTCACTTCTTCTTTTGCTTCTTCAACACCTGCTACATCATTGAAAGTTACTTTTACTTGATCTTCCGTTTGCATTTTGGCTTTGCTTTTACCAAAAGACATAGCTCCACGTGTTCCACCGCCTCCTTGCATTTGTCTCATAAAAAATATCCAAACACCAATTAACAATAAAAAAGGAAACCAATGTAAAAATATTTGAGATAAAAATGATTGTTTTTCAGGCGCTTTACCATTGATTTTTACTTTACTATTTAATAATTCTCCTACTAAAGCAGAATTATCCATCTCAGGGCTGTAAGTTGTAAATGCTTGACCTGATTTAAGAGTTCCAATAATTTCTTTGCCACTAATAGTAACTTCTTCAACTTGCCCAGTCTGAACTTGCTGCATAAATTGAGTATAATTGTATTCGTCCACAGCTGTATTTCTACCACTGATTCCTGAGAACAATGACATAATAACTACTGCTACTATTGTCCAAATAACTAAGTTTTTTACTAATTCGCCCATAAAATTTTTACTTATTAATTAGAACTATTCTAAATTGATGGAATAGTATTGTCAAACCAAGCTCTAATACCATCATATCAGGATTGAAACCCTTTACAAACAAAGTATATTTCTTTGCTGCTTTTTTTTGATGACGTTGGTTTAAAAACATTAACCTTTGTAAAGTTTCTTTTGAGTAATAAATTTAACTCATCAAAACTACTCCCCAAAAAATACTTCATAATCAAGGCGCCTCCATCTTTTAGCATAGATCTGCAACATTCCATTACTGATTTTGCAGTATTTTCAAAGTTACTTTGATCTATATCAACTATACCAGTAATACTGGGGGCAATATCTGATAAAACAAGGTCTGTTTTTATATCATTTTCACTTAATAACTTATATAAATTTGGGTTATTTATATCTTCTCTGAAAAATTTGACTCCTGGAATTGATTCTATATCTAAAATATCAACTCCAATAACATTAGAAATATTCTTAAATTCTTGCAAATATTGTAACCATGATCCTGGAGCAGAACCCAAATCTAAGACAGAGCCACAATGATTAAGTATTCTAAATTTTTTATCTATCTCTATTAATTTATAAACTGCTCTTGATCGATATTTATCCTTTTGAGACTTTTTTACATAAGGATCTTTTGTGTGTTTAGAAAACCAATTAGCTGTTTTTTTGGTTTTTGACATTTCTGTAAAAGTATAACATTGTTAATTGTGATTGAATAGGTTAGACAAGATTGTTAATATAATAGCGAATATGGCTACGATTACATTACAAGGAAATGAAATTCATACAATTGGCGATTTACCAAAAGTAGGTGAATCAGCACCTGATTTTATATTGGTCAATTCTGAACTTAATAATGTATCTCTAAAAGATTTTGAAAAGAAAAATATAATCCTTAATATAATACCAAGTTTAGATACCCCTGTATGTCAGAAGTCAACTAAACTATTTAATCAAAAAGCATCTGATATCGATCAAACGGTAATATTAGCTGTATCGGCAGATTTACCATTTGCTATGAAAAGATTTTGTTCATCAGAAAATCTAGATAATATTACCCCCCTATCAATGATGCGATCTAGAAATTTTGCAAAAGACTATGGCGTATTAATTGAAGATGGTCCTTTAGCTGGTATAACAGCAAGAGCGGTGATTGCTATCAATAAAGAAAATAATGTTATATATACACAACTTGTCAATGAAATTACGGACGAACCTGATTATAATTCTGTTTTAGATTCCTTGAAATAAATTAATGAATTTTACCAAACAAGTATTGTTATCAATGTTGTTGGGTATTATTTTTGGTCTAGTATTAAACTTTTTTGTTCTACCTAATGAATTTATTGAAATCATATTAGTAGAAAATATTTTTGTAACTATCTCTACAATTTTTATAACACTATTAAAAATGATTGTTCTTCCTTTGATTTTCGTATCATTAGTTGCAGGTATTATATCCATTAATGATACATCTACACTTGGAAGAATAGGTATTAAGACCATGGGGTTATATGTTTTAACCACCATAATTGCTATAAGTTTAGCGTTGGTTGCATCTACATTAATAAATTATAACCAAGAAAATTTAATCTTAAATAATACAACAACAAATAATCTAGAAATTTTTGAATCTGAAAATTATATTCTGTCATTTTTTCCAGAAAATATTTTTGCATCTTTAGCAAGTGGCAATGTAATACATGTTTTAGTATTTGCAATATTTTTTGGAATTGCAATTTCATCAATTAAGAATGAAATAAAAATATATATTGATCTTATCGAAGATATTAATAAAATATTCAACAAATTGGTTTTATTTATAATAAAACTTACACCTATTGCCGTATTTTGTCTTTTGTCCAAGACATTTGCAACACAAGGTATAGAAGTTTTCATTCCTCTAGCAAAGTATTTTTTTCTTGTAATTATTGTTTTATTATCCCATTTCTTTATTACTTATTCTTTGTTATTGAAATTTTTTGGATCATTAAATATAGCAATTTTTTATAATAAAATTAAACCTATTCTTGCCTTTACATTTAGCACGGCTAGCAGTAATGCTTCTATACCATTTACGTTAGAAAGAGTAGTAAATAAATTTGGTGTAAATAAATCTATAGCATCTTTTTCTATTCCATTAGGAGCAACTATAAATATGGATGGGACTGCTATTATGCAAGGTTGTGCAACTTTTTTCTTAGCTACTTTTTATGGAATTGATTTACAATTTCAAGATTATATAACAATTATTCTCACTGCAACATTAGCATCTATAGGTACAGCTGGTATACCAAGTGCTGGTATTTTGATGTTATCTATTATCCTCGTTGAAATAGGAATACCTTTGGAAGGAATAACATTGTTACTTGGTGTAGATAGATTGCTTGACATGATAAGGACAAGTGTAAATGTTAGCGGTGATACTTGTATTACATGTATTGTGGCAAAAAGTGAAAATATGATTGATATAAAAAAATATGATTCAAAAAAAATCTAGTTTATAGTTTTATGTAAACTCTGAAGATCATTAGCGTCAAAATTATCAATAAATAAAATAGCTTTACAAAAAGCCTTAGCACCAGAAACTGTAGTTGTTAGACAAACATTATTATTTTGTGCTTCTTGTCTTATAGAAAATGAATCTTTGATTGATTGAGCTCCCTCAGAAGTATTTATAATTAAATGCACTTCTCCGTTTTTAATCATATCTACAACATTAGGTTGACCTTGTTTTACTTTATTGATTTGTTTGCAGGAAATATTTCTTTTATTTAAATAATCACACGTTCCAGAAGTTGCAAATATATCAAAGCCAATTTTTATTAAATCTTTCGCAATATCACACATAGCAGGTTTATCTTTATCTCTAACACTAATAAATGCATTCCCGTTTTTAGGTAAAATTACACCTGCAGCTCTTTGTGCTTTAAAATATGCTTCGCCAAATGTCTTTCCAAATCCCATAACTTCTCCAGTTGACTTCATTTCTGGGCCTAATAACACATCTACTTCTGGAAATTTTGAAAATGGAAAAACAGCTTCTTTAACAGAATAATATTTTGTTTGTATTTCATCTTTAAGTGATAATTCAGATAAAGATTTTCCAGTCATAACTAATGCCGCAATTTTTGCAAGTTGAATACCAATTGCTTTAGAAACGAATGGCACTGTTCTCGATGCTCGAGGATTTACTTCTAAAAGGAAAATTTCTTCATCTTTAATTGCAAATTGAGTATTCATTAATCCAACAACTTTTAATTCTAACGCAAGTTTTTTTACTTGAGTTCTTAATGTCTCCAAAATGTGTTTATTTAATGTATAGGGTGGTATAGAACATCCTGAGTCACCAGAATGTATTCCAGCTTCTTCAATGTGCTCCATAATTGCACCAATAAATACATCTTTGCCATCAGAAATTATATCTACGTCAACTTCTATTGCATCATTTAAAAATTTATCTAATAATACTGGAGAATTATTTGAAACATCTACAGCATCATGCATATATTTTTTCAAATCATTATCATTGGTCACTATTTCCATTGCTCTTCCACCCAAAACATATGAAGGTCTAACAACTAATGGGTACCCTATGTTTTCTGCAGCTTTAAGTGCACTAGAGATATTAGTTGCTGTTGAATTAATAGGTTGTTTTAAATGTAATTTTTCGACGAGCCTTTTAAATTTCTCACGATCTTCAGCTACATCAATAGCTTCTGGTGAAGTCCCAATTATTTTTACTCCACTATTTTTAAGTTTAGTTGCTAGTTTTAAAGGGGTCTGTCCGCCATATTGAACTATCACTCCCCATGGTTTCTCAATATCAATAATTGACATCACATCCTCGTAGGTTAAAGGTTCAAAATAAAGCCTATTGGATATGTCAAAATCTGTGGATACAGTCTCTGGATTACAATTTACCATAATAGTTTCAAACCCAATATCTTTTAAAGCAAGTGAAGCATGTACGCAACAATAATCAAATTCAATTCCCTGTCCAATCCTATTCGGCCCTCCTCCTAATATTATTATTTTTTTATTATTAGTTGGGATGGACTCGCATTCGCTGTCATATGTTGAATACATATACGCGGTTTTAGCTTCAAACTCTGCCGCACACGCATCGACCCTTTTATAGACAGGTTTTATTTTCAATGATAACCGTAAGTTTCTAAAATCTACTTCACTTATATTTAGTGTAGATGATAAATATGAATCAGAAAATCCTTGTTTTTTAAGTTGTAAAATATCGTCAGCTGTTATACTTTGTTTGTTTTTGTTTGCTAAATTTTTTTCATTTTCTACTAAATTTTGTATTTGTGCTAAAAACCATTTATCAATATTGGATAGCTTGTTTACTTTATTTAAATCAAAATTTTTTCTAAAAGCTTGAGCTATATATAAAATCCTATCTGGCGTAGTATTGCGAATTTTATTTTCAATGATCTTGTTATCAGTTATATTTAAATTTACAAATCCATCAATCCCAATTTCTAAACCTCTTAAAGCTTTTTGAATAGATTCTTGAAAATTCCTTCCTATAGCCATAACTTCTCCAACTGATTTCATTTGAGTTGTTAGCTTGTTTTCTGCTTCTTTGAATTTTTCAAAAGCAAATCTTGGTATCTTGGTTACTACATAATCTATTGTCGGCTCAAAAGATGCCGGTATAACATTGCCAGTAATTTCATTTTTTAATTCATCCAATGTATATCCAATAGCTAATTTTGCTGCTACTTTTGCTATTGGAAATCCAGTTGCTTTTGAAGCTAAAGCTGATGATCGTGAAACTCTAGGGTTCATCTCAATTACGAGTATCTTTCCATTTTTAGGAGATATAGCAAATTGTACATTTGAACCACCAGTATCAACACCGATCTTTCTTAAAACCTTAAGCGAAGCATCTCTTAATAATTGATATTCTTTATCGGTAAGTGTTTGTGCAGGTGCCACTGTTATAGAATCACCTGTATGTATTCCCATTGGATCGACATTCTCAATCGAACAAATGATTATGCAGTTGTCATTCTTATCTCGGACAACTTCCATTTCAAATTCTTTCCATCCTATAACAGACTCTTCAAGCAATACTTCGTTTGTCGGTGATAACTCAAGACCTCTTTTAACAATTGATTCAAAATCTTCAACATTATAAGCTATACCTCCTCCCGTTCCTCCTAAAGTGAACGAAGGTCTAATTATGGTTGGAAAACCAATATTTTTTTGTATTTTTAAAGCGTCATTAAAACTGTGGGCAATTTCTGCTCTTGGAGTCTCTAGACCTATCTCTTTCATGGCATTCTTGAATAATTCACGATCCTCAGCCATATCAATAGAATCAACACTAGCTCCTATAATCTTGACATTATTTTGTTCAAGTATTTTATGTCTATTCAAATCAAGTGTTGTATTCAATGCCGTCTGTCCTCCCATTGTTGGCAAGATTGCATCTGGTTTCTCTTTGATAATTATCTTTTCTAGATTTCGCCAGTGTATTGGTTCAATATAGATTTTATCGGCCATATCTGGATCTGTCATGATTGTCGCTGGATTTGAATTTACTAGAATTACCTTTATACCTTCTTCTTTTAATGCTCTACATGCCTGTACTCCTGAATAATCAAACTCACAAGCTTGTCCAATAATAATTGGTCCCGCACCAACAATTAACACACTTTTAATTTTTAAATCCTTAGGCATTTAATTTTTTTTCCTCATTAAATCAATAAATTTTTTGAATATAACGTCAATATCATGAGGTCCAGGACTTGCCTCAGGATGTCCTTGAAAACCAAATGCAGGAACATCTTTTCGTTCAAATCCTTGCAGAGAATCATCAAAAAGAGATACATGGGTTTCAACAATTTTTTGTGGTAATGCTTTTCTATCAACCATAAATCCATGATTTTGGCTCGTTATGAATACTTTTTTTGATTTTAAATCAATCACAGGATGGTTAGCACCATGATGACCAAATTTCATTTTGATAGTCTTCGCTCCACTAGCCAAGGCTAATAATTGAAACCCCAGACAAATTCCAAATATTGGTATAGATGAATCCAAGAAATGTTTTATATTGTCAATGGCATATGTACAGGCTTTAGGATCGCCAGGTCCATTAGATAAAAAAATACCATCTGGTTTCATTGACAAGACATCATCTGATGGATGTTCAGCAGGTACAATCGTTATATTGCAACCCAAATCATTTAATATTCTCAAAATATTATGTTTTATACCAAAATCATATGCAATTACATTGAAAGGCTTGTTTTGTTGTATTGGTTTCTTTTCATTTAAATGTTTTTTGCCATAATTCCATTTATATATTTTTTTTGTAGTAACCTCTTTTGCAAGATCTAGTCCTAATAAACCACTAAAAGTTTTTAATTTGTTTTTGGCTGTTTCAATGTTCAACTCTTTATTAGCAATAATACATCCATTTTGAGATCCTTTGTCACGTAATATTTTTGTTAAAAGCCTCGTATCTATACCAGATATTGCAACCAGATTTTGTTTTTTTAAAAATTCTTTCAAACTTAGTTGTTTTCTCCAACTACTCTCATAAATTGGTTGTTCTCTAATAATGATTGCAGGACAAAATGATTGATTAGACTCAAAATCATCTTGGTTAAAACCAGTATTCCCTATATGTGGATTTGTAAATGTTATTATTTGGGAATCATAAGAAGGATCAGTAATAATCTCTTGATAACCGGTTATCGCAGTATTAAAAACAACTTCTCCCACCACACAACCAGAAACTCCTAATGAAAACCCATAAAAAATCGATCCATCTTCAAGCGCAAGTAATGAATCTTGTTTGTTATTTTCTTTCATTTTTTGGTAAAAAAAAAGATGGCTCAATCTGAGTCATCTTTCTATATGTTTTTTCTAGCTCCATCTAAAGCTATATAATACGATGAAACTATAGCTCCTGTCTAATCATTAATACATATTTATACAATTCTCTCTTATCTAAATTGGTATATACCCTAATGATATCAACAACTTCTTTTGGGCTAAATTTTTTTAATAAGATTCTTATATTTTTTTTACTAGTATCAGAAAGAGAGTTTTCTTTCTTTATTGCCTCAACGATCAATACTATTTCTCCTTGAGGGTTTTTTGCTTCTATTGCTCTTAGTGCTTTTTTAGCCGGGCTAAATGTAATTGATTCATTGAGTTTAGTTAATTCTCTCATAATTCCAATTTGAACAGATTCGCCTAAAATCTCAGAAATAAGCTGAATTAAGGATTTCAGTCTATGCTTGTTCTCAAAAATTACAATTGGCATAGCTGATTTCGCTAATTCTTGAATTTTCCTTTTTTTTTCATTCATTTTTTTCGGCAGAAATCCAACAAAGATAAAATTATTCATTGGAATTTCTGAAACAGAAATTGCACAAGTTAACGAACTAGGTCCAGGTATCGGTATAACATCGTATTTGCTATTCATTTTTCGAACTAATTCAAACCCAGGGTCAGAAACAGATGGCGTACCAGCATCTGTTACTAATGATATTTTTCCTCCCTGATTTAAATCCTTCTTAATTGAGTTGCTTTTCTTTTTTTCATTATCTTTATTAAAAGTGATAATTTTTTTTTCTATATTATATTCGTGCAATAATTTTGACGTTCTAGCTGAACTCTCAGCCAAAATATAGTCAGAGTTTTTTAAGATATCAAGCGCCCTTAATGTAATATCTTTTAAATTACCTATAGGCGTGGATACAATGTAAAGTGTTCCGGACATACTTAAAAATAAATTTTATTTTATATTTATTAGATTACATTGTAATATAAGCAATGTACAATAGTATACAATAATGGATATAAAAAAAATAATTAAAGAAAATTTTGAAGAAAGTGTAAAGACGAGTAACGCAAGTAGTAGCGAGTTATTAACATCTATTCAATCAGCAACTCAAAAAGTTATAAAAATAATTGATTCTGGCGGAAAAATTCTTTCATGTGGCAATGGTGGATCATCTGGAGATGCACAACATTTATCATCTGAACTGGTAAATAGGTTTGAAAAAGAACGTAAAGAAATAGCTGGTATTTCTTTAAATTCTGATACAGCAATCATGACAGCAATAGCAAATGATTATGATTATAAATATATTTTTGCAAAACAAATTAATGCATTAGCAAATTCAAAAGATTTATTAGTAGCATTCACTACTAGTGGTAACTCAGAAAATATTCTTGAAGCAATAAAATCTGCAAAAACAAAACAAGTTTCTATACTTTTAATTACTGGTAATAACGGTGGTAATGCATCTAAACTATTAAATGATAATGACATAGAAATAAGAGTGCCTAGTAACAGAACAAGCAGAATACAAGAAATTCATTTAATTATTATTCACTCTATCTGCGAATGTATAGATCATCATATAAACTAAATTTATATTTCCTTTTCTGTTTCTGTAAGACTCTCTTGAAAAGATTCTCGATCAAAAATTCTTTCTGAATAATTTAAAAAGGCTTTTTTATTTTCTGATAATTCAATATCTAAATCTTTAATTCTCCATAGCAATGGTGCCAAACTACAATCTACTAACCCAAAATCATCACTCATAAAATATTTATTAGAAATTAATGGTAGTATTTCTAAGAAATATGCTTTGATTTTTTCAATAAACATAGGATCAAGCGATCCTTTTTGATAAGCCTGTGAAAATTCTGGGTACCATTGGTGCTCAATTTTATTTAAAGCTAAACGAAATTTTGCTCTAGAAACTGGATCAACAGGCAATAATGGTGGATGCGGAAATCTTTCGTCTAAGTATTCAATAATAACTCTTGAATTTTGTAACACCAAATCTCTATCTACTAATGTAGGGAATTCATCATATGGACTGATTTCCTTAATTTCCTGAGAAATATTATCTTTATCAATTTCATACATTTCTGCAGTAATTTCTTTCTCTTTTATAACAAGTCTCGTTCTATGACTATGAAGGCAGTCAGGTAAAGAAAATAATAAAATGGCTGAACGTCTATTAGCTAAAGTTGTCATATTTTTATTCTACATCTTTCCAGTATTCTTGTTTCAATAAAAATGCAATAAATGCAAAAAATGCTAAAAATGAAACCACCCAAAATCCAAGTTTATACCTTTTTAATTGCGCTGGCTCTGAAACATATGTTAAAAAATTCACAAGATCTGTAATAGCAGCTTTATATTCTCTATCACTCATATTCCCTTCGACAATATATGATACTTTATCTGTGCCTGTAGATTTTTCTTTTATTCCTTCCATCCACCATAAAACATGAGGCATGTTAATATTAGGATACAAATAATTATTGACCCCCATAGGTCTTTGTTGATCATAATAAAAAGAATTTAAAAAAGTATAAACCCAATCAGGGCCTCGCGAACGTGCTATTAATGATAAGTCTGGCGGGTGTATTCCAAAAGCTTCGGCAGATGCATTAGGATTTACGGAATTTATCATTAGCGAGCCTAATTTACTTGGTTGGCCATGTCTGTCAGATGTAAAAATTAAATTTTTTTGTAGTATTTCTTTTGGTATACCCAAATCAGTTACAAGCCTACTATACCTTTGGTATTGTAATGTATGGCATCCTAAACAATTATTAATGTAAATTTGCGCACCTCTTTGAAGTGATGGTTTGTTATTTAAGTCAATCCTAACTGTATCAAGTGTTAGTTTTTCTGATGCATGTATATTCGAGGATGCGACTATTAAAATAAACACACTAATAGATATCTTATTCATCCATCTGAACACGTTCAGGCACCTCTTTAGTCTTCTCGTTCGGGCTCATATAATATAATGCTATAAAAAAACCAAAATATATTAATGTAAATAGTCTACCCATCCACGTAATAATTGTTGTTGGTGTCTGCATGCCCGTATAACCAAGTCCAATAAAACTAATTATAAATAATGTTAATAAAATTTTATAACTCACTGATCTATATCTTATAGATTTAACAGGACATCTATCTATCCATGGCAAAATAAACAAAACTAATATTGCCAAGCCCATTGCCAACACACCTCCCAATTTATCAGGAATAGCTCTTAAGATTCCATAAAAAGGAGTTAAATACCATAATGGAACTATATGTTCTGGAGTTTTTAAAGGATTAGCTGGAACAAAGTTATCTTTTTCTAAGAAATAACCACCAAATTCTGGCAGAAAAAAAACTATAAACATAAAAATTGTTAAAAAAACCATCAAACCATATATATCTTTGACTGTGTAATATGGATGAAATGGAATACCATCTCTTGGAATGCCTTCAGAATCTTTCATCTCCTTAATTTCAATTCCATCTGGATTGTTCGAGCCTACAGTGTGAAGAGCGGCAAGATGAAGATAAATTAATGCAAACAATAGTAATGGTAATGCAATAACATGAAATGCGAAAAATCTATTTAGTGTAACATCGGAAACCACATAATCTCCTCGTATCCATAGTGCCAATGATTCTCCAAAAAATGGTATAGCCCCAAATAAAGAAATGATTACTTGCGCGCCCCAGTAAGACATTTGACCCCAAGGTAACAAATAACCCATAAATGCTTCTGCTATTAATAAAACAAAAATTAACATCCCAAATATCCAAAGCAATTCTCTAGGTTTTTTGAATGAGCCATAGAGTAAAGCCCTAAACATATGTAAATAAATTACTAAAAAGAAAAAAGATGCGCCTGTAGAATGAAGATATCTAATTAGCCATCCATAATTTACATCTCTCATAATATATTCTACAGATGCAAATGCCTGTGCTGCATCCGGCTTATAATTTATTGTAAGAAAAATCCCTGTAACAATTTGCAGAATAAAAATGAATAAAGCTAAACCTCCAAAATAATAAAAAAAATTAAAATTTTTTGGGGCGTAATATTTTGATAAATGATTTCTGAAGAAACTGCTGACAGGTAAACGTTGATCAATCCATGCCATAAATTTACTCATTTATACATCCTCTCCATCTTGGCCAATAACAATTATATTATCTGACATATAATGATGTGGTGGAACCTCTAGATTATGCGGCGCTGGCATGCCCTTATATACTCTGCCTGATAAATCAAATTTAGAACCATGGCACGGACAAAAAAATCCTCCTTCCCAATCCAAACCTAATTCTGTTGATTTATTATCAGGCTTATATGTTGGAGAGCAACCTAAATGAGTGCATATTCCAAGCAGAACAAGATATTCTGGTTTTATTGATCTATATTTATTTTTTGCATATATTGGTTGATGTTCTTTTGACGATTCTGGATCACTCAAAATATTGTTATTATCTTTAATGTTTGAAATCATTTCATCTGTTCTCCTAACAATCCAAACCGGCTTTCCTCTCCATGCAACAACTTTGAACGTTCCAGGTTGTATTTTTGATATATCAATTTCAACTGGCGCGGCGGCTGTTTTTGTTTTTTCACTAGGTGACATCGATGAGAGAAAAGGTATTAGAGCAAAAACCGCTCCTATTCCACCCATTACCTGGGATAGATTTCTTAAAAATTTTCTTCTACCCGATGTGTTCTCTGATTCCTTCATGTTTGTTTTGAGGATATCCCATTTCTGCTCGCTTTGGATTATAGCATATAATTAAAACTTACTCTAATATATAATACTAGTTGCTTTGTTTTTATACGTTGGTGAAATTAAAAATGAAAGAAATATTTAATTACATAGTACTTGGAATAATTGTTGCGTTCGCAATATATATATTATCTCCAAATCTTTTTACCAATAAAATTGAGGTAATAGAATCTTCTGTACAAGAGAAAGAAAAAAAAGGTTTAGATTCGCGAATTTCATATTCAAAAACATTTAATAAAGTAAAGGATTCTGTTGTTACTGTATATGCCTCAGGATCAACAAAGAGAGTTGTAGTAATTAATCCAAGAACAGGCTTTCCAGAATATAGAGATGTAAGACCAGGCGGTCAGGGTTCTGGTGTAGTAGTTACAAATACTGGACATATAGTGACTAATTATCATGTTCTGCGAGGTGCAGATAGATTTTCTGTAAGAGATTATGAAGGTAATGACTATGAAACTGCACTAGTAGGCGTAGATCCTGAATCTGATTTAGCAGTTTTAAAAATTAAAGGTAATCTTAAACCTATTACTTTAGGGAATATGAACAATGTAAATGTCGGAGATATTTCATTAGCTATTGGCAATCCACTTGGTGTAGGACAAACATTAACTTTAGGGATTATTTCTGCAACAGGTAGAGACAAAATAGGAATTAATACTTTCGAGAATTTTATACAGACTGACGCTGCAATTAATTCTGGAAATTCGGGTGGAGCATTGGTGAATGTAAATGGTGAATTAATTGGAATAAATACTGCAATTATATCTGAAAGTCGAGGGTCAGACGGCATAGGTTTTGCGATCCCAATAGACATGGTAAAAAATATATTATTTCAAATAATAGAATTTGGTAGTGTATCACGTGGATTTATTGGAGCATCCGCGGTACCGAGTTATAAAGGAGAGGGAGTTTTAGTAAACGCTATATATACTAATGGTCCAGCTGATATAGCAGGATTACAAGTAGGTGATATAATAAAAACAATTAATGAAATAGAAGTAAATGATATACGTAAAGTACAAAAGATAATTTCTGAAATAAAAATTGGTGAGATACTGACATTAAATATTTTAAGAAAAGATATTATCCGGAAAGTGGAAATTAAAGTTACAAAAAGACCTATTCCCAATCAATAATTATTTTTTATGTCTAAAACGAGCAGAATAAGCATGGGCATGAAGTCCTTCAGCTTCTGCAAGTATTGATGATAATTTGCTCAACTCTTTTGCAGTTTTATAAGAAACTTTGATCACGCTTGATCTTTTTTGAAAATCATAGACTCCTAAGGGTGACGAAAATTTTGCAGAACCTGATGTCGGCAAAACATGATTTGGTCCAGCACAATAATCTCCAAAAACTTCAGGACTAAATTGTCCTAAAAAAATTGCACCAGCATTTTGAATTGAATTAAAAACTTTTTTATTATTTTTTACAGCAATTTCAAGATGTTCAGGTGCAATTTCATTTGCTATATTACATATTTCTCTAATACTCTTTGCTTTTATTATTAATCCACGATTTTTTAGTGATTTTAGTATAATTTTTTTTCTAGGTAACATTGGTAATAATTTATTCATAGAGGTTATTACTTTTTTTATGAATATACTACTGGTTGTTAACAAAATTGGTTGTGCTAGTTCATCATGTTCAGCTTGTGAAAATAAATCCATTGCTATCCAATCTGAATTGCATGAATCATCAGCTATAACAAGGATCTCTGAAGGTCCTGCTATGTTATCAATTCCAACCTCACCAAAGACCATTTTTTTGGCAAGTGTAACAAATATATTTCCTGGTCCGACTATTTTATCTACCTTGGGTACTACTTTTGTTCCATACGCTAGCGCTCCTATAGCATGTGCTCCTCCCATTCTATATATCTTGCTTATTCCACATAAATCAGCAGCAACTATGACCAAACTATGATCCTCTAAATTCCCCATTGGACAAGCCATGATGATATTTTTCACACCAGCTACTTTTGCAGGTATGGCGTTCATCATTACAGTTGATGGGTATGATGCTGTACCACCAGGAACATATATGCCTACTGATTTAATAGGAGTAATTTTTTCTCCTAGATATGTTTGATCTAAAGTTTTACCCCAGCTAGATGAAAGTTGATTCTTGGCGAAGGATTTAATCCTTTTCATACTTTGTTTTAAACTACGTATTTGAACTTTGGTAACTCTTTTATATGCATTATTAATTTCTGATTTAGATAATAAAATTTTTTTACTATTTTTTAAATAATAACCATCGTATTTATTGATATATTTGGTTAGTGATAAATCACCATTTTTCTTAATTGTATTAATAATTTTCGAGACTTCTCTATCAACTTTTTTATTAATAATATTTTCCATTTTCAATTTCTTTTCAAGAATTTGACTAAACTGCTTACTAGATGTATTTAATAAAGTTATATCAATCATTTGTGAGCGTTGATTAATGAATTATTCAGTTTGTGAATCAAGTCTTCAGTTTCATTCCATCCAATGCAAGCATCTGTAATACTTTGCCCATATCTGAGTTTAGATCTCTCTGTTATATTTTGCTTACCTTCAACTAAATTGCTTTCGATCATAATTCCAAAAATACTTTTACTTCCTTTTTTTATTTGCTTGCATATATCTTCTATCACAACACTCTGTTGCGTGTGATCTTTATTGCTATTTGCATGACTTGCATCAATCATAACAATTGGTCTGAATTTATTTTTTTGTAACAAGGTTGATACTTCTTCCACATGTTTATGAGAATAATTTGTAGTTTTACCGCCTCTCAATATAATATGACAATCTTGATTTCCTGTAGTAGAAAAAATAGCAGATTTACCATCTTTTGTTACAGAAAGAAAGTTGTGAGATCTTTGTGCAGCCTTCATGGCGTCAATAGCAATTTGAACTTCTCCATTAGTTCCGTTTTTAAAACCTACTGGACAGGAAAGGCCGGACGCTAATTCTCTGTGACTTTGACTTTCAGTTGTCCTTGCTCCTATAGCACCCCAACTAACCAAATCAGAAATATATTGAGGACTGATTAAATCTAAATATTCATGTCCTGAAGGAATACCTATCTCAGCTAAATCAAGCAAAAGTTTTCTTGCTATCTTTACTCCTTTGTTAATCTCGAAACTATTATCAAGATTTGGATCGTTAATTAATCCTTTCCATCCAATAACCGTCCTTGGTTTTTCAAAATATACCCTCATAATAATCAAAATATTTTGCTTGACTGTTTTGTTTATTTCTTTTAATTTTTCGCCATATTCCATAGCAGCATCTATATCATGAATCGAACATGGCCCAACAACCAACATGAATCGATTATCAGAATTATTTAAAATATTTATTATATCTTGTCTAGCGTTAACTACTGTTTCCGTAGCTTTCTTAGTCATTGGAAATTCATCCATCACAACTTTTGGCGTAATGAGTTCTCTTGTTAAGGAAATTTTCAAATCATCTGTGAGACTTTTTTGGTTCATAACAAAATACCTGATTCTATTTTTTTAACTACATTCCTTATTTTATCATTACTTAATTTAAATGATCCCTTATTTACTATTAAATACGATGTTATTTGTTGTATTTCCTCTATTTGAACTAATCCATTTTCTTTTAATGTCTTCCCAGTCTCAACTAAATCTACAATTACATCTGTCATATCTAACACTGCCGCTAATTCTATAGATCCATACAATTTAAGAACTGAGCATTGTAAACCTTTATCATGAAAAAATTTTTTAGTTATGCTTGGATATTTAGTTGCAACTTTTAAATTATTTTTCAATATTTTGTCTTTTTTACCAGCAACGATTAATTTACATTTTGCAATTTTTAAATCCAGCAATCTATAATGATTATTATTTTTACTTTCAAGTAGAGTGTCTTTCCCAACAATCCCCATATCCACTTTACCAGATTCAATATATGCCGGAACATCACTTGCTCTTACGACAATGATATCAACATAATCCAAATTTGTTTTGAAAATTAGTTTTCTAGATGTCAGAGGGTTTTCTCTACATCTAATTCCTGATTTATCTAGAATTTTCAATCCTTGATCAAGTATTTTCCCTTTTGAAATTGCAAGTTTTAATCTTTCCATATTATTTCTAATCACATCGGTTCCCTAGTGATTTTTGCTCCAAGTTGTTTTAGTTTTTCTTCTATACAGTCATAACCTCTATCTATATGATAAATTCTTCCAACTTCTGTAACTCCCTCGGCCGCAAGACCAGCTAAGATCAAACTTGCAGAAGCTCTTAAATCAGTTGCCATAACTGGCGCTCCTTTTAAAGTATCTTGCCCAACAATAGATGCGCAATTCTCTTTTACTTCAATTTGAGCTCCCATTCTATTCATTTCCTGCACGTGCATAAATCTATTTTCAAAAACATTTTCCAAAACCTCGCTTTTACCTTTAGCTATAGAATTTAAAGCGGTCATTTGTGCTTGCATATCTGTAGGAAACATTGGATATGGTCCTGTTGTTATGTTAACGGGTGTTGGGCGTTTTTTTTTCATATCTAATTCAATAGTACTTTCAGTGGTTTTAATATACGCTCCAGCTTCTTTCAATTTTTCTAAAATAATTGCAACATGCGAAGATATTGTATCTTTTATTAAGATTTTACCTCCAGTTATTGCTGCTGCTATTAGAAATGTGCCGGTCTCTATTCTGTCTGGTAGCGCAGTATAACTTGCCCCTTTAAGTTTTTCAACGCCTTCTATAATGATTGTTTCAGTCCCTTGTCCAGAAATTTTAGCTCCCATCTTATTCAAAAAATTACATAAATCTACAACTTCAGGTTCTCTGGCAGCATTACGTATAGTTGTTATTCCATCCGCTAAACATCCGGCCATCAGTATATTTTCTGTACCTGTAACAGATATTTGAGGAAACTCAATAGTAACTCCTTGTAATTTTTTGCATTTTGCATGAATATAACCATTAAAAATATCTAATTTTGCACCCATCTTCCTTAATGCTTCAATATGGAGATTCACTGGTCTCGTACCAATAGCACATCCACCAGGCAATGAAACTTTCGCATTGCCATGTTTTGCTAGTAATGGACCGAGTACTAATATAGACGATCGCATTGTTTTTACCAATTCATAAGGTGCAAAGGTATTATTTATAGTTGATGAATCTAGCTGTATATTCATCGATTCATCCATAGTAATTGTCATACCCATTTTAGCTAATAGACTGGTAGTTGTTGTGACATCATTTAGATGAGGTATATTTTTTATTATTACTAGGCCATCTGATATCATCACAGACGCGCAAAGCATGGGCAAAACAGCATTCTTAGCGCCAGAAACTGATACTGTTCCAGATAATATATTTTTGCCCTCAACTATTAATTTATCCATAATTATCTTTAAAATACCTCATTGATTCGATATTCTAAAATTTTATAAGAAATTATGCCATGATTAATGATATTTCACATATTTATTCTAAATCTATATTAGAGAAACCAAAAAAAATTCTATTCATTCTCTTATCATTACTAGTTTTATCATCATTCTATATGTCGGATTTTGAACTGGATGCATCTGCTGACACGTTAATTCTTGAAAATGACAAAGATTTAAGAATATATAGAGAATCATTACATAGATATCAGACCAAAGATTTTTTGATTATGACGTTTACACCTCACGATGGAGATATCTTTGATGAGAAAAATTTAAATTTAATTAGCAAACTAAAAGAGAAGTTATTAAAAATTGATGGGGTCGAATCAATAACTTCTCTAATAGATGTGCCTCTTGTCAAAAGTTCAAATAAACCATTAACAGAAATGATTGCAGATGTTCCAACAATTTTCTCTGAAAGTGTAGATATTAATAAGGCAAGGGAAGAAATACTTAATAGCCCAATATATAAGAATTTGATAATAAGTGATGATGCTAAAACGACTGCGATGCAGATTAATCTTAAATCAAATCAAAAACTAATTAATTTAGTGAATGAAAAAAGCATATTAATTGCCAAACAACATGATGGAACTTTAACTAATACAGAAAAAGTTGAACTTATCAATATTGAAAAACATTATACAAAGTTAAAAAAAGATAATGACAATTTTGTTCATAATTTATTGGCTAAAATCCGTTTAGAAAGAGATGCATTTGAAAAAAATAACGTAAAGTTGAGGTTGGGAGGAATTCCAATGATTGCTGATGACATGATTACTTATGTTAAAAATGATCTTACAAATTTTGGAATAGGTGTTTTTATTTTTATTATAATTACATTAACTATCATATTTCGACAAATAAAATGGATTGTGCTACCACTATTAAGTTGTATTTATTCTGTCGCTATTATGCTTGGATTTTTAGGTATGATGGAATGGAAGGTCACAGTTATTTCTTCAAACTTTATATCATTAATGTTGATATTAACATTATCAATGAACATACATATGATTGTTCGTTATCGTCAAATAAGTGTAGAATTAAAAGATAATCAATTAAATACCGTAAAATTGATGACATCAAAAATGGTACGTCCTTGTCTTTATACGGCTTTAACTACAATAGTTGCTTTTCTATCCTTGGTTTTTAGTGATATAAAACCAGTTATTGATTTTGGATATATGATGGTTTTGGGCTTAGTTGTTTTATTTTTAACTTCCTTTTTATTATTACCATCAATACTTTGTCTTCTAGAAAAAGATAGTGACACTTACCAAGTAACTAATAAAACTTTTTTTTTGACTAACTTTTTAGCCAAACAAACTATTGAAAATGGGAAGAGTATAACCGCCATAACTTTTTTTATACTAATTTTAACAATTTATGGTGTATTTCAATTGAAAGTTGAAAATAGTTTCATAAACTACTTTAAAAGTGATACTGAAATATATCAAGGTATGAAACAAATAGATGATAAACTCGGAGGAACAACTCCATTGGATGTCATTATAAAATTTGATGACGAATCACAAATCAATTTTGAACAAGAAGATGATGAGTTTGGTGATTTATTAGATGAAACTGATGGTTTGTTAGATGAAACTGAAAAAGATTTAAGTGCAAATTGGTTTACTACATCAAAAATAAACCAAATCAAATCCATACACGATTATTTAGATAGCTTGCCAGAGGTAGGAAAAGTACTATCATTGGCTTCAACAATCAGAGTTGCAGAGGAATTAAATGATAATCAGGAATTAACCAGTCTAGAAATGTCATTGCTTTATAAAAGAGCGCCGGAAGAAGTTAAAAAAGTTGCAGTACATCCATATATATCTATTGAAAATAATGAGGCTCGAATCAATTTAAGAATACTAGATTCTAAAAAAGATTTAAGAAGAAAAGAATTTATAGATAAAGTACGTTTTGATCTCATTAATAAACTCAACTTGAATGAAGATAAATTTATAATTACCGGAATTCTTGTGTTATACAATAATATGTTACAAAGTTTATTTGATTCTCAAATTTTATCTCTAGGATTTGTAATGTTAGGTATTGCTATTATGTTTATGATATTATTTAAATCATCTGTTTTATCTTTTATTGGAATTATTCCAAACTTAATTGCTGCGGTTTTTGTTCTTGGTTTAATGGGGCTTATGAAGTTGCCATTAGATATGATGACTATAACTATTGCTGCAATAACAATTGGCATCGCAGTAGATAATAGCATACATTATATTTATAGGTTTAGAGAGGAATTTAGGAAAACTAATAATTATGAACAAACAGTTTATCTATGTCATGACACTATAGGAAGAGCAATATTTTTTACTGGTATTACAATAATTTTTGGCTTCTCAATACTCATCTTATCTAATTTTATACCTACCATTATCTTTGGATTATTGACAGGTCTAGCAATGTTTGTAGCATTACTTGCAGTGCTAACTCTATTACCAAGATTAATAATACTTATAAGGCCTTTTTAATTTTTCAAGCTATTAATCAAAGAATCAAGACCATCTTTTTGAATATGTTCTCTGAAATCTACTCTATAATTTTTTAATAAACTAACTCCATCAAACACAACATCATAAACTCGCCACTTACCATCAGAATCAAGCTTGAGTCTATAATCAACGGCAATATTGCCATCAGAGGTTACATAATGTGATTTCACTTTTGCAATGTCATGTCTTTTGCCGGGTGTATACGGCGCAAATTCAATTTTATCTCCATCGAAAACCGTTATAGATTTCATATATGTCCTAACCATCAAATCTCTAAACGCTCCTACAAAATCGTTCCTTTGGTTGTTAGACGCTGAGATCCAATTTTTTTTACCCAGAACTATTTTAGCCATTAACGTCATGTTAAATTTAGGAATTATAAGTTCATTTACTTTTGCTTTTAGATATCTTTCATCATTCTCGAGCATATCTTTATTCTCACTGATAAATTGGCTTATTTCATTAACACTAGATTTCAAAAAATCATCGGGCATCTCACCGGCAAATAAAGGTAAAGTAAAAAAGAAAATTATTAATATGTACTTATTAATCTTCAACATATAAAATGATATACTACATTGTATTATATAAAAAAGGTATAACATATCACGAAAATATGCAGGATCATCTAAACCACAATACAACATCTACCAGCACATCGATTCCCAAATGGCTAGTTTTGGCAGTGATATTGATATCTGGTTGCTCAACCACGAATACTGCAAAACATGACCCTTTAGAACCAATGAATCGAGCTATTTTTGGTTTCAACGAAGTAGTAGATAAAACTGTATTAGAACCAATTGCAAAAACATACAAATATATTACTCCTGATCCAGTGGAGGTCGGAGTCTCTAACTTTTTTAACAATTTAGGAGAAATAAATACAATTATTAATGATATTTTTCAACTTAAATTTAAACAAGCTGGATTTGATTTTACTCGCTTAGTTATTAACTCAACAATTGGAGTGCTAGGTATATTTGATGTTGCATCAGATATGGGATTAAAAAGGAACAAAGAAGATTTTGGTCAAACACTCGGTTATTGGGGAATAGAATCAGGTCCTTATTTAGTTCTTCCGTTTTTTGGTCCAAGTTCATTAAGAGATGCTCCAGGTATGTATGCAGATTATCAGACTAATGAATCTGTTTCGCCAGTAAGAACTGAACTACATCATGAAGAAAGAGATGCTATTTCAATTGTAGAGGTGGTTGATACAAGAGCAAGATTATTAAAAGCTACTCAAATTCTTGAAACAGCAGCCAAAGATAAATATGTATTTATTAGAGAATCATATCTACAAAGAAGAGAGAGTCTAGTTAATGATGGCGAGGATGAAGAAGATTTTGAAATTGATGTAATTGGAGTTGATTATTAACTTTAAATTATATTTGATTTAAAGAAATTAAAATGGAACCTATTTTATATTTTCTGCTTTCCTTATTGCTGTTAATGTATGGTGCAAATCTACTAGTTGTAGCAACAGAAAATTTTTCTATTAAACATAATATATCTGGATTTTTTGCTAGTTTTTTATTTATAGGAATAGCAACATCATCTCCAGAAATTTTCATATCTATTTTTTCTGGATTGTCCAATGAATCTGAAATTGCTGTAGGAAATGCAATTGGATCAAATATAGCAAATATAGCTCTTGTTTTCGCAATAGCCCTAATAATGACTTCAGGAAATTTTTTACTTAATATCACTAGAGATAAATCTCTAAATAGGTATTTACTAATCTTAGTTTCACTTTCAATATTTGTGGTCTTTGCTACATATAATGGAAAATTTAATCAAATTGAATCTTTATTCTTCTTAACATTATTTATAGGAATAGTATATATTCTAAAAAATTCTAAAAAAAATATTAGATCAACTGATGAAGATTTTAATAAAAAAAGAAAAATAGAATATATATATTTTTGGATGATATTAGGTTTAATTTTGTTGTTAGTTGGTACTGAATTGTTCTTATATAGTTCAATAATTATTGCTAAATTTATTGGAATATCAGAATATGTTATAGGTTTATCGTTAGCTGCAATTGGCACAAGTTTGCCAGAACTGGCGGCCTCAATTCAATCGATAAGAAAAAATCATTTTGATTACGTTGTTGGGAATATTTTAGGTTCAAATATTTTTAATGCTAGTTTAGTCATTGGCTTATCTAGCATAATCCATCCTGCTGTAATAGAATCGGATAGTATTTATATGGACTTGATTCTTCTATGTATTACAACTTTTGTTTTTTACGCTATAATTACTACCAATATAATAAAATATTCTAAAATAATTGGTCTTGGTTTATTGGCTTTATTTAGTGTATACCAAATCTCTCTTTATGGTGCATAAATGAAAAAAGTAAATAAAAATAAAATTGCAAAAAAAGTTTTAAAAGACGAAGCAAATGCTTTAGTCACTTTATCGAAAAAATTGGGAAAAAAATTTGAAGATTTTTGTGATGTTATATTAAAGTGTAAAGGAAAAATAATTACCATAGGTTTAGGTAAATCAGGACACATAGCTGCAAAATTTTCTGCAACTCTATCTAGCACTGGAACACCATCTGCTTTCCTCCATGCATCAGAAGCTTTACATGGCGATATGGGCATGATTGATAAAAATGATGTGGTTATTTTCTTTTCAAATTCCGGTGAAACCAAAGAATTATTATTGGTTATTCCATTACTAAAATATTTGAAATTAAAAATTTTATCTGTGACGGGTTCAGATTCATCGTCTCTGGCTAAAATATCTCATATCCATTTAAATGCAGGTGTAAAAAAAGAAGCCTGTCCACTTAATTTAACACCAACTTCTAGTGTTATAACTGCAATGGGACTTTCAGATGCAATAGCTATCACTTTATTAGAATCTCGAGGTTTTACTTCTAAAGATTTTGCAAAATCACACCCACAAGGTTATCTAGGGAAGAGATTGCTAAAAAATGTAAAAAATGTAATGTTTACAAACAAACTTCCAACAATTAGCCAAAACACCTTACTGCTAAAAGCTATTGATAAAATCAGTAAATGTAAATTTGGTGTTGCAATAATTATAAATCAAAATAAAAGCATTGTTGGTATCTTTACAGATGGTGATTTAAGAAGAACTTTAAAAGCTAATCCCAATGTCACTAATATTATAGTAAAAGATGTCATGACAAAGAAACCTAAATGTATCGAACAAGATATACTCGCAGCTGAAGCCTTAACAATTATGGAAGAAAGTAAGATTTCTTCATTAATTGTAGTGGATAAAAATAAAAAATTAATTGGATTATTGACATTAAATGAACTTATTAGATCTGGCATATAAATGGTTCATAATACAATCATAAGGTAAAAAGATAGAACATAATATAATGAAAAATATTGATTATAAAATTAATGAAAAAGCAAAAAAAATAAAATTATTAGTCTTGGACGTAGACGGCGTGTTAACCGACGGTGGTATTTATATGTCTGATGATGGAGTTGAATCAAAAAAATTCTTCGCACAAGATGGTCATGGAATTAAAATGATACAAAGTATAGGTCTAGAAGTGGCAATTATTAGTGGGCGCGAATCTGAGGCAGTAAACCATAGAGCTAAAGAATTAGGTATAAAAAAAATTGTACAAAACTCAAAAAATAAACTTAACGATTTTATTAAATTGTTTGAAAAAAAATATGACAAAAAAGAAGTATGTTTTGTAGGTGATGATATTGTAGACCTAGCTTTGCTTAAATATGCTGGTTTATCAATAACAGTACCTAATGCTAATTTAAATGGCATTGATGAATATGTTGATTGGGTTACACCAAGAGTCGGTGGATCTGGAGCTGTTAGAGACGTTTGTGACCTTATTTATAATATACAAAAGTCATGAATTATTTTAAAAAATTTTTAGATATTAAAACAAATATAAAGCAAAAGATCTTTATATTAATATTGCTAGCATCATTAATCTGGTTAGAAAATATTTTATCTCAATCAGTAAATTTTAAAAAAAATACTGATATCGATATTACCAATCACTACATTAATAAATTTTCTATGGATCAGACTGACAATCAAGGTAATATCAAATGGAACCTTGCTGGAGATAGATTAGAGAAATATCCAAATAGTGATAGATCGGAAGTAATAAACCCTAAGATGATTGTCAATTCTACAAATAATGAAAAATGGAATGTAACTGCTAAGCATGCACTTGATCCGGATTCGCAATTTCAATCTATATATCTTACAGATAATGTAAAATTTGAAAAATTTGATGAATCAAAAAAGAGTTTAGTGTCAGTCATGACAACAAGCGCAATTGTATATCCTACTAAAGAAATAGTTGAAACAGATGCCTATGCTACAATAGTAACGCCAGATTCAAAAACTACAGGCGATGGTGTCATTGCGAATATTAAAGATGGATATGTAAAGATATTGTCTAATGCAAAAAGAATTTCTGCAAGTGATGAAAGATCAGAATCGTTGGAAGGTGGGCAAATGTTGTATAATCTTAATACAGAATCCTGGCAGGTTATAAATATCAATAAAGATAATAAAGATAAAATAAGTGGAAGAGTGAAAACAATATTAAAAACAAAGAAAAAGGTTGCAAAATAAATGTCTTCTTTAGTTTGCAAAAATTTAATAAAAAAATATGGCGATAAGGCAGTCGTTAATGATATTAATATATCACTTGAAACAAAAAAAGTTGTTGGATTGTTAGGTCCAAATGGTGCTGGTAAAACAACTACATTCTTTATAATTGTTGGCTTAATAAGATGTAATAGTGGCCAGATAAATATTGATGGAAATTCTAATATTATTGAGCATCCAATGCATCTTAGAGCTAAAATGGGAATAAGCTACCTTCCACAAGAAGCTTCAATATTTAGAAACCTTACAGCAAAAGATAATATATTAGCAATTTTAGAAACAAGAAATGATTTAAATAAAAAACAAAAAAAAGAAAGGTTTGATGAACTTGTAGATAAATTACGGATAAAAAATATACTAAATACTATAGGGAGTAGTTTGTCAGGCGGAGAAAGAAGAAGGGTTGAAATAGCAAGAGCACTAACTACCGATCCTAAATTTTTATTATTAGATGAGCCTTTCGCAGGTATAGACCCGATATCTGTAATTGATATACAAGCAATTATAAAATCGTTAGCTGATTCAGGAATTGGTGTCCTCATAACAGATCATAATGTAAGAGAAACATTGGGTGTCTGTAACGAAGCATACATTATAAGTAGTGGAAGAGTTATTGCGAAAGGCAGTGCCAGTGATATAGTAAAAGACAAAACGGTGCGTGAAGTATATCTAGGAAAAGATTTTAAATTATGAAGATTAAAAATAAACAATCACTGTCTATAACAAATAAACTTGCAATGACAACGCAAATTCAATTAGCTATCAAATTATTACAATTGAATTCATTAGATTTACAAAAAGAAATTGACGAACAAATTATTTCTAATCCATTTTTAGAGCATGAAAACTATATAGAATTATCAGCAATTTCTCAAGAAATGTCTATAAGTACAGGGAACCTTGAAGTAAAATCAGTTGATCAATTGAATGATATCCCTGTCAACCAAGAAAACTTACGTGACTATTTAATATGGCAACTCAGATTATCATCATTAACAGATAAAGATAGATTAATTGCATATCATATAATTGATTATATTAATGACGATGGATATCTGACAATTAATGCTAAAGATTTATTCTTAATGTTAAATAAAAATATGGAAATAAATTTTCAAGAAATATTTGCAGTGCTTCATAGAGTACAAACTTTTGATCCAATTGGTGTAGGGGCAAATAATTTAATCGAATGCTTGGAAATACAGCTAAATCATTTTTATAAAAATCATGAAAATTACAGTATTACTACTAATATATTAAATAAAGTAAAAAATAATCCTAATGCAAATATAGTGGAATTGGATCTGTTACTAAATGAAATTAACCAACACGATGAATCTGTCTCAGTTATGGAGCTTATAAAATCCCTCAACCCTAAGCCTGGACTTATGTTCGTTGGTAATCTAGATCAACATCAGATCATACCAGATATTGTTGTATCAAAAAAAGAAGGTAAATGGGTTACAGAACTAAATCCGACGATTAATCCAAAAATAAAAATAAATAAAATTTATGTTGATATGATAACCAATATAAAAAATAAAGAAGATAAAGAATATTTAAAATCTAATCTTCAAAATGCTAAATTCTTTTTAAAAGCTCTAAAAAACAGAAACTTAACAATATTGCAAGTTGCTAAATTAATTTTTGAGGAACAAAGAGAATTTCTAAATCAAGGTGAAATTGGAATAAAACCACTTACACTCAAAGATATTTCCAAAACTATAAACATGCATGAGTCTACAGTATCTAGATGCACAAATAATAAATTTGTACAAACGCCTAGAGGTGTATATGAAATGAAATATTTTTTTTCTTCTGAACTTAAAACAAATCTGGGTGAGAGTATTTCATCTAGAGCTATAAAGTCATTATTAGAGAATATTATCAAAAAAGAAGATAAATTGGACCCCTTAAGTGATTTACAGATATCTGATTCATTAAGCAAAAATGGAATTAAAGTTGCACGAAGAACTATATCTAAATATCGAGAGATGTTATCAATACCTAAAGCAAACGATAGAAAAATTAAATAAAATGAATTTGTATCAAATATTAGATGAAGATCTTATTTTTCTTAATATGACTTTAGAAAGCAAAAAAAGCGTATTAGAAAAATTAAGTAAATCGCTTGCCTCAAAAACTAATATCAATGAAGATTTAGTTTTTGAAAAATTATATGAAAGAGAAAAATTAGGTCCTACTGCTCTTGGAAATGGCGTTGCTATTCCACACGCTCGATTAGATAATTTAGATAAAATTAACTTAATTATTATTATACTCAATGAAGGTATAGAGTTTGATGCTAATGACGGGGATAAGGTCGATCTAATTTTTGCATTATTAGTTCCAAATTGTAAATCAGATGATCATGTAAAAGTTTTAGGTGGTATTACGGAAATGTTAGATGATAAATCAATTAGACAACAAATCAAAAATGCATCTTCATCTAAAAATTTGGCAGAAATTATTAGAAATTTTGATGAAAAAAAGCAAAAATAATATCCCAATATTACTCCAATCCTTTGGTTTCAAAAATAAAATACCAAATAATAGTGACTTTATGTTTGATGTGCGTTGTTTGAAGAATCCTTTTTGGGATAAAAAATTGAAAAACTTGAATGGAAAAAGTAAAAAAGTTATCACTTTTTTTGAAACAGACAAACAAACTAATGATATGAGGAAATCTATTCAAAAATTTCTTGAAAAATGGATTCCTACTTTTTTAAGCATGGATCGTGAATTAATAACAATTTCAATTGGTTGTACTGGAGGCAAACATCGATCAGTCTATTTAACAGAAGTTCTTTATAAACTATTGTCTGTAAAATATAATAATATCTTAATTAAACATAGGGATATAAAATGAACGTAGGATTATTATTATTAACACATAATGATATTGGCTCACAATTATTGCTAGCTGCTAAATCTGTTTATGGCAGCATACCAACTAGAGTGGAAATTCTATCTGTTGATCAATATGATAATCCAGCTGATGTTACTAATCTAGCTAAACAATATATAAAAGTTCTTGATGAAGGAAAAGGTGTATTAGTATTAACAGATGTTTTTGGGGCCACTCCAAGCAATATAGCTAGTAATTTTAGTAATAAAAGCAATGTATCTATAGTTTCAGGAGTTAACCTTTCTATGTTACTGAATGTTTTTAATTATCCATCTTGTTCGCTTAAAGAAATGACAAAGAAAGCAATTGAGGGTGGTGTTAATAGTATAGTAAATATAAAAAATGTTAGAAAAAATAGTAAAAATTGAAAATAAACTAGGTCTACATGCTAGAGCAGCTGCAAAAATTGTTACATTATCATCTAAATATAAATCAAAAATAACAATTTTTAATGGTAAAAAATCTGCAGATGCAAAAAGTATCATGAAAATTCTTATGCTATCAGCTCCGAAAGGCACTTTGTTAAAAGTTAAAGCTAGTGGAGAAGATGAGAGTAAAGCTATAATAGAACTAGAAAAACTTATTAATAGTAAATTTAAAGAAGAATAAAATGGCAATAGTATTACAAGGTGATCCGGTTTCAAAAGGTATCTCAATTGGGAAATGTTACATAATTGAGAAAGGACAACCTATTATTAAAAAAAAATTTATAAAAAAAGAAAAATTATCTAAAGAAGTAAGTAGATTTGATAAAGCAGTTCAAATAACTCTCAATCAATTCATTATTTTAAAAAAAAATGTTGGAAATTCTATATCTAAAAATGTTTCCCAGTTATTAGAAACTCAAATTCAATTAACTAAAGATAAAATATTTTTGAATAGTATTATAAAGAATATCAAAAATAAGGGATTTACTGCTGAATGGTCTATATATAATGAGTTTCAAAATCTAGAAAAGTCTTTTGATAAAATTGATGATCTATATATAAAGCAAAGAATTGATGATATCAAACATGTTGTACATACAATTCTTGATAACCTTTCTGATAAAACATCCCAAGTTAAAACAAATTTAAAATATTTTAAAAACAGAATTATTGTAGCCAATGATTTAACTCCATCTGATGTTCTGTTAACACATGAATCTAAAGGGCTTGGATTAATTTCTGAATTTGGTGGCCAATCTTCACATAGCTCTATCCTGACAAGGAGTTTAGAAATTCCAACCGTTGTTAATGTTAAAGATATACAAAAGGTGGTATATAACGATGATCACATTATAATTGATGGAGACAAAGGTGTCGTGATAGTCAATCCAGATAATGAAGCACTTAAATATTATAAGTCCAAACAAATTGAATCTTTAAAAAAGAAAAAACAATTAACTAAAGTCTTAAACAAAAAAAATACAACAAAAAATAACCAAAGAATTGAACTAATGGTGAATTTAGAATTGCCTCAGGAGTTAAAAATAATAAATAAAACTAGTACAGATGGGATTGGTTTGTTCAGAACAGAATATCTTTATACAGAAAGAGAAGATGTGCCATCAGAAAAAGAGCAATTTTTAGCATATAAAAAAATAGTTCAGAAAATCAAGAATAAACCCGTAATTTTTAGAACTTTAGATATTGGATCTGATAAAGAAGTACCAGAAAATATTAAAAAAGGTTCTATTGCCAGGAATCCTGCTTTGGGCTTGAGAGGCATTAGACATAGTTTGAATGATGAAACCATTTTTATTAATCAAGTTAAAGCAATTATGAGGGCTGGTTACTATGGAAAGATAAAAATTCTACTTCCAATGATTACCAATGTATCAGAAATTTATACAGCATTTAATCTAATTGAAAAAGCAAAAAGTATTTTAAAAAAAGAAAAGAAAAAATTTATAAAAAATTTTGAAACTGGAATAATGATAGAGGTTCCATCTTCGGCAGTACTTGCAAATAGATTTGCAAAATATGTTGATTTTTTTTCGATTGGAACAAATGATTTGGTACAATACACACTTGCTATAGATAGGATAGACGAAGAAGTTAATTATTTATATGACCCATTAAATTCCGCTGTTTTAAGCTTAATTAAAATGACTATTGATGCGGGCAAAAAAAATAATATTTCAGTTGCTTTATGTGGAGAGATGGCTGGAGATATCAATTGTACAAAATTACTGTTAGGTATGGGGTTACGTTCATTTAGCATGCATCCAAGTGCACTTCCAGAAATAAAGGATATCATACTCAATACAGACACTTCTAATCTTGAAAAGATTACAAATAAAATTATAAATTGTGATGATTTGGAACAAAAAAATAAATTACTAAATTATTTAAATAACAATTTCTAATTACTATTCTCGTTCAATAAAAAATCTATTAAGGCGATGCTAGTATATAACCTATTGTGAGCTTGTTGCCAAACTACGCTCTGTTTACCATCTATAACATCAGCTTCAACCTCTTCACCTCGATGAGCTGGTAGACAGTGCATAAAAATTGCATCTTTTTTTGCTTTACTCATCAAATTAGAATTGACTTGATATCCTTTAAAAACATTTTTTCTTTTGTCAGACTCGGATTCTAAACCCATACTAGCCCAGACATCAGTAGTTACTAAGTCACAATCTTCAACAGCGTTACCAGGTAAATCACATAATTCAACATGATCACTTGCTAATTCTAAAGTCCTTTCATCTGGTTCATAACCAGTCGGTATCGAAATTTTCAAATTAAAATCTAGTATTTTTGCAGCATTAATATATGAGTTGCACATATTACAACCATCTCCAATCCATGCTACTTTCTTATTTTCAATAGATCCCTTTATCTCGGTAAATGTTTGTATATCTGCTAGTAGTTGACACGGATGAAACATATTAGATAAGCCATTTATTATAGGTACATCCGAATTATTAGAAAGTTCAAGTATGTCATTATGATTACTAGTTCTAATTAACACTAAATCAACCATACCGGATAATACTTTTGCAGTATCAGACAAATTTTCACCTCTACTAATTTGTGATGATTCTTCTGACAAAAAAATTGCATGTCCGCCCATTTTTGACATTGCCACCTCAAACGCTATACGAGTTCGAGTAGAGTTTTTTTTAAAAATCATAGCCAATGTTTTGTTCTTGAATAGATCAAGTTTTTCGTTAGAGTTTATTTTATTTTTAATATCAATAGCATTATTAATTATTTTTAAAAATTCTTTCTTATTAACATCTAACAATGATTTAAAATGTCTGACTTTATTCATAATTCTTTAATAATAAACTAATTTTCTCTATAATTTCATCAACATGTTCTTTTTTTATAATTAAAGGGGGAAGCAATCTAATAATATTGCCTCTTGTTATGTTAATAACTAATCCAATTTTTAGTGCATCAATAGCTAAATTAGTACTCTCTTTATTTAATTCTATACCTACCATCAATCCTTTTGATCTTATCTCTTTTATAATTTTGTAATGTTTCAATTTTTTTTGAAGCTCTGTGCTAAAATATTTACCAATCTCAGTAACATGCTTGCAAATACTTTGATTTTCCATAATCTCAACCACTTTTAATCCAACAGCAGTGGACAGAAAATTACCACCAAAAGTTGATCCATGATCACCAATAGTTAATGTCCCAGCAGCCTCTCCTTTTGCTAAACAAACACCTATTGGAACACCATTACCTAATGCTTTTGCCAACATCACAACGTCTGGTAAAATATTACTATGTTGATAGCCAAACCATTTGCCTGTTCTACAAAATCCAGATTGTACTTCATCCACTAACATCAACCATCCGTGGGTGTCACAAATTTTTCTTACATTTTCTAGATAGTCAGAATCTGGAATAATGATACCTCCCTCTCCTTGGATAGATTCCAGTAATACAGCTACTACATTGTTGTTATCTTTAGCAAAATCTATTAACCATTGAGAATTATTATATGGTGCAGGACAAAAACCTTCTAATAGTGGCTCAAAACCATCCTGCGCTTTACCATTAAACGTTGCACTGAGCGCTCCCAGAGTTCTTCCATGAAATCCATTGTTCATAGATATTATTTTTGGATTAACAACATTTTTATCATTTGCATGTTTTTTTGCAATTTTAAGAGCAGCTTCAACTGCTTCTGTACCAGAATTACAAAAAAATGCCTTTTCCATGCATGTCAATTTGCAAAGTTTTTCTGCCAACTTTTCTTGATTCGTAATATTGAATGCATTTGATGTATGTATTAATTCTTGAGATTGTGAGGTTAATACTTGTGTGATTTCTAAATTAGAGTGTCCCAGATTGGTTACAGCTAGTCCTGACAATGCATCAATATATTTTTTACCTTCAGTGTCCCACAAATAAACTCCATCTCCACGAACAAAAGAGACATCTTTTCGTTTATATGTTGGCATGAGATGATTATTCATAATTTACCCATATTTCTAGAAAAACAATATTCTAATGAATTGTATCCATAAATCTATATTTTTTTCTAATTTTGGCTAGATTTGTGACTAAAAAGTTTATTTTACTATACTTTAGCTTGAATATAGATGTTATTTGGGAGAAAATAACGAAAGTACACTAATACAATAAGGGGAAATTCATGAACAGAATATGTACATTTGTTCTACTTTTGTCAATATCTAGCATAACTTTTGCGGGTGGTGCTAGTAATTCGCAATCAATGTCTTCTCATATGGCTCACTCAAAAGGAGTGCATTTTTATGGAAAAATATACCTTGGGTATGAGGAAAAGAGCACTGGAGCAGCAGCTACTTCTGATAGCCTGAGAGATAATGGAGGTAAAAGTAGAATCGGACTTAAATTTAAGGAACCAATGGGCGGTATGACGCTTGTTGGAAGAATGGAATACAAATTTGATATTGGCGACGGTATTTCAACTGATGATGGAACTACTTGTGATAGAAATGATACCACTGCTGGTAAAAATGACTGTCAAACGTTTGATTTACATGTTGGTAATCTAGGACTAGAAACTCCTTTGGGTTATATCGGATTTGGTACATTTGAATCACCATACAAAACTTTTGGTATGTATGATACGACAATGGATACAGCCGTTGCTTTAAATCAACATGGTGGTTTTTCAAAAGGTACCTTTGGTATAGCAAGCACATGGGGCGGAGTATTATCCTACCACGCAGCTATGGGTCCAATTGAGTTTGCTTATATGTATGGACTTAGCGAACAAACAAATGCTAGTGTTCAAAAAAGGGACTACTCATATGCGTTGAAACTAAAAGATTTATTTTTACCTGGTTTTGAGATTGGTATAGCCACTTCACATGACAATATAGACTCAGGTAATTCAAATAATGGCTCAACCAATGATAAACTTTTTGCATCATATAAAGTAATGCCTGGACTAGGTGTTTTTATGACTAACGAAGATACTGAAATTTCAGATACTTTTGCTACCAATGGTGATGGAAAAATCCAAACTTTTGGCGCGCATTATAAATCAGGAAACACTATGTGGCAACTAGCCAAATCTGAAGGTGATTCTGCTGGTGCCGATACAGAGGACTATGACACTGTTGCTATTGCAGCAGAAACTGCTTTAAGTAAAAGCAGCAGTCTATTATTTGGTTATGCTCGTCAAGGATATGAAGACTCAGGAAATGCTGTTCGTACTTGGACAATTGGCATGACACACGGCTTTTAAAGCATAATATAAGTAAAAGATAAAACGTAAAATTAACCTAACCCTTTTTATAGAGGGTTAGGTTTTTTTTAACCTACATCGTTAAACCGGGATGATGACTAGCTCCCATAAAGAGTAACATCGGTATGCTTAATACGGTATTCGTTCTAGATGCTAGTAGAGCTATTTTTTTAGCTTTAGCTTTTTCTTCGTCAGTTGCTTCAACTAATCCTAAGACTTTTTGTTGATTTGGCCAAATTAAAACCCATACATTAAAAAACATGATTGTACCTAACCATGCTCCAGTACCAATAACTGTGCTATAACCACCTGCCAAGGTAAATGCAGCCACAAATTGACCGTGATGGGCCAAATATGCAGCACCTGTTACCCATGTAACAACGGCACCCCATCTAAACCACAAGAGAGCTAAAGGAGCTACATACTTTCCTATCGCGGCCGGACCTGGATCTTTGTCAGCGGTGGCTTGAGCCATTGCGGGAACTTGTACAAAATTGAAATAATACAACAACCCAATCCAAGTGATCCCTGATAAATAGTGAAACCAGCGTAAATAACCTTCAGCCTCGATTGGAATAGCTCCATCGGCTATAATTAACGTTAAAATGATAGTTAGGATAAAACCTGAAATAATAGTACCTTTTATTGATAGTAAGGGATTCATAAGCACTCTCCATAAATTATTAGATATTTGATTTATAATAAATGATATAAATGAATTTATCTATTATAAGTTTCTATAAGAAAGGAAAATAAAATGTGTGGCATTTGTGGTGAAATAAGATTTGATCGAAAAGAAGTTGATAAGAATTCAATAAATATAATGATGGATGATATTGCAAGAAGAGGTCCCGATAATAAAGGGGTTTTTATAGATAATCATATTTTTTTAGGTCATAGAAGATTAAGCGTAATAGATGTTTCAGAAAAATCTAATCAACCGCTTCATGACGCAAAGTTACATCTCACGATTATATTCAATGGTGTTATATACAATTATAAAAAACTAAAAACTATTCTAATCAAAAAAGGTTATGTTTTTAATACTAGCGGAGATACTGAAGTAATATTAAAAGCATATGACTTCTTTGGAGAACAATGTGTTAATAAGTTAGATGGAATATTTTCATTCTGCATATTTAATCATAAAAAAAATTCATTTTTCCTTGCCAGAGACAAGTTAGGTATAAAGCCATTATATTATTATTATGATAATAATTGTTTGAGATTTTCATCTAATTCTAAAGCTTTATTAAAACTTAATTTGAATAAAAATAAAATTGATATAGAGAGCTTACATTATCAATTTACACTTCATTCTGTTATACCTGCTCCTAATACCATAATAAAGGAAATAAAAAAATTACCACCAGGACATACAATGCAATTTGATATGGATGGAATAATAAAACAAAATTGTTATTACAAATTTGACGATAGTTTAATTGACGAAAATACTGATGAGAATGATATCCAAGATGAAATAGAAAGATTGTTGTGCGCATCTATTGAAAAAAGACTAACTGTGTCTGATGTTCCGGTTGGAATACTATTATCTGGTGGCATAGATTCAAGTTTGATTGTGGCAATGGCTGCTAAACATTTTGATGTCGATGTAAACACTTTCTCTATTGGTTTTTCCTCTATAAATAAAGAAATTGGAGATGAGTATTATTATTCAGATATGATCGCAGAAAAATTTAATACCCGACATAAAAAATATTCAATCAACGATAATGATTTATTTGAGAATATTGATGAAGTTATTAAATGTATGTCAGAACCTATGGTTAGTCAGGATTCATCAGCCTTCTATCTTCTGGCTAAAAATGTCTCAAAAACACAAAAGGTTGTGTTGAGCGGACAAGGAGCTGATGAACTTTTTGGTGGTTATTTTTGGTATAAAAAGATGCATGAGTCCAAAACACAAAATTTTAGTACTTTCAGTGATAATTACTTTGACCGAAATCATTATAATTTTTGTAAAACAATTACAAAAAAATATACTGATGTAGATTATAGTTCTTTATTAATAAAAAAATTATTATCTGGTTACGATAATTCGATCAATTTTTTAGACAAGATATTACGAATTGATTTAAGTATGTTAATTGTAGATGATCCAGTAAAAAGAATAGATAACATGACTATGTCATGGGGGCTAGAAACTAGAGTGCCATTTTTAGATATAGAGTTGATAGAATATGTTCTAAAAATTCCTGCAAAATTGAAAATTAAGAATGAAGGTAAATATCATCTTAAAAGACTAGCAAGAAAATATTTAAATGATGAAATAATAAATAGAAAAAAATTCTATTTCCCTGTACCACCATTAAAAATAATACAAGGTAAATTCTATGAATATATGAAGAATATCTTGCTTTCTGAAAGATGTAGAGATCGTGGTCTATTTAAAAGTGATAATATCAATACACTTTTAGATAATCCAAATAAATACTACACTAAATTAGAGGGAAATAAACTTTGGCATTTAACATTACTGGAAAGATGGTTACAACTAAATGTTGACGAATGAAAGAACTATAATATAATTCTATTAAACACATAAGATTATGGCAGGTTTAGAAAAAATCAAACAACAAGTAACTGAGAATCCAGTAATCATCTATATGAAAGGGGATCCTAAAATGCCTATGTGTGGCTTTTCATCAAAAGCCGTCGAGGCTCTAAAAAAATGTGGTAAGGAATTTGCGTGGGTCAATGTAATACTTGATCAAGAAATCATGAACGATCTGCCAAAATTTGCAGATTGGCCAACTTTTCCTCAGCTCTATATCAACGGTGAATTAGTTGGTGGCTGTGACATAACTCTAGAATTATATGATTCTGGTGAACTAAAAAAAATGATAGATGCCGCTGTAAAATAAAAATTTTTACTTACTGTTCGTCGCATGAATAATATCCCAATAATCAAAAAGGTTAGTTTTTGTAACTTCTTTGATGTTGAGATTTGCGTAATTATTAAAATCTTTGAAAGGAAAATATGGTTTCCAGCCAAGAATTCTACTAACTGGCATTAAGGATTTTTCAAATATTTTGCACAATACACTATCATTATCTGAGCTAAAATGGTTAACAATAAAAATATCGCCGTCATCTTTGCAAACACGCTTCATTTCTTGAATAAGTTTTTTGGGGTTCTCTGTAACAGATATAACGTACATAGCAACCACTTTATCAAAAGTATTGTCCGCAAATGATAAATATTCACCATTCATCATGGATATATATTTATTATTATATTGGTTCTTTTTTATTTTTTTCGTTGCAAGTTTTAACATGTCAGGAGATATATCAACACCAATAACATTGGTTTCTCTGGGATAATACTGAAATGATGAACCAGTTCCAATTCCAATTTCAAGAACTTTATCAGATTTATCGCATTCCATCATTTTGATGAGTTTTTTTCTACCGGGTCTAAATACTTGACCAAATGTATAATCATAAAAACTTGAAACACGTTTGTAAGAATTAATTATAGAGTTTTTGTTCAATATGTTATCCTGTTATATAAGTAGATATTATACATCATTATGGTAAATGATTTAAAAATTTTTTTTGAAATTATTAGATTCAATAGAGGTCCTCAAGATCTCCCAACTAATATAAGATTACTCAATAAAACTATTCTTGCTAATATTTTAGTTGGGCAAATACCGTCAGATGCTCAATATAATTTTTTAGCATCTCTCTTGACAACAATTATTTTTATTGGAATTACCTTGATTTTCATTCAAATATGTTTACATGTTAAAGAGGCAAATACTGGAATGTCCAATATATATAAACCACGTTATTTACAAACATCGAGTGCTGTTTTGGGAATTCATGCACTAATTGGTTTAGTTGCGAGTTTATTATTCCTGATAACTAAAAATGATCCCAATACAGTAATGACGATTGTTTTATTAACAAGTCTATACTCTTGGATAGTATATGGACATATATTTAAATATACTTTTGACACTTCAATGGTGTTTGGTTTAGCAATCTCTTTCCTATATAGTATGGTGGCTGGATTTATAATGTTATTATTTCTACAAGCATTTTTCTTATGAAAATACATATACTTGGAATCTCCGGAACATTTATGACAGGTGTTGCAATTTTAGCAAAACAACTTGGACATAAAGTGACTGGATCTGATAGAAATATTTACGAACCAATGAAATCCGTATTAAGTAAGGCTAAGATTAAAGTTTTCAACAATTATAATCCAAATGTTTTAGATGATAAATTAGATTTAGTAATAGTTGGAAATGTTATGTCAAGGGGCATGCCAATAATAGAAAAGCTTTTAAAATCGAATCTAGAATTTACATCTGGTCCTCAATGGTTAAAAGAAAACATACTTGTTAATAAAAAAGTTATAGCTGTATCTGGGACACATGGTAAAACCACAACTTCTTCAATGATTGCCTGGATATTGGAATTTGCCAAATTAAAACCAAGTTATATAATTGGTGGCTTGCCGAAAAATTTCACGACACCAGCAAAATTAGAACAGTCAGAATATTTTGTTTTAGAGGCTGACGAGTATGATACTGCTTTCTTTGATAAAAGATCTAAGTTTATTCATTATAAGCCGGATATTCTTGTAATTAATAATATTGAGTTCGACCACGCTGATATTTTTGACAATATAAATTCAATTATAAATAGTTTTCATGATTTAGTTAAATTAATCCCAAATACTGGAAATATAATTTATGATTATGAAGATAATAATATTCATAATTTGCTAAAACATGGATCTTGGTCCAAATTGATTCCATTAACACTAAAGAAAAGAAAAAATATCAAATGGAATTTAGTGAAGAAAAAAAATAAATATCTATTAAATGGTAAAGAAATAAAAATGGATTTAATAGGTATACATAATTATAAAAATGCTTCATTAGCAATAATTGCTGCAACTATATTAAAAATACCAATATCAAAATCAATTGATGCTATTGCAAATTTTTCTGGTGTCAAAAGAAGAATGGAAAAAGCTTCAACAATAAATTTGGAGAACAAAAAGATTGAGATTTATGATGATTTTGCCCATCATCCAACAGAAATTAAATTTTCTATAGAATCACTCAAAGGAAAATTTCCTGAAAAAAAATTATTATCAATATGTGAAATACGTTCAAATTCAATGATTCGTGGGACACATAAAGATGAACTATATAAGGCATTAAACTCGTCTGATATAAATCTTGTTATTGCCAGTAAAAAAGTTAATTGGAAATTTGCAAATAATAATAAAATATTTATGATAGATTCCTTGGAAAAGATTAAAGATTATATCAAAAAAAATCTTAATAACTTTGATCTAATATTAATTATGAGTAATGTTGATACAAAGGAAATTGTAAAGTATATTAAACGTTGATTCTTACAAATGAAAAAAATATCTAAAACAAATGAAATGTGGAAAAAAGAGCTCGCAAATGATGTTTACTCTGTTGTAAGAGAAAAAGGCACTGAAGCTCCATTTAGTGGTCAGTATGATAAAAATTATAAAGATGGACTGTATAAATGTATTTGCTGTAAAAATATTTTATTCTCATCAGAACATAAATTTAATTCTGGTTCAGGCTGGCCAAGTTTCTTTAAAGTATATTCTAATGATTCCGTAGATTGTAAAAAAGATAATTCACATAATATGCTGAGAATTGAAGTAATTTGCAAAAAATGTGATTCTCATCTTGGGCATGTATTTGAAGACGGTCCAAAGCCAACTGGTCTCAGATATTGTATAAATTCTCTTGCACTTGATTTTATAGAAGATAAATAATTATGAATTCAGAAATTTTGCCTATTTTTCCTTTAAGAAGCATAGTTTTACCTGGCGGCTTATTTCCATTGAGAATATTTGAAAGAAGGTATTTAGATATGGTTGCGAAATGTATAAAAGATGACAAAGGCTTTTGTATAGCTCTTGTTAAAAAAGAAAGTTCAAATAATTATATCACTGATGTATATGAATATGGATCGCATGTTAAGATAGCAGACTGGAATAAACTTCCTGATGGATTACTTGGTATAACAGTTGAAGGAAGATGTATTGTTAAAATATTAAATAGTTCTCTTGATAAAAATGGACTACTTAACGGGGAAATTAATACTTTAGAGTTTGAAAAACAGTATTTAGTGCCTCAAAAGTATAGATCTCTATCTGATTTTTACAGAAAAATTTCACCTGGTTTGAAAGATTTTATCGCATATAAGCAAGAAAAATATTCTGATGCTAGTTGGTTAAGCTATCGTCTCACAGAATGCCTACCTATTGATCTACAAACAAAGGCTGATTTAATTGCAACAAATAATTCCCTTGAGAGGTTAGAAAAAATTAATTCTTTAATGCAAAAATTATATAATGACGAAATGAAAAACCGTTAGTCTGTAGAATTTGTAATTGCTCCCAAACTAGCTTGACTAACAAGTCTTGAATATTTGGTTAAAACACCAGTAACGAGATTTCTTTTTGGTTTTCTCCATCTTTTGAATCTTTCCTTTATCATAGACTGTGATATTTTAATATTAAGCTCTTTTTTGATGACATTAATTTCTATAGTGTCGCCATTCTTTACTATAGCAAGAGGTCCTCCAATATAAGCCTCTGGGCTTATATGTCCGACAACAAAACCATGGCTTCCACCTGAAAATCTTCCATCTGTAATCAGAGCTACATCCTTGCCTAATCCTTTCCCCATAACAGCAGAAGTAGGTGAAAGCATTTCTCTCATGCCAGGCCCTCCAACTGGTCCTTCGTTTCTAATAACAATAACAGTTCCTTTTTGAATTTTATCATCAAGAATATCTTTTAAAGCTTTTTCTTCAGAATCATAAACTTTTGCTTTTCCAGTAAAATATTCACCTTCTTTTCCTGTAATTTTTGCTACAGCACCTTTAGGAGATAAATTTCCATGTAATATAACAATGTGGCCATTGGATTTAATTGGTTTATTAAATGGTTTTATAATTTTTTGCTGTTTATCAAAATGTTTAATCTTTTTTAAATTCTCCTTAATTGATTTACCAGAAACAGTCAAACAATCCCCATGTAATAATTTTTTTTTCAATAGTATTTTCATCAAAGGGGCAAGACCACCGATTTTAACAAATTCAGACATGGAATATTTCCCGCTTGGTTTCAAATCTGCTAATAGTGGAGTTTTCTTGCCTATTCTATCAAAATCACTCAATGTTAATCTGACATTAGCAGCATTTGCAATAGCTAGTAAATGTAATACTGCATTAGTAGAACCACCTAAAGCCATGACAATAGTTATAGCATTTTCTATTGATTTTTTAGTTATTATATCTCTAGGGCATATATTTTTCTTGATACAACTAATTAATGCCTTAGCGGAGTTTTTACAATCTAATTTTTTATCTTTAGAAATTGCCGTTTGCGTTGAACTATTTGTTAAACTCAGCCCCATAGCTTCTATGGCACATGCCATAGTATTAGCAGTATACATACCACCGCACGATCCTGGTCCAGGTATAGCTTTTTTTTCTATCTGATTTAATTCACTATCAGAGATTTCTTTGTTGGCATGTTTACCAACAGCTTCAAACACTGAAACAATATCAATATCTTTATTTTTATGTTTTCCTGGAAGTATAGTTCCACCATAAATAAAAATAGATGGTCTATTAAGACGAGCCATGGCCATTACACAAGCTGGCATATTTTTATCACAACCACCTATTGTTAAGAAACCATCAAAACCTTCACAGCCAACTACGGTTTCAATAGAATCAGCTATTACTTCTCTTGATACTAAAGAGTATCTCATTCCATCTGTTCCCATGGAAATTCCATCAGAAATAGTAATTGTATTAAAAATAATTGATTTAGCCCCATTAGAGTCAACTGACGATGCAGCAAACTCAGCAAGCTTATTGATGTGCATATTGCATGGTGTTACCATACTCCAAGTAGACGCTATGCCAATTTGAGGCAACTTGAAGTCCTTATCTTTAAATCCAACGGCTCTCAACATTGATCGACTAGGTGATCTATCAATCCCATCAACAATTTTTGAAGAAAATTTTCTCATTGCTTATTGTAACAACTTACCAAAAATTTTAAATCTCCATCCACGCATAAATCTAACGCACGCATGATTTTTTGAGAATATTTCAATATCTCGCTTGTTTGCAATCAAACTGGATGGGATATTATACTTATTTGAAACATCTAGCAGCAATTTCTTGTATTTGTTTATTCTATTCTTTATATTATGATTGTTTGATTGTCTTCTTTTTGATTGATGAGTGTTGATAGTTCGAAAAGATTTTATAAGTAATTCTTTTTCAGATGCCTTTAAATCAATTTTTGAAGATTTAAACAAATCAGATTCTTTTGCAGTAGATTGACATAATTTTGTCAAACAATTATCACTTATTATCCATCTTTTTGGAGTATTCTTTTCTTTGGCTATAATTTCTCTGCATTCTGCTAATTTTTTTAATTTCTTCAATTCTTGATTATTAAGATGTAACGGGTAGTTAATTTTTTTCCATGCATCTATTGGGTTTGTAATAACATTTTTTCGTTCCAAATCATTGTTTTGTTCTTCTTTAAACCATAGTGTTCTTTTTAGTTTGATTAGTTTCTTATTTAGTTTAACGTATATTTTTATTAAATATTTTACATCATTTGATGCATATTCAATTTTTTCTGGCGATAGTGGTCTCTTAAGCCAATCTGTTCTCCATGATCCTTTTTTTATTTTAATATTTAATAATTCATCAACCATTTCTGAATAACTTACATTTAATCCATAACCGGTCATACTAGCAGCAATTTGAGTATCAAATAGATTACATGGATAACATTTAAAATAACTATGTAAAACCTCTAAGTCTTGTTTTGAAGAATGAATTATTTTTGTGATATTTTTATTGAGTAGTAGTTGTTTTATGCTATTTGTATTCTGTATTGCAAGAACATCGATGCAATATGTATGTCTGTTATTTGAAAGTTGAATTAAAGCAAGTATTGGATAATAACTCGATTCTCTAATAAATTCTGTATCAAGCCCTATGCAAGCAGATTTATTTAAATTTGTTACAACTTTTTGAAGTTTTTTATCTGTATTGATGAGAAAATTTGTCATAATTAAGATTAGCTATTATAGTAACAGTCTAAGTGAACTTATTAAATAAATAATGCTGAAATTGAATAAAACTAACAGTGTGCTCTTGAATGCAGAATATTTGCCTTCAAATAATTGTGATAATCGCCCTACTGATGTTGAAATAGATACTATAATTTTACACTGTATTAGTTTACCTGAAGGTAATTATTCAACTGATTATGTTATTGATTTTTTCTTAAACAAATTAAACCTAAATGCTCATTCATCTTTTCAAAAATTAAAAGATATAAAAGTCTCATCTCACATATTTATAAGACGGAATGGAGATATTATTCAATTTGTACCTTTTGATTTAAGAGCTTGGCACGCTGGAAAATCATCTTTCAAAGGAAGAGAAAATTTTAACGATTTCTCGATCGGTATAGAGCTAGAAGGTACCACAACCTCGGTTTTTGAAGAAATTCAATATGATATATTAAAAAATGTGATTAAAACTTTGAAGTCTAGCTACACAAGCATCGAGGATAATAATATACTAGGACATAGTGATATATCTCCTGATAGAAAAAGTGATCCTGGCCCGTTTTTTAATTGGAACAAAATCAAATAATTTATAATGGAAACAATTATAGTTATTTTATTATCTCTGATTATTGAATTTTTATATGATCCTATTACAAAATTTAGGAATGAGAATATTTTTAAAAATATGTATGAAAAGTATTATTCATTCTATAAATTATACTTTGATGATAAATCTCTTTCTTATGTTTTATGCTCTATAGTCGTTATCGTAATTATAACTTTAATTATCAATATAGTTGAATTTATCCATCCTATATTATCATTCATAATTACTCTATTAGTATTATTATTTTGTCTGTCTCCTAATGAATTTAATCAAAAAATTGAAGATTTTAAGTTTTTGATGGATAACAAACAAGATATAGATAAGTCTGACATCATTGAAGAAATTGCCCCAAATCTAAAAAAAATTAATTTAACAAAAAATTTATCAGAATCAATTTCGAAAAGTCTTTTTTTTAATTCCACTAGAAATATTTTTAATGTTTTGTTTTGGTTTTTATTGTTGGGACCTGGCGGCGCTCTAGGCTATAAACTTTTAGATAATTTTGTATACACATCCATAATACGAATTGATCAAAAATCTAGAATTTACATTAAAAAAACATTGGGCATTATTGAATTTGTTCCTATTAGATTAAGTATATATTCTTTTGCGGTTGTCGGTAATTTTGAAAACGCATTACAAGCATTAAGAACGACTATTACGTCAACAGATACATATCAATCGAATGTTGAGTTAATAACCAATGTTGGTGAATCTGCATCACAATCACCACATATAGAAGAAGATGAAAATTTTTGGAATCATAAAATCTCTTATATTCAAACTTTAATTGCTAGAGCTCTATTAGCCTGGCTAAGTATAATTCTATTATTAGTTTTTGGTGGTTTTTTTATCTAAGAAATTATAATACTTCTTACCTATCTTAATGCTTGGTCTATTGTTTTGATGTCTCCATATATTGGTATCTCTTAATGAATAGACACAACCGCAATACTCTTGTTGATAAAATTGTTCCTTTTTTGAAACTTCTAACATTCTTTGTGAACCATTATTTTTGCGCCAGTTAAATGACCAATAAGATAAATCTTCAAATTTAGATGCTGCATAAGCTCCTGATACATTAATTTGATTAAAATCTTTCCATCTTGATATACCTAATGTGCTTGAAAAAATATCAAAACCGTTAATATGTGCATATTGGGCTGTATTTAAAAAACGCATATCAAAACACTTGGAACATCTTATGCCTCTTTCAGGCTCCCATTCCATTCCTTTTGTTAAATTAAACCAATTAGCTGGATCATAATCTGCATCAACAAAAGAGATATTGTTTTTATCAGCAAACTTCATGTTTTCTTCCTTTCTCAATAAATATTCCTTCTTGGGATGTATATTTGGATTATAAAAATAGACAGTATAATTTATTTGAGATTCTTTGAGCTGCAACATAATATCGCCTGAACATGGAGCACAACATGAATGTAATAATAATCTTTTTTTATTATGGGGTAATTCTAATTTTTCCATGATTTATTCTTATATATTAAAAAATGTTTTAGCATTATTAGTAGTTTTATCTTTTATATAGTTTACATCCTTAGATAAGCATTTAGAAATTTTTTCTGCCACATATGTAAGAAATGCAGGCTCATTAATACCATCATGTTTGAAATTAATGTTATGAGGTATTAAATATGGAGCATCTGTCTCAATCATAAGTCTATCTTCTGGTATATATTTGATTAGATCTTGTAGATGTTGACCCCTCGAATTATCTGTAATCCATCCAGTGATGCCAATATAGCAGCCAATATCTATATAAGATTTTAATTGGGTTTTATCGCCTGTAAAACAATGAACTACATACTTATTTAAACTATTTACATATTTATTCAGCAAATTAAAAAAATCTTTGAATGCGTGTCGTTCATGTAGAAAAAGTGGTTTTGTGGTAGTTGATGCAATCTCTAAATGTTTTTCAAAACAATAAAGTTGTTTTTCTTTAGGAGAATATTCCCTGTAATAATCCAATCCGCATTCTCCAATGGCAACTATATGTGCATTATGAAGTAATTTTTTTATATGTTCCAATGCAGTGTCAGTACAATCTTTAGCATTATGTGGGTGAAATCCAACTGTTGTATAAAATAGATCTGGATATAAATCGATAATTTTCAGTGCCATGATTGTGTCATCTATATTCGATGATGTAATAATAACTTTTTCTATATTTGCTTTACGTATGTTATCTACTACAGTTTCTATCTTTTTATGTAATTCAGGATGAGTTAAATTCGCACCTATATCAATTAAACTATATTTAATTTCCATTTATAGATTTTTTAAAATAGAAGCAACTGTATCTCCAATTACTGATGGGTTTTTAGCAATTGTAATTCCTGCTTCTTTTAAAATCTCAACTTTTTCAGCAGCTGATTCACCAAAAGCACTTACAATTGCACCAGCATGTCCCATTCTTTTACCTTTTGGTGCGGTTAATCCAGCAATATATGCGATGACAGGTTTAGATACATTTGCTTTTGCATATGATGCTGCTTCTGCTTCTTGAGGACCACCAATTTCTCCAATCATTAAAATAACTTTTGTATTGTTGTCTTCTTCAAATTTTTCAAGGTGGTCTCTAAATGAACTTCCATTTATTGGATCTCCACCAATACCTACGCTTGTAGAAATCCCTATATTAAGGTTTTTCATTTGTTGAGCTGCTTCATATCCTAGGGTTCCAGATCTGCCTATTACTCCAACATTACCTTCTTTATATATATGTCCAGGCATAATACCTAACATACACTTACCAGGACTTATAACTCCTGCGCAATTAGGTCCAACCATAGTCATCCTATCTTCATTTTTATATCTTCTCATATAACGTTTTACTTTAATCATATCATGAGCTGGTATACCGTCAGTTATAGCCACAAGTGTCTTGATTCCAGCGTCAGCTGCTTCCATAGCTGAGTCTGCTGCAAAAGCAGGCGGAACAAATAGTATGCTTGCCTCAGCTCCAGTTTCGCTAACTGCTTCTTTAACTGTATTAAAAACTGGCTTATCGAGATGTGTTTGGCCGCCCTTACCTGGCGTAACACCGCCAACTACATTTGTTCCGTACTCCATCATTTCTTTAGCATGGAAAGTACCTATTTTTCCTGTAAAACCTTGAATGATAATCTTAGATTTTTCGTCTATCAATATTGCCATATTTAAATTTATCCTAAATCTGCCAAAGCTTTTACAGCTTTGTTTGCAGCCTCTTCAAGTGTAGAAGCCTCTATATAATCAATCTTACTTTCTTTTAATATTTTCATACCTTCATTTACATTCGTGCCTGCTAACCTAATAATCAAAGGTTGTTTAATATTTAACTGATCAAGCGCATCAACAATGCCCTGCGCTACCCAATCACATCTATTGATGCCAGCAAAAATATTAATTAAAATTACTTTGACTTTTGGATCTCCAGAAATTAGTTTAAATGCTTTTACAAACTTCTCAGGAGTTGCGCCGCCACCCACATCAAGAAAATTTGCTGGTTGACCACCTGCTAATTGAATCATATCCATAGATGCCATTGCCAGACCAGCACCATTAATAATATTACCTATATCACCATCAAGCGATATATAGTTCAACCCTCTGTCTGCAGCATATGTTTCTTTTGGATCTTCTTGAGATTTATCTCTGAGTTCTGCAATATTTGGAATTCTATACAAGGCATTATCATCGAATGACATTTTACAGTCCAGCGCCAAAATATGATCATCTCCAGTTAACACTAAAGGGTTAATTTCTACCATAGTAGCATCAGATGTACTGAATGCTTTATAACAACCTAAAATTGCTTCAGCACATCTTGATATTGCTTTAGCTTCTATTCCTAAACTAAAAGCAATTTCTCTAGCTTGAAAGCTTTGCATTCCAACTGCTGCCTCTACTTTGGCTCTAATTAGTGTCTCAGGTTTTTCTTTCGCTATTTCCTCTACACTCATACCACCTTCAGAAGACGCAACAACCATAATACTTTCGGAACTTCTATCAAAAACTAAACCCAAATAAAATTCTTTTTTAATATCAGTAGCTTCTTCAATATAAATTCTTTGAACTGTTTTGCCTGCCGGACCTGTTTGATGTGTGACTAAAGTTTTACCTAATAATTTATTTGCAGCATCAGAAACTTCTTGCAGACTTTTACAAATTATTATACCACCAGCTTTACCTCTTGCACCAGAATGTATCTGTGCTTTAACAACCCACATTTCTCCGCCTAATTCTGCTGCTCTATCTTTAGCATTTTCAGGACTGTATGCAATGCCACCTCTAGGTATAGATACTCCAAATTTAGTTAAAATTTCTTTTGCTTGATATTCGTGTATATTCATTATTTTTTTGATTGTATCAAATTGTCAATATTGACAATATTTTCAGCCATCCTTTCTGATGCCGCATCAATCATACGACCATCTAATTGCGCTGCACCTCGTCCTTCATCAGCAGCTTTTTTTAATTCTTCTATTATTCTTTTAGCTTTCTCTACTTCTTCCGACGGTGGAGAAAAAACTTCATTAGCATGTTCAATTTGAGATGGATGAATTGCCCATTTACCTTCTATACCAATCGCTGCTCCTCTTTTAGCAGCATCTATATAACCATTAGAATCTTTAATATCTCCAAATGGACCGTCAATTGGTCTTAAACCAAATGCTCTACAAGTTGCAACTAATTTTGATAAACCATGATGCCATTGATCGCCTGGATAATTAGGATTGAGCCCACCTATTACAACAGTTCTTGCTCTCAAACTTGCCGCATAATCTGCTACACCAAAATGCAATGCTTCTAATCTAGAACTGGATTGTGCAATCTCTGCAATATTAACCATTCCTAAAGCACTTTCTATAAGACACTCTAATCCAATTTTTGAACTGAGATTTCTCTCTTGTTCTATTTGTGAAACTAAACAATCCACTACATAAACATCGTCTCTCACGCCAACTTTAGGTATAAGGATGGTATCAATATATTCTCCCGCTTCAGTCATTAGCTCAATAACATCTTTGTACATGTAATGAGTATCTAAACCATTTATTCGGACTGAAATAGTCTTGCCTTTACTTCTCCAGTCCATTTCTTTAAGAGATTTTATTACATTTTCTCTAGCAGTAACTTTATCATTTGGCGCAACCGCATCTTCTAAATCCAAAAACACATAATCTGCATCAGAATTTAGGGCTTTATCAAACATTTTTGGTGACGAGCCAGGTACGGCTAATTCACTTCTTTGAAGTCTAACTTTTGCGCTCTTATAGGATGTATGACTCATTTTTCTTTTATCTATAATATGGTCTTGATATATACTGTTTATCTGTTATAACTCGATAAGTTTACGTTAGTATATAACATTGTCAAATATTTTGAAAAAAAACTTCTTTTTATTAAGGTATTTATATGAGTGAAAATGCAATAGATATAATTAATTTAGATAAAATATACAAAAATCGTGTTCAAGCATTGAATTGTATCAATTTGTCAGTGAAAAAAGGTGATCTTTTCGCATTTTTGGGTCCAAATGGAGCGGGGAAATCAACAGTGATAGGTATAATTTCTTCTCTAGTTACAATCACATCCGGAAGAGTTTGTGTGTTTGGTGATGATATTCAACAAAAACCAGAACTAGTTAAAAGAAACATTGGTTTGGTTCCACAAGAATATAATTTAAATCAATTTATTACAGTAGAAGAAACAATGTTTAATATTGCTGGATACTTTGGTATAGAAAAAAGATTAGCTGCAGAAAAAATATATAAACTTTTAAATCAATTAGGTATTTGGAATAAACGAAAAAATACACCAAGAGAATTATCAGGTGGGATGAAAAGAAGAATGATGATAGCCAAAGCATTGATTCATGATCCTAAATTATTAATACTAGATGAACCGACGGCTGGTGTAGATACAGAACTTAGATTAAATATGTGGGATTTTTTCAAGGAACTAAATGAACAAGGTGTCACTATCATACTAACTACCCATTACCTAGAAGAGGCTGAAAGACTATGTAAAAATCTTGCAATTATTCATAAAGGTAATATTGTTCAGAAATCAACTATGGATGAAATTTATCGTATAAAAAATCAACATACTTATATTGTGAAAACTACTCAACCACTTAATGGTATGCCTGTGATAGATGATTGTGAGATAGATAAAATTGATTCATATACGTGTGAAATAACAACGGACACAATGTCTGTAACAGATATAATTGAAAAATTAAAATATATGAAAATTGATGTTGGAAGTATTTTGAATAAAAGAAATAAACTAGAAGAAGTTTTTATTCAACTTACGGATGATTAGACGATTATGAAAAAAGAAATTTTAATTCCATATCAGACCATAGTAATAAAAGAATTTTTAAGATTTGCCAGAATATGGATACAAACTATTCTGCCATCGGTAGTAACCATGTTTTTATATATAATAATTTTTGGTAATTTCATCGGTGAAAGAATTGGGGAAATAAAAAATTTCAGTTATATGGATTATATAATACCAGGACTGATTATAATGCCCGTAATATCAAACTCTTATATGAATGTAGTAGGTTCATTCTATAGTTCAAGGTTTATGAAAAGTATTGAAGAACTATTAGTTTCTCCTGTTCCAAACAATATTATTTTACTTGGTTATATCACTGGTGGTGTTTTGCGAGGCTTTGCTGTAGGAATAGCTGTATATGTAGTTGTAACTTTTTTTACTGATCTCGAAATTGTTAATATATGGTTGACTGTGTTTATGACATTCATGACCGCATTTTTGTTTTCAACTGCCGGATTTATTAATGCTGTATTTGCAAAAACTTGGGATGATATAAACATTGTTCCTACTTTTATTCTCGCACCACTAACATATTTAGGGGGGACATTCTTCGCTATTGATTTATTGCCTGAAATTTGGCAAAACATTTCATTATTCAATCCCATTGCTTATATCGTAAGTGCATTTAGATATGGTTTTTTAGGTATAGAAGAAATGAACATAGAATTTTCTATCTTGATTATTACTTCAATAACATTTATATTATACATCATTGCATTGTCCCTTTTATCAAAAGGTACAGGCATTAAAAATTAAAAGTCTCATGAAGTTGGGAAAGTCAGTAAAAGATAATCTGCACTGCCCCCGCAACGGTATATAGAGTCCGAAGACCAACATGATGGGAACCCCATAAAGCGGAGGTGCTTATTTCTAAGATGGGTAGAAACTTTTTAAAAACATTTTTAATTAATATTCTTGCGTTCAATATTGTATTCGCAGATTCAAATTTAGATGAGATTGTAATTACTCCTAAGAGACCTAGTTCTATTTTTGACTCTCTGACTGCTATTGAAATCATAACATCAGAAGAGATCGAGAAATATGGCTTTGATACTGTTGATAATTTATTAAATTTTTCTAGTTCAATTAGTATAGGTAGCAATGGTGGCCCAGGACAAACAAAATCAATTTTTCTAAGAGGTACTGAGAGTAATCATACAAAAGTATTGGTTAATGGTGTTGAATTAAATCCAGGAACATTAGGAGTTCCATCAATACAACATATATCAATTAAAATGATTGATAGAGTTGAAATTGCAAAAGGTAGCATGTCAACTTTATATGGGCGAAACACAATAGGTGGAGTAATCAATATTATAACAAAGAAGGATCTAGAAAATTCAGGATCATTTTCATTAAGTTCAGGACGTTTCAATACTAATAAAATTGATTTTTATAGAAAATATACAAATAATCTTTACAATCTGAATTTAAATTATTCAGAGATTAGATCTGACTCTTATAAAGCAAAAGTGAGTTCGTCTCAAGATCATGAATATAAAAACAGAAATATAAATATTAATTATCAATATCAGTTAGATAAAACTATTTTTGAAACAGATTATTATCAAAGTGACGGAACTACAGAATATGATAGTTTTGGTAGTAATTTAATGCAAGATCATAAAGACAGACATATCAAATTATCGCTATTAAAAAAGTATACTGATTATAAAACAAATATTAATTATATTTCGAAACAAAATAAAATTGACCAATCTAGTTCATCTGCCACTGACTATACTCATACAAAAATAAATCAAATTAATTTAGAAAATAATTATTATAATTTTTTTGATGCAAATACAATTTTAGGTTTTACATATACGGATGAAGCACTATATGAATTATCATATGGGACATCTTTTAAAATAACAAATCATGTGAATGAATTTTTTATACAATCACAATATATTCCAAATTTAAATAGCATAATAAATACAGGCTTGAGGTTTATTAATCATTCAAGATATGGTAATTATCTTACTGGTAATATAAATTTTGGATATCACTTAAACAATAACACCATAGTTACAACTGGTTTAGGTAAGTCATTTAGATCTCCCGATGGAACTGATTTATTTGGCTATGGTGGAAATAAAAACTTAGAACCTGAAGAATCAATTTCTACTGAAATTGGATTAAAATATAAATTCTCACCTGTTAATTATATAACTTTATCTGTGTTTAATAATGACATCAGAAATTTAATTGAGTCTGATGGATCTATTATGCAAAATTTAAATAAAGCAAGAATAACTGGTATTGAAATAGCTTATAAAAACTCCTTTAAATTAATTGACTATAAAATTGATTATACATATCAAGAATCGGATGATTTAACTAATGATACACTACTTTCAAGACGACCAAGAAATAAAATAGTTGGTAAATTCTCTTATGACTTTGATGTGAATAATATTATTTCTCTATCTATGATAGGTGAGAGTACAAGAGATAATTCAATTTATGATTATGAACGATTAGGCGGTTATATGCTATTTAATACAAATTATTTACATAAAACAAAAAACTTTATTATTTCTTTTAAAATCAATAATATGTTTGATAAAAAGTATAGACGAGCTCATAATTATAACACAGAAGGTATTTCTACTTATGTTACTATAACAACAAATTTTTAATATGTGATATAATTCCCTATAAATATGAAAATAATAATACCCATTACACTTTTTTTTCTATTAATAATTAGTAGATTGCTCTCTGATATACCTAATTTTACCCCAACATTATCTCTTATGATTTTTACTGGATTTTATATACAAAGTAGAAGTTTAGCGGTAATTATTGTTATGGCTTCTCAAGTATTAAGTGATTTATATCTTGGTTATAATCCTTCAATGTTTTTTGTGTATGCTTCGTTCCTATTAATTACATACTTAAGCCCATTAATTATAAAAAAATTAGACATAGTTTCCGTTTTTTTTGCATCTATACTATGCCCGTCTATTTTTTTTATAATCAGTAATTTTGGAGTTTGGTTAACTATGGGATTGTATCCGTTAAATATATTAGGTCTTCTGAGTTGTTATTTAGCTGGAATACCCTTTTTTCAATATTCCCTAATTTCAACAATACTATTCTCATTCACTATTCTTGTTTTGCATAAAGCCATAGTTAAGAAAGCTTCTCTGCAATCATCGTAAATAATATTTTAGAATTTTAGTTTTCCACCCGTTTGATATTCAGTTACACGAGTTTCGAAGAAATTCTTTTCTTTTTTCAAATCCATAATTTCTGACATCCATTCAAAAGGATTTGATACATCTTTATATTGCTGAGGTAAACCAACTTGGGTAAACCTTCTGTTTGCAATGAATTGCAAATATTCTTCAAATGTTTGTGCGCTCATACCAAGAATAGGACGAGGCATTGTGTCGTAGGCATACTTTGTTTCTAAATCTACACCTGTTTTAATCAATGCGATCATCTCTGTTTGAAACTCTTCTGTCCAAAGTTCAGGATTTTCATTCTTGATCTGATTGATTACATCTATTCCAAAATTCATATGCATGGATTCATCTCTTAAAATATATTGGAATTGTTGAGAAACACCTGTCAATTTATTCCTTCTACCTAACGATAATATTTGAGTAAATCCAACATAGAAAAATATTCCTTCAAATACAACATAAAATGCTATTAAATCTCTTAGCAATCTTTGATTGTTTTCTAAGGTTCCGGTTTTAAAATTTGGATCGCCTAAACTTTGTGTAAAAGGAAGAGCCCATTCTGCTTTAGTTGCAACAGAAGGTATTTCACGATACATATTAAAAATTCTGCTTTCATCTAAACCAAGGGATTGGACGCAGTATTGATATGCATGTGTATGAATTGCTTCTTCAAAAGCTTGTCTAAGTAGATATTGTCTACACTCTGGATTAGTTATGTGCTTATATACTGCTAAAACTAAATTATTAGCTACAAGAGAATCAGCTGTAGAGAAAAAACCAAGATTTCTTTCAACAATTTGTCTTTCGTCTTCAGTTAATCCTTTAGGATCTTGCCATAATTTAATGTCATCATGCATAGGTATTTCTTCGGGCATCCAATGATTAGCTGAACCATCTAAATATTTTTGCCATGCCCATTCATATTTAAAAGGAACAAGTTGATTAAGATCAGCTCTACAATTAATAATCGCTTTATCATCAACTTTTATTCTTTCTCCGCCCTTCTCTATATTCTCAATTCCTGTTAAACCTTCTTGTGAACCTAAATCTACTTGTGATTTTTTATTTTCATTTAACACACTTTCTTGTGTATTATTGTTTACAACTGGTTTTTCAGTTTTGTTTAAAGCTTCTTTAATTGGATCATCCCAGTTATACATATCAAATACCTCCTTTGAATCTATTGTGATATAAACTTATATATTTTCCATTTATAAAATTCTTCTTAAAATTATCTTCCTCTTTTAGTCGTTTTTTATCCAAAACATAATATATCGCTAATATAATGATTGCGCTCACAACTGAAATAAAATATATAATTATTTCAAAAGTTAATTGATTAATTGAGAAAGAAAAATCTATCATTGGCATGCCTCGCAGTCAGGATCATCTATTAAACACTCTTTTGATTGACCATTAGATGTTTCTACAGCATTTAAATTTGAGTCTGAATTGTCTGTTGTACTTTTTTCTACATGTGTAGCTCCTAATGATCTTAAATAATAAGTTGTTTTTAATCCTCTGATCCATGCTAGTTTATATGCACTGTCTAATTTTTTTCCATCTGTTCCAGATATATACAAATTTAATGATTGTGATTGATCGATCCATTTTTGTCTTCTAGCTGCTGATTCAACCAACCATCTTGTATCAATTTCAAAACACGTTGCATAAAGTTTTTTCAAATTATCAGGCACTCTACTGATTGATGATAATTGTCCATCAAAATATTTTAAATCTTTAACCATGACTTCATCCCAAATACCTGCTTCCTTGAAATCTTCAATTAAATATGGATTAATCACAGTAAATTCTCCAGAAAGATTAGATTTAACATAAAGGTTTTGATAAGTAGGTTCTATAGATTGTGCTACTCCACATATATTTGAAATTGTTGCTGTTGGAGCAATTGCCAGTGTATTAGAATTTCTCATTCCATTGGATTTTATACTTTGTCTTAATGAATCCCAATCTAAAGTTTGATCGGTATTTACATCAAGATATTTACCTCTAACTTTCTTTAATATGTTTAAACTATCAATTGGTAAAATACCTTTACTCCATAATGAGCCATCAAATGTTGAATATGATCCTCTTTCTTTTGCAAGTTCCATGGATGACTGAAGTGCATAATAACTTATGTACTCCATGCTTTTATCAGCAAACTCAATAGCTTCCTCTGATGCATACGGTATTCTTAATCTATATAAAGCATCTTGAAATCCCATTAATCCCAAGCCAACAGGTCTATGTTTTAAATTCGAGTCTCTTGCTTTATCAACACTGTAATAATTGTAATCAATTACATTATCAAGCATACGCATTGCCGTCTTTATAGTTTTATGTAATTTGTCAGAATCCAATTCACCATCACGAATATGTGCAGCTAAATTTATCGAACCTAAATTACATACGGCTATTTCGTCTTTTGATGTATTAAGAGTGATTTCAGTACATAGATTAGAAGAATGTACAACGCCTGTATGTTGTTGAGGAGAGCGTATATTGCACGGATCTTTAAAAGTAATCCATGGATGGCCAGTTTCAAACAACATACTAAGTATTTTTCTCCAAAGATCAACAGCGTTCACTTTTTTATAATTAGCAATCAATCCATCTTCAGCTTGTTTTTCATAATCTTCATATTTTTTTTCAAATTCTAACCCAGTCAAATCATGCAAATCTGTGGTATCACTTGGAGAAAATAATGTCCAAGAAGAGTTGTTATGAACTCTTTTCATAAATAAATCTGGTATCCAGTTTGCAGTATTCATATCATGAGTTCTTCTTCTGTCATCACCAGTATTTTTTCTTAATTCTAAAAATTGTTCTATATCGAGGTGCCACGTTTCAAGATAAGCGCACATAGCTCCTTTTCTCTTTCCACCCTGATTGACAGCTACTGCAGTATCATTAGCCACTTTTAAGAATGGTATTACACCTTGGCTCTTCCCGTTTGTTCCTTTTATATAAGAACCTAAAGCTCTAACTTGCGACCAATCGTTTCCTAATCCTCCGGCAAACTTAGACAACATTGCATCATCACTTATACCTTGAAAAATACCTTTTAGATCATCTGGCAATGTAGAAAGATAGCATGATGATAATTGTGGCCTTAATGTTCCAGAGTTAAACAATGTCGGAGTACTACACATGAAATCAAAAGAAGAAATTAAATTATAAAATTCAACAGTTTTTTCTTCACGATTAGACTCATTCATGGCAAGCCCCATAGCTACTCTCATGAAAAATGCTTGAGGTAGTTCAAATCTAGTTTCTTTGTGGTGAATAAAATATCTATCATACAGTGTTTGTAGACCAAGGTAATTAAAATTTAAATCCTTGCTAACATCAATATTCTTTGCAATATAGTTCAAATCAAAATGAAGTAATTCCGGATCTAACAATTTTAATTCACAAGCTTTTTGAAGATACCTACTAAAATAATTTGGGTAAACTTTTTTGATTTCAGCCAAAGAAGGGTTAAAATCTTCGAAACCTAAAAATGTAAAAGCTTCTTCATTAATAGAATGTAATAATAATCTAGCAACAACTTTTGAGTAATTAGGTTCTTTTTCAATAAGAGGTCTAACTGAAATTAATATTGAACTAGATAAATCTTCTTTTTTTATTCCATCATAAATGTTTTTATCAATTATGTTGTAAACGTGTTCTTCAGATACGTCACTGACACCTTTACAGCACTCATTTATAATCAGTCTGAGTTTATTTAAATCTAAAGGAACGGTGGAGCCATCGGGAAGTATAACACTCTTTGTTATAGGGAGATCTTCTATATTGTTTACGGTCTTTTGGCTCCTTTCCTTCGACCTTTCTTCTCGGTAAATTACATAGGCTCTTGCAACATCCTGGTACCCAGCTCTCATTATTGCTAACTCAACTTGATCTTGAATGTCTTCTATATGAATGACTCCACCGTCAGGGAATCTCCTTTTGATTGCCTTGTATACTTTTTCAGATAAAATCTGTACTTCATTGTGAATACGAGTTGATGCAGCTGCGCTGCTTCCTTCCAAGCTCAAAAAAGCCTTAGTCATTGCTACAACTATTTTATTTAAGTCAAATGATGTAACTTTGCCATTTCTTCGCATAACACGATAACGACCTGGCACTGGAGATGTTTCATCGCTTCCAACAAAATGAGCTTGATCGGTTTGATTTTCTACATTAATTTTGTGTTGTTCTTCTGTCATTTCGCTTTTTATAAATTATTCTTCTCGCATGAAATACGATTATAACACTATTTCTTGTGGTTGTAATTACTTGATAACACAATATCTTGTGTTTTTGTTGTATATAAGTTGTGGATAAGCTGTTGAAAGATATATATTAGAATATTATTATTTTCTAATTCTTTTTACATCATAAATGTGGCTATTCCTAAAAGAGAAATAAAACCAACAACATCTGTAATAGTGGTTAAAATTACACCCCCTGCAAGAGCAGGATCTATGTTTATTTTAGCTAAAATCAACGGCAAGGTTACACCGCTGATGGCACCTATGATTAAATTAATCATCAAAGCTGAAGCAATGACAATTCCTAAAAAAAGACTGTCAAACCAAAAATATGTAAGAGCGGCAACAACACTTGACCATAAAAAACCGTTTAAAAATCCAATAGCTGATTCTTTTAGTATCAATAATTTGGAATTGGTGCTTCCAATTTGATCTAATGCTTGCGCCCTTATAACTAACGCAAGACTTTGTGATCCTGCAATACCTCCCATACTTGCAACAATAGGCATTAATATAGCGAGCGCAACAACTTTTTCTATTGTAGCTTCAAATATACCAATTGCTGTAGCTGCCAATAAGGCAGTTATTAAATTCGCCCCAAGCCAGATGGTTCTTCTTTTTGTGCTCTGGAAAATTGGTGCAAAAATATCATCATCTTTTTTTAAACCAGCCATGTTTAAAACTGATTCATCTGCTTCTTCTCTAATCACATCGACCACATCATCAATAGTTATTCTTCCTAAAAGCATCCCATCATAGTCAACAACCGCCGCAGAAACAAGATCAGCATTCTCAAAAATCCTTGCTACTTCATGCTGATCCAGATTTGGATCAATAATATTACTATCATTAATCATAATTTCTGAAACATATTTTGACGGATCAGCTACTAAAACATCTTGGATAGAAACATATCCAAAATATTTGTTCATCTTGTCAGTAACAAAAACTCTATCTGTTTGTTCAGGTAAGTTTTTTAATCTTCGCAAATATTTGAGTAATACATCTACTGTTACATTATCTCTTATATTAACTGTATCTGTATTCATTAAACCGCCTGCGGTATCATCTGGAAATGAAAGAACTTTCTCTAGTCTCTCTTGATTTTGTTTATCTAAACTTTTAATAGTTTTTTTGGTTAAATGTTTAGGTAAAGACTGGATAATGTCAGCTAAATCATCAGTATCTAAATTTTGCGAAATTTTTACTAACCCTTCGGTTCCATCTTCTTCAATTAATTCATCAATAAGATTTTCTCTGACCTCTTCATTTAGTTCAGCCAATGTTTCACCTTTATTATCATTACTTACTAATTTCCAAATTAAATCTCTTCTATGACGAGGAGTTCCTTCGATAACATCGGCAATTTCTGACGGATACAATGAATTAAGTAAATTTCTAGCTTTCATTATTGCACCACTATCTAGAACTTCCGTTAATTGGTCTATAGTAATAGAATCTTTGTTTGTGTTATCATTTTCCATGCCTCTTATTATCTACCTAAATAGAAACATTGCAATATTCTAACAAAATACTTTAGTAAATTAGATGTAAAATAATTAGGTCTATTCTTTAAAAAAACTTAAATAACTTTAAAAGTCATGTCTAATTCCTAGCATAGTTGATGATATATCTTGGTTTGTACCATCACCTGATCCAGCTTCACTATCAGAATGTCCAACATATAATCTGCTTTGCTTGGACAATTTGTATGTCATACCAATGTTATAGCCATCACGGTCTTTGTTGGACGCATCATCATGCTTAGCGTCAGCATAAGAATATTGTAAAGTCATAGGACCTGATGAATATCTTATGCCATACCAATCAACTTCACCATTACCAGATGTGGTAAATAATTTAGTATCTAATTCAACATCTTCATGCATGTACCAAACTTTAATTTTTTTCTTACCGTCTAGTTTCATATCATATGTAATTGTGTATTTGGTATTTTCTTCATCTGCGCTATCATCATGATTTCTTGCATATACAACACTAAAGTTTGGTATCAAGAAGTTTTTATACTCAATTCCAAGACCTGAGTCTTTGTTTGTTACGGAATTATTTGAACTCTCGCCAATGCCATAGATCGCTGCAAATCTTAAGTTTCCAGATTTTAATTCATACTGCATAGATTCTCTCCAGTACGAGCTGTGTGACATAGAGCCTTGAGAAATCATTCTCGTATCACGAGCTTGTGAAATTGTATCGTGCAAAATATCATGTTTTGCAAGATATTTATAAGGAGACTCCATTGAACCAAATTTAAATTGACCAATAGGTGTTAAAAATCCAATCCAACCTTGTTTAAGTAGAAAAGTCTGACAATCTTTTTTACTTCCAGAAACGTTATCTCTGGAACAAGTTGTACTATCAGATGTTGCTATACCATCACCTAAATCTATAGCATATTCAATTTTATAATTCACGGTATAACCATTACCGATACTCTCTTTGCCCTTTATACCGAATCGTCCCATACCTTCGTTATCACGAAGAGATGATTTCATATCGTTAGAACCGGTTTCCTCATCAGTATTATCATACTGAATCCAAAGTCGACCGTAGAAAGTTGCGCTAGATCTTTTTTTTATTTTCTTTGCTTCTGTTGAGAAATTTTTTGATTTGTTTTCTATTTGTCCTGCAAATATATTATTAACACCAAAAAATAGATATAAAGAAATTGCTAAAACAAGTAATTTATTGAATGATTGGTTATAATCCATTAGGTACTATTACTTGGTGAATTATTAGAACAATCGCAACACTTGCCCCTAATCCAAACATCATCTTACCAAAATCTTTTGCAATGATTGGGAATACATACTTAAAACGATAATCTTCAATGACTGATGAAATAGCCAATTCTCGTCCTGATAACAAACCTACAAAAACCCAAGTTGTGGACATTGGTAAATCATTAAGTTCTTTAAAATAAAACAAAACAAAAGCATAAACAAGATTAATAATAGTAGTAGATCTTGCGAATCTTGCTCCATGCTTGCTAATTACCACTTCTTGAATTTTTCCTCCTCCTGTATAAAAAACGTATCCAAGAATTAAAATAAGCGTGATTAACACTATTATCAAATCACCTAACATGAGCTGTCTAGGTAAAAAAACTGCAATATTTGCCATATCATGTTGCAGCCATGCAAACCATAACCATCCACTTGTTACCCACTGGCTTACTCTCCAAAAGTTTCTGTGTACTGGGTGTTCTGTTTTTTCATTAATAAATCGTTCCAAAATAATCCAAACAAGATATGCGGTTATTGCAGCCACACCATAACCAACAATTGATTTTATAAGCATTTTCTCAAGAACTGTTATAGTAGCAAAAGCTGATAATACTAAAAATGTAGTGGAAACTGGAATTCCAGCACGCGTTAAAAGAAGTAAAATCCCTGGAGCAAGAGCGTGATACCATTGGACTTCTTGATATGGTATTCGTGTTAATCTTTCATATGAAATATCTCCATCATAAAAATACCAACCATAGGTAATAGTAAAAACCAACATAATTGAAGCAGCAAACCAAAGTGTATACCAAGAAAACCTTTCTTTATTAGCAGAAAGAAATGTACCTAATGTTTGAATAGAGTCATTTGCAATAACCGAATAGGCTGCCAGAAAAAACCCCAAGTACATCCAAACAACACTAAGTTCCATATTTAAGCCAATGAATATAATTTATTAACACTATAACCCCAAAAAATAAGAGTAGTTTTTCATAAAACGTGAGGACAATACTCATATAGATTATGATGTATTGTTGCTCTTTATGTCACATGTTATTATCTCATAAACTTATAATAAGACAAACAAATGACAGATATTATTCTACACAAATCAGAAAAATATATAAATGAAGATATTGATTATTATTGTTCAGATATGCGTGATAAGCATGGGATGATCAAGCCGGATCGCAGTATAATAAGTCTGACATTAAATTCAAAAAAATTTACTGATCTTATAAAAAAAGAGGAGATAAGTTCTGCTTTTTTTCCATTCAATAAACATATTTTTAATAGAATTTATATCGGATTAAGTGTTCCATTATTTGCAAATAATTGGGGTGCAGTTTTTTTAAGATATTTATTATATCTTGTAGATAAAAATGGTTACGTAGTACTTCCAGTTTATGCCGAAAGACAGGGAATAGAAAAAAACTACTGGTCGAGAAGCGCATTAGAAGATATTTTTAGAAGCAGAATAAAATGGTGGGGTATGAGTAATATTTGGGCAGAAAATGATGGGGTAATGTCAGTAAGAATTGGAAGAAAAGAACCACCAAAAAAAAATAGTTCTCTAAATTATTTATTTGATCATTATTTTGAACAATTAAAAGAGAAGGGGATTGAAAATGAAAATGAATTTCATAAAATAATTAAAAAAAATATTATTAATGCCACTATAAGTGCAATTGTTGAAAAAATAATTATAGATTTTTTTGGAAGAAAGAAACCTATAACTTTTTGCGAGATAGATGGAGACGGATTATTGTCTTCTGAAATATTTCAAAGTGATTATATCAATGTAAATAAAGCATCCTTTATAACAAATAATGCAGAAAAAAATGATACTTATAACAAATATCTATCAGATGGTTTTTCAAAAAAACTGGATGTGTATTTTTCAGATAAAATTTTATCAGATAATCTTTTTGATGTGATAACTGTATTTAAGCTTCATGATAATATAGAAAATGTTGAGGAAAAAATTAAATATATAGAAGATGCCTTTGATAGTTTGAGAACAGGTGGTTTGATTATTTTTAATGATAAAAAAAATTTTTCTATTGATAATATTTTAATATCTTTGAAGAAACAATATAAACATTGTCAATATTCTTCTATAGTAGCAACCAAACTAGATAAAAAACGAAATATACCTCATTATTCAGATATAATTGTAGATGAACTTAAAAAGGAAAATAAATTCCGAGAAAATGTAATTAATGTTATCCAAAAACAATGAATTTCACAAATTTACTAAATGATATAAGTGGTCTGGTATGGGGACCGATCACCTTATCTTTATTGCTTGGTGTTGGAATTTATTTGACAATTGGTCTCAAGGCATTTCCTATCACTAATATAAATTTTGGATTCAAATCGCTTTTCCGAAAAGAAAAAAAACAAAGTGATGGTGATATATCATCGTTTCAATCACTAATGACTGCTCTCTCGGCGACGGTTGGAACCGGAAACATAGCGGGCGTCGCAACTGCAATTTTTCTTGGTGGACCAGGTGCAATTTTTTGGATGTGGCTAACGGCATTGTTTGGAATGGCTACAAAATACTGTGAAGCATTTCTAGCTATTTATTTTAGAGAAAAAAATGCAAATGGAAATATTGTTGGAGGTCCAATGTATTATATTAAAAATGGGTTAGACCAAAAATATCATTTTCTAGCATATTTATTTGCAGTATTTGGAATGATAGCGGCGTTTGGTATAGGCAATGGAGTTCAAGTAAACTCTGTTACACAAGTTGTCAACAATGAATTTGGTATTTCTAAACTCTTGATTGGGCTGTCGGTTGCTCTGCTAGTGGGATTAGTTGTATTGGGTGGTATCAAAAGTATTGGTAATATAGCATCAAAACTCGTTCCAATAATGTCTATTATTTATGTAGTTGGAGGTTTATTTATAATTTTAAAAAATGCAAATGTTGTTCCAGATATATTTGCACTTATTATTGATTCAGCATTCAATGCCACAGCTGCTTCTGGAGGTTTTGCAGGAGCAACAGTTTGGGCAGCTATAAGATTTGGCGTATCTAGAGGAGTATTTTCTAATGAAGCCGGATTAGGAAGTTCTCCCATAGCACATGCTGCTGCAAAAACTAATAATCCTATGAAACAAGGTTCTATTTCGATGTTAGAACCCTTGATTGATACACTGGTTGTATGCACAATCACAGCTTTTGTAATTTTGTTAAGTGGAAACTGGTTGAACGGAATTAATGGAGCGGCTCTAACAATGTCAGCCTTTGATTCAGAATTGCCTGTGCTGGGTAAATATATTGTTGTCTTTGGTTTAACTTTATTTGCTTTTAGTACAATTATTGGATGGAGTTATTACGGAGAAAAATGTGCTGAGTTTATTTTTGGAGAAAAAATTATACCTATTTATAGAATACTATGGATTTTTATCATTCCATTTGGAGCTATAATAAAATTAAATCTCGTATGGTTGATTGCTGATGTTATGAATGGTCTCATGGCCCTTCCCAATTTAATTGCATTGTTATTATTAAGTCCATTAATCTTTGGTCAAACAAAAAAATTAAGAGATAGTTTCAATAAACAAAATGAACAATAAACTCAAACAGATACATCTTCATATAATTAATAGCCTTAATGAAGATAGCTATAAAAATGATATTACTGCAAAACTTATACCAATAAATAAAAAAGCTGAAGCACAGATAAAATCTAAAGAATCCTTTTATGTTTATGGTATGAAATGGATGAAAAAAGTATTTAAAATTGTCGATCCAAATCTAACCGTTCAAGCATTAGTTAAAGATGGTGAATATATTAAAAAAAATCAATTAATAGCTAAAATAAAAGGCAATAATCGTAATATTATAATTGCTGAAAGAACGGCTCTAAATTATCTTCAATCTATGTCGGGTGTTTATGATAATTGCATGAAATATCAAAAAAAAATATCAAAAACAAAAATTAAAATCTTACATACAAGGAAAACTTTACCATTGACACGTCTACCATATGGGGAAGCATGTTTAGAGGCAGGGTGCCCAGCTCATCGAAAGTCATTATCAGATACTATCTTATTTAAAGAAAATCATCTCAGATTTATTCATAATTTTCAAAATACTATCAATGCAGCTAAAAAAACTGGGAAAAAAGTAGTCGTAGAAGTACAAACTCTAAAATTTGCTAAATATGTTAACCGATTTAAAGTTGATAGGATTTTGCTAGATAATTTTAAACCACAAAAAATAAAAGAAGTTATTAAATGTGTAAGAAAATGTGAAATAGAGATCTCAGGCTCTATTAATCTAAAAAATATAAATAAATTTGCCATAAAAGGTGTTGATTTTATATCGATAGGCGACTTAACTAAAAATATTTTTTCTAAAGATATATCTCTTTTAATAGTTTAACTACATAGTTGGTGTTTAAATTGCTATAATAATTGCGATGGGTCAGCCTTCTACAATACAAGACTTTTTAACCAATTTTTTTTCTAAGGAAGAAAAAACTGGCATTTTACTACTAATTTTTTCTATCTTCGCTTTAATAATCGTTAATAGTCCATTTCAAAATAACTATTATGAAATAAAAAATTTTGTAATACCTATTAGCATAGGCGACTTTGATTTATCTAAACCTATTGAACACTGGGTTAATGATGGGTTAATGGCGATATTCTTTTTTGTGATAGGTTTGGAACTGAAAAGAGAAATACTTGAGGGAGAATTATCTAGCTTCTCTAAAATGCTGTCACCTGGTATCGCTGCACTGGGTGGAATGATTGCGCCTGCATTAATATATTATTTTATAAATCATGACTACGAACAAAACTTGGCAGGTTGGGCAATACCAACTGCAACAGATATAGCATTTTCATTAGCAGTTTTATTAATAATTGGTAGTCGTGTACCGACCAGCTTAAAAATATTTCTTTTATCATTAGCCATAATTGATGATTTAGGAGCTGTTCTAATTATAGCTTTATTCTATTCGTCTGATTTGAGTATGATAAATCTTAGTTATGGATTAATTGTTTTGTCATTACTAATTTTTATCAATTTTATCGGTGTAACAAGAATGGGAATATATATTCTATTAGGTTTACTGTTATGGTATTTTGTTTTAAAGTCTGGAATTCATGCCACTATAGCGGGTGTTCTGCTAGCAGCCACGATACCTAACCATCAAGAAGCTAACGGGACATCAATGTTAAAAAATATAGAAAATGCACTTCATAATTATATAAGTATATTAATATTACCAATTTTCGCTTTCTTTAATAGTGATATTAATCTAAGTTCATTATCCTTAAATAATTTTGTCAATCCTATTTCTTTAGGAATTATTTTAGGTCTGCTTGTTGGCAAACCAATTGGTATTACTTTGTTCACTTATATATCTATCAAATTAAACATATGTAGATTACCTAAAGGGTTAGATTTAATTGATATCTTAGGTTTATCTTTTCTTTGTGGTATTGGTTTTACGATGAGCCTATTTATAAACAGTCTTGCTTTTTCATCTACAGAGTTACTAGATTTGAGTAAATTAGGTATATTTGTTGGATCAATCTTATCAGCCATAATTGGTTATAGAATTCTCAAAAATCGTAATTTCTCTAATGAGATTTAACTTTTAAGTAATCTGATATGTTCGAGCACAGGGAAGTTTTTTCTAATTGATGCTAATTGTTTTAAATCCATTTTGGCTGTTATAAAGCCTTTACCATCATTAATTTTTGATAAAACTTGACCCCAAGGATTGACAATCATTGTATGACCAAAAGTTTTTCTACCATTCATATGATAGCCGCCTTGACAAGCTGTAATCATGTACGATAGATTCTCAATTGCTCTAGCTTTTACGAGTGTCTCCCAATGAACTTTACCTGTTTGTTCAGTAAATGCAGCTGGTAATACAAATAATTGGACACCATGTTTATGTTGTAATCTAAAAATTTCTGGGAATCTCAAATCATAACAACACACTAAGCCTGTCATGCCTATAGGTGTATCAAGAACTACAAGGTCTTTACCATGATTGAATACTTTGGATTCATTATAGGACTCTTTAGAATTTGGGAGTTTAACATCAAAAAGATGAACTTTATCATACTTGCAGACAACTTTTCCTTTATCATCGTATACAAAAGTTGTTGCAGTTAATTTGTTTGGGTTCTTTGTTTTTATTGGTATTGTTCCACCAACAATCCAAAATTTATATTTTTTAGCATTTTCAGATAAAAAATCTTGAATAATTCCACTACCTGTTTTTTCAGCATATTTCAAAAAATCATTATCTTTTTCAGGCATAAGTGCAAAATTTTCTGGCAAAACAACTAATTTACACTTTAATTTACTTAATTCTTCAAAATATAACGCCACTTCATACAAGTTAGCTTGTATGTTAGGTCCGGATGTTAATTGAATAGCTGCAACCGTTGACATTTTTCTCCCACAATAGATAGGATATATCAATTCAAAATAGGTTTAAATGACTGAGTGACTTTTATATCAGGATTATCCCAAGGCCCTGTAAGAGAATATTCAATAGCAGCTAATTTATTAGTATCAATACCAAATTCTTTTAGCAATTGATCATAAAAAATAGATGCAACAGCACCAACAGGCCCTCCTATCGCAGCACCTGTAATTAAACTTGTAGATGATAAATCTGGTATATATAAAAGAATCTGATTATAAGTTTTCTTCCTTAGGTTTGTTTCTCCTGTTAATCTCATTTCACCAAAACCACCCACAATTATCATTTTTTTTGTATTAGCTAATCCATTATTAAAATCCATCTCAGCATTTAAATCGTTGAACTGCAAACCTTTAGAAAATAAATCACTAAAATCTAAATTCAATCTTTTGGGAAGAGAAGATATACTAAATAATCCAAGTACTTGCCCTATTGCTTTTGCTTGTTTTTCAACCTGCAGAATTTCTCCATCTTTAACATTGATTTTGACATCACCATTTAATTTAGAAAGCTCAAACATTTCAGGTGAACCTTTCCATGAGCCACTTAATTTTGCATTTAAAGTCCCTTTTTTAACCAAACCATCATGCCCTAATCCTTTTAGAGCTCTACCAAAATTGTCGCTTTTAAAATCTGCCACAAAAAAAGTTTCTTGTTTTTTATTTTTAGTAGTCCATGTGCCATTTGCATTCATGGATAAATAAGCATTGCTAAATTTTAATTTCTCAATTTTCAAAGTATCTTTTGATGGCGTTAAAATTACAGAGACATTGTCTAAAAGAACACCTCCAATTTTTGCTTGTTGGGCTATCAAATGCATATAAGGGATATCATCAGGTCTTGATTTAAAGCTGAAATTGTCAATATTAAAATATTTTAGCTTTGCTTTAATACGATTGTCAGGAGAAATTTTTAATGGTAATAAAACATTGCCTTGTATAAAAGGTGAATTTACATTAACCAGCCAATTTTTATCATTCTTATTTAAAAGTATCTTATATTTATCAAAAATTATCTGTAATCTGTATTTTTTAATAGGATTTATGATATATGAAACTTGAAATGATTTTTTTTGATTTGATTTTTTATAGAATGGTTTAATGGTATTAATTTTTAAACCAAGTAAATCGCTTATCAAAGTAACATGGATTTTTTTTTCAATATTTTTAGGTTCATAATATAATATGACTTTTGATTTAGTTTCTCCACTAATGTATTTTTTATAATCTAATTTAGTGTATTTTCCAATTAAGTTTGAATTTAATTGTCCACTAGTTTTTATAAAATACTTAGGTTTATTGTTTAATATATCTGTATTTATTTGAAACTTAAATGGAGATTTATTCAAAAAAAATTGAGATTTATTTGAAATAATATAATCATCAGAAAAATTTATTCTTGTGTTTAATTTATTAATGATAAAGTCGTTTGTTTGATTTTCTAATACCATATTTTTTAAATTAAGAGCACCATATATATTTGTATTATCAGATCTAATATCAATTTTATAATCACCATATATTTTAAAGTTTTTTCTAAGATCAATTGTATCTTCTTGCACATTTATCATCTCTGATAAGGAGTTTAAGGATCCACTACTTTGAACTCTATAATTTAATTTATCTTGTTGCGCATTGCCATTAATCGACAATCTATGATTCTCATTGATCATTAAATTATTCGTATTGAAATAGAGTGATATTCCTTTGATTTGATAACTCAGTGAACCCTTAATTTTGTCCAATTGAAGATAGCCTTCATTATCACGAATATTAATTTTTGTTTTGCCATTATTGATTTTTAGGTAACCATTAAAAAAACTTCCAATAAAATTACCTGATAGATTTTTAATATGTAAGGAATTTTCAGTATCTTGAAAGTCAATTTCATCAAATTTAAAAGATAATTGTGATTTTGGTACTTTGTTGAATTGATACACATTGAGATTTTTAATTTCCCCATGATTGATATTGTTTAGAAGTGTGTTGAGACGCTTTTCTTTATTAGAAGTGTTGACTAGAATTAAATTTTTTAAATCAGATGCAAAAATTTGTTTAATGAAAAGACTCATTTTCGATTTGTTAGATATTTTTAAAAGTATCTCATTATTCGAATACTCATGATTTTTTGAATTAAAATCTAAATTAGATAATGTTATAAAAGAAATGTCTTTATCTTTTTCATACTTTACATTAGCATGTACATTTTTAAAAATATTATGATTTGAGTCGTTATGAATGGTTATATTTTCAGATGATATATTACCATGAACAGATGTAATACTATCTGCTTTCAGATTAATCCAGACCTGATAATTTAACTTTTCTGATGAGAAATTATATATATTAGACATGAATGATATTTTTTGAAGATTAAGATTATTTCCTTTTGTATATATTTGACCAGAAAGTTTATTTTTAGTGTTAATTAAATTAGCTGCTAACTGAATTAATTCTTCAGAATCATTATAGTTGAAAGTTGTAAAAACTTTAGTGATAGAATTTGCTTTTACCAAGACTAAATTTATATTATTCAAACGATAAATATTATTTGTTTTTGTATCATTGATTGTAATTTTAGATTTGCTGATTCTAAATTGAAGATCTAAAAATTTGTCTGTTGATTTTTTGTTATTGGCTAAATTATCATATTTTAAAATATCTTTCCCTCTAAAAAAGAGTCGACCACCTTCATATGAAAAGTTTATATCAGTGTGGACAAGATTCAATTCTTTGAGTGTTAATTCCCAGTTTTGAATTGAATTAATAATATCTAATGAAGCCTCAAGTCTTTCCCCTTCAATTATTTGATTATCGTTATTTTCATTAAAAACTTTAATATCATGAAAATTTATTATTGGAGATATTCCATACCAATTAATATCAATTTTTTTAATTTGTATTTTAATATCAAATGATTTTTCTATTTTAGATATTATAGGTTTTTTAAAATTAGCATCAATAATATTTGTATTTTCTGTAATAGCTACAAACAAAAATAAAAATACTATAGTGAATGAAAAAAAATAAGAAAAAGATTTAACAAATTTATTCATTTTACTATTGATATATTAAACCATCTGATTGTAAGCTTTCATCCCATAACTTTTCAATTGAATAAAACTCTCTTGCATCAGGATGCATAACGTGAATAAGAATATCTCCATAATCAATAAGTATCCACTCGGATTGCGAATATCCTTCAATTCCAAGAGGTTTAATCTTATTTTTTTTAAGTTTATTTATTAAGTTATCTGCAATTGATTGAACATGCCTGGTGGATCTACCTGATACCAATATCATGATATCTGTAATTGACGATTTGTTTTTGACATTTATAGATATTATATTTTCAGCCTTGTTATCTTCCAAAACATCTATCATAAATTGTTTTAATGATTTCATATATTAATAAACTTTATTTTTTTTAAGCCACGCTTCGAGATTCTTATCCACCAAATTACTGACGTTCTCATTTTTCATCAATTTTTCTCTAATCTCCTTTGATGCGGCATTTATAACAGGTGTATTCTCTAAAATTATATTACCATATGATGAATCAGAAAATACAGTCTGATGTTCTTTTATATGAGATTTGACGTATTGATTAATTACTAAAGCACTATAATCACTAAAATTTTTCTCAAACCTCTTTGTCACAATAATATTACATATTTCAAAAATTTTTTTGTACTGCTTCCAAGTATGTAAATTTTTTAATGCATCATCACCAATAATGAAAAAAATTTGATGATCTGAATAATTTTGGCTAATTTCCAAAATTGTTTCATAACTGAACGAGATACCTCCTCTTTTAATTTCTCTATCATCTATTTTAAAATTAGAATAATTGCTGAGTGAAACTTTCAACATCTGTAATCTGTAATCTGCTGATGCAACAATTTTTTTTGAAGAGTTTGGTATATTTACAGGTACAAAAAATACACTCTCAAGCTGATATTTTTCATAAATATTTTTCACAGGTATTATATGTCCCAAATGAATAGGGTCAAACGATCCTCCAAAAATACCTAACCTTTTTGTCATTTTAATTACGTATTTTCCCTTTACTACTCACTACAAATTTTAAATTTGTTAAACCTTCCAAACCAACCGGGCCTCGTGCGTGTAATTTATCTGTACTAATTCCTATTTCTGCTCCCAACCCGTATTCAAAACCATCAGCAAATCTAGTCGATGTATTTGACATTACAGAGCTTGAATTAACTATTTTTGTAAACTTATCAATTTGTTTGTCATTATCTGAAATGATTGCCTCCGTGTGTTTAGAGCCATATTTTTCTATATGATTAATTGCTTCATCTATATTTGATACTATTTTTACAGAAAGAATTGGTGCTAAATATTCAGTAAACCAATCTTCTTCTGTAGCTATTCTAATTTTATTGTTTATTTTTTTCGTTTTTCTACAACCTCTTAGTTCGACACCCATCTCAAGAAGTTTATTGACTATCGAACGAGTTGAATCTTTTGAAAATTTTTCGTGGATCAAAAGTGTTTCCATCGCATTACATACACCATATCTTTGAGTTTTAGAATTAATTACAATTTTTTCTGCTAATTGTTCTTTTGCATACTTATCTACATAAACATGACAATTACCATCTAAATGTTTAATTACAGGTATTTTTGAATCTTTCGAAACTTTCTTGATAAGACTTTTTCCGCCACGAGGAATGATTACATCAATACACTTATCCATTTTAAGCAAATGATTTACAGCATTTCTATCAGTTGTCTCAATCAATTGAACCATGTAGTTATCAAAATTTGATTTTTGTAAAGACATCTTGATAATTTTCATTAGTATCTTGTTGGTGTGAATTGCTTCTGAGCCACCTCTTAGAATAACGCTGTTTCCAGACTTTAAACATAATCCAGCTGCATCTATAGTAACATTAGGTCTTGACTCGTATATCATCGCAATTACACCCAAAGGTACTCTCATCTGACTTACAGTGATTCCATTCTTTTGTTTTTTAGAATTAACTAATTTATATAATGTATCAGGAATTTTTATGATTGCTTGTAGTCCGTCGCACATTGACTTTATTCGCTTAGGAGTTAAAGTTAGTCGATCAATCATGGCCTCTTGTATTTTATTTTTAATAGCTGCTTTTATATCCAAAGAGTTATTTCTTTGTATACTTTTAGTATTTTTAGTAATATTTTTAATTATTAAGTCAAGTAATCTATTTTTTTCTTGTGTAGACCTCATAGCACTTGTCCTGGAAGCATTAGAAGCTCTGACGCATACTTGTTGAATATACTTTTTAATTGAAGATTGTTCCATTTTTATCTTTATAATAATTTTGAGAAGGAATATTTAATACAAAACATGATATCAGGACTGATAATAAATGCCATGTATCTATATTATTTTTATTGGATTTAATATTCAAATCTATAAATTGTGAAAATCTCAAAAAATCTTCTAAGATATCGTTATTATATTTACTGGTAAGTCTTTTATATTTTTCTAATTTAAAAGTAGGTATTAAACAATCATTATTATTCTTTAAATTATATATTTTTTTGATTTCATTATTTAAAAGAAATAAGATGAAAGGTCGCTGAACATTAATCAATTTCAAATAATCTAGAATTTTGTAAGATTTAATCAAATCAGCATCATGTATAGCATCAATTAAAGAAAATTCGTTGAATTTGTAATTCGTATTCATTTTGTTTATATTTTCATTAGTAAAATCTTTTTCGAGTAAAGTCAGCTTATAGAGTTCTTGAGCTATAGATAAGGTATTGCCTTCATTTTTTTCAATAAGAGAAGTGCATAGTTCGTCGGAAAAATTAATTTGATTTTTAATTAATTTGTTTTTAACCCAATTTTTAAGATATGCTCCTTGTAATTCATAAACTTCTATCACACATTCGGACTTTGAACACATTTGATAGAATGCATTTTTTTTAAAAGAGCTTTGCTGTCTATCTAATTTAAGAATAATTTTAATACTTTCTGGAATTAAATTTTTTGTTAGAACGGTTTTGATTTTTGACGGTAGTGTTTTTGATACAATGTTTATTGTAATTATTTTTTTTTCATCAAATAATGATAAAGATTGTAATTCATTTTCAATCTCTTCTATTGACGAATCCGTATCAAGTATAAAATTTTTCTTAGATAAAAATTCATAATTTTTATAATAATTTTCTATTCTTTTTTCTATTTCATTTTGAAGAATTCTAGGACTGCCATGTATCATGTAGATAGATGACTGTGGTATTGTTTTCGTTTCTGTTAGTCCTTTATAATCAAGTATCATATAATTAATTTAAAGATAATATATAATATAGCATGTGATGGCTAAAAAACTTAAGAAAATTATAGGCTTCGTAGGATTAGGGATAATGGGGAAACCTATGGTCAAAAATTTATTAAAATCTAATTATCATGTAATTTTTTTTGCACGAAAAAAGTCTATCATAAATGAGATTAGAAGGCTTGGTGGTGAATTTATACCTAAAATTGAAGATATTCCACGCAAGTCAAAGACAATAATTACAAACTTACCTGACTCCAAAGATGTTTTTGATGTTGTTTTAGGAGCAGATGGTTTGCATAAACATATTACTAAAGGTTCGATCATAATTGATATGAGTACTATTGATCCTGAAACAACCATCTCTATTTCTAATCAACTAAAAAAGAAAGATTCTGATCTTATCGATGCTCCTGTTTCTGGCGGTGAAATAGGTGCAATAAATGGAGAATTATCAATAATGGCAGGAGGAAAAAGAAAAACATTTGATAAAGTTAAACCTATTTTAAAAGTTTTAGGAAAAAATATTAAGTATATTGGAAAGAGTGGATCAGGGCAGATTACAAAAGCTTGTAATCAGATTTTAGTAGCAGAAACAATGATGGCAGTTAGTGAAATATTAATCCTAGCTAAAAAATCTGGATGTAATCAGAAACTTGTACGAGATGCATTATTAGGTGGTTTTGGGTATAGCATGATATTAGATATACATGGTCTAAGAATGATTAACAAAAACTATAAACCTGGATTTAAGGCATCCCTTCATCTAAAGGATTTAAATATAGCTAATAAGCTTGCAAAGAAACTGAAGATACAATTAAAAGGAGCTAGATATGTCAATCAATTAATGCAAAAAACTATTGATAAAAAGTTAGGTAACAAGGACTCGTCAGTAATAAATAAAATTATTGAGAATTACAATAAATAAAAATACTTTCAATTATTTTCTTTGATTATATAATGAGAGTATGAAAAACGACTTTAAAAACTATTTGGCTAAAAATCAAATAACCCCAACAAGGCAACGTCTACAAATTGCTGATCTTATTTTTATCGGAGATCAACATTTTACAGCCATAGATCTAATCAAAAAAGTTAAAAAATCAAAAATTCATATTTCTCAAGCTACCATTTATAATACATTATCTATCTTTGAGTCTAAAGGCTTGTTAAAAGTAATCAATTTAGGTAGTGAACAAAAATTTTATGATACAAATTTAAAACATCACCATCATATTTTTAATCTGAATGATAATAGTTTATTTGATATAGATGAAAAAAGAATATCATTTTCAAAATTACCAAAGCTTCCGGATTCAATGAAACTTGAAAAAACAGAAGTTTTAATAAAAGTTAAAAATAAATAATTTATCTTTTAAATTTTATTTAAGATCAAAACGATCTAGATCCATGACTTTTGTCCAAGCAGATATAAAATCAGCAAGAAACATAGGTTGGGAATCTTCACAAGCATAAACTTCGGCCAATGCTCTTAGCTGAGAGTTTGATCCAAAAATAAGGTCGACACGGGTACCCGTCCACTTTACTTTATCAGTTTTCCGATCACGCCCTTCAAATAAATCTTCTTTTTTAGAAACTTCTTTCCATTTTGTACTCATATCAAGTAGGTTAATGAAAAAATCATTTGTGAGTGTTTCTGGATTATCTGTAAAAACCCCATGGTTTGAATTATCAAAGTTTGTATTTAATACACGCATCCCACCTATAAGAACTGTCATCTCAGGGGCAGTTAATTTCATTAATTGAGCTCTATCTATTAATATCTCTTCTGCTACTGTACTAAATTCATCCTTAACATAATTTCTAAATGCATCCGCTTGTGGCTCAAGTAAGTCAAACGAATTAGTGTCTGTTTGATCTTGCGAAGCATCAGTTCGGCCTGGTGAAAAAGGTACTTTTACTTCATGGCCTGCATTCTTTGCAGCCTTTTCAATTCCCGCGCAACCACCTAAAACAATTAGATCTGCTAAAGAAACTGCTTTATCAAAATCATTTTGTATTTTTTCCAAAACCTCAATTACTTTTGCTAATTCAGATGGGTTATTAACTTCCCAATCTTTTTGCGGAGTAAGACAAATTCTAGCTCCATTAGCGCCTCCTCTTTTATCAGAACCACGAAAAGTTGAGGCTGATGCCCAAGCTGTTTTAACAAGTTGAGACACAGTTAATCCAGAATCTAAAATTTTTGCTTTCAGAACATCCGCATCTTTTTCATTTATTAATTCATGTGTAACAGCTGGCACTGGATCTTGCCAAATAAGCTCTTCTTTAGGAACATCTTTCCCAAGGTAACAAGCACGAGGTCCCATATCTCTATGCGTAAGTTTAAACCAAGCTCTTGCAAATGCATCTGCAAACTCATCTGGGTTTTCATGGAAATTTTTAGAAATTGGTCCGTATTGTGGATCCATCCTCATAGAAAGGTCGGTAGTTAACATCATAGGAGCAACTTTTTTAGACGCATCGTGCGCATCAGGAACAATATTTGTGTCAGATCCATTTTCCTTAGGTTTCCATTGGTGAGCTCCTGCAGGGCTTGCTGCTAATTCCCATTCATATCCAAATAATAAATCTAGATAGCCCATATCCCACTTTATAGGGTTAGCCGTCCAAGCTCCTTCTAAACCACTACTAATAGTATCAGCACCCATACCTGTTCCATAATCGCTGTTCCACCCGGTAGCTTGATCTTGTATTTTAGAGCCTTCAGGTTCAGGGCCTTTGTGTGATTCAGGTGCAGCGCCATGGGACTTTCCAAAAGTATGTCCCCCAGCAATAAGTGCGACCGTTTCGTAATCATTCATTGCCATACGACCAAAAGTTTCACGAATATCGTGTGCGGCTTTGAGCGGATCAGGATTAGCGTCTGGACCTTGTGGATTGACATAAATTAAACCCATATGAGCCGCTCCTAAAGGATTTTCTAAATCTCTAACACCACTATAACGATTAACACCAAGCCATTCTTTTTCTGATCCCCAATAGATATCTTCTTCTGGCTCCCATATGTCTTCTCGACCACCACCAAAACCAAAAGTCTTGAAACCCATCGATTCTAATGCAACATTTCCAGTCAAGATTATTAAATCAGCCCATGAAATCTTTTTGCCATATTTTTGTTTAATCGGCCAGATCAGTAAGCGAGCCTTATCAAGGTTTACATTATCAGGCCAACTGCCAATTGGCGCAAAACGTTGGTTGCCTGTTCCGGCTCCGCCACGCCCATCACCAGTTCTATAGGTACCTGCTGCATGCCAAGCCATTCGAATAAAAAATGGTCCATAATGTCCATAATCTGCAGGCCACCAATCTTGTGAATCTGTCATTAAATCATGTAAATCTTTTTTTACTGCATCAAGATCAAGTTTTTTGAATTCTTCTGCATAATTGAACTTTTCATCCATGGGGTCTACTGAAGATGAATGTTGGCTTAGGATTTTTAAGTTTAAACTATTAGGCCACCAGTCCTTATTTGACGTTCCTTTTCCTGCTGGGTGTTTTGATGGTGCTCCTACTCCTGTAAATGGACACTTCGATTTCTCATTCATGCTTTTCTCCCCTTAGCTAGCCTGTTTCTACTTTATAAACTTCCTATTCTTCATTATAATATTACAGATAGAGTTAGTCTATATTTAGAATCATTCTAAATTGTAAATTAAAAATAGTCAAACTAAATCTGTTAAGCTGTTTATAGTATAATGGTTCTAAATTAAAAATAAGTAATAATATGAACTTAACAAAAATTTTTTTCACATTATATCAACGTTTAATTTTTTTATTCGAACCTGAAAAAGCACATTACATATCTTTAACAATTGCTGAAACTCTTTATAAATCTTGGCTAAAAAGATTTTTAAAATCTAAGACAAAAAAATTCCCTACCGACTCTATGGGAATCAAATTTGAAAATCCGATAGGTTTAGCGGCAGGGTTTGATAAAAACGGAGATTATCTGAATTTCATAAGTAATATTGGATTTGGTTTTGTTGAAATTGGGACAGTTACCCCTAAACCGCAAATTGGTAACCCAAAACCGAGAATTTTTAGAATTAAAGAAGAACAGGCTATCATTAATCATCTTGGTTTTAATAACAAAGGAGTAGATTACTTAAAATCAAATTTAAAAAATTTCCGACAAGTTGTACCAATTGGAGTTAATATTGGTAAAAACTCATCAACACCAATCGAAAATGCCTACCAAGATTATGAATATTGTATGAGGCAAATATATTCTCTCTGTGATTATATTTCACTAAATATATCATCTCCAAACACTAAAGATTTAAGAGACTTGCATTTGGAAAAGTATATGAATGGTTTTCTCAAAAATATAAAGAAATTACATGAAAAATTAATCAAAGTCTATAAAATGAGAATTCCTTTAATTTTAAAAATATCACCAGATTTAACTGAAGATCAAATTATAAGTATATGTAGATATGTCAAGAAATATGAAATTGAAGGAATTATTGCCACAAATACAACAGTAAATAAATCATTATTGCAAAATAATAAGTATCACTATTTTCAAGGTGGATTAAGCGGAAAACCTCTCAATGAAAAATCAAATACTGTAATAGAATTATTGAAAACTAATCTAAATAATGATGTTGCAATCATAGGTGTTGGTGGTGTACATTCTTATCAATCAGCTAAACAAAAGATGGATAACGGAGCAAAGTTATTGCAAATGTATACTGGATTAGTGTATTCAGGTACAAATCTAATTAAAGAAATCGTGGAAAATTTATAAAATTACTCAGGTTTCCACTTACCAAATGACTCTGTTGGATTATTTTGGTTATTCTGACTTTCACCAGACTGTAATGTAGATGTTTGTTGATCAAAAACATATCTTGTAAAATCTAATAACTGTTTCAAAATATTGTCTTGTTCTTCTTTTGGTATATCAGCTGTGGCAATGATAGATCCAACTACAGCAGATAGATATTGTGCAGCAAGAATTGGATCTTGATTCTTAGGTTCATAATCAACGAGAACCTTTTGAATATTTTTTATAAGTTCAGGTTTTAAAATTATCTCAGTCATAGAAATTTCCGATATAATACATTACTATCCTATTATAGCACTGAAATTATGCAACAAGAAATAAATAAGTTTAATATTAAAACATTTGCCGTCGGTCCTATGCAGAATCTTATATATATAATTTGGGATATAAAAACTAAGAGAGCTGCAATTATTGATCCTGCATGGGATCTAACTGGGCCAACTAAATATATTAGAGAAAACCATTTAATTTTAGAAAAAATATTTTTAACTCATAGTCATCATGATCATGTAAATGCAGTCGATCATGTTTTGGAGGCTTATGATGCGCAAATTTTTTTAAATAAAAAAGAATATTCTTTCTGGGGCAAGGAATATGATAATATTCAACTCACTGGAGCTGATGATATTATTGCACTAGGTGAATGTGAAATAAGATCTATACATACACCTGGTCACACACCTGGATCAGCATGCTACAATATTGAAGGAAATCTTATTGCTGGTGATACACTATTTGTTTATGGGTGCGGAAGATGTGATTTACACGGAGGTTCACCTGAAGATATGTATAATTCATTAAAAGATTTAAAAAATAATTTATCAGATTCAACATTAATCTTGCCGGGTCATGATTATTCTACAAAAAAGACTTCGACTATGAGCGAACAAATAGAAGGGAATCCGTTTTTCCATTTTAATGATTTAGATAATTTTATCGAATATAGAATGAATATTCATGATAAAACAAGACCTGAACCATATGACTTTATAAAAAGGAAAACTTAGGGGTTGTTAGTTATTTTTGCCTTGAATCTATCGATAATAATCGTTGATGCTGTAGATATCATTTCTTTATGGAGTGCAGTTTCTCTATCAGATGTACCCAATATTTTACTCTCATCAAAAGAATAATCTCTATACAAAGTAATCGTATCAGGAGCAAATTCTTTTGATGGGGTGATTACAGAAAACGTTACAGTAAAAATTAATTCATATTCGTTAACTCTACCATCTGGGTTTATGGTTAGTTGTCTTTTATCCAACCTTTCATTAATAATTTTGATCGTATAACCTGACTTATCTAATTGGTTTGTTGTTTGTATATCCATGCTTGTCAAAAGTAAATTTATATCATTTGAAACATCAGAATATTGTTGTGATTGTATACTTATAGTATTAATGCTTTCAGAGATTTTTAAGCTTCCCCTCATCGTATATCCGCACGAGATTAATGATGAAGACATTATAAAAAATAAGAAAATTTTAAATATACTATGCATAAATTACACTACAAAATTTATTAGTTTGTCTTTGACGAATATAATCTTTTTGATTTTTTTGTTCATAAGATATGGTTTAATTTTTTGCTCAGAACTTGCTATAGCTTTTACTGACTCTTCGTTAGCCCCAGTATCAACAAGTATTCTTGATCTAAGTTTACCATTTATTTGAATAATAAGCTCAGCTTTTGATTCTTCTAGTGCGGATTTATCTAAATTTGGCCATGATTCTGAATGGATAGGATTATCGCTTCCAAGGACAAACCAAATATAATGAGTTATATGTGGCGATATTGGTGACAACATCTTCAATAAACTAGAAATACCTTCATACAAAGTATCTTTTTCATTTGGATATAATTTGTGAAACTTAATTAGTTCATTAAGTAGTTCCATCATTGTTGCAACGGCCGTATTAAAACTTTTGCGTTCAAAAAAATCTTGCGTAACCCTCATTATAGAATGGTGTATTTTTTTTCTTATTTTTTTTATATCATTTTGTTTTGAACAGACAACGTGTTCTTTGATTTCGTTATATGAGTAACATAGAGACCATAATCTTTTTAGAAATTTAAACGATCCTTCTATTGCGGAATCTGACCATTCTAAGTTTTGATCTGCTGGTGATGCAAATATTATAAATAAACGAATCGTGTCAGCTCCATATTTTGTAATCATATCGTTAGGATCTACAGTATTATTCTTAGATTTAGACATTTTAGCTCCATCTTTTAATACCATGCCTTGAGATAGTAATGACAAAAAAGGTTCAGAGTTATTCACAATCTTTAAATCACGCATTAATTTATGAAAAAAGCGTGCATAAAGTAAATGCAATATTGCATGTTCTATTCCTCCAACATATTGGTCTACAGGCAACCATAGATTATGTTTTTTATCTAATAATTCTTTGTTATTATTTGCTGATAGGAATCTTATGTAATACCAGGAAGATTCAAAAAATGTATCAAATGTATCTGTCTCTCTCGTGGAATCTTTACCTGTTATCGGACATTTGATTTTTTTCCATGTTGGATGATTTGCTAATGGATTTCCATCCAAGGAAAAATCTATGTCATCGGGCAATTTAACCGGTAATTGATCCTCAGGTATCGGATGTAATGATTTATCATCATTATGATAATAAACCGGTATAGGACAACCCCAATAACGCTGTCTAGATATACCCCAGTCTCGTAACCTATATTTTATTTTTTTAGATGCTTGATTTCTATTTGCTAAGTCTTTCAAAATTACATCTTTAGCTCGGATAGAGGTTAAATTATTATATTTCCCAGAATTTATTAGTATTCCTTCCTCAACAAACGGGCTTTCAGTATTATCTTGATTATTAGACGATGTTACTACGTTTATAATCGGGAGATTAAATTTCTTGGCAAAATCATAGTCTCTAACATCATGACCGGGAACAGACATAACAGCCCCAGTTCCATATCCTTCTAATACATAATTTGCAATCCAAATAGGAATTTCTTCGTTGGTTAGTGGATGTATAGCTCTCAATCCAGTATCGACCCCATCTTTTTCAATCGTTGAAAGAGATTCTTCTGATAATTTTGTAGATGAAAATTTTTCTAGAAAAACTTTTATCTCTTTATTTTTTACAACATTTTTAGAAATTAATGGGTGAGAAGGGCTGATAGAAATAAATGTTACACCTAATAATGTATCTAATCTTGTTGTAAATACCGAAACACATGATTGGCTATTTTTGATTTTGAATTCTATATTTACTCCTTCAGACTTCCCTATCCAATTTTTTTGCATGATTTTGACTGATGAAGGCCAATGCTCAAGTTCTTCTATGCTATCAAGTAATTCTTGAGAATAATTGGAGATATTCAAAAACCATTGAGGTATTTGTTTGCGTTCAATCAGAGCACCTGATCTCCAGCCTCTTCCATCAATTACTTGTTCATTTGCTAGGACTGTTTTATCCACTGGATCCCAATTAACTTCTGCATTTTTTTTATATACAATCTTATTCTTCAACAATTGTAAAAAAAACCATTGTTCCCACCTAAAATATTTTGGGTCTGATGTTGAAAGTTCTGATGACCAATCATAAGAAAAACCTAGATTAGTTAATTGTTCTTTCATATGTTTTATATTTTTTTCTGTCCATTTTGCTGGGTGTACATTATTTTCTATAGCAGCATTTTCTGCAGGAAGACCGAATGAATCCCATCCCATAGGTTGAAAAACATTTTTGCCTCTCATCTTATTAGAACGCGATATTAAGTCTCCAATAGTATAATTTCTAACATGACCCATATGTAACTTGCCACTAGGATAAGGGAACATACTCAAACAATAAAACTTATTTTCTGTATTAGATAAATCAGTTTTGAATGAATTGTTTTTCTCCCAATATTCCCGGGCTTCTTCTTCTATGATTTTTGGTTTATATTCTTTATCCATTTCTTTTAAATCTATAAATATGTAAAAATATCAATAAGAATATTAGCATCAAAATAGGATAATCTCCAAAAACCATATATGGGGTCAGAAATTTTGTTGTGAAAATATTACCGGTTAAAACACCCTCTTCGTTAAGAGGAATGAAATTATTAATTTTCCCTGTAGGATTTATTACCGCTGAAATTCCAGTGTTTGCAGCTCTTAGTATGTAACTTTGAGTCTCTATAGCTCTTATCTGAGCTATTTGTAAATGTTGATGAGGAGCAAATGAATCTCCAAACCATCCATCATTGCTCAAATTTAATATCAAACCATATTCATCTTTGTTGGTGTAAATTAAATCGGGGTACGCTATTTCATAACATATGAGAGGATAAATATTATAGTTCTTGAATTTAATAAATGATTGGTTACGATTGCCTTCTGAAATATCGGACATAGGTACATCTAATAATTTTCCCAAGGGTTTTATAAAATCTTTTAATGGTATATATTCTCCAAAAGGAACAAGGTGTCGTTTGTCGTAAAACTGCATACTCTCTTTCAAAAACACAATACTATTAAAAATTTTATTCGATGATAGGTCAAACCGAAATATCCCGGATATTAATAGTGACTCATTATAATTTTCTTTTAATTTATTTAAATATTGATGATTACCAATAAGTTCAGGGATAGCAGTTTCTGGCCATACTATCAAGTCTTTATCACTATGCTGCTCTGACATTTTTTGATATTTATATTTTATTTTTTCAGTTAATGATGTATCAAATTTAAGTCCCTGATGAATGTTAGCCTGTATGACTGCAAAATTGATATTTTCATTTGAGTGTTTTGTCCAATGAATTGGTATTAGATTAATTATAAATAGTGTCGCAGCAGCTACAAATAATTGTATAAAATATTTTTTATTAAGATTTTGTATAAGAATTATGGAAAAAAAAGATGAAAGAACTATAACAATGAACCCAACAAAATATGAACCCAAGATTGGGAAAAAATTATCAAAGATAGTATGTATTTGACTATGTCCTATGATAAGCCATGGAAAACCACCAAATAAATTTGATCTAATAAATTCACAAGCTATCCATAACGAAGATATCAATAAAGAAGATTTGGTAGGAGACAGCTTTAAAGACTTATTTATAAAAAATCCAATTGGAATAAAAGTGGCTGCTAAGGTTAATATAAATATTAATGTAATTAAAACCGAAGAAAATAAATTTTCACCACCAAAATTATAAATACTATTAAATACCCAGCTAACGCCCACAAAATAAAGAATAAATCCATAAAAAAATGAGAGTCTAATTGATTCTTTTCGATTCGATCTTAAAAGTAATATGATAAATACAGATATAGAAATATAACTCAAAAATTTTAGATTTATAGGTGAAAACGCTAAAGGATATATTGCGGCAGATAAAAAAAGTAAAAAAACTTTTTTATTCAACAACAACTTGAACTCTATTAATTTTTCTAGAATCAACGGCAATAATCTTAAAAATTAAGTTATCTATTTTAATAATTTCATTTTTAGACGGAACTCTCTCAAATTTATTTATCAAATAACCTCCTAATGTTTCAATATCCTTATCATTAAAACTAGTCGAGAAGTAATTATTGAATTCATCTAAATTTGTAAGTGCATCAACTAAATATTTTCCTTTACCTTGAGAAAGAATTTTTGTTTCACTCGTTTTATCATGCTCATCATCTATTTCTCCAACAATTTCTTCAAGAACATCTTCAATTGTTACCAGTCCAGATACGTTACTATGTTCGCCAATAACAATTGCTATATGATTTCTTCCAGATTTAAATTCATTTAATAATATATTTAGACGTTTGCTTTCGGGTACAAATATAGCTGGCCTTAAACAATCATGTAAATCAAAATCTGTAATCTTTTCTGTATTCGCTCTTTTAAGTAGATCTTTAGCAAATAAAATTCCAATTATATTATCTCTGTTTTGATCAATAACTGGAAATCTTGAATGTCCAGAGTCGACAACTTTTTTGATTACTTCGTTTATATCATCATTTACATCAATAACACTCATGTGTGGTCTAGGGATCATAATTTCTCTAACTTGTATTTCAGAAACTTTAAAAACTCCCTCTATCATTTCCAATGAATTAGAGTCAATTAATCCATCTTTGACTGATTCGCTTAAAACTTCCAATAAATCAGATTTCTTCTTGGGACTATCAGCCATAAGACTCAAAAGTTTATCGAGCCATCTCTTCTTTTTTGTTTCAGTTTGCATAATATGGGTTTTTATAACCAAGTTTTTTCATAATTTTTATTTCTATAGATTCCATTTTATTTCGGTTGATTACAGAATTATGTTTATATCCTTGGAGGTGTAACATTGAATGTATTATCATATGAGCCCAACGTGAATCTGGGGTTTTATTATAAATCTTAGATTCTTTATTCACTAAAGATGGACAGAGAGCAATGTCACCTAATACGTGTAAATCTATCCCTAGAGTCTGATCACATGAAAAAGACAAAGTATTACATGCTATTTTTTTATTCGAATATAATTGATTTAATTGCATCATTTCTTTTTTATCAGCTAATTTGATAGTAACCAAAGATTTTTTTTTTCTCATATATGATAATGTTGCCCATTTTGAGATTTTATAATCTGTTGGAATATATCCTCTCGTAATTTTTCTAATTATTTTTATTTTAAGTAGATTCTTTTTTTCTTTTATCATATTGGCTGATAATAGATTTAACAATTTGATGTCTCATAACATCTTGAGGTTTAAATTTTGTGGTATGTACGCCTTTAATTTTTGGTATGAATTCAAGCGCATCTTTTAATCCAGACTTAATGTCACTAGGTAAATCAACTTGACTTGTATCGCCAGTAACAACAGTTTTTGATCCATAACCAATTCTTGTTAAAAACATTTTCATTTGAGCAATAGTAGTGTTTTGAGCTTCATCTAATATAATAAATGCATCATTGAGTGTTCTGCCTCTCATATAGGCAAGCGGTGCAATTTCAATAATCTTCTTCTCTAATAATTTTGTAACTTTATCAAAACCAATAATTTCATACAATGCATCATAAATAGGCTGTAGATAAGGATTGACTTTTTCCGCTAGATCGCCAGGAAGAAAACCCAATTTTTCACCAGCCTCTATGGCTGGTCGTGCTAGAAATATTTTTTTTACTAAATTATTTTCTAGATAATGAACTGCACAAGCAACAGCTAAGTACGTTTTACCAGTTCCGGCAGATCCAACTCCAAATGTTAACTCATTATTATTTATACCAAGAATATAATCTTCTTGAGATTTACATTTGGGTTTGATTGTTATTTTCTTTAATCTAATTGTAGTTTCAATATTTTCTTCTATATAATTTTTATCTTTGTGGGCTTGTTTATTCATATACATATGAAGTTGCTTTGGAGTAAGCTCCTCATATTCAGAAATTTTATAAAGCTCTTCCAAAAGTTGTGATGTTAATGGAACAATTTTTTCATCACCTTTGATTCGAAATGAATTTCCTCTATTAGATATTTCAACTTTCATATGAGTTTCAATTTGTCTAAGGTTTTCATCTAATAATCCACAAAGATTCGCAAGCCTCTCATTATCTTGTGGTTGTAGGATTATGTTCTGATGTGTGATTTTCGTAGTTATAATTTGCCTCTTAATGTCTTTGATCTTAAATCAGTAATCTTTATATCAATCATTTTTCCTATTAAATCTGCTGAACCATCAAAGTTTACAATTTTGTTGTTATACGTTCTTCCAAATAATTCTCGATTATTTCTTGCTGAAGAACCTTCTACCAATATTTGCTGATTGGTGTTTATCATTTTTTCTAGATAATTATATGATAAGTCTTTAATTCTTGATTGTAATACATGTAATCGGTTTTTTTTGATCTGATCTGAAATATTATCATATTCAGAAGATGCAGGAGTACCTGGTCTTTTACTGTATATGAAACTATATGCATCATCAAACTCGATCTCATTAACAAGGTTCATAGTTTGCTCAAAATCATAATCAGTTTCATTTGGGTATCCAACAATAAAATCAGATGTAATACTGATACCAGGTCTCAACGCTCGTATTTTTTTGATAATATTTTTGTATTCTAAAATAGAATGTTTTCTCTTCATCTTTGCCAAGATAACATCTGATCCTGATTGAACAGGTAAATGTAAATTATCTGCCAATATTGGATTGGTGTGTTCTTTGATAAAACTTTCACTGCAATCAATTGGATGAGAGGTTGTATGTCTGATTCTCTTTATACCTTCAATATATGATATATGTCTCACAAGTGTAGCAAAATCAGCTTTTTGATTATTCGTTGTGTATGAATTATAAGCATTAACATTTTGACCCAACAGGATAATCTCTTTCGTGCCCAGTTCTGCTAAGTGATTAACTTCATATATTATATCATCAAGACGTCTGCTTACTTCCTCTCCACGTGTATATGGCACTACACAAAAAGTACAATATTTACTACAACCTTCCATAATGGTAACGTATGCTGAAGGAAATTTTTTTTTAGAATTTGGTATATAATCAAACTTTTCAATTTCTGGAAAGCTAATGTCTACTGAAGTTTTTTTTTGACTCCTTATGTCTTTAATCATTTTTGGCAATCTATGAATAGTTTGTGGTCCAAAAACAATATCTACTTGAGGTGATCGCAATTTTATTTGCTCGCCCTCTTGCGAAGCAACACAACCACCAACGGCAATAAGTGTGTCTGGATTTTTTTCTTTAATTTTTTTCCATCTTCCAAGTTCAGAAAAAACCTTTTCCTGAGCTTTTTCTCTTATTGAGCATGTATTTAAGACTAACAAGTCAGCTATTTTGGGATCATCTGATGGAATAAAATCTAAATTATTTTTTAGAATATCTCCAAGTTTTTCAGAATCATATTCATTCATCTGACATCCTTGAGTTTTAATGAAAAATTTTTTTGCGGCCATTAAAATGGAACGTCCATATCATCAGATTGCTGTGGAGAATGGTCTTCAACGGGTTTTTCATTGGATGGAGGTTGTTGTGTTTTTGTAGGTTCTTCAAGATTATCACTCTTGCTACCTACAAATGTAAAATTATCAGAGATTATATCGGTGGAGTATTTCTCAATTCCATCTTTATCTTGCCATTTTCTAGTTTGCAATCTACCTTCAACATATAGTTGTTGGCCTTTTTTAACATATTGAGAAACAATTTCTGCAGGTTTGTTAAAAAAAACCACTCTATGCCATTCAGTTTTATCTTCCCACGTATCAGATTCTTGATTTTTTATTTTACGATTTGTGGCTATTGATAAGTTTAAAACTGCATTACCGCTTGGCATATATTTGACTTCCGGCTCATTCCCAACTCTGCCTAGAAGGATGACTTTATTTACTGACATACTTGTTTATTCGGTACCTCTCACGTCTATTAACAATCTTGTTATAAACTATATAGATGATATTATAGCACAGACAAACTAAATTCCACTGATGAAAAAGAACATATTTGTAAAGGGTGCTAGAACGCATAACCTTAAGAACATTAATATTGAAATACCTAGAAATAAAATGGTTACCATAACTGGTTTGTCTGGGTCTGGAAAATCATCTTTGGCGTTTGATACAATTTTTGCTGAAGGACAAAGAAGGTATATGGAGTCTCTTTCTGCCTACGCCAGACAGTTTTTATCAATGATGGATAAACCAGATGTAGATTCTATTGATGGTCTTTCTCCTGCAATTTCTATAGAACAAAAATCTTCTTCACATAATCCTAGGTCAACTGTTGGAACAGTTACAGAAATTTATGATTATTTAAGGTTACTTTTTGCTAGAATTGGAACTCCAAAATGCCCGGTTCATAAAATTTCGTTAGACGCAATGTCGAATATAGATATAACTGAAAAAATAATTAATGAATGTAGTGGTCATTTAATATTTATTCTCGCTCCAATAATTAATCAACAAAAAGGTGAACATGCTAATCTTATACGCAATTTCCAACAACAGGGATATATGCGTATAAGATTAAACAATGAAATTATCAATCTGGCAGATAAATATACCATTAATCCTAAGAAGAAAAATAATATTGAATTAGTGGTAGATAGAATAGAAGTTAAAGATGAAAACAAATTAAGAATAAGTGAATCATTAAAAACTACATCAGAAATATCTGATGGAATAATACAAATTGTAGATAGTAAATCAGAAAAAATTAAATATACTTTCTCTACTAAACATTCCTGTCCTCATTGCGGCTATTCTGTAAATAAATTAGAACCTAGATTATTCTCATTTAATAGTCCCATGGGGGCATGTGAAGCATGTGACGGACTTGGTATGGGAGAATTTATTGATGAAAATAAACTCATAGTAAATAAAGAATTGAGTCTAACAAATGGAGCTGTTGCCAAGTGGGATAAACGTAATGATTATTATCACCAACAACTCAAATCTCTAGCAAAACATTATGGTGTAAATATTGAAATACAATATAGAAAATTACCTAAGAGCTTCACAAATATCTTAATGCATGGAAGTGGAGATGAAAAAATTAATATTACTTACGGAAGATCTATCTTTACTAATAAATCAGTTCAAAAAAATGAGCCTTGGCAAGGTTTAACCAAAATTTTAAAAAAAAGTTATGATCATGGATCGTTCAGTAAAAAAAATATCCTTGCAAACTACCTAAGCACAATAGAATGTGAAGAATGTAATGGATCCAGGTTAAACAAAAAAGCACGTAATATATTTATAGCTGATAAGTCAATTAACCAAATAACAGCTCTAACCATACAGGATAGCTATAATTTCTTTAATAATCTAAAACTTAAAGGAATGAAGAAAGAAATTTCTACAAAAATTATTAATGAAATTCAAAGTAGATTGAAATTTTTGATAGATGTAGGTTTAAATTATCTAACTTTAAATAGAACAGCGGAAACATTATCGGGTGGTGAAGGACAAAGAATTAGATTGGCAAGTCAAATAGGTTCTGGATTAGTTGGAGTGATGTACATATTAGATGAACCAACTATCGGATTGCATCAAAGAGATAATAATAGATTGCTTAAAACCTTAAAGAATTTAAAAGATCTGGGTAATACAGTTATTGTTGTAGAGCATGACGAGGATACAATTTTATCTTCTGATCATATTGTCGATGTAGGACCTGGGGCAGGTGAACATGGAGGGGAAATAGTATTCTCTGGATCCCCTAAAAATATTACATCTGCTAAAAAATCTTATACCGGACAATACATATCTGGAGAGAGAAAAATATCTATTCCTAAAAAAAGACGTAAAATAAATCAAAAAAAATTACTCTCAATTAAAAAAGCTCATAAAAATAATCTAAAAAATATTGATGTAGATATTCCAATTGGTTTATTTACATGTATTACTGGTGTTTCAGGCTCTGGTAAATCAACTTTGGTCGATCTTTTATATGAATATGTATACAACGAAATATCTGAAAAAGATACTAAAAAAATTGAATGTCAAAAAATTATTGGTGTTCAAGAAATTGATAGTATTATTGACATCAGTCAAAGCCCAATTGGTAGAACACCAAGATCAAATCCAGTGACATATACAGGAATTTTCAAACATATAAGAGATCTTTTTACCCAAACTAAGGAATCTAAATCTAGAGGCTATTCTCCTGGAAGGTTTAGTTTTAATGTTCAAGATGGATCATGTGAAACTTGTAGTGGAGATGGTGTAATAAAAGTTGAGATGCATTTTCTATCTGATATTTATATTAGATGTGAAAAATGTAATGGTAAAAGATACAACAAGGAAACTTTGGAAATTACTTTCAAAGGAAAAAATATTAGTGATGTTTTAGATTTTACTGTATCCGAAGCAATTGAATTTTTTCAAAATATACCTTTAATAAAAAGAAAGCTTGAAATCTTAGAAGAAGTTGGACTATCTTATATTAAGCTTGGGCAGAGTGCGACTACGTTATCAGGTGGAGAGGCACAACGTATCAAATTATCGAAAGAGTTAATAAAAAGAGATACAGGTAAAACTTTATATGTATTAGATGAGCCAACCACCGGATTACATTTTTATGATGTAGAACGACTACTATCAGTACTTCATAAACTTAGAGACAGAGGTAATACTTTAGTTGTGATAGAACATAATCTAGATGTCATTAAAACTTCAGATTGGATAATAGATTTAGGACCTGAAGGGGGATTTAGTGGTGGAGATATTATTGGATCTGGAAATCCTGAAGAAATTTCTAGAAATAAATTATCGTATACTGGAAAATATTTAAAATTAAAACTCAATTAGTAGACTTTTCTTTTTCCACTAATTCCACAAAAGCTTGTTGAGATGCATCCCCTAATTTGTGTCCACACTTTAAGATTCTCAAATAACCACCAGATCTCTCTTTAAATCTTGGTCCGATGTTTTCAAATAATTTTTTCACGACTTTTTTATCTCCAACTCTAGCGTACGCCAATCTTCTTTTCATAAGAGAGTCAGTTTTAGCTAATGTGATTAGTGGCTCAGTTACTCTTCTTAATTCTTTAGCTTTAGGTAAAGTTGTTTTAATTGTTTCATGATTAAAAAGAGAAATTGTAAGATTTTTCATCAGTGCTTTTCTGTGTGATGAATTCCTATTTAATCGTTTACCTGATTTTTTGTGTCTCATTATCTTTTCTCAATATTTTTTGGTGGCCATTCTTCTAGTTTTTGCCCTAAAGATAGACTGTGAGTTGCTAAAACATCCTTTATCTCAGTTAATGATTTTTTTCCTAGATTAGGTGTTTTCAGTAATTCATTTTCAGTTCTTTGTACTAAATCACCTATATAATATATATTTTCAGCCTTTAAACAATTTGCCGATCTTACTGTTAACTCCAAATCATCCACCGGTCTGAGTAATACTGGATCCACTTGTGGAGCATCCAAATCTTCTTCCGGTTCTTCCCTTATTTCAAGAGCACTGAAAACTTCTAATTGATCTCTAAGAATTTTACCTGCTCTTCTAATTGCATCTTCCGGCTCTATAGTGGCATTTGTTTTAATATCAATTATCAATTTATCCAAATCAGTTCTTTGTTTTACACGGGCCGAATCTACTGTATATGTAACTTGTGTTATTGGACTAAATGATGCATCTAATTGTAGTTTACCTATTCCTAAATCTTCCAATTCATTAAATTTACTTTTTTGTGCTTGCTGGTATCCTCGCCCAGTTGAAATTGTCAAATGAATGATCAACTCAATGCTGTCGTTAGTAATATTTGCAATACAAAAATCTGGATTTTTAATTTCTAAATTTGGATTATCTGTTATATCAGATGCTAACACTGGGCCTTTGCCTTTCTTCTTAAGTGTAACTTCTATTGAATCTTTCTCATAAAGTATTAATGAAAGTTTTTTGAGGTTTAACAATATCTCCAATACATCCTCTTGAACACCCTCAATCGTTGTGTATTCATGTAAGATATTTTCTATTGATACCTCAGTTACGGCACTACCCGGCAATGATGATAACAAAACTCTTCGAAGTGCATTTCCTAGAGTGTGCCCGAATCCTCTTTCTAAGGGTTCAATTGTTACCTTTGCATGTGATTGACCGACCATTTCAATGTCAACTAATTTTGGTTTTAAGAAATTATTTTTTTTCATATATCACCTATTTTGAGTATAATTCAACAATTAAAGATTCATTAATTTCTGCTGGAAGTTCTTTTCTTTCTGGGGTTCTTAAAAAAGTACCTTCAAAATTCTTTGCATTAGTTTCAATCCAATCACTAAACCCACGGTTTTCAGCTAATGTCATTGCTAGTTTGATTCTAGATTGTTCTTTACAACTGCTACGAATCGAAATTTTATCTTGAGGGTTTACTTGATAAGATGGTACATTTATAATTTTTCCGTTAACTTCTATATTCTTATGATTAACTAATTGCCTTGATTCTGATCTAGTCGAACCCAAACCTATTCTATAGACAACATTATCCAAACGAGATTCAAGCAAACTTAGAAGATTTTCACCTGTTGAGCCTTTTTTGCTAGCCGCTTTTTTATAATAATTTCTGAACTGCCTTTCTAAAACACCATAAAGTCTTTTTACTTTCTGTTTTTCCCTTAATTGTAATGCATAATCAGAGATTTTAGTTCTTTTTTCGCCAGAATCTCCAGGTTTTTTATCTATATTGCATTTTGTATCCAATGCTCTCGATCCAGATTTTAAATATAAATCCGTACCTTCTCTTCTCATTAATTTACATTTTGATCCAGTATATTTTGCCATGACTAAACTCTTCTCTTTTTTGGAGGTCTACAACCATTGTGCGGCAATGGTGTAATATCTGTTATATTTAATATTTTATAGCCGGCATTATTTAAAGCTCTAACAGCGGAATCTCTGCCAGGACCAGGTCCCTTAACTAGTACTTCAAGAGTTTTCAAGCCAAATTCTTGTGCTTTTTGTCCTGCTTTTTCTGCAGCAATTTGTGCTGCAAATGGTGTACTCTTTCTTGATCCTCTAAAGCCAGACCCACCAGATGTAGCCCAGGATATTGTATTGCCTTGCTTATCAGTTATTGTAATTATTGTATTGTTAAAAGATGCATATATGTGAGCAATTCCTTCATTAACAATTTTTTTTACTTTTTTCTTTTTCGCTTTATTTATCATATTATTTTGCTTTTAAAAGTTTTCTTGGCCCTTTTCTAGTCCGACTATTATTTTTTGTTTTTTGACCCCTAAGAGGAAGACTTTTCCTATGTCTTATGCCTCTATATGAACCAATGTCCTGTAATCTTTTTATATTAAGGGAGATTTCACGTCTTAAATCTCCTTCTAATTGATATTTTGAAATAAAATTTCTCAAAATTTCTAAATCTTTTTCAGCCAAATCTTTAACTTTTTTGGTTTTCTCTACACCTGAATCCATACATATTTTTATAGCTCTTGATGGACCAATGCCATATATAGATGTCAGCGCCACCCATATGTGTTTATCGTTTGGTAAATTTATTCCTGCTATTCTAGCCATTTAATGTCTCTCTTGCTCGATGATTCTATATTTCATTTGATTTAAATACAACATAAATTAGCCCTGTCTTTGTTTATGACGCGGATCTTTACAAATCACCATTACTACACGATTTCTCCTAATAATCCTACAATTTCTACACAGTTTTTTTACTGATGCTTTGACTTTCATGTTATCTCATTCCTCCGCCTATACCTTTTAAATTAGCTTTCTTCATCATGCCCTCATATTGATGTGATAGTAAATGTGATTGTATTTGTGCCATCAAATCCATTACCACTATCACCACGATTAATAAAGAAGTTCCACCAAAATAAAATGGTACATTTAAGTAAAGTATTAAGAATTCTGGTAATAAGCATACACTCGTAATGTAGATTGCCCCAACTGTTGTTAATTTCGTAGTAATGTCATCAATATAAGATGCGGTCTGATCCCCAGGTCTTATTCCGGGTATAAAAGCACCTGATTTTTTTAAATTATCTGCTGTTTCTCTAGCATTAAACACTAAAGCAGTATAGAAATAACAGAAGAAAATTATTGCCAATGAATACAAGAGTATGTACAAAGGTTGCCCGGGAGATAAAGTGAGAGCTAAGGTCTGTATGACACCTCCTTCTCCTCCTGTTCCTGCCCAACTTGCTATTGTGGCAGGAAATAAAATTATTGCTGATGCAAATATTGGCGGTATACCTCCAGCCATATTTATTTTCAATGGTAAATAACTGCTCTGTGCTGCATACATTTTTCTTCCTTGTACCTTTCTTGCATAATTTATTGGTATTTTTCTTTGTCCACGCTCTATATAAATAACAAATGCTGTAATGACTAATGCAAGTAAAAATATAAGAATAACAGTGAAGTTCTGTAGTTCACCATTTCTTGCTAAATCAATTGTATTGCCTATAGCAGATGGTAATCCAGCAACAATACCTGCAAATATTATAATAGAAATTCCATTTCCAATTCCTCTTTCAGTGATTTGCTCACCAAGCCACACTAAAAACATGGTTCCAGTCACTAATGTTACAACTGCTATTATAAAAAAACTCAGACCTGGATCTATAACTAGTTGTGTGTTTGCGGTATTTTGATTTTGTAAGGCGGTGACTACACCAAAAGATTGCAAGAAAGCCAAGATAACAGTGAAATATCTTGTATATTTTGTAATTTTTTTTCTTCCTCTTTCTCCTTCTTTACGTAATTGAATCAATGGAGCACTAATATGTGTCATCATTTGCATAATGATTGATGCGGAGATATAGGGCATCACTCCTAGAGCAAAGATGGACATTCTTGATAGCGCTCCTCCAGAAAACATATTAAACATATCAAGAATACTTCCTCTCTGTTGATCAAAAATCGATTTCATAATTGTAGGATCAATTCCAGGTAAAGTAATAAAACTACCAAGACGAAAAATAATCAAAGCAAAAATCACAAAAAAGATTCTTTGTCTTATCTCTCTTGATTTCGTTAAACCATCCAATCCTGAAGTTATATCATTACTTTTTCTTGACATTATTTGTGCTCTTAGAATAATCCTCAACTAATTTTGTACATGAAATATCTTTGAAAGATTTCTTGACTTTAATTGTGCAAGGACCTATTATTTTGACTTTTTTAATATTCTTCTTAATTAGTTTATATTTTTTCAATAATTCCATATCTATTTTATCTTCTTTGATAGTCGCTAAACGATCATATTTAAGTTCAGTTGAGAAAATATTTTTAGGGCTGGTAAAACCAACTTTCGGTAATCTTCTTTGAAGCGGCATCTGACCACCTTCAAAACCAACTTGAATCTTTCCGCCTGATCTAGATTTTTGCCCTTTATGTCCTCTTCCTGCAGTTTTGCCCGTTCCAGAAGCAATACCTCTACCTACTCTTTTTTTATTTTTTTTGCTTGAGTCTTTTGGTTTTAATTGGTTTAGCGCAATCTTTTTCATATTATTCTTCAATCTTTATCATATGTTTAACTTTTTTAATCATTCCGATGATTTCTGGTGTATTATTCAACACAACTTTATGGTTTATTTTTCTTAAACCTAACCCCTTAATACATGATATTTGTGTTCTAGTTTTGCCTATAAGACTAGAAATTTGTGTTATGGTAATTTTTTTTGCTTTAGATTTAACCATTACAATTCACTTGTTTTTTTGTTTCTCTTTAATGCTACTTGACTTGGATAATACATTTCTTCTAATCCTTTAATCGTTGCTTTAACAACATTAATTGGGTTTGTAGAACCAAAACTTTTTGCTAGTACATTGTGGATTCCAGTTGCTTCAAATACAGCTCTCATAGCTCCGCCAGCAATGACACCAGTTCCTTCTCCAGCTGGCTGCATATAAACTTTAGCTGAACCATGTCGATATGTTACAGCATGGTGTAATGTTCCTTTTTTTAGTGCTACTGAAATCATATTCTTTTTAGCTTTTTCCATTGCCTTTTGTATAGCTATTGGGACCTCCTTGGCTTTTCCATATCCAAACCCTACTCTTCCATGTCCATCGCCAACTACAGTCAATGCAGTGAAACCAAACTGACGTCCACCTTTAACTACTTTAGCTACACGATTAACATGAACTAGTTTCTCAATATAATCTGATTTTTGTTCTTCATTCGCCATTAGATTTTTACTCCATTTTCTCGGATTGTATCGGCTAACGCTTTAACTCGACCATGAAATTTATAACCTGACCTATCAAAAGCGACTTTATCAATTTTCTTTTTCTTAATATAATCAGCCATTTTTTTTCCCAAAATTTTACAACTCTCAATATTATTAACTTTTTTCTTTTTTTTAAATTCTTTTTGAGTTGATGAAATAGTTGTAATAACTTTATCTCCATTAGGTGTCAACAATTGCAAGTAAATATGATTTATAGATTTAAAAACACTCAATCTGTGATTTTTTGATAAAGAAATCCTTTGTCTAGTTTTGGTAGCCCTTCTTAATCTTGAAACTTTTTTATTGCCATTAGTCATTATTTTTTCTTAGCCTCTTTTTTAACTATGTGTTCATCAGAATATCTTATACCTTTCCCTTTATAAGGTTCAGGCAAACGAACTGATCTAATTTCAGATGCTACTTGTCCCACTTGCTGTTTATCTATTCCCGTAACTATAATTTCAGTTTGACTAGGTGTTTCGATTTTTATTCCTTCAGGTATTGGATATTTAACTGGATGAGAATAGCCTACATTCAATTCAAGATTTTTATTATCAGCTTTTGCTCTATAACCTACTCCAACTAAAGCTAATTTCTTTTCCCAACCTTTAGAGACACCATGAACCATATTTGATAATAATGCTCTAGTTGTTCCTGAAATAGACGTGTTATCTTTCTTTAAACTTGTTATATGTATACGGCCTGTCTCTTCTTTGACAGTAATATCAGAGAATTTCTGGAAGGATAATTTTCCTTTAGGGCCTTCAATAGTTATAACATTATTATCGATATTAATTTTAGTATTTTCTGGTAACTCTATTGGTTTTCTTGCTATTTTTGACATTATATTATCCTACGAAACATAACAGATTATTTCTCCGCCGCAATTTTGTTCTCTAGCAGTCTTATCAGTCATAATCCCTTTAGATGTTGAAATTATACAAATACCTAACCCATTTTTTACTAGAGGAATTTTCTTGCTTGATTTATAAATTCTTAATCCTGGTCTACTCACTCTTTCAATTTGTTCTATTACAGGTTTACCTTCGTAATATTTCAATGCAATTGCTATAATTTTTTTAGTTTCGCCTTCTACATTGACAGAAGATATATAACCTTCATCTTTTAATACATTGCAAATAGATAACTTAGATTTTGAAAACGGAACATTTACAGTTTCTTTAAAAGCCCTTTGTGCATTTCTTATACGTGTCAATAGATCAGCGGTTGTATCATTCATACTCATAGTTGTTACCAGCTTGCTTTTGTTAATCCAGGAATATCGCCTTTCATGGCAATTTCTCTTAATTTTGTTCTACCTAAAGCAAATTTTCTGTAAACGCCTCTAGGTCTACCAGTCAGACTACAACGATTTCTCTTTCTAATAGGTATAGAATTGGTAGGTAATTTTTGCAGTTTTGTTCTCAACTCTTTAATCGTATTCATATCTAAATTAGTTTTTTTTAGTTGTTCTTTTATTTCATTGCGTTTCTTTGCATATTTCGCAATAAGTTTTTCGCGTTTTTTTTCTCTTTCTATTATTGATGCTCTTGTCATGATTTTATTTAAATGGAAAATTAAATTGTTTAAACAATTCCATTGCCTCTTTATTTGTTTTAGCTGTAGTGGTTATCGTTATGTCTAGTCCTTTTATTTTATCTATCTTATCGAAATCAATTTCTGGAAAAATTATGTGTTCTTTTACTCCAAGAGTATAATTACCTCTGCCATCAAAAGAATTAGGGTTTAGTCCCCTAAAATCTCTTGTCCTAGGCAATGAAATTTTAATTAGTTTCTCAAAAAAATCATACATTTTTTCTTTTCTTAAAGTTACTTTACAACCAATCGGCATTCCTTCTCTGAGTTTAAAATTCGCAATAGATTTTTTTGCATATGTAAGTACAGCTTTTTGGCCAGTTATTTTAGTTAGTTCATTAACAGCAGTTTCTAATATTTTTTTATCATTCACAGCAGATCCTAATCCCATATTTAATGTAATTTTTTTCAACCTAGGCACTTCCATTGGGCTTTTAATTTTCATTTGTTCCATCATGCTTGGAACAATATTTTCAGTATAATACTGCTGAAAAGTATTCATTAGACGTCAATAACCTCATTGTTTGATTTAAAAATTCTAACTTTTTTTCCATCTTGTAATTTCTTGAATCCAATCTTGTCCTGTTTCTTGCTAAGCGGGTTTAATATACTTACATTTGATATATGGATTGACATTTCACGATCCATAATTCCCCCATCAATTTTCTTATTGGGATTGGGTTTGACATGTTTTTTTACTAAATTCACATTAGATATAATCATTCTATCAGCACCAATCATTTTCATTATTTCACCTTTTTTACCTTTATCTTTGCCTGCGGTCACTATTACAGAATCTCCTTTTTTAAATTTGTTCATTATAATACCTCCGGTGCTAAAGAAATAATTTTCATAAAAGTTCTAGATCTCAGCTCTCTAGTAACTGGTCCAAAAATTCTTGTTGCCAATGGTTCAAGTTTATTATCTAAAAGAACTACCGCATTGCTATCAAACCTGATAGCAGAACCATCAGATCTTCTAATGCCTTTTTTAGTTCTGACTATTACCGCATTATATACTTCACCCTTTTTAACCTTTCCTTGTGGTATTGCATCTTTTACAGTAACTTTTATCACATCTCCCAACTTAGCAAATCTTCTGTGTGAGCCACCTAATACTTTAATGCACATTAGCTTTCTAGCACCGCTGTTATCTGCTGATTTTAAAACTGTTTGCATTTGAATCATTTTTATATTCCTATAAATTATTGTCTGCCAATGTCCAAGTTTTAGTTTTGGAAATTGGTTTGCATTGTTTTATTTTGACAACCTGTCCTATCTTGCACTGATTGTTTTCATCATGAACATGATATTTTGTTGTCTTTTTTATAAATTTGCCATTCACAGGATGTTTAATTTGTCTTTCAACAATCACTGTCACCGATTTATTCATTTTAGTGCTTAAAACTTTACCCAAAAGAGTTTTTGTTTTTTTATTTTCCATTATTTTTTCTCTCTAATAACCGTTTTTAGTCTGGCTATATTTTTTTTATTAATAGCAAATAGATGTGGTTTAGGGTTTAATCCAGCACCGCGTTGCATACGAAGAGTAAATCTCTCCTTAAGTAACTCTTGTAATGTTTTAGCTAATTCATCAACTGTTTTCGATCTATAATCTTTAGTACTCATTACATTAGTGTCCTCGTTACAAAAGTAGTCATAACAGGTAATTTGGCCGAGGCAAGTCTGAATGCTTCTCTTGCAACATCTTCAGAAACACCTTCCATTTCATACAGAACTTTTCCAGGCTGAATTTTGGCAACCCAATATTCTACATTACCCTTTCCTTTACCCATTCTTACCTCTATAGGTTTTTTTGTGATAGGTACATCTGGAAAAATCCTTATCCAAACTTTCCCATTCCTTTTTATAAAACGAGTCATAGCTCGTCTTGCAGCTTCGATTTGTCTAGCTGTAACTCTACCTCTAGTTACTGCTTTTAAGCCATACTCGCCAAAACTTACTTTAGCTCCAGAAGTTGCACATCCTCTAAGCCTACCTTTTTGCTGCTTTCTAAATTTAGTCTTTTTTGGTTGTAACATTTTTTCCTTCCGTTTTTAATTTTTTTGACTTAGCAGTAGTTTTTTCATTAAGATCGTTATCTTCTTCTAATTGTTCTTGATAAATCCAAACTTTGATACCTATAATCCCGTAAGTAGTTTGTGCTTCAGAAAATCCATAATCTATATGAGCTTTTAATGTGTGTAATGGAACTCTACCTTCTCTATACCATTCACTTCTGGCTATTTCAGCTCCATTTAATCTGCCAGCAACATTAACTTTAATACCTAAAGCTCCTAATCTCATCGTATTCGTAACTGCTCTTTTCATAGCTCTTCTATACATAATTCTTCTTTCTAATTGTTGGGCTATGCCTTCTGATACTAACTGCGCATCAAGCTCAGGTTTCCTTATTTCCTTAACATTAATTTTCACAGTTTTTTTATCTATCCCTAATATAACGCCAATTTTATCTTTATATTTTTCAATATCTTCTCCTTTTTTACCTATGACAATACCAGGTCTAGATGTATAAATAGTAATTACAGCCTCTTTAGTAGGTCTCTCTATTGCAATTTTACTAATAGAAGCTTGTTTTAGTTCTTTTTTCAAATATTCTCTAATTTTAATATCTTCCATTAGAAATCGAGGAAATTCACGACTGTTGGCATACCATTTCGAATTCCAATCAGTGGCTATTCCTAATCTTATTCCAGTTGGATGTACTTTTTGTCCCATAATTAAACCTCTTTACCATCTGTTACTACAACAGTTATATGGCTTGTTCTTTTTAAAATCTGATTTACTCTTCCTCTAGCTCTTGGTACGTGTCTCTTCTGAGATGGGCCTTCATTCACTAAAACATTTTTTACTTTTAGAGTGTCAATATCGCTTGAATGATTATTTTCGGCATTAGCCACAGCTGATTCTAAAACTTTTAAAATCATACGTGACGCTTTTTTCTTATCAAAATTTAAAAAGTCTAACGCTTGTTCAACCTTCAACCCACGAACAGAATCAGCAACTAATCTACACTTCTGTGCTGATATTCTTTGATATTTAGAAATTGCTCTAGTATCCATATTATTTTACCTTAGCTTTTCTGTCTCCGGAATGACCTTTAAAAACTCTAGTAGGCGAAAACTCACCTAGTTTATGTCCAACCATATTCTCTGTAACATACACGGGTACATGCTGTTTTCCATTATGTACTGAAAATGTTAGGCCTACCATGTCGGGAGAAATTACTGATCTTCTAGACCAAGTTTTAATTGGTTTTTTATCGTTAGATTCTAGTGCTTTATCTATCTTGTCTTGAAGATGATAATCAATAAATGGTCCTTTTTTTAAAGATCTAGTCATTTTTTATTTTCTCTTTTTGTTGGTTCGTCTTTTCACAATCATATTATTTGTTCTCTTATTTGATCGTGTTTTAAATCCTTTTGTAGGTACACCCTTAGGAGATACTGGATCTCTTCCACCAGAAGTTTTTCCTTCACCACCTCCATGAGGATGATCTATTGGGTTCATTGCCACACCTCTCACAGTTGGTCTTATACCAAGCCATCTTTTTGCACCAGCTTTACCATGAGCCTGTAAATTATATTCACTATTACCAACCTCTCCAATGGTTGCTTTGCATTTATTTAATATTTTTCTCAGCTCACCAGATCTAAGTTTGACAGTTACATAATTACCCTCCATAGCGACTATTTGAGCGACGGTGCCAGCGGCTCTAGCTATTTGCGCTCCCTTGCCTGGCTTCATTTCTATACAATGAACTTGAGTACCAACAGGTATTTCTTTTAACGGAAGAGTGTTTCCAACTGATATGGCAGAATTAGAGCCAGAAATAACTGTGTCTCCAATTTTCAAATCTTTTGGTGCTATTATGTATCTTCTTTCACCATCATCGTATTGAATAAGTGCTATATTTGCATTTCTGTTTGGATCGTACTCCAATCTTTCAACTTTAGCAGGCATATTTTCTTTATCTCTTTTAAAATCAATAATTCTATATTTCTTTTTATGTCCTCCGCCTATGTGTCTTGTAGTTATTCTACCTTGATTATTTCTTCCACCGGTCTTTTTGTTTTTTTCGATTAAAGGTTTATATGGTTTACCTTTGTATAAATCTACGTCAGAAATTTTTACTCTAAATCTTCTACCTGGCGAAGTTGGTTTTGACTTTATTAATGTCATTTATTTTCTCCTTCTCCATAACTAATATCAAACCCGTCCTGTAAACTAACATAAGCTTTTTTCCAATCTTTTCTTTTGCCATATGATCGTCCTACTCTTTTCAATTTCCCTTTAATATTCAAAATTGTTACTCCTTTTACTTTTACTTCAAACATTTTTTCCACAGCTTTTTTTACTTCTAATTTGGTGGCATCTTTACATACAGAAAAAACATGCTGATTTTCAGTATCAGCGCGTAATGCAGATTTCTCTGACACACGGGGAGATAATATTATTTTAGCTAGTCGTTGATTATTCATGATGTTATTTTTTCCAATTTTTCTACTATAGACGAATCAATTATTACATTATCGTATTTCATTAAATTAAATGGATTAATATCATTTACAGAAATAATTTCTATATCTTTTATATTTCTAGCAGCTAAAAAATTATTAATTTTACTTTCATCTGTGACTACTAGTGAATTATCTATTTTTAAACTCTTGAGTATTTTTAAAAAAAGTTTTGTTTTAGGTTTATCAACTTTCAAATCCTTAACTACATGTAATCGTTTTTTTCTTAAAAGTTCAGAAAGAATACAATTCAAAGCGTTTTTATACATTTTTTTATTAATTTTTTTAGTACTTTTGTTTTTTGTTGGTGCGAATGTAACACCTCCACCACGCCATATTGGATTTCTAGAAGTCCCGGCTCTTGCTCGACCAGAACCTTTCTGAGGTCTGGGTTTAGCACCACCACCACTTACATCGGAACGGTTTTTGAGTCCCTTTGTAAATAGTCTTTGATTAGACAAAAAATCAACAGTAACTTGATGAACAAGCGATTCATTGAATTGTTTTTTAAATATTTTACTTAATTCTATTTTGGTCATTGATTATGCCTTCTTGTCTTCATTTTTTTTATCTTCGGTATTATCTGAGGTTTCTTTAGGGGGTTTTTTGTTTTCTGAATTATTTGTTTTATTCTCTTCTTTTTTTAGCTCATCTGTTTCTGTACCTTCTGATTTAGTTTTCTTTTTAGACTTCTCGGTATTTTCTTCTTGTTGGTTTAATTTGGCAGCTTCTAATATATCTCTAACAACGTATTTTTTTTGTGTATGTCTAACTATTAAATTTGAACCCTTATATCCTGGTACAGAGCCTTTAACGAGAATAATATTATCTTCCGGAATAATTTTCACTATAACTAAATTTTGAATTGTATTTTTTTTATTTCCAAGTTGACCTGCCATTTTCTTTCCTTTAAATACTCTGCCTGGATCTTGGCATTGTCCAGTAGATCCAAGAGCACGATGAGATAATGAGTTTCCATGAGTTGCATCTTGTGTTTTGAAATGATGTCTTTTAACTCCTCCCTGAAAACCTTTACCAATAGTTGTGCCTGTTATATCTACATGTTCTCCAACTTTGAAAATATTAAGATCGATTTGTTGCCCTAATTGATAATTTTCTGAATTATTATTGTTTGTTCGAAATTCGATTAATCCTTGTGTTGCTGGAATATTAGATTTTTTATAATGTCCTTGGATCGCTTTATTAGAATTATTCTCTTTTTTCTTACCGTATCCTATTTGGACGGCATTATACCCATCTTTTTCATGAGTTTTAACTTGTATAATATAATTTGGAGCAAAGTTTATCGCTGTCACTGGTACAGATATACCAGATCCATCAAAAATTCTTGTCATACCAGCCTTTTGGCCTATCATGCCGAGACTCATTTTATTATCCTCAAAATGACAAAGTTAATTTATATAAAAAAACGCCAAATCTTAACATAAAATCAGCATATTATATAGGTTTTTTGGGAAAAAAGTTAATTTAATTCTATTTGAACATCAACACCAGCGGCTAAGTCAAGTTTCATCAAAGCATCCACTGTTTTGTCAGTTGGCTCAACTATTTCCATTAGTCTTTTATGGGTACGAATTTCATATTGATCTCTCGCGTCTTTATCAACATGTGGTGAAATTAATATGGTAAATCGCTCTTTTTTTGTTGGTAATGGAATAGGTCCAAGAACTCTTGCCCCAGTTCTTTTAGCAGTTTCAAGAATTTCTTTTGCTGATAAATCTATTAATTTATGGTCAAATGTTTTTAATCTTATTCTTATAGTTTGTGCTTTTTTTCTTCTTGCCATTTTAAGATGCCTTTTGAATTAATGCTTCTGCTATATTGTTTGGAATCTCGGAATATTTTTCAAACTCCATAGTGTATGTAGCTCTTCCCTGCGTCATAGATCTTAAATCTGTTGCATATCCAAACATTTCAGCTAATGGTACTGAAGCTTTTACAATATTTCCTGCAACGCTTTCTTCCATACCCAATACAATTCCTCTTCTACGATTAAGATCTCCAGTTACATCTCCTAAATAATCTTTCGGTGTTACAGCTTCTACTTTCATAACCGGCTCCAATAAAACAGCATTTGCTTTTTTGGCTCCTTCTTTAAATGCCATTGAACCTGCAACTTTAAATGCAACCTCACTTGAGTCTACATCATGAAATGATCCATCATAAAGTGTAACTTTTACATCAACTACTGGAAATCCACCGATTACACCATTTTCCATTTGTTCTTTTATACCTTTGTCAACTGGGTTAATAAATTCTTTTGGTATAGTTCCTCCGACTATTTCATTTACAAATTCATACCCTTTTCCAGATTCTTGTGGTTCGAGCTTAAGCCAGACATGCCCATACTGCCCCCTACCTCCACTTTGTTTAATATACTTGGCCTCTTGTTCAATAGTATTTTTAATAGTTTCTCTATAAGCCACTTGGGGCTTACCTACATTTGCTTCAACATTAAATTCTCTTTTTAATCTATCTACAATAATTTCTAGATGTAATTCACCCATTCCTGAGATTATAGTTTGATTTGATTCTTCATCTGTAGAAACTCTAAAAGATGGATCTTCTTGTGCAAGTTTCCCAAGAGCAATACCCATTTTTTCTTGATCTTCTTTAGTTTTGGGTTCTACTGCAATTGATATAACTGGTTCTGGGAACTCCATTCTTTCCAAAGTTATTACAGAATCTGGCGTGCAAAGTGTATCGCCTGTAGTAACTTGCTTCAAACCAACTGCAGCTGCTATATCTCCAGCTCTAACTTCCTTAATTTCTTCACGGGAGTTAGCATGCATTTGTAAAATTCTACCAATTCTTTCTTTTTTTTCTGTTACTGCATTAAAAACAGTATCACCAGATTTAAGAACTCCTGAATATACTCTGAAGAATGCTAAAGAACCAACAAATGGATCTGTAGCAATTTTAAATGCTAATGACGAAAATGGTTCATCATCAGAAGATTCTCGTTTTTCCTCGGTTTGATTTTTATCATTCAATGTACCAGTTATTGCAGGTACATCTATAGGTGATGGCATAAAATTAATAACTGCATCTAACATAGCTTGTACTCCTTTATTCTTAAATGCAGAACCACACATCATAGGAACAATTTCATTGGAAAGAGTCCTAGCTCTAATTCCTTGTATAATTTGTTCCTCGTTTAATTCTCCTTTGTTTAGATATTCGTCCATCAGTTGCTCGTTTGCTTCTGCAGCAGTCTCCAAAAGTTCTTCTCTATATTTTTTTGCATCGTCAGCTAATTCATTTGGTATATCAGATATCTCAAATTTCATTCCTTTAGATTCTTCATCCCATGTTATTGCTTTCATTTTAATTAAATCTACAACACCCTTGAAAGCATCTTCAGAGCCTATTGGTATTTGAAGTGGAATTGGAATAGAACCAAGTCTGGTTTTGATTTGATCTGCTACTCTAAAAAAATCTGCTCCCGCTCTATCCATTTTATTAACAAATGCCATTCTTGGCACATGATATTTATTAGCTTGTCTCCACACCGTTTCTGATTGAGGTTCAACTCCACCAACTGCACAAAATACTGCAACTGCACCATCAAGAACTCTGAGTGACCTCTCAACTTCAATTGTGAAATCAACATGTCCAGGTGTGTCAATAATATTAATTCTGTGTTCTGGATATTGTTCATCACTACCTTTCCAAAAACATGTCGTTGCTGCAGATGTTATTGTTATACCTCGTTCTTGCTCTTGTTCCATCCAATCCATAGTAGCTGCACCATCATGCACTTCACCTATTTTGTGCGAGACACCTGTATAATAAAGGACCCTTTCTGTAGTAGTGGTCTTGCCAGCATCAATGTGAGCCATTATTCCAATATTTCTATATTTCTCAATTGGTGTATTTCTTGCCATAATTTACCATCTATAATGAGCAAAAGCCTTATTAGCTTCAGCCATTCTATGTACATCTTCTTTTTTCTTTACTGCAGATCCTTTATTGTCAGAAGCATCTAATAATTCAGATGCTATTTTATGTTTCATAGATTTTTCATTCCTTTTTATTGCAGCTTCAATTATCCATCTCATAGCTAATGACATTCTTCTTCTTGAATTAACTTCGACTGGTACTTGGTAGTTCGAACCACCAACACGTCTAGATTTTACTTCAACCGAAGGTCCAACATTTTGTAATGCTTTATCCATTGTTTCTAGTGGATCGTTTTTATTTTTTTTTGACATAATATTAAGAGCATCATAAATTATTTTTTCAGCAACTCTTTTCTTTCCATCTACCATGATCATATTTGTAAACCTAGAAAGAGAGACGCTTTTGTATATTGGATCTGGATTAATTTTTCTTCTTTGTATATCTCTTTTTCTTGGCATACAATTTATCCCTTAGGTCTTTTTGCCCCATATTTTGATCTCGCTTGTTTGCGATTTTCAACCCCTTGTGTATCTAAACTACCTCTAACGATATGATATCTTACGCCTGGTAAATCTTTCACTCTTCCACCTCTTATTACAACAACCGAGTGTTCTTGTAAATTATGACCTTCTCCACCAATATATGATGTAACTTCTTGACCATTCGTTAGTCTAACTCTAGCGACTTTTCTAAGGGCAGAATTCGGTTTTTTAGGCGTTGTAGTATATACGCGTGTACATACACCACGCTTTTGAGGACATGCATCTAGAGCCGGAACAGCTGTTTTAGTCAGCTTGTTTTTTCTTGGTTTTCTTACCAATTGGTTAATTGTTGCCATAATTCAAATATTAAATAATTTTCAAAAAGTCTATTAGTACATCATAGATGTGTCAAGTAGAGATTGCTATTTAAATGAATAATATGAAAGATATTATTTATGTTGTCTCTTGTGGTAATTCTTCCTTTGCTTTTTCTTGTTCCGAATCCTTATAAGCAGTCATCTCATTTGCAATTTCTTGCTCAATAATAGATTTTTTATCTAGTTGTACATTATTTCTATTAGAAGACAAACTAGTTCCGCATGGGATTAATCTTCCAACCACCACATTTTCTTTTAACCCTCTCAAATAATCTTTCTTTCCATTTACTGCGGCTTCCGTTAAGACACGAGTAGTTTCCTGGAACGATGCTGCGGAAATAAATGAACTAGTCACCAAAGACGCTTTGGTAATTCCCAATAAAAGAGGTTTAAATGTTGGTATTTTTGAATCAGGTTTATCGATTTTTAACTGATCTATTATTTCGAGTATTGAGTTTTTTTCCATCTGTTCACCTACTAATAATTCGGTATCTCCTGATGTAACTATCTCAACTTTCTTTAACATCTGACGGAGTATAACTTCTATATGTTTATCATTAATAGCAACACCTTGTAATCTATATACATCTTGCACTTCTTTTACCAGGTAATCAGCTAAATCTGTAACTCCTCTATATTCTAAAACATCATGTGGATTTAATTCACCATCAGAAATTATTTCACCTTTTTTCACATTTGCACCTTCAAAAACATTTAATAGCTTATTCTTAGCTAACATTTGAATGTGCTCGTTTCCTTTTTCATCTGTAATAATTAATCTTCTTTTGCCTTTTGTTTCTTTACCAAAAGATACTATACCTGTTCTTTCAGCTAATTCTGCCTTGTCTTTAGGTTCACGCGCCTCAAATAAATCTGCGACTCTTGGTAACCCTCCAGTAATATCTCTTGTTCCAGACGTTTCTCTAGGCGTCCTAGCAATTACATCACCAATACCAACTGTATCACCATTATTTAAATTAACTGTTGTATTAGACGGTAAAATATAATGTGCCGGTATATTAGTATTTGTAATATTTAAATCAGCTCCTTTTTTATCAACTAGCTTAACCATTGGTTTAAGATTCTTATCAAATGTGACGCTAGTAAAATCATTAACCTTAATAGATGATATTCCTGTTAAATCATCCGTGACATTTTCTATACTTACACCTTCTACAAAATCAACGAATTGAACTATTCCTGAGGTCTCCGTTATTATTGGTGTGGTGTGCGGATCCCATGCAACAACATTTTGCCCTCTCTCAACCTTTTCATTATTCTCAATAGTTATAGTAGATCCATATGGAATTTTATATCTTTCCTTTTCTCTTCCACTATCGTCTAATATTCCTAATTCTCCAGATCTAGACACTACAATTTTTTCTTTGCTAGTATTTACAACAACATTTAAATTATGAAATCTTGTAATACCAGAATTTTTAACCTCAATACTATTAGCAGCTACAGCTCTTGATGCTGCACCACCTATATGGAATGTTCTCATAGTAAGTTGAGTTCCTGGTTCACCGATTGATTGAGCGGCTACAACTCCAACGGCTTCACCATTTGCAACTTTAGTACCTTTTGCTAAATCCCTGCCATAGCACTTAGCACATACTCCATATCTAGTATCGCAGGTAATGACAGATCTAACCCAGATCTCATCTATGACATTTTCTTCTAATAATGCAACATTAATTTCATCAAGCATTGTTCCTTTTTCTAAAATAATTTCATCTGTATTTGGCTTTTTAACATCTTTCAGAACAGTTCTTCCTAAAACTCTCTCTCTCAATGGTTCAACAATATCCCCCCCTTCTATGAGAGGTTTCATTAATATTCCGGAATTAGTTTTGCAATCATCTTCTGTGACAACCAGATCTTGTGCAACATCAACTAATCTTCTTGTTAAATATCCAGAGTTTGCTGTTTTTAATGCTGTATCTGCCAAACCTTTTCTAGCGCCATGAGTTGATATAAAATATTGCATTACATCTAAACCTTCTCTGAAATTTGCAGTAATAGGTGTTTCTATTATAGATCCATCTGGTTTTGCCATTAGTCCTCTCATACCAGATAATTGTCTAATTTGAGCTGCAGACCCCCTAGCTCCAGAATCTGCCATCATGTAGATGGAATTAAATGATTTATGTTCAACTGATTTATTTGATGAGATTTTAGTTGTTTCTGTTCCTAACTGTTTCATCATAGCTTTTGAAACTTGATCGTTAGTGTGAGACCATATATCAACAACTTTATTATACCTTTCCCCTGCTGTTAACAATCCAGAATTATATTGTTTCTCTATACTTTTTACCTCTTTCTCAGCATTGCCAGTTATTTTATCTTTCTCATCTGGGATTACCATATCATTAACTCCAATTGAGACACCTGCAATTGTTGAATATTTGAAACCGGTATACATCATTTGATCGGCCATAATCACTGTAGATTTTAATCCTGCAAGTCTATATGAAACATCAAATAACTCTGAAATTGCTCTTTTATCTAAATCTTTGTTTATATAATCAAAAGGTATTTCATTTGGTATAACTTCCGCTAATAATGCCCTTCCTACTGTTGTTTCAACTAATTTTGGTTTGGTGTCTGAATTATCTTTTAAAGTATTTTGTATTCTAACTCGAACTTTAGCATGCAGCTCAACAGCTTTTTTTTGATAAGCTCTATGAACTTCTTCAATATCAGTAAAAATCATACCTTCGCCTAAAGCGTTAGGTTTTTCTCTGGACATATAATATAACCCCAATACTATATCTTGAGATGGAACTATGATAGGACTTCCATTAGATGGCGATAAAATGTTATTTGACGACAACATCAAAACCCTTGCCTCAACTTGAGCCTCTAAAGATAGGGGCACGTGTACTGCCATCTGATCTCCGTCGAAATCTGCATTAAAAGCAGCACAAACTAGAGGATGTAGCTGTATCGCTTTACCTTCAACCAATATTGGTTCAAATGCCTGTATACCTAATCTATGTAAAGTCGGTGCTCTATTCAAAAGCACTGGATATTCTTTGATTACTTCATCTAAAATATCCCAAACTTCTTCTCCTTCTTTTTCTACAACTTTTTTAGCTGCTTTAATTGTCGTAGTTAATCCTCTTGTATGTAATTTTCCAAATATGTGAGGCTTAAATAATTCCAGAGCCATTTTTTTAGGAATACCACATTGATGTAATCTTAGAGTTGGCCCTACAACGATTACCGACCTACCAGAATAATCAACTCTTTTACCTAATAAATTCTGCCTAAATCTCCCCTGCTTTCCTTTAATCATATCTGCAAGTGATTTCAGTGGTCGTTTATTGCTTCCTGTAATTGCACGCCCTCTACGACCATTATCCAATAACGCGTCAACAGATTCCTGTAACATTCTTTTTTCATTTCTTACTATTATTTCCGGCGCCTTTAATTCTAATAAACGCTTAAGTCTATTATTTCTATTAATCACTCTCCTATATAAATCATTTAAATCTGAGGTAGCAAATCTTCCACCTTCAAGCGGAACTAGTGGTCTTAAATCTGGCGGCAATACAGGCAAAACATTTAAAATCATCCACTCAGGTAGATTGCCAGATTTAATAAATGATTCCATCAATTTTAATCTTTTTACATTTCTTTTGTTTTTTGCTTGAGACTTTGTGGTTTTAATCTCTTCTTTTAAACTTTCATATGATTTTTTTAAATCAATTTCTTTTAATAATTCCTCTATGGCTTCAGCACCCATTCCAACTTTTATATCCAATCCATGTTCAGTGGTTATTTGTTGATATTGAGATTCTGTCAATAAAGCTCCTTTTTGTAATTTAATTTCTTTTTCGTTTATCACAACTGATTCATTCATTCCAGGATCAAGTATAATATAAGCTTCAAAATACAAAACTTTCTCGATTTCTCTTAAAGTCATATCAAGCATTAGTCCAATTCTTGACGGCAACGATCGTAAATACCAAATATGTGCTACGGGAGATGCTAATTCAACATGTCCCATTCGATCTCTTCTAACTTTTGATAATGTAACTTCTACTCCACATTTCTCACAAATAACACCTCTATGTTTTAATCTCTTATACTTTCCACATAAACATTCATAATCTTTGATAGGTCCAAAAATCTTAGCACAAAACAAGCCATCTCTTTCCGGTTTAAATGTTCTATAATTAATTGTTTCCGGTTTTCTAACTTCACCATAAGACCAAGATCTCATTAAATCAGGAGATGATAATGATATTTTTATATGATCAAATTCATCATCTTGATTATTTCTTTTGAATAAATTTAAAATTTCTTTCATAAATTTTCCTTATGTTTTTTTATTATCTGAGTCTAAATTAATATTTATCCCAAGTGATCTAATTTCTTTCAGCAAAACATTGAACGATTCAGGTACATGAGAGTCAGTAGAATAATCTCCATCTACAATATTTTTATAAACTCTATTTCTCCCCATTATGTCGTCAGATTTTACCGTCAGCATTTCTTGTAAAACACTAGCCGCGCCATATGCTTGTAATGCCCATACTTCCATTTCGCCAAATCTCTGTCCTCCAAATTGAGCCTTACCGCCTAATGGTTGTTGCGTAACAAGACTGTAAGGTCCAGTAGAACGTGCGTGCATCTTATCATCAACAAGATGATTAAGTTTGATTATATACATATATCCAATGGTAACAGGACGTTCAAACTTTTCTCCCGTTCTTCCATCTATCAACACCGCTTGTCCACTTGATGGTAATTCTGCTAATTCAAGCATGGTTTTAATTTCAATTTCTGATGCTCCATCAAAAACTGGGGTAGCCATGGGCACACCTTCTTTTAAATTATGAGATAGTGTGCGTATTTCATCATCCGTGAATGATTTTAAATCATATTTATTATGGCCTGGACATGTGCTGTAGACTTTGCTTAAGAAAGTTCTCAATTTTTTTGATTGTTCATTATTTTCAAGCATATTTCCAATTTTTAATCCTATTCCTTTTGCGGCCCAACCTAAATGAGTTTCCAATACTTGTCCTACATTCATCCTAGATGGAACTCCAAGCGGATTTAAAACAATATCAACAGGTATTCCGTCTTCTGTATGAGGCATATCTTCAACAGGTACTATTTGAGATATAACTCCTTTGTTTCCATGCCTACCAGCCATTTTATCGCCAGGTTGTAATGTTCTCTTCACCGCCAAATAAACTTTAACTTTTTTCTGAATGCCCGGTCCAAGATCATCTGGTGCAGAGATTTTTAATGTAATTCGTTCTAAATCTTCATTGAATTTTGATTGAAGTTTATCTAACTGTACTAGTAAATTAGCTAAATTTATATTTGCTGATTCATTTTTTAATTGAACTTTAAAAAGATGTTCATCAGAAATAGAATCTAAAACACTTTGCGTTATCTTTGATCCAGCTTTAATGCTATCAAATCCTTTCGATACAGTTTTATTCAATAATAATTTACGTGTTCTCAAATAAATATTACCCTGATTTATTCTAAGCTCATCCTCCAAATTTTTTCTAGCATCACTTATTGAAGAATCTTGTATATCAAGTGCTCTTTTATCTTTATCTACGCCTTCACGAGTAAATACTCTAACATCTATAACTGTTCCATCCATTCCAGATGGGACTTTTAAAGAAGTATCTTTCACATCTGAAGCTTTCTCTCCAAATATTGCTCTTAATAATTTTTCTTCTGGTGTTAATTGACTTTCTCCTTTTGGGGTTACTTTTCCAACTAAAATATCTCCTGATCTAACTTCTGCACCAACATAGACTATTCCTGAATCATCGAGTTTATTGAGAAGGTTTTCACTAACATTAGGAATGTCGGATGTTATTTCCTCTGAACCAAGTTTTGTATCTCTAGCTATACATTCCAATTCTTCAATATGAATTGATGTAAATTTATCTTCCTGCACAACTCTTTCTGATACTAATATAGAATCTTCAAAGTTATAACCATTCCATGGCATAAACGCTATCAATAAATTCTGTCCTAAAGCTAGTTCCCCTAAGTCTGTTGAAGGGCCGTCAGCGATGACATCTCCTTTCTCAATTATATCTCCTGATTTAACTAATGGCCTTTGATTAATACATGTGTTTTGATTTGTTCTTGTATATTTAGTTAGAGAATATATATCTACACCTGTATCATCTTTTGTAGAAGCTACTTCATTGTCATTTACGTTTACAACAATTCTTGAAGCATCGACGTAATCTACAACCCCACCTCTTCGACACACAAAAGATGCGCCAGAGTCTATTGCAACGGTTTTTTCAATACCAGTTCCAACGAGTGGTTTTTCTGGTTTTAATATTGGTACAGCCTGTCTTTGCATATTAGAACCCATAAGAGCTCTATTAGCATCATCATGTTCTAAAAATGGGATTAATGCAGCTGCAACTGATACGACTTGCTTAGGTGATACATCCATTAATTCAACTTTATCTGGATTTGAAATTGTAAATTCATTCTCATGTCTACATGAAACTAATTCCGTAGTAATTTTATTATTTTTATCTAGTTTTGTATTTGCTTGAGCTATAACATATTTGCTTTCTTCTATTGCTGATAGCCATTTAATTTTATTTTTCATCACCTTTCCTTTAACTACTTCTCTGTAAGGAGTTTCTAAAAATCCATATAAGTTCGTTCTTGAATATGTGGCCAAAGAATTAATCAAACCAATGTTTGGTCCTTCTGGGGTTTCTATTGGACAAACCCTACCATAGTGTGTTGGATGTACATCTCTAACCTCAAATCCAGCTCTTTCTCTAGTTAATCCGCCTGGGCCAAGAGCAGATATACGTCTTTTATGCGTTATTTCTGCAAGCGGATTGTTTTGATCCATAAACTGTGATAGTTGGCTTGTACCAAAAAACTCTTTCAAAGTTGCTGTTATAGGTTTTGAATTTACAATATCTTTGGGTTGAAGCTTATCTGCTATTTCCATAGCACTAAGTCTCTCTTTGACAGCTTTTTCCACTCTAACCAATCCAATTCTGAATTGATTTTCCACCATTTCGCCAACCGATTTAACCCGCCTATTACCTAGATGATCTATATCATCAACTGAGTCAGAGCCATTTCTTATGTCAATTAAAGTTTTCAAAACATCAATTATATCTGTTTCAGATAATGTACCTTTGCCATCTTTGCTAGTTCGGCCAACTCTAGTGTTAAACTTCATTCTTCCTACTGAAGATAAATCATATCTATCTTGTGATTGAAATAGGTTGTTAAATAATTGTGTTGCAGCTTCTTTAGTTGGTGGCTCGCCAGGTCTCATCATTCGATAAATTTCTTCTAAAGCTTTGTTCTGAGTAGTTTTTCCATCTAGCGTTTTATATTCTTCGTCAATTGTATTACAAATCCATGGTCCTTTGTCCAAATCATTAGTATATAAAATTTCAAATTTATTTATTTTTTTCTCTATAATATAATCAATAGTGTCTCTATCAATTAATTGATTGCAACGAAGTAAAAAAACTTTGACTGAAGACACATCTGATGCTTTTATTTGTTCCAAAATTTTCTTATCGATTGTTTTCCCAGTTATTACAATTTCTTCACCAGTCTTTTTATCTACAATATCTTCTGCTGCTACGTCGTCTATATTAAGTTTTGTTTTATTAAGAGATATTTTAATATCCTCTCCAACTCTTTTTCCCAGCAGATATTCTGATGGAATTGCAAAACTTTTCATTTTTGATTTTTTTGCCAATTCAATATGTCTAATGTTAATTCTTTTGCTTTTACCAACGATTATTTTCTTTTTTTGATCCTTAATATCAAATTCTGCAATTCTACCTTTTAAATCTGCAAGATTTTGACGTAGCATAAATTGGTTTTTAGATAATGTGACTTCGTTCTTTGTATAAAAGATATTTATAATTTGTTTTGTATTTAACCCTAATGCTCGTAAAATTATAGTAGATGCAATTTTCCTTCTTCTATCAATTCTAGCAAATATTATATCTTTTTGATCAAACTCAAAATCTAACCACGAACCACGGTAGGGAATAACTCTGGCGTTGAAAAGTAATTTACCCGATGCATGTGTTTTCCCTCTGTCATGATCAAAAAATACACCAGGTGAACGATGCAATTGTGAAACAACTACTCTTTCTGTTCCATTTATTATAAATGTTCCATATTTTGTCATTAAAGGAAGATCGCCTAAAAAAACACTTGCGTTTTCACGTATTTCCATAGGTTCAGTAGAATTCTTTCTATCAATATTTACATGGAGTTTTAAATCAACTTTTAATGGAACAGAATAACTTTTGCCAGTTATTCTACATTCTTCTTCAGTGTATTCCTCATTACCTAATGTGTAGGATGTATATTCAAGTTTGCAATTTTCAGAATAATCATATATTGGAAACACAGATTCAAATACATTATTGAGACCAGACTCTGCGTTATTAATTTTTCCATCATCATTTCTTCCTAAGAACGCATTATATGAAGAAACTTGAAGTTGTATTAAATTAGGAATATTAAGTATATCGCTTAGCTTGCCAAAGTCTTTTCTTATTCTCTTTTTTTCAGTAAAAGAATACTTCATAACCAAATCAACCTTTTGGTATTTACCAATTTAAATAATAACGTGTCAAAATACTTACTTAAGTTCAACAGTCGCACCAGCTGCTTCTAATTGTTTTTTGAAATCGTCAGCCTCTTCCTTCTTGACTCCCTCTTTCAAAACACATGGTGCTCCTTCTACTTTATCCTTCGCTTCTTTTAAACCTAAACCTGTGACTGCTCTTACAGCTTTAATCACATCAATTTTCTTATCACCAACACTAGCTAAAGAAATATCAAAAGATGATTTTTCTTCAGCAGCATCTGCTGCTTCACCACCAGCTTGAGCTGGCGCTGCCACTGCAGCGACTGGTGCTGCCGCTTTAACTCCAAATTTTTCTTCCATTTCTGAAATTAAATCAACTACCTCCATTACAGACATCTTAGAAATTGTTTCTAATATTTCTTCTTTTTTCACAGCTGCCATTTTTTAACTCCCATCTTAATATTAATTCTTTGACTCTTTTAAAGCATCTAAAGTTCTCACTATTTTAGTTGGTATTGCATCTAAAGTTGTTAATAGTTTTTGTATAGGTGCTTGCATTACAGACAATAATCTCGCTATAGCTTCTTCATATGTTGGTAATGATGCTAGTTTTTTAATCTCTGAAACATCTAATTCGTTGCCTTTATAAGCTAGAGATTTTATCTCAATATTATCATTACTATCAATGAATTTTTTAATGATTTTTGCAAATTCCCCAGGATTTTCCCTAGATACAGCTAATATCTGAGGGCCAACTACTTTTTCTCCTAAAATAGAGAACTCAGACTTCTTTAGTGCCATTTTCAACATATTGTTTTTAACAACTTTTACATATATGTCAGATTTTTTAGAAATCTTTCTAAACTCATTTAGCTGGTTTGCAGTTAATCCTCTATAGTCAGCAGTTACTATGGTTTCAGCTTTGCCAAGTACGTCTGAAACTTCATTAACCAACTCTTTTTTTGCTTCTAGATTCAACGCCATGATTAGCTGCTCCTTTCAACTGTGGATAAGTCTACCCTAATTCCAGGCCCCATAGTAGAGGATAATGTAATATTTTTCATATATTTTCCCTTAGCAGAAGCTGGTTTAGCTTTATTTAGGTCATTAATAAGCGTATCAATGTTCTCGACTAACTTTTTTGAGTCAAAGTCTACTTTTCCAATGGTAGTATGAATTATGCCGGCCTTATCAATTTTATATCTTATTTGGCCTTTTTTGGCATCTTTAACAGCTTTTTCAATATTCTTTGTAACTGTCCCTTCTTTCGGATTTGGCATTAGGCTTTTTGGTCCCAAAATTCTTCCTAATTGTCCAAGTGATTTCATGCAATCAGGAGTAGATATAACAATATCAGCATCCAAATCTTTATTTTTTTTTATAGATTCAATTAAATCCTCAAATCCAACTTTATCTGCTCCAGCTTTTTTGGCAGTAGATGCATCATCTCCATCTGCAAATACAACAACTTTTACTTCCTTTCCTATTCCATGAGGAAGTGATGATGCTCCACGAACATTTTGCTCTGAATTTTTTGGATCAATACCTAAATTAATGCTGATATCAATTGACTCATTAAATTTTAATTTTGGCATGCTTTTTATAACATCCACGGCATCATTTAAAGTATAAACTTTGGTTAAGTCAATTTTATCTGATATTTGTTTTTGTCTTTTTGAGAGAGTCATTTATTTTCAACCTCTATACCCATGCTTCTAGCTGTACCAGCAATTATTTTGACCGCTTCTTGCATTTCTGTTGCATTCAAATCACCTTCTTTTTGTTTAACAATTTCTTCCAATTGTTTCATTGTCACTTTGCCAACCTTATCACTTTGAGGTGTTGCACTTCCTTTTTTGATTCCAGCAGCTTTTTTTAGAAGAACAGCTGCTGGTGTCGATTTGATAATAAAATCGAAAGATCGATCCTTATAAACATTAATAACAACAGGTAAAGCTAAGCCTTTTTCTACATCTTTAGTTCTGTCATTAAATTGTTTACAAAAATCTTGAATGTTAAGTCCATGTTGTCCTAAAGCTGGGCCTATTGGTGGTGCTGGATTTGCACTACCAGCAGGAACTTGAAGTTTTACTTGTGTTGTTAATTCTTTAGCCATTTATTATCCTTTCTCAACTTGTGTTAATGATAATTCTATAGGTGTTTTCTTCCCAAAAACTAATACCGCGACCCTTAATCTATTTTTCTCAAAATCAACTTTTTCAACCTCGCCATTGAAATCATTAAATGGACCATCCGTGATCCGTACAATTTCACCTGGTTCAAACATAACTTTAGGTTTCGGACTGTCTACTCCTTCTTTCATCGATCTTTTTAGATTATCCGCTTCAGATTGTGCTAATGGTATAGGTCTGTCACCACTGCCACCTACAAAACCTAATACTTTTGGAGTATTTCTAACTAAGTGCCAAGTATCATCATTAAGTTCCATTTTTATCATTACATAGCCAGGGAAATATTTTCTTTCAGTTCTTTTTTGTTTGTCATCTTTTATTTCAAGGACTTCTTCTGTAGGTACTAGTATTTCTTCAAAAAGTTTATCGAATCCACTTCTCTTGATTCTATCCTCAAGAGATGATTTTACTTTTTTTTCATAACCAGAAAAAGATTGTAATACATACCATTTCATTCCCATTCTATGTTACTCCGTATAATGTTCCTATTGCCCAGCCTAATAACATATCTAATAACCACAATAAAACACCAATAATAATTACTATAAATATAACACCTAGAGTTGTTTGTGTTGTTTCCTGTTTTGTTGGCCAGGTTACTTTTTTTAATTCGATTTTTGATTCTACAACATACGTATAGGCCATTTTACCAAAAGCAGTCTGATATATAATAAAAGTTGACACTATTATAGTTCCTATTACACCCAAAACTCTATAAAAAAGCCTGATTTCAGAAAAATAATAAAACGCTACGATGCTTCCAATGATCAATGCAATGGATAAAAACATTAACGGCATATTGCTATCAATTTGTTTTGCTTCAGCCATGTTAACTTTCCTACCTACACTACTTCAGGCCAGGAGGGACTCGAACCCCCAACCTACGGTTTTGGAGACCGTCGCTCTACCAATTGAGCTACTAGCCTATCAATCTAAAATAATTCAGATGATAGCTATTTACTCTATAAAATTTTTGTAACAACGCCGGCACCAACCGTTTTACCACCTTCGCGAATCGCAAATTTCAATTTCTCTTCCATTGCAATTGGCGTAATAAGTTCAACAGACATTTTGACATTGTCTCCCGGCATAACCATTTCAACATCCTTAGGAAGCTGAATTGCGCCAGTTACATCGGTAGTCCTAAAATAAAATTGCGGACGATAGCCATTAAAAAATGGAGTATGACGCCCACCTTCTTCTTTTTTCAGCACATATACACTTGCTTTAAATTTAGTGTGAGGAGTAATTGAACCTGGAGCTGCAAGCACCATACCACGACTTAAATCTTCTTTGTCTACACCACGTAATAAAAGACCCGCATTATCACCCGCCTGCCCTTCATCCAAAAGCTTTCTAAACATTTCAACACCCGTAACTGTTGTCTTACTATCAGCACCCATACCTAAAATCGATATTTCATCACCCACTTTTATAATCCCTCTTTCTATACGACCTGTCCCTACTGTACCGCGCCCAGTAATTGAAAATACATCCTCTACAGGCATAAGAAACGGCTTATCCACATCGCGTTCCGGCTCAGGAATAAAACTATCACAAGCCTCCATTAATTCGACAATGCACTTATTAGCAGAATCATCACTAGGTGAATTCAAAGCATTTAAAGCAGAACCCTTGATAATCGGCGTATCATCTCCTGGGAATTCATATTCATTTAATAAATCACGAAGTTCCATTTCTACCAACTCTAACAATTCTTCATCATCAACTTGATCAACCTTATTCATAAAAACAACAATAGAAGGAACGTTTACTTGCTTCGCAAGCAATACATGCTCTCGAGTCTGAGGCATTGGACCATCAGCCGCAGAAACAACTAAGACCGCACCATCCATCTGAGCTGCACCAGTAATCATATTTTTAATATAATCAGCATGACCAGGACAATCTACATGAGCATAATGACGATTTTCTGTTTCATACTCTACATGGGCAGTTTGAATCGTTATCCCGCGCTCTCTCTCCTCCGGGGCATTATCTATATTATCAAAAGCCATTACTTCAGCTAAACCACGTGCAGCTTGAACTGTGGTAATTGCTGCGGTAAGAGTGGTTTTTCCATGATCAACATGACCTATGGTACCAATATTTACATGAGGTTTTGTTCTTTCAAATTTTTCCTTGGCCATTGCTCAACTCCGTATATTTAAACTATGATACTTTTCCATGATATTTTTCTAAGATTTCCTCTTCAACACTAGATGGTACTTGCTGGTACTTTGCAAATTCCATATGGAATACTGTACGTCCTTGAGTAATTGAACGTAAATCCGTTACATAGCCAAACATACTGCTTAGCGGAACAAAGGCAGCTACTACTTGAGCTTCTTTGCGTTGTTCCATCCCTTCTATTTTACCTCGTCGAGAGTTTAAATCCCCTATCACGTCACCTAAATATTCGTCAGGGACTATAACTTCCACCCTCATAATTGGCTCCATTAATTTTGGCGAAGCTTTTCTGCAAGCCTCCTGAATTGCCATTGAGCCAGCAATTTTAAATGCCATCTCAGATGAATCAACATCATGATAACTACCAAACACCAATTCAGTACGCACATCCTCAATAGGATATCCAGCAATTACCCCATTTTTAAGCGCTTCTTGCATACCTTTATCTACTGAAGGAATATATTCCCTCGGGATAACACCACCAACTATCTTATTTTCAAAATGATATCCCTTTCCAGATTCATTA